>DASXZW010000030.1:0-37212 GCA_036501665.1 Verrucomicrobiia bacterium
GTGTTCCGTGGGCGGTGAGCCAGCGGTCGATCTCTTCCCGATCTCGGACGCTCAAAGGAAGGGCCAGTGTTCCTGATGACATGCCCCGGTTATACTCTCAACCTTCTCAGTTGTCCAGTTATTTGTTGGACATTACACCAGGTTTCGGCACGGGTCACGAGGAAAGGAGCAAAAGGGAAAAAACTTGCAAAACTTTGAGGCAGTAACAACCTTATGAAGTGGCCTTATTTAGGTCGTGAACAAACTATCAAATGGGAGCTTCCAAATGAAAGTATTGTTGCGTTTCGCATCGCTTGCGGCATTGATTCTTTCCGTCGCGTTACCCCTGTCTCTTGTCGCCGGCACGTTCTCCGATGATTTTTCCGAGGGGCTTAACACCAACGATTGGAGCGTATCCCAATCCACTGCCGGCCTTTATTCAATCGTCGTTACCAATGACCAGGTCCAATTCGCGAGAATAGCGCCGCATAGCGCCGGTTCGCCAGACATCGCCCTGGTGTTGAATCCCCAGGTTTTCGGCGATGTCGCGGTCGGCGACTTCAGTGAACAGGTCGAATTTACCAACGCGATTGATTCCACAGCGCCGCCGGGCCCAGGTTATGATCAGGTTGAATTACACACATACTTCTACGACGGTTCGTATTTTTTTGACGTTTTCGACAACGAAAGTGGAATTAACGTCCACGCATGGAACGGCTCTGTCCGTGGATTGATTCCAGTGAACACTAACAGTGGCGTATTTCGGATCGCTCGCACCGGCAACGTGCTCACCGGCTATTACAACGGCTCGCCGATCTACAGCGAAACCAACATTTGGCCCTTCATCGGCGCACAGTTCATTCTGCAAAACAACGGCTCGACTGACATGATTTCCGTCGCCTACGCCAACTTCTCTTTGACGAGCACTCCGCCGCCTCCGCCCAATCCCGCTTTTAATCTCCTCCACGCTTTCACGGCTCCAGATGGCGTCCCATTTCTAACCTTTGGGTCAAAATACCCGCCGTCCGGCCTCGTTTTATTCGGCGACACCCTTTATGGCACGATGAAATATGGAGGATTAACAGGCAACGGCATGATTTTCGCGATCAATGCCGACGGGGGCAACTTCACGAACCTATACAGTTTTTCCGCTCCTAATCCCCTTGGCGATAACACTGATGGCTTGCTGCCTGTTGGCGGTCTGACTTTGCAAAGCAATATGCTCTACGGCTTAACATACGCCGGAGGCTCCGCGAACGACGGCGTCCTTTTCAGGATCAATACCGACAGCACCGGCTTTACAAATCTGTTCAACTTTTCCGGTGGTAATAACGGGCGTCTGCCTGTCGGCGTATTGGCTTTATCGGGCAGCACTCTATACGGCGTCACGGGCTTTGGTGGCATCAATCAAAACGGCAACATCTTCGCGATCCAAACGGACGGCACCGGCTACACCAATCTTTATACTTTCACCGCCATCACTGGGAATCTCGGTCCCGGAAACCAATATACGAACAGCGACGGTAGCTCCCCATTGGCCGGACTTACTTTGTCGAGCAATACTCTTTTTGGAACCACATCTTCGTATGGATTATGGGGCAACGGCGGAATTTTCCGAATCAACACCGACGGCACCGGCTTCACGAATTTGTGGAATTTCCCCGATACGCTGCTTTCAAATTCCACCCTTCATTATACGTATTACGCTGCAACTAACGGGGCTAAACCCGAGGGCCGATTGGTCTTGTCAGAAAACGTCCTCTACGGAACGACATATATCGGCGGCGCCTCAGCCGTAAATAGCGGCGCCGGGTTCGGGACCGTCTTCCGAATCAATACCGACGGCACCGGCTACCAGGTTCTGCATTCCTTCGACGAGAGTTATGAACCCGGAAATCCAGTTTGCGATTTGATCCTGTCAAACGGAGTTTTATACGGAACCGTGCCCAAAGGCGGCAGCCAGGGAACCGGCGCCATCTTCAGCCTCAACACCGACGGTTCGAATTTCAAAACCTTCTATAGTTTTTCGCCCGGCGACCCGTATCATTCTTACACGAACAGCGATGGTGCCGATCCCCAAGCCGGAGTCATTTTATCTGACAATACTTTGTATGGCATGACATACGACGGTGGCAGCACAAATGGCGGCACCGTGTTCAGTTTGTCGCTCAACTCAGTCAGCGCAATGTCCCCAAAATTGGCTATTGTTCTATCCGGCACAGACGCCGTCTTAAGCTGGACGACTAACGCCGCAGGTTTTAACCTTCAATCCGCGACCAATCTTTCCCCGCAAATCATTTGGACCAACGTGCCAACCGCTCCCGTGATGAATTCTGGACAGAACACCGTGACCGTTCCCATTTCCGGTCGCGCAATGTTCTACCGCCTGGCGCAGTAACATCAGATCATTTTTAGCTCATGCCGTGATAGGCGGCGGCTTGTCATTTTTTGATGGTCGGCATAGTCTGCGGGGAAGCATGTGGGCGTTGTTCAAAGAATTTCTTAAGTTCTGCAGACAGGAAAAAAAGTGGTGGCTGATTCCACTCGTTGTCCTGTTGCTCGTGCTGGGCGCCATTCTGCTTTTTGCGGGAAGCTCGGGAATCGCCTGGGCGCTTTATCCGTTTATGTGAACGATGCCCCCGCCTCGACACGTCCTGGGGATTTCCGCATTCTACCACGATTCCGCCGCCGCACTGCTCCGCGATGGCCAGATCGTGGCCGCCGCGCAGGAGGAGCGTTTCACTCGCATCAAAAACGATTCTGATTTCCCGAAACGCGCCAGCGAATCTTGTTTACAGTTTGGGGGTATTAGCGTGGCGGATCTGAACGCCGTTGTCTTTTACGACAAACCAGTCCTGAAGTTCACGCGGTTGCTGGAAACTTATCTCGCCGTCGCGCCCGGCGGTTGGAGGACATTTCCAGAAGTGTTGTCAAATTGGCTCGGCGGAAAACTGGATTTGCGCAAAACGATTCGCGAGGAACTGACCGGCTTGCAAGCCGATTGTCCGATTCTATTTACTGCGCACCACCAAGCTCACGCGGCCAGCGCATTTTATCCATCGCCGTTTTCCGAAGCGGCAATCGTGACGATTGATGGGGTGGGGGAATGGGCCTCAACGACGATCGGAGTCGGGAAGGGTCGCCAGATCGACATCCTCAGCGAAATTCGTTTTCCGCATTCGCTTGGGCTGCTCTACTCGGCGTTCACGGATTATTGCGGGTTTCGGATCAACTCGGGGGAATACAAGCTGATGGGCCTCGCGCCATATGGCGAGCCGAAGTACGAGAGCATCATTCTCAAGGAGTTGCTCGATTTAAAGGAGGACGGTTCGTTTTGGCTGAACCTCAATTACTTTGATTTCCTCACCGGAATCACGATGACGAACGAGCGCTTCCATAAATTGCTCGACGGTCCGCCGCGGCGACATGACGAAGCGATTCAGCAACGCCACATGGATGTAGCGCGGTCGATTCAAGCGGTGACAGAAACTGTCATGCTTCGACTCGCTCGCCACGCGCGGCAATTGACCGGTCAAAAGAATCTTTGCATGGCGGGAGGTGTCGCGCTGAATTGCGTGGCTAACGGGCGCATCCTCCGGGAGAAAATTTTCGATGACATTTGGATCCAACCCGCCGCGGGCGATGCGGGCGGTGCGCTTGGCGCCGCGTTGACTGCCTGGAATCTCGCGAATGACAACGATGTTCCGCCAACGCCAAAAGTGAACGCGATGCGCGGATCGCTGCTCGGACCGGAATTCAGCGACGACGAAATCGAAGCGACGTTGCTCAGGCACGAGGCGGTTTACGAGCGGTTGAATAAAGACGCAATACTTGACCGCACGGTCGGGTTGTTGCGCGAGGAGAAAGTGATCGGCTGGTTTCAAGGGAGGATGGAGTTCGGTCCACGGGCGCTCGGAAACCGATCCATCCTGGGCGATGCGCGCTCGTCGAAGATGCAATCAGTGATGAACTTGAAGGTGAAATTCCGCGAATCATTTCGGCCCTTTGCGCCGATTGTGCGGCGGGAGAAGGTTGATGAATATTTCGAGCTTTCCGCTGATTCGCCTTACATGCTGATCGTCGCGCCGATTCGACCGGAACTGCGGTTGCCTGTCGCCAGCGGAGGAAGCGGACTGGAATTGCTGAAGCAAGTGCGCTCGAAACTTCCGGCGATTACGCACGTCGATTTTTCGGCGCGCGTTCAAACGGTGACCAACGATGTCAACCCGCTGCTGTATCAATTGTTGCAACGATTCGAGCAGGCGACGGATTGCGGCGTTTTGGTGAATACCTCTTTCAACGTGAGAGGGGAACCGGTCGTTTGTTCACCCGAAGACGCATACCGATGCTTTGTCAATACTGAGATGGATTATCTGGTGATGGGGAATTTCTTGCTGGAACGCGAAAAGCAGCCGGCAAAATTGGTCGCGCGCCGCGTCGCGCCACAAGCGGATTAGTGCTGTAAATATGAAACTTAAACTAAGCGAAGATCCAAAGGAATGGCGCAAGACGACCTGGATGACCGCGATGGGACTGGCCGTCCTCACCGGGATTTTGCGGTGGCGCGGGCATTTGGCGACAGCGGTTTGCTGCGTTATTTGGGGTGCGATGGCAGTTGCCGCGGTGGCTGCCGCAATTCAGCCGCGTTGGTTTCGCGGGTTTTATAATTTTTCGATGCGGCTTGGGTTTCGCATTAGCCAGATCGCGGGAATGGTCATCTTGGCTGTATTTTTTATTATTGTCATTACGCCTTTGGGAATCATCCGTCGGGCGCTCGGAAAAGACCCGTTGCGACTTCGCCGTCGCGCCGTGGAAAGTTATTGGACGCCCGCGCCCAAGGAAACGCCGCTCGAACGCCTTTTTTGAAACGCTCTATAGCATTTTTAGTACAACTGTAGCCACGAATTTCGGTGCGGCAGGAGCGCGACCGTCTCGGTCGCATCCGTCGGCGTCTCGCCGACGGAACAATCCAACACTACGGCAGCGTGTAAAATGTTCGACAAGAGCGTCTGGCGAGACGCCAGACGCGGCGGTCGAGACGACCGCGCTCCCCGCAGACCGTCCGAACCGGGCGGCTACAGCTTAAGTTAAACTGCTCTAGCCTCCTGAGTCATTGATTTTTTACATAATTAACATTGGCGAATGCTTCTCTACCTCTCTTCCTCGCTGCTGCGTGGAGGAGAGGGCTGGGGAGAGGAGGCTCCTTTAAAATTTCAACGGCAAAATCTTCTCGGAATAATTTGAGCTTTTTTTGACTCAGGAGCCTACCGGCCCATTTGTCTCATTGTTCCGTCGGCCAGCAACTCGAAATCAGACCCGTCAGGCAATTGTACCCGCATCAGGACGTACTGGGGATTTGACGCATCGGAGACGAGCGAGAGCGTGGCATCCATTCCTTGAAATGCGGCGACGTCGGCAGGCTTGAGAAATCCAAGCCTCACCAATTCACTCAACGCAACAATTTTTGGAATGGGTTGTTTGCGCGCGACCAGGCTGCGGGTATAGGCAATGGCCGCGCCGGTGATTTTCAGCCCATCCACTTTTGCTGGCGGAGGGCCGCTCGGAATGGCGAGATAAATCCCAGCCCCGACAGCCATGACCGCCACCGCCACGCCAATGGCGAGGGCCATTCGCTGCATCGGCGACTCTGGAACGCGCAATTTCATGTAGAATCAAGATTACTTCGCCCACAGGCAAAACGTCAATCCGCCACAATCAATCCGACTGATAGACGCATCTAAATTTCGAGGTAGGGACGCCTCGCCGAGGCGTCCGCGGAAGGCCCGGAGTCGGAACAGGGTGAAATGCATCTGGGACATCCCTATCAGTCAACAGCAAAACATAAGCATTGATTTTCAATGTGTTGCGTTATTTTAGATGCGTTCGCCCTAGTCAATCTCGACTGGCGAGTCATCAGCCCTTTGTTGACGCTTGATGCTCGTTTGCCAACCCGGTATAAAGCATGGAACAAAAACGGAGTGGTGTCCTCACAACCCAAGTGAACATGACAAAAATTTATCGGACTTTCGTGCGAAGAGTTTTTCATTTCTTGATGGTGAGTTGTCTTATGGCGTTCGCGCTGGCAACTGACGCCGCGACGATTTGGGACGGACCTGAGATTACCTTTTTGCAACCCGCCCCGAAACCGACCGAGGCGACCAACCAGGATCGGATTACAACGAATGTCTGGTTGACTCGCGCTTCGTCAAAGGGACTTTTCAACGCGTTTTCGGAGACCAATGCAATATCGCTCAGTCCTGCGGGAACGGAATGGGCTTTTGGCGGGCTGAGCAATTATGCGTCGCTTTCGTTCACGAATTGGAACGCGTTATTGAACGGGGCATCACCGACGACCTTGGTCGGGCAGGAGATGGTTTTGCATCTCACGGACGATGATATTTATATCGGCATCGAAATTACGATCTGGGGATCAGGTGGAAGCGGCGGATTTGCCTACGAACGGACGACTCCTGTGATCAACGCATCGGCAGCCAGCATTAGCGGAGAAAACTTTTCATTCAATTACAACGCCGACCCCGGCTTGGAATATATTGTCCAATCTTCAACGAATCTAGTTGACTGGATATCAGTCGCAACCAACTCCGGCGCGGGAGGAACAGCCGCATATTCCAACACGGTAATTTTTGCGGGATCGGGGTTTTACCGGGTCGTTGGCACGGCGAGCCCTTGACGGGGTGGGTGGTATTTACAACATGAGGCAGGTTAAGAATTTGGGGAACCAAAACGAGCATCAAAACATCATACATCAGATGACAATTGCAAAATTAGCTTTGGGAAGTTGGACGAGGGTTGTCATTGCCTTAATCCTTTGCGCAGCAGCGGGTGTGCGGGCATCGACAATTTGGACGGGGCCTCTCACCAACTTTAATCACGCAGTAAACGGTCTTGGCGACCAAATCGTTCCGGGTGTCAAAATTACGCGCGGCGGCAGCGATGGTCTGTACAATTCCGATTCGGAAAGTGGCGCGGTCAATGGTGTCAGCCCGGCGGACACTCTGTGGGCTCAAGGATCCATTACCAATATTGCGAAACTAAAATTCGCACCGTGCCCTTTGGAGTCAGGTAACCATCCGCCCGGGGACGTTAACAAAACCTACGTCGTGCACCTGGTAAGCGAGGATATTTATTTTTCCCTCACGCTGTTGTCCTGGGGAGGTCAGAGCGGCACTGGACAGACTTCATTTTCCTATGCGCGCTCTACTCCTGGAGCGGTTACGCCGCCCACGCCCACGGTGTCAATAACCAGTCCGGCTGACGGTGCCGGCTTCAGCGCCCCGGCAAGTGTGGAGATTGATGCGACAGCCAGCGTGAGCAGCGGGAGCGTGACTAACGTCGAATTTTTCACGAACGGAATTTCCGTCGGTTCAGTGGCTTCTGCTCCATTCTCATTGACTGAAAGCAGCCTCGATGTCGGAACCTATGCTCTTACGGCGGTCGCAACGGCGGCAGGAATCTCAGCCACGTCCGCGGTTGTTAGTATTACGGTGACCAACTCGGGAGTCCCTCCAACGGTCACAGTCCAGGTCACCAATCCACCAAACGGGGCAATCTTCGTGGCGCCTGCCATAATTGAAATTGACGCAAATGCCAGCGCGAGCAGTGGAAATGTGACGAACGTGGAGTTTTTCACCAACGGAGTCTCGCTGGGGTCGGTCCAAAATCCGCCGTTCACCCTGTCGATCAGCAATGTGGCGGCCGGCGGTTATTTTCTGACGGCGACGGCGTTCGCCGGGGGAGTTTCGCAGAGTTCGGATGTGGTGATCATCACGGTATCGAATTCCGTGACGCCCCCATCGTTAACTGTCCAAATCACCAGCCCCACGAACGGCGCGACTTTCACCGCCCCCGCGACTGTTAATTTGACAGCCAGCGCTACCGCAACGAACGCGACAGTAACCAACGTCCAATATTTTACAAACGGCGTATTGCTCGGCTCGGCGCAAACTTCGCCATATAACTTGACCGCAAGCAATTTCCTGGCGGGAAGCTATTCGTTGACAGCAGTGGCGTCGGGTGGAGGAATTACCGCGACGTCATTGGTCGTTAACATTTCAGTGACCAACGCCGTTTCCGGCCCGCCTCCGATCAATGTTACCTCTCCAGGCGTCAGCGCCGGTCAATTTACGTTTAGCTTTTCGACGCAAGCAGGGACCTCATACGTCATCGAAAGTTCCACCAATCTGCTGAAGTGGATTCCGGTGGCCACCAACCTGGCTTCGGGCGGGTCGTCGCAGTTTTCAGATTCCTTCAGTGAGACCGGGGATGTTTATTATCGGGTGAGCCAGGCGACCACTCCTTGAACTATCAAATAAATACTTGGACGCGCAGAGCCGGGACATTAATGTCCCGTCAACCCAATTTCTTATATACATGCGCCCGAAAATTGTGCGGCAACTGAGTTGCCTCGCTGCACTCGCGGCTCTGACAAGCGCCGCAATGCTGGCCTTCAGCTCCTGCTCGACGATGGAATCCACGGAAGTGGCCCCGTTGCAAATCGCAGGCGCGATCTACGTCGGCGATAAAGCGTGCGCGGACTGTCATCAGACCATCACCCGCGCTTTCCCCGCCAGCCCTCATGCTCGATTGCACACGGAGACCGGACGAATGGAAGGCCAATCCGGCTGCGAATCATGCCACGGACCGGGCAGCAAACACATCGCAATGGGCGGTCGCGGCGGCATCGAAAAATTCATCATCAACCCCGGCAAGGAGCCGCAGGCCTGCCTCCAATGCCACGCCGAAGTGCAGGCGGAATTTCATTTCCCACAACGCCACCCGGTGCTCGAGGGAAAAATGAACTGCGTCCAATGCCACGATCCGCATGGGATGGACATCATGAAGCCCGCGGGCGTCGGCCTCGCCATGTCCCGATTGAACGAGACCTGCGCCCAATGCCATCGCGCGCAAACGAAGCCCGTCGTTTACGAGCACCCCGCGATGCGCGAAGGCTGCACCGCCTGCCACGCCCCGCACGGTTCCATCAATGCCAAAATGTTGACCCAGCCCGACGCCACCCTTTGCCTCCGTTGCCACGCGCAAGTCCAAAGCGCCACGACGCCCGGCCAAATTTTCATCGGCGGAAGAAATCACACCGGCGACCTCGCGTTTGGCAGTTGCTGGACTTCCGGCTGCCACGTCGCCGTTCACGGATCAAACGTTCAGCCCTTTCTCCTCTATTGAAAAGGCAACCGAGAATTATTGCGACAGTCGTGCCGACGAGCCTCTGCTTGCTGATTTTCCTCGCGTTATGCTTGAAGCTTTACGCGGCGGACGTCGATGTTTCAAAATTGCCCGCAGCCGCGACAACCCAGGTTGATTTCTCCCGCGACATCCGTCCGATCCTCGAAGACAACTGCCTCCGCTGCCACGGCCCGGAAAAAGCCAAAAGCAAATTTCGTCTCGACAACCGCGAATCCGCCCTCAAAGGCGGCGAAAACAGCGTCGATATTCTGCCCGGCAAAAGCGCCGCCAGTCCGCTGATTCACTATGTCGCGCGCCTCGTGCCGGACATGGAAATGCCTCCCAACGACAAAGGCGCGCCACTCACGCCCCAGCAAATTTCCCTCCTCCGCGCGTGGATCGATCAAGGCGCAGCCTGGGACAAAGCCGGCGCGAGCAACAACGTCGAATTCTCCTTCGCCCCGGTTTTTGGCGGCACAGTGGTCACCGGCGACGCCCAAAAATTTCGCGAGCAAACCTGGCAGGCAACCGGCGTCAACGGCGGACTGGAAAGGTTCGAGTTGTTCGAGCGAACCAGCCCCGACACAAAAGTATTATTGACAGGCCATGTCTTGCGCGACGACTACAAACTGCAGCTCGACGTGGACCGCAACGACTTCGGATTCGTTCACGCCGGGTGGGAGGAATACCGGAAATACTTCGACGACATCGGCGGCTTCGACCCGAAAATATTTCCGCAAGCGCCCAATGGCGGCAATGATCTGCATTTGGACATTGGCCGCGCGTGGATTGATTTAGGTTTGACTGCTCCCGATCTGCCGAAGATGACGCTCGGTTACGAATTCGATTATCGCCAGGGCGACGAATCGAGCCTGGAATGGGGTTCGGTCGGGTCGAGTCGCGCCACCGCGCGCAACATTTTGCCCGACAGCACAAGCCTTCACGAAGGCGTGCATGTCGTGAAATTCGATTTGGACACCGAAATCGACGGCGTTGCGATTGAAGAGCGTTTTCGCGGCGAATTTTACAAATTGAGCACCGCGAACTCGAACACTGCTTACGGCCAGGTGCCGCAAGTTGTGAACGAAGGGACGACCTATTTTCAGGGCGCGAACACCATCCGGCTGTCAAAAAAATTCAACGACTGGTTCTTTGCCTCCGGCGGTTATCTCTACAGCAAGATGAACGCCGATTCCTCTGTCAATATGAACGCGCCGTCGCTCCTTGAGCAGGTCAGCGCGCCCCAAGTCACCCTCGAGCGCGATTCGAGCGTCGGCAATTTAAACGGCCTTTTCGGCCCGTTCAACGGATTGACAATTTCCACCGGTGTGCAGGCGGAATGGACCGACCAAAACGGTTTCGGCCCCGGAACGCTCGACGAAGAAACGCCGCCGCCGGTGAGCAATTCAGTCGTCCCGTTTGAGCTGGCATCGCGCTACGACAAGGCTGCCGTCGCGGAGAATTTGTCCGTGCGCTACTCGAAGATTCCGTTTTCCGCGATTTACGCCGAGGCGCACCTGCAACAGGAGGACATTTCGCAATACGACCAATTCGCGTCGTCGCAGGACATTCTGAACAAGGCGGTCATTGTCCAGCATACCGACTATCATAATCAAATGAGCGATCTTCGGGCCGGATTCGACACGTCGCCGTGGCGCTGGGTTTCGTTTATCGGGCAATTTCGCCGTTATCAAAGCGACAGCCAATACGACAGCGGCCCATTGATTCAACCGGTGGCCACGGCTTATCCCACGTTTCTTCTTGACCGCCAGATCATCACCGACGAAGTCGAGGCCAAGCTGGTTTTGCATCTTTCGCCGCGCTTCAAAACGATGCTGTCGTATCAATACGAGGCGGACGATTACGGGGTGACGACGCGGCCTTACGCCCTGTTCAGCGTGCCGATTTCGCCGGGCGGCGCGCTGACCGCCGGGGAAGGGCATTCGGGAATTTATTCCATCAACACAACCTGGACGCCCATGTCGCGCCTGTTTCTGTCAACCATGTTTTCCTACCAGGCCTCGACCCTCGTGACGGCGAATGCCGGTGACGCGGCGATAGCTCCTTATCGCGGGAATACCTACACGGCGCTGGTCAACGGCACGTATGTGTTGAACCAGACCACCGACTTGTTCGCGGGATTCTCGTTGTCCGACGCAAATTATTCCGAGGACAATTTCGCCGCTGGCTTGCCGTTGGGGATTGAATATCAATGGCGCGGCGTTCAAGTCGGCGTGACCCGAAAATTCGGCAACAACATCTCCGCAAAACTCCAATACCGCTACGACTACTACGAAGAACCCAGCAGCGGCGGCTCCGACAACTTCCGCGCCAACTCAATCTTCGCCGTCGTAACCTTCCGTTTCTGGTAATTTTCTGGTAGGGCGGTGCTGCGCCGCCGCCACTGTAAAATCCAGTACCGGTCCAATTTTTTGAAATACCACGCAAACGATTTCGCAGCCGTTAGATTAGTCCACTGTGCGGTGCAGCTCTTATTTTGTGCTGTCTCTGCGTCGCCGCCCACTTTTCTTTGGAGGAATTATTAAACGAATTTTCCAAACACCACACCGAACAATCACACCTTTCAATTGCTGTGATTGCCTACCAAGGATTTCACGTCACTCGAAAATATAAAAAATCTCTGTAAAACTACAATACCGCTACGAACGGCCAAACAGGATTCAGATTAGAGGTTTGACTTCGTGTGCTCGCGGCAACATTCTGCTTGTAGAATATCTAAATAATCCGGCGGTTAATCTTTATCAGCATGAGAGCAAAGTTTTCGCTACTTGCGGTTGCGTCATTCTGACAATTCCACGACGATGATTCGCTTTGAAGTTGCTCGACTGTTAGATGAACCGGAACTCAATATCTTTACTTTTTTCCCTGATTATTGCAGTCACAAAGCTGGCACCAGCGTCGGCGAAAATTTCACGATTTATGTTGTTAGGGATTGTGATGAAGTTTTTTATGTAGGTAAGTCCGATGACGATTGTTTTGTGAGGCTGCGGTCTCACATAGGCCGGATTTTCCGTGGCCGAAAAAGCGTATCTCTGCTTGGAAGTTTAATTCAGCGAAATCTGCCAAAATCGCGACAATGGTCCGTCGAGCTTTACACTAATGAGGACACAAAGGAAATTATCAAAATGCGCTTCTACAAAGGGTTCTCCTTTTGGCCGACGGAATACGCAGAGGCAGCGATGATTCAAACGTTAAAGCCTTATTTGAATCAGAAACTTAACACTCGAGATCGGAGAGAGATTCCCGAACGGTACAGATAGCATTTTCCATTCACTATGAATTAACTATGAAAGATCGCAAGCGTTCCAAAATATCACGGCGGCAGTTCCTTCGGCGCGCCGGGGCGGGTGTGGCCCTTTTTCACATTGTTCCCTCAAGCGTCCTCGCAAGGCCGGGACGCATTTCGCCCAACGAAAAGGTGAATGTCGCCGGCATCGGCATCGGCAGCCAGGGCGGCAGCGACGTGAACTCCGTGGCCGAAGTCGGCGACAACATCGTCGCGCTCTGCGACGTGGACCACGATTACGCCGCAAAAGAATTTGCCAAGTATCCCGACGCCGAACGCTTCGTGGACTTCCGCCACATGCTCGACCGCATGGACAAGCAGATCGACGCCGTCGTCATCGGCGTGCCGGACCACAATCACGCGTTCATTGCGATGGAAGCGATGCGGCGCGGCAAACATGTCTATTGCGAGAAACCGCTGGCCCATAACGTCCGCGATGTCCGCGCGTTGATGGCCGCCGCGCACAAATACAACGTCGTCACGCAACTCGGCAATCAGGGCCACTCCACTGACACAATCCGCCAGCTTTGCGAATGGGTTTGGGCGGGCGCGATTGGCCCGGTGCATACCGTTCACGCCGGTTGCGACGCGTTCAAGAACGTCTATTGCCAGATTCCGAATTTGGGCAAGGTCGATCAACATTACGACGTGCCTGCCGGTCTGGATTACGATTTGTGGGTCGGCCCGGAGCCGTTCCGTCCCTACACGCCACTCTGGGTTCCGTGGAATTGGCGCGGTTGGCTGCCATTCGGTTCCGGGGCGATTGGCGATTGGTTTTGTCACGTGATCGATCCGTCGTTCATGGCATTGAGCCTCGACGCGCCGACCAGCGTCGTCGCCGAGGTCAAGGATTACGACCCGGTGAAGGACGGTTTGACCTATCCGCCAGGGACGAAGATTACGTTTGAGTTTCCCGCGCGAGGCAATCGAGGCCCTGTCACAATCGTTTGGTATGACGGAGATTTCACCGTTCCACGCCCAGCGAGTTTTTCAAAGGACGACCAGGTCAATGGCGTCGGCGCAATTTTGTTCGGCGAAAAAGGGATGATCGTCCACGGTTCGCACGGCGCGGGCGGATGTTACATCACGCCGGAAAGTTTGCTGAACCAATATTCAGGCAAAAACGCGCCGGCCAAAATAATCCCGCGCGTGAAAGGCCATCATTGGGACTGGCTCGACGCCATTCGCAAAGGCCGCAAAGCCGGATCAAACTTCGATTACGGCGGCCCCTTGACGCAGGCCGCGTTGCTGGGAGTCATCGCAATCCGGTTCCCCGGCGAAAAACTAAAATGGGACGACGCAAAAACGCGCTTCACGAACCACGAAGCCGCCAACGCCTACATCCACCCCCCAATCCGCAAAGGCTGGAAAATCTAACTTAAAAGGTAGGGACGCCTCGCCGAGGCGTTCGCGGACGGCCCGGCGGGCCGTCCCTACCTTGGATTTTAGAAACGCCACGTTACTTAATTCAACTTGACTAACTGCAAATCATTCGGACAAACAACATGAAAACACCATACCTCCCATTGACTCGAATTCTTCTTATCACAGGATTCCTCACCACAAGCGCATTGGTGCCACCGCTCCCCGCCGCCGACAATTCAAACGAGCCTCAACCCACAGTCATCGACCCAGGCCAACCCGGCGGCCATCCCTCCGACGCAATCGTTTTGTTTGACGGGACGGACTTGTCGAAATGGCGCGATGAAAAAGACGGCCCAGCCAAATGGAAAGTCGAGAACGGCTGCGCCACCGTTAATGGCACCGGCTACATTTTCACCCGCCAGGAATTCGGCGACGTCCAGCTTCATGTCGAATGGTCCACGCCAAGCGAAGTGTCAGGAGAAGGGCAGGGGCGCGGCAACAGCGGCGTCTATCTCATGGGCCGTTACGAAATTCAGGTGCTCGATTCCTACCAAAACCCAACCTATCCCAACGGCCAGGCGTCCGCCTTTTACCTCCACAACGCCCCTTTGGTCAACGCAAGCCGCAAACCCGGCGAATGGCAGACCTACGACATCATTTTCCACACCCCAAAACAAACCGCAGACGGAAAAGTCAAACCAGGCTCTTTCACAGTCCTCCACAACGGTGTGCTCGTGCAGGACCACATCCCCGTAAACGGAGATGCAACCACCTCCGCCCCCCTAAGCGGCACTCCCGCCAAAGGCCCCCTAGTCCTCCAAGACCACGGCAACCCCGTCAGCTACCGAAACATCTGGCTCCGCCCCCTGTAATATATGTTATATCTTTTTGTATATCAGTATTTTACAATGAATTTTTAGGAGGCGTCCGATAGAAGTAAAAATCCTGATAACTAATGGGACAAAAACCTCAAATTATTTCTAAACCCATTCCGCGGGAACAATTTAGCAGAAACTAACTCCTATTTTCGATGCCGCAATATGGACGCAAGCCTGGATTTCGAAAATCTGGTGGCTGAATACTATCAGCCTCTCTATCGATTCGCCTTCAGCCTTGCGCGCGACGAAGCGGATGCTTGTGATCTTGTGCAGCAAACATATTATATTTGGGCGGCCAAAGGCCACCAATTGCGCGACGCTTCGAGAGTGAAAACGTGGCTGTTCACGACATTGTACCGGGAATTTCTTGAATCAAAGCGTCGGGGCTCCCGCTTCCAGCACGTCGAACTCGAAGCGGCTTCGGAAGAGTTGCCCGCTGCGCCGCCGCTGCCAGCCAACCGCCTGGACACCGCCCACGTTGTTGAAGCATTGGGGCAAGTCGATGAAACGTATCGCGCGCCGGTGACGCTGTTTTATTTGCAGGACTGTTCTTACAACGAAATCGCCGAAATTCTCGAAGTGCCGCTGGGCACTGTGAAATCGCGGCTGTCACGGGGATTGGCGCAATTGCAGCAACTGCTCTCGCGCGACATCGCCGCCGGAGGGGCTCCGTCATGATGACTCGCGAGGAAGCCCAACGGACATTGCTCCTTTACCGTCCCGGTACTTCTGACGCTGAGGAGCCGGACATTGCAGAAGCGCTGAATTTTGCCAAGCAGGACGCGGAATTATCGCGATGGCTGGAGCAGCATTGCGCGCAACAATCTATCCTACGCGAAAAAATCCGCCAAATTCCGGTGCCTGTCGGTTTGAAGGAACAAATTATTTCGGAACGCCCCAAGCTCGCGCGAGAACGCGTCACGCAGCGAGTTATTGCAATGGCATTGGCGGTGGTCGCCGTTTTGTTTGTTTGTTGGCGGGCCGGTTTGATTGGGAACGGGCCGTCGGCAGACGAGAATTTTGCGGTCTATCGGACACGGATGATTAGCGCGGCGTTGCGCGGTTACGCAATGGATTTTGAGTCGAGTGATCCAGCGAAGATCCGCGAATACCTGGTGAAGGAGAAAGTGGCGAAGAATTACGAATTGCCCAACGGACTCCAAAAAGCAGTTGCGACAGGCTGCGCAGTTGAGGATTGGGACGGGACGAAAGTTGCGCTGTTGTGTTTCAGCGATTCCGGGCCGCAGTCGGCTGGCGGGAAGAGTGATCTTTGGCTATTTGTCGTGGATCGTAATGCAGTGAAAGAAGCGCCAGCCAATGACACGCCGCAATTCGCGAAGGTCAACAAACTGATCACCGCAAGCTGGAGCCACGGCGGCAAACTTTATTTATTGGGTTCCTTCGGCGACGAGCAGGCGATTCGCAGGTGGTTTTAGGCTTCTCGCAGTTTACCACAAGTCCGCGCTCATGTGTTTGAGCACCCAGTTGAAGTCGGACTGGTCAGACGTTGACAGGTCAATCGGCAGACCGGCCGCGTCCGGTTGAGGCGAGGGATACGTGCTCGGCACGCTCCAGCGGTGCAGAGCACTGTGGCCATCAACGTAGGAAAACTGCGCGGCCCGATTGTGGTACGACGCGGGCAAGTCGATCCATTCTGGTTCGTAAGAGCGATTGACAAAATAACCGTCGTCGATGCTGTCGGGATGTTCATCAAGAAAAACAAAAATATCCGACGGATTCATCACTTCGGCAGTCTTGAAATATTGTTGATAGTCTGGGTTATTGATGTTGTAACCGTAAGCGGAGGCCTGGCCGGCGTTGCCTATCATCGCGTTCATCGAATAACTCCGGGCGCGCTGGTTCCATCCTGCCGAGCGCTGGCGGCTGCTTAATGCACGATCCGACGGACAATGATAAGCATTCGCGACGCCGTTCACGTAAGAACCAAGGCTGGCCTGGGTCATTTTTGTGGAATTTGTATTGTCGGCTTCAATTCCCCAGGACATCAGGCCGTTGACCCAATTGATGTTGGTTTGAACTGCGGCGACGCCGGTTCCTGCGTTGCTTCCAACGTTGTAAGGAAATCGGTTTTGATGATCGTCGGTGTAAAGCAAACATGCCAGCATGAGGTGCTTGGTGTTGTTCAAACAAATGACGCCGCGCGCCTCTTCGCGCGTGCCGGCCAGCGCGGGCAATATCAATCCAGCCAGAACCGCGATGATGGCGATGACCACCAGCAATTCGACGAGGGTAAAGCCATCCGCGCGACCGCATTTCGGTGGCGATGATTCCTTGGACGAATGCAAAGCTGTCCTGGCGCAATAGCCCTGCGACTGATGCCATTCTGTCACGGTTGGAAATTTTACTCCTGCCGAGGGGCTGTGTCAAAAAGCAACTTTCTGGAAAACCCCTAGGACAGATTGGGTATTATGGCTTAGCCATGAGGTCGAACGGTATGTTGTATTCCTAAAAAGCGCTGGAACGGGCGCGGTCAAGAGATTCTTGGGACTGCGATTTTTAAGGGCTTATTCCTTGGCAATTTGAAGCATTCGTGAGATGCTGAGTTTTCAAGTGAGAGTTCGGCAACCAACGTTCGTCACAGTTTTCCTCCTCTTTTTCGCTATCGTCACGATTGGCGTGGCCCAAGGCAATCTTCAGTTCATTCGCGGACAGCGACACCATTTGCCGTCGCAGTTAAAACCGATCGAACATTATTCGTCATCGAACCGGATGGATTTTGTAGTGGGACTTCCGCTGAGAAATCACGAAGCGCTGACCCACTTGCTCCATGACATTTATAATCCGGCCAGCCCGAACTACCGCAAGTATTTGACACCTTCGCAGTTCGCTGAACGATTTGCGCCGGACGAAAGCGATTACGAGTCGCTGATGAATTTCGCAAAGTCTCACGGCTTCACCATCACGGGAACTCACGCAAATCGGACTTTGCTTGATGTCAGCGGTTCTGCGGCTGAGGTCGAGAAGGCGTTTCATGTTCGGTTGCAAGTCTATCAGCATCCGTCGGAAGCGCGGACTTTTTATGCGCCGGACGCCGATCCGTCGGTCGATCTGGGCGTGCCGATTCTCAGCATTCACGGATTGGATAATTTTGCTTTGCCGCGACCAATGGATTTAACGATGCCGCTCGATAGCACGAACGCGCCCGGCTCGGCCTCAGGGTCCGGGCCGTATGGGTTTTTCCTTGGCAGAGATTTTCGGGCTGCCTACGCGCAAGGAGTTTCGCTGAATGGCAAGGGGCAGGCGATTGGTTTGCTGGAACTGGACGGCTATCTTCCGTTCGACATAGACGAATACGAAATTCTCGCGCAGTTGCCAAATGTCACGCTGACAAATGTTTTGCTTGACGGAGTGAGCGGAATTCCCGGCAACAACGAGTCGGAAGTGGCATTGGACATTGAAATGGCGATTTCAATGGCGCCCGGAGTGTCGCAGGTCATTGTCTATGAAGGCACCAGCCCCGATGACATTTTGAATCACATGGCCAACGACAATCAAGCCAGCCAGCTCAGTTGCTCATGGAATTTCGTTCCACCCGTCGATCCGATTCGCGACCAAATTTATGAACAATTCGCGGCTCAAGGGCAGACAATGTTCCAATCTTCCGGGAATAGTGGAGCGTACGCCAGTTCGCCCAATTCTCCCTCAGACGACCCCAATATCACAGTAGTTGGCGGCACGGTATTGACGACGCGTGGGGCAGGGGGACCGTGGCAAATAGAGACGGCATGGCCAGGAAGCGGAGGCGGGAGCAGCACGGATTTTCCTATTCCAACATGGCAACAAGGTCTTGTAACTCTTGCCAACCAGGGTTCGACTGCGTTTCGCAATATACCGGATGTTTCGGCCGTTGCAGCGTCGTCAATTTGGCTCGTTGCGTTTGGCGGGCAACAGGGACCGATCGGCGGGACGAGCGCGGCAGCGCCGCTTTGGGCGGGCTTCGCGGCCCTGGCGAATCAACAGGCCGCCGCGCAAGGTGTTCCGCCAATCGGTTTCCTCAACCCGACTCTTTATGCAATTGGCCGCAGCGCAAATTATGCAACCGCTTTCCACGACATCACGATTGGCAACAACACAAACGACTCCAGTCCGACAAATTTTTTCGCAACGGTTGGTTACGATCTTTGCACAGGCTGGGGATCGCCCAATGGAAGCAACTTGATCAACGCTTTGGTTTCGCAGCCAGATGCGCTTCAAATTTTTCCGTCAACTAATCTGATCGCGACTGGCAGCGCCGGCAAGTTCGGCGGCGCGGCGACGCAATATTTCACTTTGACAAATATCGGCGTGAGCGCGGTCGATTGGGTAGTCTCGAATTCGGCTCCGTGGCTGGACGTTTCACCGACGTCAGGCAATCTTCCATCGGGCGGAACTGGAGAAAGTATTCCGCTAAACCTCAATGCCGCCGCGAGTAGTTTGCCAGCGGGAAATTATACAGCGACAGTCTGGTTTACCAATCTGACTGAAGGATTCGCCCAAAGCCGCCAATTTATTCTGAACGTTTTGGCGACGTCATCGGTTCCACTGATTGTCATCCAACCGGTGAGCCAAACCGCGCTTCCGGGAGCGTCGGCGAGTTTTTCGGTGGTTGCAGTCGGTCAATCGCCTCTGTCATATCAATGGCAGAAAAACACGACCAACCTTATTGACGGTCAAAACATATCGGGCGCGACCAACTCAACTTTGACGGTCAACAGCATTTCTTCCGGCGCATCGGGAATTTATTCTGTTGTAGTCAGCAACGCGCTTGAAACTGTCGCCAGCACTGGCGCGGT
The DNA here is from genome assembly GCA_036501665.1 of Verrucomicrobiia bacterium. Taxonomy (GTDB): domain Bacteria; phylum Verrucomicrobiota; class Verrucomicrobiia; order Limisphaerales; family Palsa-1400; genus DATAUD01. The sequence continues at coordinate 19,524 of DASXZW010000030.1, forward strand.
GTTGACCGTGACGTCAGTGACGGCTCCGGGTGTCACGATCTCCAATCTTTATTCGTTTACGGGCGGCGCTGATGGAAGCAATCCCAACGGATTGATGCAGGACACCAATGGATACTTTTACGGCACAACTCAAAATGGCGGCCTCAATCCGGGCGGGACCATTTTTCAAATGCCTGCCAACGGTGGATTGACGACGCTTGCCGCTTTGGATGGTTCTGACAGCGGCGGTTTTTTCTCAACTGCCGCTTTGATTCAAGGGTTGGATGGTTTCTTATATGGCACAACACAGGACGGGGGAATTAATGGCGTCGGGACTATTTTTAAAACTTCGACCAACGGCATTCTGACGACCGTTTATTCCTTTGACGGCGGCGATGGCGCTTTCCCAAACGCGCCTTTGATTGTTAGCACGGACGGCAATATGTACGGCACAACCTCCAGCGGCGGAGTTCTTGGCGACGGGGAAATTTTTCGACTCACGCCAACGGGAGCGCTAACGCAGATCGGCACTTTTGATTACACAAACGGGTTTAGCCCGAACAAATTGCTTGAAGGAACTGATGGAAGTTTTTATGGGACCGCATTCGGAGGCGGAAACAATGGCGACGGCGTTATTTTCAATCTCTCAAACGACGGCGAGTTGACGACTCCGTTTGCTTTCGCGTTTTTCTCAGGCGGATACTTGCCCTTGGCCGGTCTGGCGCAGGATGCCGGTGGAGCCTTTTTTGGAACGACGTTTGAGGGTGGATCGTTTGGGGCTGGAACAGTTTTTGAAATGTCGCCGACCGGCGCTGTCACAACTATTTACTCCTTCACCGGCGGAAATGACGGCGGACATCCCTCGGCTGATTTGATCCAAGGGGGCGATGGGAATTTCTACGGCACAACCTCTCAAGGCGGCGCTTACAATGCCGGGACTGTTTTCCGTCTCGAGCCAAACGGCAATATTATCACTCTTGCGACGTTCGACGGCTATAATGGCGCAAATCCCCAGGCGCCGCTCGTTTGGGGCGCCGATGAAAATCTTTACGGAGCAACGCAGAACGGCGGGGCCACCGGAAATGGCGCGATTTTCAGAGTCAATATTAATTACCCATCTTTGCAAATCACCAGCCAGCCTGGTGGAGAGAGCGTGTTTTTTGGGGAAAAGGCGGTGTTTAGCGTCGCTGTTTCGGGGAATGCTCCGCTGGCCTACCAGTGGTGGAAAAATCAGCAAAAACTGACGGATGGCGGCAATATTTCCGGTTCCACGACGCGCGTTCTTGTTGTCAGCAACGCTACTCCGTCTGACTCGGCGATTTACTCCGTGACGGTCAGCAACGCCTTGGGCAGCGTGACAAGCGACGGCGCGTTTCTCGGCGTGATACTTTCGCCTCCGCGCCTCGCCACGCCAGTTGCGAATCAAATCGCGACTGTCGGGGGCAGCGCGATATTCCATGCCGCCGCCGTTGGCAATCTGCCGTTGTTCTACCAATGGCAAAGCAATCACATCAATCTTGTTGACGGCCCGAATGTTTCCGGAGCCACGACAAGCGTTTTAACATTGAGCGGGCTGACGCAGCAAAGCGATGCCACAATCTCGGTCATTGTGAGCAACACGGCAGGTACAACCAAAGGCGACGCTTCCTTGCAGGTTTTTCCCGCAAGCCTGTCGGGAACTCTTGTCAGTTCCCTGTATTGGTTCGGCGGTGGCGACGATGGCGGTACTCCCAACGGCCTTGTCTTGAGCACCAATGGCCTTCTCTACGGAACGACACAATCCGGCGGCGCGCACAACGCTGGAACGATTTTTAGCCTTACGACGAATGGTATTTTCCAAACCTTGGTTTCATTTGACACGACAAACGGCTCCAGCCCCCAATCGTCCCTAACGCAGGGGATCGACGGCAATTTATACGGCACGACCGAAAATGGTGGAACCAACAGCGCGGGGACATTGTTTATGTTGACGACAAACGGCGCGCTGATGACGCTTTTTAATTTTGGCGGGAGCAATGGCATCAATCCGTACACCGCCTTGGTCCAGGCGAACGACGGCAGCTTTTATGGCTCGGCGCAAAACGCTTCCAAACCCGGCGATGGGCTTATTTTTCGGTGGTCACTCGAAGGAGCGTTGGAAGTCGTGTATTCATTCAGCGGCGGCCAGGACGGCAATGAACCCATCGGCGCGCTGACTTCCGGGCCCGATGGAAATTTATATGGAATGACTACGGCGGGCGCGGCGGACGGGTATGGGGGCATTTTCAGAATGACGCTGGCCGGGGCGTTGACCAATTTATATTCGTTCACAGGCGGAACCAACGGCTACAACCCATATGGCGCTCTTGCCCTGGGAACCGACGGCAGTTTTTATGGCGTGACGCGCCGCAACACGATACAAAACATCCAATTCGACGGAACGATTTTTAAATTCTCGCCAGAGGCTGGGCTGACAACTTTGTACACTCTAAATCCGTTGTATCATTCGGACGGCGAGTATCCGTTCGCAGGATTGATTCAGGGCGCGGACGGAAATTTTTACGGCACCACACTCTACAGCGATTCAACAGAAAACGGGACCGTGTTCGGTGTTTCGACTTCCGGCGATTATGTAACTCTCACCAAGCTCAATGGCTCGGATGACGGCACGCAGCCCAAAGCGGCGCTGGTGCAAGACGCTCAAGGCAATCTTTACGGCACGACAACCGCGGGAGGCCCGTATGGGAAAGGTTCCATTTTCCGTATTTCCATTACTTCGGCGCCGGAAATTACCGCGGAACCGTCAAACGAAGTCGTATTCGCGGGCGGCCAGGCGCAATTCAGCGTGGGTGTCTTCGGCGCGTCGCCCTTGACCTATCAATGGCTGAAAAACGGCGGCAACCTTAGTGACAATGCGCGCATTTCAGGCTCCGCATCGCGCGTCCTCACTGTCAAAAAAGTTACTGACCCCGACGCCGGGACTTTCACTGTGACAGTGAGCGATGCCTTGGGAACCATCACCACTTCCGGCGCGACACTGACTATTCTCAGCGGCGCGCCAGTGATCCAGGCTGTCAAGCAAACCGGGGGAACTATTTCTTTTACATGGAACGCAGTTTTTGGCGTCGCATACCAGGTGCAAACCACGACCGATCTTCATAGCGGCGAATGGGTGAACGTCGGTAGCGCTATCGACACAACCAACAACACCCTCAGCGCGTCTTACCCACTCGATTCCGCCTCTCAGCAATTCTATCGGATTGTTTTGATGCCATAAGTTAAAAATATGAGGACAAACTAGAGGACGCCTAAACGTTTTTTGGCTATGCTTATTTGCGAGTGCGAACTGCTTGATATTTTGGTTTTCAGGAGCAACATCTTGGCATGAGTAAAGTGGAACAAGTTGAAAGCGAACTCCGAAAGCTATCCCCGGCAGAATTGCAGCAGGTCCGCGATTGGCTTGAAGATTTCGTTGAAGATCAAATGAAATTCACTCCGGAATTTGAATCCAGCATTCGCAAGTCCGAGCTTGAAATGAAATCCGGCCAACGCCCTCGAGTGCATCGCCCTTGATCTTTCAAGGTGAGTGCCGCAACCCACGTTTATTATACGGCATTTGACGGCGCTTTTTTTCGACTGCCTCCGGAAACGCGCGCGAGAATTCAAACGAAAATTGATGATATGGGATTACGTTTGGCAAACTTTCCCCATTACAGGCTTACAGGCAGCGATCGTTACCGCCTGCGTGTAGGCGACTACAGGATTATCTATGCAATTGACGTCACCATGAACGAGTTGCACCTCTTATCGGTCGGCCATCGACGGGAAATATATCGAGCAGACTGATGGGATGCCTTTTAGGAGTTCGATGGCATTGGGTTATCGTCAGGCTTTGCACGATGGTTGCCTTAGCGTGTGGACGGAGGGTTTTGGAGGTGCTTCCCCGGATAGCGAAACAAGCGGTCTCCCATTATTGGTAGGTCGTGCGGCAAAACTTAGGGAAAGCAGGTTGCAGTTATGCAAAGGTTTTGGGATGTGGCTTGGCGCTGATTGCGTTAGCAGTGCTCGTTAGCGGGTGCGCGGCGATGACCGCATTGCCTTTGGGTTCAATGCTCGGTTCTCCGAATGCTTCTGCGCTCAATGTTTATCACACGACGGAGACGCGGTTGGAAAAAAGGAATTTTGTTGTCGTCAAGACGAATGTGGTGGGGCAAACGTCGGGGTTTTCGCTTTTGGGCGTCGTGACAATAGTTCCCGCGAAGTTTACCAAGGCAATGAACCGGCTCTATGCGAATGCCGGCGTGACGCCGGGGCAATCACAGACGATTGTCAATATGAACATCAATCAGGACAGCACGTATTTGATCCTCTTTTCCATTCCGCGAACTTATGTTAGCGGGGATGTTGTGGAGTTCATCTCGGAGACTAACGCGGAGATTTCCGCACCTTCGACCAACGTGACTATAAAGCCCTCCCCGTCGCTCTGAAAGCAGCGCCGCAATCGCGCTGTCAAATTAATTTCAAGGTTCGTTGTTGGCCACAGGGTCGATCCTGAAATTGTCGAAGGCTGAAACGCTGTCGGCCTTCGTCCAAAGCCCGACCTTGCCCGCTCCCGTGAACGTCGTGTCGTTTCTATCAATGACAACACGGCCGTCGAACGTCACCGTGAGGCGTTTTCCTTTCGCCTCAAAACCGAGAGTGTGCCATTGGCCTGCGGTGACTTTGACGGGCACTTCCTTGATTTTGGAACGTTTTCCCCGCACGGTCTTGAAGAGGATCACATTGTTTTCCAGGGCGTTAGCGCGCGCGATGTAGTAATTCTCCGGGTTGTATCGAAGAACAATTCCACCAGCCTCATCAACTGTCCCGGAAATGGGTTTATAACTGACTTCCGCGGAAACATCGCGGGCGATAATCTTGTCGTAAACGCAAAGTGGAAATCGATATTTCGTCGCGTTGGAACTTTCCTGAACAAGGACTTTGTGTCCGACTGGCGCAGTGTTATCTTCGCGCACAACCCACGAAATCGCGCCGCCGCCGCCGGTCAATGCCGTCGAAAAGTTTTCAGGAAACCCGCCGACTTCACAGGAATCAAAGTTAATGAGTTGCGGCTCAAAGTTCTCGTGACTGACGGGCAACTCGGAGCAACCTGATGTAAGAGCAACGGCGAAAACAGCCAACGCCGCGCATTTGAAACCCTTGCATTCCACCGAAAAACCATCTGATAGCTATGAAGAAATTGCAAGCATCCAATCGGCCTTTTGGCTTTGGAAAGGGATAGCGTGTTAAAATATTAGAATCCGGGCGCGCGTTGATTCTGTTTGGGGCGCACGACGGAATGCATTATTTTCATAAACGTGGTTTCAGAAATACAGAAATTTATTCATCAAAGTTTAGATGGGCGAACCGAGTTCCTGGAACGCGAATTCAATCGACTTGCGCTGAAACTTTTTGCGTCACAATTTGAATCAGTTCCAATCTATCGACGGTTTAGTGAAACGCGAAAAGTCAATCCAGGCGACGTCCGAAATTGGAGCCAAATACCGGCGTTGCCGACTGCGGCATTCAAGGAGTTTGAAGTTTCCAGCATTCCCGCTGCGGAGCGGACGGACGTTTTTTATTCCAGCGGAACAACACAAGAAAATCGAAGCCGCCATTTCCACCACGCGCAATCGCTCGCGATTTACGAAGCTTCGCTGCTTTCATCGTTTGAGCGAAATTTTCAACCCGTTCCTGGAATGAGGATGATTTTCCTGACGCCGAAAGACGCGCCAAACTCGTCCCTTGTTCATATGTTCAATGTGGTGAGCCAGCGGTTTGCTGAAAGGGCGTCAATTTTCCTGGGACAGGTCAACACAGAGGGAGCGTGGAGCATCGACTTGGATCGCGCGTTGTCGGAACTCGAAGGCCCTCATCCTGTGGGTGTGCTCGGAACGGCATTTTCCTTCGTGCATTTGCTGGATCACTTGAATGAGGTGGGAATACGGATTTCTCTGCCGCCGAGTTCTCGCGTGATGGAAACAGGTGGTTACAAGGGGCGTTCCCGCGAAGTGCCGAAGCCCGAATTGCACGCAATGATCTCGAAATTTCTTGGCGTTTCGAAGTCAAACATTGTGACAGAATACGGCATGAGCGAGTTGAGTTCGCAGGCTTATGATCGAGAAGGGGTCTTTCATTTTCCCCCTTGGGCGCGGGCGCGAGTTATTTCGCCGGAGACCGGAGCGGAAGTTGGTGAACGTGAAACGGGATTGCTTCAAGTATTTGATCTGGCCAATATCTGGTCCGTGATGGCTGTGCAAACGGAAGATCTGGCCGTGCGGCGCGGAGCCGGTTTTGAGTTGCTTGGACGAGCCGCAAAATCGGAGCCGCGCGGCTGTTCGCTCATGCCAGAATGAGTGATGGGGCGCTTTTTTAAAATCTTTTTCGCCGCATAAGCCTGTGAATTTGCCCAGTTATTTTCTTGCCGACTTGCCTCCAGAAGCAGAATTGAACTCAGCGCTGATCTCCGAGGCCTGCCAAACACTCAAGCGAAACCGGGAACGTTACCTCGACGCGCGAACAACCGACAGCGCAGTGCGCCTCCTCGATAGCCTTGCGAAAGAATGGCTCTCGCCGGATTTTCCATTTCGCAGATTCGTGATGGAAGCCAGTCCCGAGGTCACCGGTTTTACAACGCCGGTTTTAATGACGGGCTTGGATCAGTTTTTCGAATCGTTGACAGCCGAAAACCTTGAATCAATGCTCTGGCAGGAATTGGGACATCCGCAACGACTTGATAATTTTTTCCCGAACGAACGCGGCTTTGGCAGTCAACGTTCCGCGATGGCGCTCGGCCCGCAATTGATCGCTCACGTTGCGCCCGGAAATCTTCCGATCCCGATCATGATGGACATGGTCCTGGGGCTGCTCGCGCGTTCAGCGCAATTCGTCAAATGCGCTTCAGGGCGCGCTTTTGTCCCTCGGATGTTCGCTCATTCCCTCTACGACGCGGACCATAAAATTGGCGCGTGCATTGAAGTGGCAGAGTGGAAGGGCGGCATTGATTCGCTTGACAGTGCGCTGTTTGAGGAAAGCGATTGCGTTACCGCGACGGGCAGCGACGAAACTTTGGCCGCGATTTCTGGAAAAGTTCCGCGGCGGACGCGCTTTCTCGGTTACGGGACGCGTGTAAGTTTTGGTTACATTACGCGCGAGTCCCTGCGACAAACGCAATCCGTCGTCAAGCGCACCGCCTCGGATGTGATTGCGTGGAACCAGTGCGGATGCCTTTCGCCTCATGTGATTTATGTGGAGGAGGGCGGGGTGGTTACGGGCGAGACATTTGCTGATTTGCTGGCGACGGAATTGGAAGCGCTGGAAGGAACGCATCCGCGCGGTCCATTAACTGCGACCGAGGCGTCCGATATCGCGCGGCGTCGTTCGTTTTATGAAATTCGCGCGGCGCATTCGCCGGAAACAAGAATGTGGGCCAGCAAGGAATCAACGTCGTGGACGGTTGTCTTGGAAAGCGATCCGAAATTCCAGGTTTCATGCTTGAACCGATTCATCTACGTTAAATCCGTCACGCAGGCGGACGACGCAATTCATGGGGCCGATGCGGTCCGCGAAAAAATTTCCACGGTGGGACTGGCGGCGACGGCGGGAGATGCTCCGGAGTTGGCGCGGAAATTTGCGGGGTGGGGCGTGAAGAGAGTTTGTCCGCTGGGCCAGATGCAGCGTCCGCCGCTCGGCTGGCGTCATGATGGAAGGCCGGCGCTCGGAGATTTGGTGACATGGTGCGATTGGGAAAAATGAGCGATGGAACTGAGAAAAACATTTCAATTTGAGGCGGCGCATTTGCTGCCGAACCTGCCAAAATCGCACAAGTGCCGGCGCTTGCACGGTCACAGTTTCAAAGTTGAGGTTGCGGTGGAAGGCCCGTGCGATCCGAAGCTGGGATGGGTGATGGATTATGCGGACATTGCGGACGCGTTCCGTCCGATTTGGGAGAAATTGGATCACCATTATTTGAACGAAGTTCGAGGCTTGGAAAATCCGACAAGCGAAAATGTCGCCGTCTGGATTTGGTCTCAACTGAAACCAAAGCTTCCACTATTAACGGAAGTTGTCGTCGCGGAAACCTGCACGGCCCGGTGCGTTTATCGCGGGTAGCGTTTTGTCGCAGGCGGCGGTTCTGCGGAATTGGCGAGAACAAGCGCTCGTTCCTCTTTTGATAAAGCGCGCCACCGTCCGGGTTCCAAATCCCGCAAAGCAAAGTCCCCAATTTGTACACGCATCAAGCGCAATGTTGGATGACCAATGGCGGCGGTCATTCGTCGAACCTGGCGATTTTTTCCTTCAACTAATTCCAGCAAAATCCAACAATCGGGCACAGTCTTGCGGATGCGGATTGGTGGAACGCGCGCGGGCACTTGCGGTTGCGGCTCCAACATGCTTGCGCGACACGGCAGCGTTTTCCTGCCTTGAACGATGACCCCACGGGTAAGCTGTGACAAATCGTCCGGCGTCGGAATGCCTTCGACCTGTACCCAATAAATCCGGGCATGACCGCGATGCGGATGGAGCAGGCGGGCGTTCAGTTCAGGTTCATCGCTCAATAGCAAAAGCCCTTCGGAATCGGCATCGAGACGGCCAATCGGATATACGCGTGGCGGAAAATTGAACTCCGCCAAAGTCCGATTTGGCGAGCCATCTTCAGTGAACTGCGACAGGACTCCAAGGGGTTTGTTAAAGGCGATTAACATTCCAAACAAAATTTTCACCCGGACAGCATTTGTCCGGGTGCCTTTCGTAGAGTAGGCCAAAAGAAAGGACCTATGAACTTAAATCGTATCGATCAAATGGAACTTGGCCTCAACTCAAAAGCCCTCTGTAACGGTCAGCAAAACCGGCAGAATCGCCGCCGCCGCGCACAATGGTGGTTTGCGCGGATGCGCGAAGTGGTTGACCACGCAATCGACTGGCGTCCCGCGCCACCGGCCCGTCACGAGCAAGTGTATATGAGCCTTACGGGCAATTGATATCGGAATTGCGCCGTCAGCGTTTGAAGAATTGCTCGAAGACCTGATAGTGGGTTTCGAGCATTCCCATGCTGCGGTAGGTTTGGCGGGCGCGGGTGTTATTGTTTTCCATGTAGAGACGCAATCCGCAAACGTCCGGTGTGGCGGTCGCCTTTTGGACAACAAAATCAAATAATGCCTTGAAAACGCCGCGGCGGCGGAAAACCGAACGCACGTAAACGCTCTGGAGCCACCAGATGTCGCCATTGCGCCAGTCGCTCCATTCGTGGGTGATGAGCAGTTGGCCGACGACTTCGTTTCCACTCACTGCGACGAAGTAAGTTCCCTTGCTCTCGTCGCGCAGCAACGCTTCAACGCCTGCCCGCACTACGTCAAGAGGAAGTTCGATGGTCTCCGTTTCGCGGGCCAGCAGAATATTATATTCGGCCACGATGTCACGGTCGGTCGGCGTTGCCTTGCGGATGTTCAGTTCGATGACGGAATGATAAGAATCGCATGCGGCGAATCAATTCCATTATGGCCCGCCCATCGCCTGAAGACTCACCAGCACCCCCATGAGTGCCGCCAGCGCAAGGCTGTGAAAGAAAACGTAGCGAAGAATTGTTCCCTCATGTCCGTACCAACCGGTTGCGGTGCTGGCAACAACGATGCTTTGGGCATCGACCATTTTCCCCATCACGCCGCCAGAACTGTTTGCGGCAGCCATCAAGACCGGCTTAATGCCAAGTTGCTTCGCGGTGATCGTTTGCAGGGAACCGAAAAGAACATTCGAGGCCGTGTCCGAACCGGTCAACGCGACTCCCAACCATCCGAGCAGCGTTCCGAAAAATGGATAAAATGAGCGCGTTCGCGCAAGCGCCAGCCCCATCGTGGCGTCAGTGCCCGAATACCTCGTTACGTAACCGAGCGACAGCATCGCGGCGATGGTCCAAAGCGAGAAGCGCAGCTTGTAAATCGTTTGCAGATAAGCGCGCGCCAATTCGCCTGCCCGGAAACCCATGAGAAGCCCGGCGCAGACTGCCGCGCAAAGAATTCCGGTTCCGGTGGCCGCGAGCCATTCGACTTTGTAAACTGCTTTTTCAGGCGGTGTTCCTGCTGGCGCGACTTCAATGCCTCGCGCGACTTGGTTATTGAGGCGGGGAACGGAAAATTCAGAGGTTTCGTCTCGTGCCAAGATGCCTCGCACTGCTGGCAATCCCCAAATAAATATAAAAACTGTCAACAACACCCACGGCGCCCAGGCGCGAATCAGGTCTGCGCGAGAATGCGCCGGTAACACTGTTGGCGCGGGCGCGTCATCGAGTTTCCAAATTTTTTTGGGACGCCAGACTTTGAGCAGCAGAACGGTGGCAATGATGGAAGCAACCGAGGCAACAATGTCCGCAAGCCAAGGCCCGAAAAACCGGGCGATGAGGAATTGCGGGACGGCAAAAAAAGCTCCAGCAACCAGGGCGGCAGGCCACACTCCGATCATGCCGCGAAAACCGGCCATCGCCCAAACAACCCAGAACGGAATGAGAATCGAGAAGGGGAGCAATTGTCCACCGACCATCGAGGAAAGCTTGTAGATATCGATACCGGTGACGCCGCTTAACGCCACAACCGGTGTTCCCAATGCGCCGAATGCCACAGGGGCTGTGTTGGCGATCAGCGAAAGACCGGAAGCCATCAATGGCCGGAATCCGAGTTGAATAAGAATAGCGCTCGTGATGGCAACGGGCGTTCCAAATCCTGCCGCGCCTTCAAAAAATGCGCCGAACGCAAACGCGATGAGAATCACTTGCACGCGCGAGTCCGGCGCCAGCGAGGCGAGACTTCCACGCAAAATCAGGAACGTCCCTTTTTGGACGGTCAAGTCATATAGAAAAATCAGGTTTAGAATGATCCAGCCGATGGGAAACATCCCATAAGCGCCGCCGAAAATCGCCGCAGCCGTAGCAGACGCGACAGGCATCTTGAAGACCGCGACAGCAATCAACCATGCCAGAATCAGCCCGACTGTCGCCGCGATGTGAATGCGGACGTGCCAAATCGCGATTGCGCCAAGAAGAACTACGACCGGAATCGCCGCGACGAGCGTCGATAACGCCCAATTTCCAAGGGGATCATAATGCTGCTGCCAGATCGGCATGGGCTCATTTTCCGGCGGCCCAGGTCACGGCATTGCAGAGGAGTTTCTTAAAGTCGGGATTGTTGTGAGAGTTGGCGTCGTGGCCAAGCGCAATGCAGACGATGCGGGCCTTTGGATTGTGCGTTATCCAAACGCTGGCGCGTTTTGCGCCGCCTCGATCCGCTTCGACCAGCACATCGACGCCCGGTCCGGCTGGATCAGCCACTGTGTGATAAGTTTCGTCAATAATAGAAAATGTGTCCGACACTCCCTCAGTGACCGGATGATGTTTCACAACGTGCTCTTGAAAAGATCCCTCGCCGTCGTGAGAACTGTAAGTGCCGCCGACCAAATCGCGGTCATACTCAGGCCAACCCCAATTATGCCACGCGCCAGAATGAAGAAGGACGACGCCTTTGCCCGCGTTGACGTGGTCAAAAAGCGCTTTGCGGAAGGCTGGCGTATCGAACCCCGGCATATTGACGCTCGAAACGATGACATCGACCTTCGGCAATTCCATCGCGGCCGTGTTGGAAAGTTGAGTGTAATGCACGGAAGTAATTCCGGCGGCATTTAAAGTGGCAGTATCGACTTTGTTAAAAAACCGATCCCATTCGTGCCAACCCCCGCCGCTGACGATGAGAACTTTGATGCCCGGTCCCCATTCAAATGGAGGCTCGGCATGTGTTTGGGAGAAAGCCGTGGCGACGAATGCAAACAGAGCGAGCAGCGCCAAAGGAGTGAGACAAAGTTTTTTCCGGGTCATCATTGGTGGCGTTAGTGTGCCAGTCTCGCCATCTTACGGAAACATAAAATTTCTCTGACTTACCGTTTCATACGATCCTTGAGGCAAACCAGAGGATTTGCTTGTCCAGTGCGGCTCTGAAGAAACATCATTGCCGCGTGGAGAAGAGTCTGCCAAAGGGCAAAAAAGGTTTTGGGTCGCGCGCGATGCTGTTCCTGTTTTACGCCGCGCCATTCATCGTCGTTCTGGGAGTTGTCGGCGTCCTGGGCTATAATCGCCTTGCGCACAAACCGCCGCCAACGCGCGAGATTTCCACCAGCCCTTTCGCCGCAGTCAAGATCAAAAATCTTACTGCAAGTCTCTACGCGCAAGGGGACACGTTACGCGCTTTGGGCAACGACGTGTTCATTGAATTTCGCGACGCCGCCGGAAAGTTGGTGGATGTTGGCGACGTGACGTTTGAACTGGACTTGCACATGCCGAACATGGTGATGCACAGCATCGGAAAAGTTCTGCGAACGGCAACTCCGGGTCAGTATCGGACAAGCATTGAGCCGCAAATGGGCGGCGAGTGGACCGCCAAAATCACCATTTCGGGGGCCGACGGCACAGCAGACGCGACACTTCCGCTAAAAGTGAAGTAACTCGGCCGGGCAGGGTATTGATGTGTCAACATGAAGAAAAGCCAGCGAATTGCACAGAAAATTGGGGCCAAGGTGGAAGGCAGTTTGGACCCGCATTACCTGGGCTACTTCGATTGCTTTAATCGCGGGGAATTTTACGAAGCGCACGACGTTCTGGAGCAGCTTTGGTTGAAAGACCGGCATGGGCCGAACGGCGCTTTTTACAAGGGGTTAATCCAACTCGCGGGCGCTTTCGTGCATTTGCGCAAGGAACGGCTTCGTCCGGCGGCGGCTTTGTTCAAATTATCGACAACCTATCTCGGACGTTACTCTGGGACGCATGAAAATTTGCACATGCCCGCAGTTCTGGCTTTGATCCAACATTGGCTGGGTTGCCTGGAAAAGTCCGAATTCTCAGCAAATCCGCTGCACACGGAACCCAGCCCGGTTTTGCGACTTATCGCGAATGTTTGACAGCGTCAGGCCGCGGTCATCATCCCCGTTTTGCGCGCGTAGTTAAACAATCCCCCGGCATCGACGACCGGACGGACATCACCCAGAGGTTTGAAAGAATACGATTTTCCAGTGGCTTGAACGGTCACGGTGAATTTGTCCAAATCGACGGTGACCACGTCGCCAGTCTTGAGAATATCGGAAAGGCGATCAACGCACTCGCACGGATATAATTCGCCCGTCGCGACGGAGTTGCGGAAGAAAATGCGGGCAAAGCTTTCCGCCAGCACAACGCGGCAACCCGCCGAACCGAGCGCGATGGGCGCGTGTTCGCGGGAACTGCCGCATCCGAAATTGCGTCCTCCCACGACAATGGGGTAATCGCTGTCCATTTTGCCGGACTGGACGAAACGAATCGGGTAAAGCGAATCGGGCAAACCGGCCAGCGCGAAGCTGCCGAGCTTCTCGTATTCCTCAGGAATGGTCGGAACAAGGTTCAAGTATTGCGCGGAAATGATTTGATCGGTGTCGATATTGTCGCGCACCACGTAAACCGGCCCAGTAAAGACTGATTGCATGGGAAAACTGTGCCGCCGAAGCCCGTCATTTTCAATGAGATTATTTTGCAGAATGCTGAACAGCTAAGCGATTCCCGGAATGGCTTAACAAGCAATATAATTGACTTAACTTTCAGATTTTCTCAGGTTTTCTATTGTGTTCCTCTGCGCACTCCGCGACTCTGCGCGAAAATCAAAAAGGAAAATCGCGCAGAGACGCAGAGGACGCGGAGGAATAGAAGCATTTAAGAAATGGAGATTGAAGCTCAATTAATTGAAGCGGCACGCAAACTGTCATCACAAGTGGACAAACTGCGCTTTGGCGCGCCGGTGACGCATATTTACAATCCGTTAACTTATGCGTGGACTCCGCACGAAACTTATTTGCGAAAGTTCGGCAGCAGCGCGAAGGAAGTCATTTTTCTCGGAATGAATCCCGGTCCGTTCGGCATGGCGCAGACTGGTGTGCCGTTTGGTGAAATTGCGGCGGTGCGCGATTGGATGAAAATCCAGACTGCCGTAGGACGTCCGAATCCTGAGCATCCAAAGCGGCCAGTCGAAGGATTTGCCTGCACGCGCGCTGAAATCAGCGGGAAACGTTTGTGGGGTTTGTTCGCCCAACGCTTTGGCGCGGCGGAAATTTTTTTTGCAAACCATTTCGTTGTCAATTATTGCCCGCTGGTGTTTATGCTTGAGAGCGGAAAAAACAGTACGCCGGATAAATTGCCGGTCGCGGAACGGGAGCAGTTGGCAAAAGTTTGCGACGCTCATTTGCGCCGGGTGTTTGAAATTCTCCAACCGAAGTGGGTCGTCGGTGTCGGGGATTTCGCGGCGCGGCGGGCGGAAAATGTTTCGGCGGGATTGCCGATTCAGATAGGCCAGATACTGCATCCGAGTCCCGCCAGCCCACTCGCAAATCGCGATTGGCCCGGCCGCGCGACAAGCCAATTGCAGGCCCTGGGAATTTGGAAATGAGGCGCATGGAGGCAACCGCGAAATACGCCAAATACACGAAAGGGAAATTCTCACCAAGTGCTTTTCGCGTATTTAGTGTATTTCGCGGTTAATGAATTTCTTTTCCATTGTTGACGCTGTCAAATAAGCAATTGACTTCGCCGCGATCATAAGTCAACTATCATCCCGTGTTCGGCAAACACCTTCTCCAACGCGTATGACCCTGTTCAAGAACGATGCGAAGCGATCTGATTTCGCCGTTCCACTCCCGGTTCGGCGTTTTGGGATGTTGGACACAATGGCGGGTTTAACGAAACGAGTTTGCAAAGCACCGGATTCAGTTTGTGGTCGAAGAGCAACGATCAACCCATCGGAATGGCCGACGGCAGCCTCATCATCCGCGCCAAGAACGGAGCCACTCCCGGCTACCCTGACACCACGTATTACTACTGAGGGGTCGCTGTGACCGGGTTGTATCCAGGTCCTGAAATTCCGATGGAAAGAAATCATAGCGTCCTTGGAGGTTTGAGTGAACCTTGATTGACTTTGATTTACCTTGATTAGGCTGAATTGAGGCTCTGAAATTCCGATAGAACGAAATTTAGGCAAGTTGAACCTTGATTGACCTTTATTAGCTGCAACTGGTCAAAAAGCGACAGCACGGATCAGATTAGAGACTTTCGGTCTGGTTCAGATGCGGGCGGAGGCACAATCGTGAGGTCTTGCGTTTTCAAAGAACAAGGCAGCCGGTTCGGAATATCCCACACTTGTGAGGGACGTTCAAGGCGACGGATTGTGATTTGCAGATCGGCAGAGAAGTGGAATTGCCCTTGTCGGAATTCGGCTTGTAAGCGAGAATTGAGCGATGCCAATTTCGCTGGATCAAATTGTGGAAGAAACCCGTGAAATGCCGGGTGAGGTTGTGGATGAGTTGATAGACCGAATCATGGCCGCGAGGCACGGCGGAGTTGAACCGGCCGCGGCGAAGGCGTGGAAGGTTGAAATTGACAGACGTATTGCGGAAATCGAATCGGGTCAGGTCAAAGGAATCCCGCTTGAACAATCGCTGGCTCGCGCGCGCAAAATCGCCGGTTTGTGAACCATTTGCTTCACCCGGAAGCGGACGAAGAATTCGCGGGAGCGGTCCGGTACTATTCCGAAATCTCGCCAGAACTTGGGGTTCGTTTTTACCGTGAGATGGAGCGGTTGTTTCTCGAAATCTGCGCCGACCCGGAACGTTTTCGCAGATTCGACCCGCCCGCCCGGAGGCATATCAGCCGCAATTTCCCCTATGCTGTCGTTTTTATCACGAAACCCGATTGCATTTGGATTCTTGCGGTGACACACATGAAGCGGCACCCGGGTCATTGGCATGAACGCCTCAGAGGCTAAATCGATACCTTTCCCCAGAGTTCAACTGGACGGATACTTCCCGGAAGTCCTTCAAGTCCTCAAAATCCCGCTTTAAGACATCTTCTGGAATGGCGTCGATGGCCTCTGCCCAACCCTCCCGCGCTTTACGTGACGATGGCGTTACAATCAACGTCTTGTCTTGAACAGTCACAGTGGCGTCTGTGCCGAACCCACATGCATCAAGAACGGCTTTGGGCAACACAAGTCCAAACTCGTTTCCAATCTTTGCGATCCTCGTTGGCATGATTTCTTGTTCGTCGAACAATACTTTGGGTTCGTAACTCTGACAAGATGTCTTAGCTGGCGACGGACTTCGCTGCGGTCAAAACGTTCTTCTATCGAGCTTTGAAACCGTCGCTGATCCCGGACGTTTCATGTTTTATGGATTCTCCATGCTTTTGGCCAAAGCCTTTAGCTCAATTTGAGCCGACCAGAATTCCGCAAAATCCCTTTTTTGTGTGGCCAAACATTTCCTAAAGTCATTGGACGCCGTTTGCTTGTCACCCACTAATAATTGTTTCATTCCGACGTAAAACCAGAATTCGCAATGTTGACCAGCGCTCACTTCACTGTCTAATGAAGCAGACGCACCGAGCAAATCATCTTCAGATATCTGGCCTAATAAATATCGCGCGATCTTTTCCGTCCAATCACCAGAGGTTCTTGTGGTTCGTTTGACAAGATAAGTCGATAGTTCGTCGTTTGCGGCAGCCAAGTCACCTTTTTTCATCCGCACAATCCAGATGCGAAAGCGTGTATAATCTTGGGCCGTTGAATTCAATTCAAGTGCGCGCCGAAACGCGATGAGTGCGCCGTCCCAATCTTGTTTAGCCTCTCTTCCTAAGCCAATATTGAATTGCACCGCTGCATTTTTCGGTTCAATTTCCACGGTTTTATTGAAATCGGTTAAAGCCCCATCGACGTCGCCCTTAGCCAATTTGACCAGGCCTCGGCCGAAATAAGCATTGCCTAATTTCGGTTCGAGCTTAGTTGCTTCGTCGAAATCGCTCAATGCTCCGGCTAGGTCACCCGTGAATCTCTTGAGATCGCCTCGATTATTGAAAGTGGTGCCATCCTTTGGGGCTAATTCTATGGCGCGATTGAAATCGACTAACGAACCACTTGGATCGCCAGTGGCTTTCTTGAAAATGGCACGGTAGCTATAAGCCTTGGAAAACTTAGGGTCGAATTCAATCGCTCGATCGTAATCGGTCAACGCGCCGCCCAAATCGCGCTTAACCTTTTTTATATTCCCACGGCACACGTACGCTCGTGCAAACGTGACGTCCAGATCGAGGGCTTTATTAAAATCGATCAATGCTCCATCTAAATCACCTTTCGCCTGTTTGGTAACACCTCGATTCAGATAATAAGGGGCGAATTTTGGGTCGAGCTGAATCGCGTGGTTATAATGAGAGATTGCTGCGTCCCAGTCGCTGGCTTGGTATTCTTGAAAGGCCTGTTTGGCGTAATCATCGGCGCTTTGTTGCCCGCGCACTCCAACTGGCAAACCAATTGCAAAGAATAACGCAGTGAGTACGTTTCTTATTCGCTTCATTCGTCTTCGAGGCACGTTCCAAATAGCCAAGGCAAACTGCGTTCGCCGATAATCTTTGTCGAGGTTAATCGGCAAACTCTGGACTTCCCATAGTCAAATGTAGGACTGCGCAGAGTGACAACGTATTCCGATTCGGTTTTCCGTGCCCAAATAATTGCTAGTATAACGTTTCACTAAAACATTTACAACGCTTGGGCGGTCTGGCATCTTGTATGGAGCATGGCCGGAAAGTCCAAACTTCCAGCGCTGGTCCTGACCACCGGGGAAATCCAGCGTCTGGAAACGTTGAGCGCGTCTC
>DASXZW010000031.1:0-57104 GCA_036501665.1 Verrucomicrobiia bacterium
TCTTTATCGGATTGCTGTCTATCGGATTTTCAAAGGTGCGGGAAGAGATCGAAAAAACTGACAAGGAAATGGATGCCTTGGCGGAATCAGCAGCCAAACCTATTGGCGACATGCTCAAGGCTCAAGGGGAGGCGGCGGCAGGGCTAATGCCTGGGAGCATTTTTCCGTTTTGAACATCAGCATTGAATTCCGCGAAAATTTGATCGAGGCGCTTTGCCCACTCCTTGATATGCAAAAGCTGTTCTGACGGGTGAACTTTTCCAGACCTGGCTTTAGCGATGAAGTCTTGCATACGTTCAACTTTTTCCGTGCGTTCATTGAATCCCACAAATCCCGGTTCGCTGCGCTGGCGTTCCTGCAAAATTCTTATCAAACATTCAATGATTTTTGCGCGGGGCGTTGTGGCGTGGCGGACTTGCAAATTGAAATCCGCCAAGCCGCTCTCGGTGTTGCGCCAGTGGTGCGATTCCTTGGCGGCGATGTCCGTTATGATCCCGGCGACAATCTCAACGCCATCGGGCCTGACACCTTCCATCCGTGCTCGCACGGCCTCCTTGGAACATCCCAGGGCGGCGGCAATTTGCGTGATGGTGAACCGTTTCATTTCCCGCCGCCTCCTATGACGGTCAATTTTGGCCCTGCTGGCGTAAAATCAATGCGGAGAGATGAAATGCCGTCGTGCGCTCCGGTTTGCAGAATTCGCGGCGAGCAATAGCCCCTGAAAAAGCTACAAAGTGCGCTGAGAGAGACTGAAACCCGGAATTGTGACTTAATTCGATCCCGGACGATCTTGTAAGACAGCCCTTCCTCAGCCAGCCATTTGTAGATTTTCGCTTTGGATGTTTCTGACAGGTTGTAAAGCACCGCGTCAGAGCGGCGCTTATACCGATGACGTTTCTCTGCGGGGGTGACGGCGGCGAGCGGATCGGGCGCGAAGCCCATGCCTTGCGTCAGCTCGTGCAATATCCCGACTAATGATCCCCGAATGACGGGCGGAAGTGCATCAAGCGACCAGGCGGAAGCCGGTTTTCCGTTTTCAGTGACAATTGCCGATGCTGGCCAGCGAATCAGGGAACGGCGAACTGACTGCTTGCTCATGCCGATCAACGCGGCAATCCGGGAAACGGTGAAAGCAGGAGGTTGCGCCCCCTGTTTGGGGTTGGCTGCTGTCTGACCGCTGGCGGCGGTTGGTTGGTTCATTTGGGGGTTAGGTTGGGAAATTCTCCTCAAGCGCTCGAAATGGTCGCCCACGCCACCGCCGCCGCCGCCGCCAGACACCAGCGCCGATTACTTGGTCCATGAACGCTTGAGGAAATTGGAAAATCTGCTGAAAAGCGGAAAGGCACCTTTTCGTATAATCGATTAAACAGCGATTAACGCTTCGATGGCCGGGTTTTCGGGAAGCGGGGCCGGGTTGGATGGGGTGCGCGGCTGGAAAACTGTCCTGGGGCATTTTAGAGCGTTGCGATGGAAGCGCGGTTTTCATTCCGGTTTCGCGTAAGCGGCCACGCCCAGGCATCGGCTCGAAAGCCATGTGGCCACTGATTGATGCAACAAAAGAGGGCTTTCGGATTTCCCTACGGGCAAAGGTGCGGGCTGCAGTTGACCTGCCTTCACCAAATTACCGATATGATCCACGGAACATCCAAGCCGCCGCGAGAGCGTGACTCGGCGGATCGTGGAAAATCCCTTGTGAACGGACGGCGCGGGCAAAACCGTTCCGACCGCGTCTGCCAGCGATTTTACCCGGCAAGGACGACGCTCGACATAAGCGGTCAATGCCTCTGATAGAATCCGCACGTCACGATTCCGCGCAGTCGGACTCGATACGTTGAAAGCGAAGGCGATTTCGCCTGCGTCAATCAAGGCAATCACCCCGTCCCCGTTAGTGCCGAGAATATCCCGCGCCGTCGCAAGAGCGCAAAGAGGATGGCGTAGAGAAATTGAAACGCCGACGGATGAAATCGCCGCGCGAGGCGCGACCGAATCGCAGTCGGTCTCGCGCGGCGAGCCATTCCCGGCCTTCTGAAAAATTGAATTTCGGGGCGGCGTCATTGCTGGTGAGAAAACGGAGACACGGCGAGGAGATCGAGCCTTCCCCTCGCCGCGCTTTTCCGGCGCGGCATCGGCAACAACAAACTAAATCCGGTGCCGCGCTGGAAAATTGTTGTATTCAAAATCATTGGATCAGCGGAACCGATGGTTTTGTTGAAGAGCTAGCTCGTGTGAGGCTTCCACGCTTAACGCCCTGTGTGGATCGAGCCTATGTGCCTCGCGCTGCCTGCGAATCACCGCAACGGCTTGAGCCCTCGAAATCCCAATTGACATTTTGTAGCGTATGATTTTCTCGTCGCTGTCCTCCTGCTCCTTAACGGCTTTCAACTTTTCATTTTCAGAGGTCAACTGGCCGATGCGCTGATTCGCACTTTCCAACTGCGAGGTAAGTTGTGCCAAATGCGCGTCGGAATCGGGGTGTTGCAGTAGCGCGGATTCGGAATTTGGTGTTTCAGCGGTTATGTTTGTCATATCGGGGTTCAGAGTGTTGATCAATTTTCGGGGTTGCAGTCCGCTAGAAGGTGATACTGGCCCGCCGCGGCACGACGCATGATGTCGTTAAATAGGCGGCGATTCCCCGCGGTTGCGGTCTTTCCACCGAAATAATTCCAGGAATCACGCACCATGCCCACAGCCCGGGTGCATTCAGCTATCTGTATAAGAGCATTTCGTGCGGCGATTTCAGAAGCGACTGGACGAAAGTAATCGTCCAGGGCTTCGGGAAGGTGCTGAATGTAGTGCGCGACAACGTCTGAAATAAGCAGGGAAGCGCCGGTCATTTGGACAGTGGCATGGGGACTGTTTCGCAAAGCCGATATCTTCGATTCGATCAATGAAATGCGGGAATTTGCGGAGTTGAGAGCAGACGCGAAATCGTCTGAACGAATGGCTTTTTCTGACAAATCGGGAAGGCGTGAGGTGATTTCATCTTTTGCCTTCGTCAACTCGGCCAACTCCGACACACGGCCTGAATCGGCCTTTGATGCCTCTGCCAATTCGGCGTCAATGGCTTCGTTTACCTGACGCGCTTGATCAGCCAGCCCTGGAATTTTCAGTTTTTCGCAATTCATGACTAATTGGCGATGGGTTCACAACCTGCGGGGGTGAACGCGTTGAGACCCGTCTTTGATTTATTCAACCCGGAACCATCCGCCGGCGATGTCTGATTGTCCGACCTGAGAGAAAGCAATGGATGGCGGTTGCGCACGATGCTATCAGCTGCAGAGCGAGAAACTTGCCTGCGCCACGCAATGTTATCGACCATCCTGGCATATGCCGCTTTATAATTCGGGGTTTGAAGATCGCCTGCGGCCTTGATTACATCGTCTGTGTCAGCGTCGGTTTCGTCGGCCCCAAACCCCAAAGTCGTAGCCGCGTTCATACGAGCGGTGCTGGCCTTGATTTGCTCACGCGCAGCATTGTCAATGACGGCTTGCTTCCCTACCCCGTTATCACCGCCTAAAGCCTGGCGGCGATAAAACTCTTTTTGAAGCGCCGGATAACGGTTCATGCACTTGTCGTGAGCGCGCACGAGCGAGTTGGAATGGGGGTCATCCATGCAATCGTTAAGGGCGGCCTGATAGAGCGCCCGAAATTGATGGATGTTTAATACGGTTAGGTTTTCCGGCAATGAGATCATGGGTTTAAAGGTTGTTTTGCGTTTTCTTTTGACGCTGAAGTTCGGCATCGCGGGCAGTCAGGCTGGCACTTATGCGCGCCCCAGTGCGTACTTTCCACAAATGACTCGCCGTGCATCCCAAGGCGACTGCGTCGGCTACCAGGCCGGGAAATTTGCAGCTTGCGCCTTTTCGGCGACCGCGCTTTTTAGGCGCGGCTTGTTTAGCGTCTGCTTTGGGAGCAACCGTCATTTGTGGTTGATGCTATCACTTTGGTAGCATAAGGCAACAATTATTTTTCGAGACAGTCTGGATAGTTTGTGTTTTATTGGTTGAGTGGCTAAAGCAATTACTCGCAGGGCGAAACCGGCACAACGTGAAATCGAGATTGGCGCAAGGCTTAAAGAGGCCAGGGAATTCCTCGGTTTTTCTCAGTTGGAATTTGCGGAAGGAATTGGAATCAAGCGCGTACGCCTCGCGAGTTACGAAACCGGACGGCATCCGATTAGATGGGAAATTGCCCTAAAGATTTGTCGGCGTTTTCAAATTTCGGAAGATTGGCTGGCAACCGGCGGAGTCAAAAAGAAAGGTTGGCCTCGAGAAGCTTATCGGTTCGGGCCGGGATGCCGGGCGGCGATGTTCAAAGCGTCCGATGCCGTGTTGGAAACACTTCGCCCCGGAGGTCTTTTCAGCGAGGTGTTCGACTCGATTTTGAGCAACGAATATTGGAAACTTCTTGGCCAATCCGCTTCAACCTGGACACGATTCGATTTCTCAGAAATTGAGACGGTGAACCAATTGACCGCCAAAATGGAAGCAGACTTGGGGAAGTGGTCTTACTTATTGACTGATTCAGATCGTAAACGATTCTGTGAAGGGGTAATCAGCGCGGGAGCTATACTTTTTCACGCGCTTTTTAGCGATCAATATCGTGATCCTTCAGGCGATCCCAAGAGAAATTCTGTCGCCTCAACAGACTTTGAGAAATACATTGAACGCGAACTTATTCGCCTTGGACTTCTCTCCAAAAGAAACTGATTTGAAGTCGGGATGCTGAATGATTTATCCTGCTGTTTTGTCTTCACTTCGTTTGCAATTGGCCGTGAATTCTCAGAAGGTGCGAACGGAGCATATAAACTTGCGCTATGCCAAAAGGCAGTAAGGCAAGACCGCAAAAAATTGCGCCGTAGATCAACCGCAGTCGCGCCGGATCGGTCGCGATCAGTTGGTAACATCCGACGATCAGGCACAACATGCCAATGGCCAGCGTGATGGCGGCGATTGACACGAGAATTCCCGCCCGGCGCTCAAGTTTTACCGCTTGATCTGTGAAGTAAGATTCTTGACTCATAAATTTTTGTGTTGGTTTCCGCTTGACTTGTAGCGTTATAACGCTACGTTGTCAACCGTGACCCAAAAAAAATCGACTCCGCTCCTGGATCGTCTGTTGGACCGCATAGAGAGGTTACGGCCAAATAAGTCAGAACTGGCTCGCATCTTGAACGTGGATCGACAGCGGGTTTATCATTGGGTCACAGCCCGCACAACTGAGCCGGGAGGCGAAGTCACGCTTGCTTTGCAACAATGGGCCGATGCAAAGGAAGTCAACAAACGAAAAGCCCTTGGCAGTGCTATCAACACCGCCAAGAGCAAGGCCCATGCAACTCCATCCAGTTATGAAAAAAGAAACACGGACCCGCCGCGAAAATAGCGGCCAGCAAGTCAATACTCAAACGCAAAATTCCCCGACGGGCGCGGCATCGCCGCAATCCGCAATGGATGCCTTTGAAGCGCAGACTCGCCACGTCGTCAAGATGTTCGAGGCAGCGAATAAACGCGCCCAGGGAATCCAGAATATCAAGACCGTAAACGAGCTTGAACGCGAGGTGTTTTCCCTTATTGAAAAAGCTCTTGCCGCGATGGATGATGCCTCGCCCAATGACCTGCGTTGAGGAAAAATGTCAAACTGGCTCTGGAAGAAATCGACGATCAAATTGCGCAGGCCAGCTACGACATCGAGAAAATCAAACTGCTCGCGATCCGCCAGTATTTATCCGATCCGGTTGGCACGGCGGAAACGCCAATCCCGCCCGATCCGCCCGCAACGCCTTTGCCGACGGTTGTAAGTGATCCCTTCCCGGTGCAGGAAGACCCGCAGGATGTCCAAGGGCCGCGCTTTCATGTGAGGGATAGTTATGTGGCCGCTTTAAAAATGCGACATGAGGATGGTTTTTCGAGTTTGATAAATCTGCGCGAGTGCATCGAACATCACCCCGGATTACAGACTGAGACGGAAGCTTTAAAACAGTTGACGGATGGATCAAACGCGCTTTGCGAACTTTCCAACCACCATTTCCGAGCCACGGAATGCTCCAATGATTTGACCGGCGCTGAGGTGTGGCTGGTGAACCAGCTTCATGCGGTGGACAGCGGCGCGACCATAGAAGCCTACTTGTTAAAACTGTCACAAGCACCGGACAGACTCAGAAAAAATCCCAAGACAGTCGCGCTGGCAGAGGTGATTCAGAGGATGTTCGATGCGAGACGCACCATGTGGAAATTGACGACGTGGTTGTCGTCCCTGTGAGGAAAGGATGCGCCATGAAGACAATTGTATCCAAATCTCAATCTCCGGCGATTATTAGGCCCGATGTTGACCGCGATTTTGCGAAGAATATCCGAGGTCTCAACGCACAGCAGTGTAAGAACGTGGCTAACACGCTTGAACAATGGGCGACTCAATTAAAGGCTTACGTGCAATTCGAGCAGTTAATGGAAGGGCCGCGAGGCGACACCCTGAATTGACGGCCATGAAGACCTTGTTTTCAGAGATGCCCGGCCGGACTGCCATGCTTGTGACTGAGCAGAGCGGGAAGCGGCACCGCACGGTGAAGCGGTTCAAAGACGGTTGCGCGGCCTTGCGCTGGTGCGAACGCCACGGCGCAACGCTGGTTTATTTCCGCCGCGCCAGACCCGCAACGGAACTGACGCGCGGCATATATTATACACGCAAGCCCGTGGTCGCCTTGGCCACGGTTTTTTTAATGATTCAACAGGACTTCCCGCACTCGGCAGCGCGGGCAGCATAGCCGAAACATTACCCGAATGGATAGCGGGAATCGACTTGAAACGATGATTAAGGCAATCTTAACGGAGCTTTAAAGTTCATTGAAAACGAGTCTTGTCAAACTATTTGACTCATTGAATCAAAGGCGAATTCTTATTTGTCGGTATTCAATACACTTTGTTCTTTATCGTTAAAACCTCTTTGGCACTCGGCACCCCTTTGATAATTTGTCTGAAACTGATCTTCATAGGTAAAATGGCCTTCAATCGCATAATTTGTCTGAAAGTTCCCCCCGGCTTTTGTAAGTCGTTGATTCTACGCTTAATGTTCCATCTTTCAGGCTAATTCACCCAGATATTTTATCGGGCAAGACTCACATTTTTAAGGTTCTCGCTTGACATTGTTTTCTGAGCTGTCATAGTGTTGTATAACAGCAGACGGAATATGATTTTTCAGGTCGATTTTCAAGCGGGGAAGCCGGTCTATTTGCAGTTGGCCGATCAGATTCGTTATGCTGCGGCGTCGGGCAATCTTCGACCGGGCGATCCTCTTCCTTCCTTGCGTCCGCTGGCGGAGGAATTGCGCATTAACCGCAACACCATTGCGAAGGCGTATGCGGAATTGGAAGCGCAGGGGATGATCGAGACGCAGCCAGGCAAGGGTTATTTCATCGCCAACAATCACGCCGCGCTCACGCAGCAAACCCGCCAACGCCTTCTGATTACCGAGATCGACGAGGCGGTTGTCATGGCGCATCAGCTTCGCGTGGACCGCAACAAGTTTCTCGATATGGTTCGGGAACGGCTTGATTTCTTTGAGAGCAAAGCGTCCGCCGCGCAGGGGGACCAATGAAAGAGCACAACCTATGAAATCGGAAACGCCCGTAATTGAAATCAAGGACCTGAGCCGCCGCTACGGTCACCTTGATGCTGTTAATGGACTGAACATCGCGGTGAAGCCGGGGCGATGCTATGGGTTTTTTGGACGCAACGGCGCGGGGAAAACGACGACCATCAAGTGTCTGCTGAACTTGTTGCAGCCGACGTCCGGCACGGTGCGGGTTTTTGGTCTGGACCCGCAACGTGACGAAGTCGCGGTAAAATCGCGGCTGTCGTACGTCCCCGACGCCGTCGCGTTCTATCCATGGATGAGCGTGGATGAAACCTTGAAATTCATCGCGTCATTTCGCCAGCGGTGGAATCGCGAGATGGAAGCGGACTTGTTGAAACGATTTCAACTCGACCCGAAACAGAAGACGAGCCATCTCTCGAAGGGGCAAAGAACGCAACTGGCGCTGATCGGCGCGGTGTGTCCTGAGCCGGAACTCCTGGTGTTGGATGAGCCGACCTCAGGATTGGACCCGATCGTGCGCCGCGAGTTTATCGAAACGGTCATCGGCGCGTATCATGCCAGCGATCCCGAAAACCGCACGGTGTTCGTCTCGACGCATTTGATCAGCGAGTTCGAGGGTTTGATCGACGAATTTACGATCATCGAAAAAGGGCGCGAATTGCTGACCTTGCCGGCGGAAGACGCGCGCCAGCGTTTTCAGAAAATTCGCGCCAGATTTTCAAGTCCGCCGACAAGCCTTGACTTGACAGGCGCGTTGAACGTCAGGAAATCCGGGAGGGACATGGAAATTCTGGCCAACGGCAACCGGGATTTGCTGATGGCGAATTTGAAGGCGTGCAAACCTGAGGAATTGCGCTGTGATTCGCTGAGTTTGGAGGAAATTTTCGTGGCCGCCGGAAGCCTGGCCGCTGTCAAACCATGAAAGCGCTCGTCCAAAAGGAAATTCGGATGCTGCTGCCGGCGTTTGGCGGCGCGCTGATGCTGTCGGTATCGCCGGTCTTGCTTCAGGGGGACTCGGGAGGCTTTGGCGGGTTCCTATTTGTGTTTGGCGTCATGATACTTGGGGTTTCCGCATTTGGCCGAGAGATTGGCCTTAAGACTTTTCCATTTATCCTGACACAGCCGTTGGAGCGCTCGCGTATCTGGTGGACAAAAATTTCCGTGCTGGGTGTTTGCACGGCACTGGTTCTTTGCGTGTGGTGGGTTACCGTAATTAATAACAGGCCCGGTATGGACTCCTTGGAAGGTCTGGCTTGGATGACATTAATGGTGGTTGTGCTAACCACGGGCGCCGTCTGGATGACTTTGCTGGTGAGGCAAATGGCCGCCGCGTTTTGGCTGGCGTATTTGGTCCCCGCATTGATCGGGGTTGCCATAAAAGTGATGGGCGGTGCTGATTGGTTGCTCTGCACGACTCTCTGCCTTTACTCGGTGGCGGCATTTTTCCTGGCGCGCAGACAGTTTCTCAATATGCAGGACACGGCCTGGACTGGCGGAGCTTTGACTTTTGGCCGCGCGCCGTCTGTTGCTGGTACAAGTTCCCTGACGCGCGAGCGCGGACCTTGGGGGACATTGTTCCGCAAAGAGCTTAAGCTGCACTCATTCACTATTGCGGGGATGATCGCGCTGTTTGTGGTGCATCTTGGAGTCATCGCGGTGCGCAAGTTTGGCGCAAATTCCATCAGCGGGTTCACCCAATTGGCTCTGGAATCGTTCGGTTTGGTTTGGTTTGTGGTTCCATTCGTGGCGGGAAGCCTAAGCGTGTCGGAAGAACGTCAGAATGGCACTCTCGATGGTCTTCTTTCTTTGCCTGTTTCGCGCCGGGCGCAATTTGGAATCAAATTGGCGTTTGTTCTAATCCTTGGCGGGGTGTTAAGCGCAGTGCTGCTGTGCGGGGTTGAAACCATCGCGAACATGGCCGGCGCTGGAACCGGGCCTGTCGTGGGAAATTATTTTGACTTAGGCCAGATCACAATCATTTTCCTGGCGCTTTCGCTGGTTGGTTTTTACGCCTCAACACTAACGCGAAGCGTGGCTCAGGCGTTGGCTGCCGGGGCAGTCGTGATCGGCGGGTTCGCGTTCATCAGCAATTTGGCCAAACAGCCCGATCAAGCGGACATTGTCGGGGCACGGTTGTGGCCGGTCTTGGTGATTCCATCTCTTATTGTAGCCATTCTCTGGTTGTCCTACGGAAACTTCAAATGGACGTTTGAATCCGGGCGACGATGGCGCGGAAATATAGTTTCGCTGGCGATGGTTGTCATTCTCGCGTCCACTGCTTCGGCAGTCGTTTATCATCACGCCTGGGGCATCCTGGAAGGGGCCGGGCCCGCAGATGCCGCACACGGGCCGTCAATCATATCGGCAGGGAAGCCTGCGACGCTCCGGGCAACTATATGGAACGGACTCATTGTAATGCTGCCCGACGGGAGATTTTGGAGGGATCGCGACGTTGATGGAAGCAGTTTCAGCGGTGGGGTTTTTGCGCCGGGGTCGAATTGGGTGGATGCGGTTCAACTCCTGGAGGAAACGGCGGCAATTCGATCAGATGGAACGCTCTGGGTTTCTGACAAGCCCGGGTGGAAGGACAAATTGGTTCAATTCGGCACAGAAACCAATTGGCGAAGCGTAGTGCGAGACACCCAATACTCCGTGGTTCTTTTGAAGCAAGATGGAACCCTCTGGAGTCTGGGACCTACGGAGTTTGCTCCCACCAGTTTCATTAAAAGAGGTCGAGTTACTTCCTGGGGTTTGGGGAAGGAAGTTCATGAGGGCGCTTATCCGGGGTTGGGTTCGTTTCCCCCAGTTCGGATCAACGCGGATTCGGACTGGAGGCGGATGATTCACGGAACCCAATCCATTTACGCATGGAAACGGGACGGAACTGCCTGGTATTTAACTGGGATTAAACAAGACAAAACCTGGGGCGTCGTTCCCATGCCGACCTTGAATCGCCTTCGGTTCAAAAGCGGAAGTTCTCCGTTTGGGTTGGAAGTATGGATTCGGGACGATGGAAAGCTTTGGTGGCACGAAATTGAAGGATCGCAGATCGGGTCCGGCTACAGAACGGGAGTGCAGGAACTGGTTCAAATTGGCAAAGATGCCAATTGGACGCAGGTGATGGGTGGTAATCAATGGCTCGCGCTAAAATCAGACGGCACAATTTGGAAGTGGAAAAGGCGCAGAGGAGAATCGATGCAAGAATTCTTCGGAAAGCCGCCCGTGCAGTTGGGATCCCATAACGACTGGGTGGGATTGGGCTGTTGGACAGGGAGACCAGCGGCCTTATCGGCTGATGGCGCCCTTTGGGTCTGGCCAAATCAAGAGGAGGAGACCCCCGCCAATTCGGAAGGGTGGCTTGCGCCTTCAACCGAGCCTGTAAAAATCGAAAACATTCTCAGCGCAAACGTGGAATCGACACATGAAATCGCTCGTTGAAAAGGAAATCCGGATGTTGCTGCCGGCGTTTGCCGCGGCGCTGGTGTTGGCGGTTCTGCCGGTTTGGATGCTGCCGACAGACCGAGGAAACGACGGCGGAATGACTTCGTGGCTGTATTTGTTCGGAACGCTGATGCTGGCGCTCTCTTCGTTTGGGCGTGAACTGGGCCTCAAAACGGTTCCTTTAATTTTGGCGCAACCGCTGGGTCGGTCGCGCATCTGGTGGACAAAAATTGCGGTGTTAGGCGTGTGCGCGGCTTTGACCTATGACGCGTGGTGGCTTTCCGGCAACATCGGGTCCCTCTTTCAGCCGGACCGATCAATATTGCCAAGCGTTTTGGGTTATTTCGGATTGTTTGGCGTTGTATTCATTTCAGGGAGCCTATGGTTGACACTGTTGTTGCGGCAAATGGCGGCGGCGTTTTGGCTGGCCATCTTGATTCCGATGGTGATGGTTCTCGTATTGCGCTTGTTTAGCGCAGGCGATGGAGTGATTTACTCCGCGCTGGGGATTTACGCAATGGCCGCATTTTTTCTTGCCCGCCGCCAATTTCTTTGCTTGCAGGACACGGCCTGGACGGGTGGCGTTATTAGTTTTGCCAGCCGGAGCGAAGTTGTAGATCAGAAAGTCTCGCGGGAACTCAAGCCGTGTGGCGCGCTGATTCGCAAGGAACTGCGGTTGCATGAGTTCACGCTGGCGGGAATTGCCGTGCTCTTCCTGTTGCACATGGGAGTTGTGGCGTTGCGCCAATTCGGCGCGCATAAGTTTGGGGACACGACACTTTCGGCATTGGATATTTTCGGCGTCGTTTGGTTTTTTGTGCCGTTGGTGGCGGGGAGCCAGAGCGCGGCGGAGGAACGCCAGTTGGGAATGCTTGACGGCCTTCTGTGCATGCCGGTCTCGCGCCGTTTGCAGTTTTGGATCAAGTTGGCCTTCGTCGTCATTATTGGCGGAGTGCTGAGTTGTTCACTGTTGTGGGTGATTGAGACAATCGCGCACGGAATCGGAATTACAAAGGACTTTGGGGTGCTGGGGACTGGCTTTCAATTTTCTTCCGCCTTTCTCGTTTTCACTGCGCTGTCGTTGATCGGTTTCTACGCGTCAACCCTGTCGCGGAGTGTCTTGCAGGCGTTGGGGGTGGGAGTAGTTGCGACGGTTCTGTTTTGGGGAATCTTTCCTTCGGAACGCTTTTTCCCACCGTGGTGGGAGTTTGTGCTGATCCCGGCGA
The DNA here is from genome assembly GCA_036501665.1 of Verrucomicrobiia bacterium. Taxonomy (GTDB): domain Bacteria; phylum Verrucomicrobiota; class Verrucomicrobiia; order Limisphaerales; family Palsa-1400; genus DATAUD01. The sequence goes on from DASXZW010000031.1 coordinate 12,258, forward strand.
TTGCGGTGACAATCATCTGGCTGGCCTACGGCAATTTTAAATGGATCTTCGAAAGCAATCACCGATGGCGTCGGAACGTTCTGGGGTTGGTTGTTGTATTCGTGTTGACGACTGCATTTACGGAAGCAGTTTATTACCGAACCTGGGAATGGGCAATGCCGGTGGACGGTTTGTCTGGTCCTGCAATATTGCCTGCCGATAAGCCCGCGACTATGAAAGGTCATGGCGGCACGGCTCTTACAGTTGTGTTGCCGGATGGAAAGCTGTGGTCGGATCGCATCGCTTACGATGGCAATTGGATCAGTTTGGCGGGGGACCAGTTCATCCCCGGCTCGAATTGGGCTGACGCCGCCGCCAATGGCCGCGATATGGTGGCTATTCGCATCGATGGAACACTTTGGGTATCCGAAAAGCCGCGCCAGCCTTGGTTGCATAATCATTATCCTCCGCCGGAACCTTCGGCGCCGATGGTCAGATTCGGGGATGGAAGCGACTGGAAAAGCGTGTCCGGTTTTTATCATTTCATTTTGTTGAAACGCGACGGGACGTTGTGGGTGTGGGGAACGAACGATATCGACGGCGCAAAGTATGAGGGGTTGCGGGCATCTGCGCCGCAACGGCTTGATGCCAGTTCGGATTGGGATAGAATAGCGAAAGGTGAGCACTTAAATTATGGCTGGAAACGAGACGGTTCCGCCTGGGCTGTTCGAGCGGAAATATCTCCTTCAAATTACAGTAACGTAAAGTTCCCGGATTTGGCCGGCTTCCATGCCCGCAGCTTCAATTCGTACCCGTTCGGGGGAATGGAACACGATGTATGTGTTCGCGATGACGGAACGCTTTGGCATTGGGAAACCCCCGTCCTTTTTTGGCGCACACCAAACGCTTCCGCGACGAAACCCAGAAGCCTGCATCTGATTCAGATCGGAAAAGATTCAGACTGGGCCGTTGTCACTGGCGCACCGACCGGGTTATTCGCGCTGAAAACGGATGGTTCATTGTGGCATTGGAAGTTGAAAGACTCGTGGCCGCAGCCCGTCAACTTGCTGGAAGAGTCGCCTCGGCGAATGGGAACGTATAGCAATTGGATCGGGTTGACTGCCTGGTACGGGCAAGGCGTGGCATTGGCGACCGATGGAAATATTTGGTGTCTGCCGGGTGCATATATTGATGAAGGACGAGGCGGCGACGAATCCTCGGCGTGGCTTGCGCCGACAAGGAGGATTTCAAAAATAGAAAATATTTTTGACGCTCGCAACTAGGCGCGCGGTAAATATGAGGCAGAAACCACCATTGAAAACAGGAATTTCTCAAGGCGGCTTCACGCTGACCGAACTTCTTGTTGCCATTGCCATTATTGGAATTCTTGCTTCCCTTCTACTCACGGCGCTTTCGACCGCCAAGGGTTATAGCCGTTCCGCTTCCTGTTCCAATAATCTGCGGCAAATGGGAATCGCACTGAAAATGTACGTGGATGAGCATCAATCCACTTTCCCATATTATCTTGGGCCCGCCGGGCCTTCCTATGGTGATGAAGAATACAACGGAAAAACGGTCGTTAGTCTGGTCTATTGGTCGTCCAAATTATTTCCTTATTATTCGCTGAATTGGACGAACAATTTTTTTCGGTGCCCAGGATATACTGGAATAACCACAGGGCCGTACCCAGACTCCCGACAACTCCTTGGAAGTTGCGTTCGCTTTGGCAGTTACGGCTACAATATCGATGGCTCTTCGGGCAAGGGGATTATTGGTCATAACTTCGGCCTGGGACCTATCATTTTTTGGAACGTGCCCCCAGTTTCGGAAGGTCATGTCCAAGTTCCCAGCGATATGTTATCCGTTGGCGAATCCAGATTTCTCACTGACAAAGAATATATGGTTCCTGGCGGCTCAGTCCAAGGAGGGCCCGGTGGCAATGACGCTCTCGGATGCGACCATCTCGGAACCGAACCAACGGAAGCTCGGCACGGAAAGAACTACAATCTGTTGTTTTGTGACGGGCACGTATCGTCGATGAGGCCCTTGATTCTGTTCAATGTGACGAATACGGCTGCGATGTGGAACTACGATCATCAATCGCACACTGAATTGTGGTAAGAGTGAGGATAAACATGATTCAGCCTCGACAATCGAAAACCAAAACTATTTCGGACGGTTTTACGCTGACTGAACTTCTTGTTGCCATTGCCATTATTGGAATACTTGCATCGCTGCTATTGACGGCACTCTCGAGCGCCAAGAGTTACAGCCGTTCGGCTGCTTGCGTCAACAATCTGCGGCAGATGGGAGTCGCACTGAAAATGTATGTTGAAGAGCATCAATCCAGATTTCCGTATTACCTGGGTCCAGAAGGCCCGTCGTATGGCGATGACGTTGGAATTGCCGGCAGAGCTTTGGGCCTGGTTTATTGGTCTTCGAAGTTGTTCCCGTATTTTCCGTTGAATTGGACAAATGCGCATTTTCAATGCCCCGGATATGCTGGGATAACCACAGGGCCGACTAATTCTCCTGCGCCAGTCGAACGGCGCGGAAGCTACGGATATAATATTTGGGGTTCTCGCGTCCAGGATCCGCCGCTTGCGAGTTACGGTATTGGTCCCATTGTTTTTTGGAAGGACACACAAGGTGTCCCCATCCCTGCCGTTACGGAGTCCGAGGTTGTGGCTCCAAGCGAAATGCTGTCAATCGGAGATTCGGCGTGGATCAAAGGAACTTTGCCGGGCAGCGGATTGGGGGTCGGTGTTGAGCCGGGAGGCGACGATATCCTGGTCTGTAACCCAAATTCGTGGGCTTATATTTATGACCAACGTCATGGCGAGGATTATAACCAGCTTCGTTGCGACGGCCATGTGTCGCGGATGAGGCCTCAACGCATTTTCACTCCCTCCAACAGCGCCGCTTTCTGGAATTATGACCACCAGCCACATCCTGAAGGCTGGACGTTTTAGGCAGAGTCTGGAAGCGATTCCTAAACCAAGCGTCGGTACAATTGCGCAAGTCCTTGTTGACTTAGTTGGGCGCAGAGCAGCACCACGACGATTGCAAAGGCGGGAGCGAAATCAATTTTGCCTGCCTGCAATGGAATCCATTTGATCGGGCGCAAAAGATCGTGGGCGGTATTATTGACAATGTTCCATAGAGGAAATTCGCCCAGGTAAACGTAACTGTTGACGAGGTGCAGCGCAAAAACAGCGACGAGGAAGAATTTCAAGCCTAAATAAGCCGCCAACCCAATGACCGCGCCTTGCGCCACGACGAACCATCGGGAATTGATATCAGGGACAATCCGCAAGCTCAGCAACAGCGGGTGAACGGCGCACCAGATCAATGTTGTCAAAGCGATTGGAAAAAGAAGCTTCATCACGGTGGGACATCGATCCAGCCAGCCAAGATGCGCTCGCACGAGGCGCTGGGTCGGGTCGGCGTCCGTGGTCTGCGGATGCGCCCACGAAAGCACGATCAGGCAGAGATAAAAAAATCCGAGCGTCGCCGCAAAACTGAAAAGCGAGAACAGGAACATGCGTCCCAGGACATCGCTGCGAAACCAGACTGTCACCGGGCCGAGCGGAATGCGCGGCATCCAATCGACTTGCGCGCCCAGTTGCCAATAAATAATTGCCCGAACCACCAGCAACGCCAATAAGCCAATCAAGTAATAGATTCGCGGAGTGGGGCGGTCCACCGGGCGGACTGTCGAGGCGAGAAGTCGTCGGCAGACGTGGAGGGGACGCCAACGGAACAGCGCGCCAATTCAGCCAGATCAACAATCCGGCAATGTTTAAAATGAAATCAATCAGGGCCACGCGCGGCAATTGAAGATTGTTCGACTGGGATTTTCAATTGAAATTGCGTCAAATTGATTTATTTTTGGGTTGTGAACACCGAACAGGTCGTAACTCTGACCGAAAATGCCGCAAACGAAATCCGCGAAAGGCAGACCGCCGATCCCGCAGGACTCGGGAAGGGATTGCGTTTGTATGTGGAAAAGGGCGGTTGCTCTGGGCTTCAATACGGCATGGTGATGGACGAAAAACGGGCGGATGATTTTGTCGGATTGTTTTTTGGCGTGTCGGTATTGGTTGACCCGTTCAGCGCGGATTATCTGCGGGGATCGATTGTCGATTTTTCGGATGCGTTGACCGGGGGCGGGTTTAAAATCACTAATCCCAAGGCGGCGCAAAGCTGCGGTTGCGGAAAATCGTTCGAGCCGAGCGGGCATACGCACGCCGGTTCGTAAGCGTCCCGATTTTTTAGTCCTTTTGCGCGGTTCTTCGTGGTTGCCATTCGGCATTTCCCGGAATAGCTTTGCTGAGTCCGAATGGCGCGTTCGTCTATCAGTTAGGACACGGCCCTCTCAAGGCTGAAAGACGGGTGCGATTCCCGTACGCGCTACCATTCATTTTTCCATGAACCACCGCCAAACATTTGCGGCGCTCTTCGTCGGGCTTGTTCTCGTGTTCGGTTTGCGCGCGGATAATGCCGAACAATCTCCAAAACAGGGCGCGGCGCTTTTAAAAACCGACATCATGGGTGTCTTCGCGCACCCCGACGACGAAACTGGCGCTTCCGCAACTTTGGCGGCGTATGCGTTGGGCAAAGGAAAAGTTGTCGCGAACGTTTATTGTACGCGCGGCGAAGGAGGCGGGAACAGTGTCGGCAAACAGTGGGGGGACAGCCTTGGAATTTTGCGCGAGGCCGAATTGCGCGATTCGCTGGCGTTGATCGGCGTTCGTTATTGCTACTTTCTTGACAGGCAGGATTTTTTCTATACGGAAAGCGTCGCGGCGACTTTGACCAAATGGAACAAGGAAGTGACTTTGGAACGACTGGTGCGGCTCGTGCGCGCGCTCCGGCCCGAAGTCATCATCACAATGAATCCCGCCCCAACTCCCGGCCAGCATGGACATCATCAGGCGGCAGGCGTTTTGGCGACAGAGGCGTTCAGCGCGGCGGCTGATCCTTCGCGATTCCCCGAGCAGATCACCAAAGAAGGGCTGAGTGTCTGGCAACCGCGCAAACTTTATTACGGCGGCGGCGGGCATGGGGCTGACGCAATAATTTCTGTCGCAGAGGTTTTGCCTAACGGAAAAACCCCTGCGGAGACGGCCGGCGAAGCTGCCGCAAACCATCGGTCACAGGCGTTTGGGAATTTTTCGAGGTCCGGTCGTCCGCCGCGCCCGCAGACTTTTACTCTTGTGAAAAGTGTTGTTCCTTTTATTGACTCTGAGGACGACTTGTTTCGGGGATTGCCGGTCAGCGGCGAAACTCCTCGACTTGCAACTTCGCCGCGCGACAATCATCAGCAGACGCCTGTTGAGATTGAGTTCACGCTGCGGCCGGCTGTTGCGGCGTATCTCCAATGGGCGAAGGCGCAGGGAATTGAACATGTCGTGGAGAAACTTGCCGCCGATCTTCCTGTCGTCGCAGGCGAGGAAAACGACATCGAGTTTGAAGTGCGTAACAAACGTTCGACTGCGGCGGAAGGAACGATTCAGTTACAGGCTCCAGCGGGCTGGCGCGTTACCCCGACTTCTGTCGGATATAATATTGGATCATTGTCGGCGCGAACGCTGCATTGTCGCGTCGTCCCGCCGAAGTCTCTTGAGCCTGACGCGGATCTCGTCGCCGCGAGCCAACTGGGAGATTCGGATGTGAGTGGTTCAGTCCGCCTTCACATTGTGCCGAGAATGAATGTCACCGCGGTGGAGTCTGCTCCGTCTTTGGACGGCAGCGGCGCGGGGTGGGAAAATATTCCTGACGTTTATATATCACCGTCGAATCTCGTGTCGGGCAAAGTACAGGACGCCGCTGACAGCAGCGCTCGGTTCCGGCTCGCCCATGACTCGCAAACACTCTTTATCAGCGTTGATGTCGCGGACGACGTTGTTGTGTCAAACATTGCGCCGGATGACATTCGGGGGCATTGGCGGAGCGATTCGGTTGAAATTTGCATCGATCCAAACCCGGGGTCAGAGAACACATTGGGCTGCTTCAAGGTTGGGATTTTTCCATTTGACTCGACTGGCGTTGTCCGCGCCGCCCGCGATGCGGACGCCAACCAGGGTCCAATCGAGGAAACAGCGCCTGCCATGCGCGTTTTTTCTCGCCGGACGCCGGGCGGCTACCTTATTCAAGCGGCTATCCCGTTTGCCGAGATTGGTGTTCAACCAAAGCAAACCAAACGGCTCGGCTTCAATATTCTTATTTACGATGGCGACAAAGCGGACGCTGTCCTGGGTGAGAACATCAACAAATCCCGAATCGCCTGGGCGCCGCGTTCCGGTGTTCAGGGACGTCCCGAAGACTGGGGCCGGATCGATCTTCAGTAGCTGAACATCCGCCCGCACAGATTTATGGAAGCATCTTGATCTTCAGATCCTTGAACTGAATCGTCATGTTGAAGCCGGCGTGCATTTGCATGCCGATGACGCCATCCTTGCGCGCGTCCGGGCCGTTGTCCGTCAAATCGGTCATGAGGGCGCCATTAATTTTGTAAGTAATCCTGTGTCCGTCAGCGACGACAACGCAATCATTCCATTCGCCCTGGGGCTTGATGTTTTTCTTAAGTTCGTCGCCGGTCACTTCAAGCTTGGTGTTGGAGCGTTTGTTGTTCTCGTCCCAAATTGTCTTTTCGCCGCGATTGCTCATGATGCCGCGGCCGCCAGCCACATTGCCCTCGCAATAGATGATGCCGGTGTATTGATTTTGCGCGTCAATGTCCGGCTGGTATCCGCCGCAATGATTCATTTCCGGGCGGTCGATCACGCTGCGAATCTGCATGCCGGAATTGCCTTCGGGCGTGACCATCTTCCAACTGTAGTGCAGTTCAAAATTGGCAAATTTTTCGGGATTCTCTTTCGATGCCTCCAGAATCAGGTCAGACTGTTTGGACGTTTCCTTCGTTTCCTGGCATTGAATCTTGCCATCAACGACGGACCAATAGCCCGGCAAACCGACCCACCCCGTGAGATCTTTTCCGTCGAACAAACTGATCCATCCGTCGGCGTCAGGTGTCGGCAGGTCGGCGGCGACCGCCGAGAAGGAAAATGCGGCCAGCGCCGCGATCGCGATACGTAATTTCATTTTCGTTTTGCTTTCTCGTTATTTCGGTGTTTCAGAGTGGAATTTGAAACTGATGATGGCATGTGCTTTCGATATTGAAAAGAAGCTCGTTGCTCTATATTTGACTTGCGGACGCCAAAACTTCCTCGAAATCGATCAGTTCCTGGATTTGCACGAGGAACCAGCGGTCGATCTTTGTTAAATTGAAAATCTCGTCGATGCTGAAACCTGCGCGCAACGCGTGGCGGACGAAGAAAATTCGTTCGGCGTTTGGCGAAATCAATTTCTGGCTGATCAGTTCGCGAGGTAAAATGTCGCGGTCGCCGTAAACCTCGCCGCCAATTCTCCACGGGCGACCATCACCGCCGAGACCGTAACGCCCGATTTCCAGCGAGCGAAGCGCCTTCTGCAATGATTCCTTGAACGTCCTGCCGATGGCCATCGCTTCACCGACCGATTTCATCTGCGTATTGAGCGTCGGGTCGGCTTGCGGAAATTTTTCAAAGGCAAACCGCGGAATCTTTGTGACGACGTAATCAATCGTCGGCTCAAAGCTCGCAGGAGTTTCGCGGGTAATGTCGTTCCGAATTTCGTCAAGCAGATAGCCAACAGCCAGTTTGGCGGCGATTTTTGCGATGGGAAAACCGGTCGCCTTGGATGCCAGCGCGGAGGAACGGGAAACGCGCGGGTTCATTTCGATGATCACCATGCGTCCAGTGTCGGGATCGACGCCGAATTGGATGTTCGACCCGCCAGTTTCCACTCCAACCGCGCGGATGACGGCGAAACTGGCGTCGCGCATGATCTGATATTCCTTGTCCGTAAGCGTCTGGATCGGGGCGACCGTGATCGAGTCGCCCGTATGGACGCCCATCGGATCAAAATTCTCAATGGAACAAACGATGACGCAGTTATCCGCCTTGTCGCGCATGACTTCCATCTCGAATTCTTTCCAGCCGAGAAGCGATTCCTCGACGAGAATTTCCGAGACCGGAGACAACTCGATGCCGCGCTTTGCCATGACCTCGAATTCCTCGCGGTTGTAAGCGATGCCGCCGCCGGTCCCGCCCAAAGTGAACGCGGGCCTGATAATCAGTGGAAAACACCCGATCTTTTCTGCGACGGCGCGGGATTCATCGGCGTTGTGGGCGATCCCGCTGATCGGAACGTCCAGGCCGATCGACAGCATCAACTCTTTGAAAATATGCCGGTCTTCGCCGCGCTCAATCGCGGCCGCGTTGGCGCCAATCATTTCGACGCCGTATTTTGCGAGAGTTCCGCGCTTGTTCAGCGCCATCGCTGTGTTCAACGCGGTTTGTCCGCCGAGCGTTGGAAGCAAAACCAGTTTTCCCTTCACACCGGCGCGGGTCATTTCCTCGGTTTCGCGCGCGATGATCTTTTCGACGCACTCCGGCGTGATCGGTTCGATGTAAGTGCGATCGGCGAATTCCGGGTCGGTCATGATCGTGGCCGGATTGGAATTGATGAGGATGATGCGGTAACCCTCCTCGCGCAGGGCCTTGCAAGCCTGGGTTCCCGAATAATCAAATTCGCACGCCTGCCCGATGATGATCGGACCGGCACCGATGATAAGCACAGAATAAATGTCAGCGCGCCTGGGCATAAATCGCGGGTCGAACGTTAATCGCAGACCCCGTCTGAACGCAAATCTGGACTAAAATAATTTCGAGGGCGTACGGGGTTTTCATGGGCATAAGCGGGGTGAACCCCCAATTGGGGACGGGCCGATTTGCGGGTAACATTTTTTCATGATCGCATTGATACTACCACACTTGGTGTTCGCGGCGGCTGGTTACTCTTTGGTTTACCTGCTTGGGGGTGGAGGGTTGTTCGGCGCAATTGTCATCTTTTTTGTCGCGAAAATGTTCGGCAAATGATTTTTGGCCAGACGGCTGAAAGCTTTTTTTGACGTTGCCTCGGGGAAGAAAACAAAGGAGGACCGAGGCCACTATAACAGCTTTGTTTGCCGTCCGGTCGCGGATTGGATGCCGAGCTTTTTGTAAGTTAGCTCAGTCGCCACGCGGCCTTGCGCTGTTCGATTGAGATAACCTTCCATAATCAGGAAAGGCTCATAGACTTCTTCAAGGGTGTCAGGTTCCTCGCCGACTGCGACGGCGAGCGAATTGACCCCGACTGGGCCGCCGGCAAACTTTATCACGATGGTTTCCAAAATGCGCTTGTCCATTTCGTCCAGGCCATTTTCATCAATCGCCAGCATTGCCAGCGCTTGATCGGCGATTGCGACGGTGATCCGGCCATCGCCGCGCACCTGGGCGTAATCGCGGACGCGGCGCAGTAAATTATTCGCAATGCGGGGCGTTCCGCGGCTTCGACGGGCGATTTCTAATGCCCCGGGATCTTCGATGCCGATTCCCAGCAAATTTGCAGACCGGATGATGATGTGCTGAAGCGTGTCCGCCTTGTAATAATCCAGCCGTTCGCGAATCGGAAAACGAGTCAGCAACGGCGCGGTGAGAAGGCCGCTGCGAGTCGTCGCCGCAACGAGCGTAAAGCGCGGCAAATTCAGGCGGACGCTGCGGGCGTTGGGCCCTTGATCAATAATAATATCGAGTTTGAAATCTTCCATCGCGGGGTAAAGATATTCCTCGATGGTTTTTTGCAGGCGGTGAATTTCGTCAATAAAAAGAACGTCGCCTTCTTCGAGGTTTGTCAACAACCCCGCGAGGTCGCCAGCTTTTTCAATGGTTGGGCCGCTGGTGCATTTCAGGCCGACGCCCATGCTCTTGGCAATGATGTGGGCGAGCGTGGTTTTGCCGAGGCCGGGCGGCCCGCTGAAAAGCAGGTGGTCCAGCGCTTCGCCGCGCCTTTTGGCGGCTTCAACGGCGATTTCCAGCCGTTCCTTGACGTTGGGCTGTCCGGCAAATTCCGAAAAAAGCGATGGCCGCAACGTCATTTCCAACGCCGCATCCGGCTTGGCCAACACATCTGAAATGACACGCTCCGGCATCGCCGATGAGAATGGGCAACGCGCAAGGCAGCGACAAGGGAAAACTTGAGCCAGTGAACCGTCTGCGCGTATGCTCAAACGAACATGACCGCATGATTCCTTCGGAAACCAAAAAGACTGGCCATCCTGGCTGGCAGTTGTGGCTTCCTGAACTGTGCGGCGGGGGCATTCTGGCGGCGTTGCTGGCTTATTTTCTGCATGTCTCCTGGAGGAAATGGCCTGATCCCATCGTTGACTCGGGCGCCCAGTGGTACGCGGCGTGGAGAATTTCGCTTAGCGAGAGTCTCGTGAACGAAGTTCCATGGAATTACGGACCGCTTTCGGCATATTTAAACGGGTTGCTCTTTAAGGTATTTGAGGCCAACCTCACCGTCCTTTTTACTGCAAATCTCCTCATTTATGGAGCGATCCTGATTCTGGCCTATTTGGCATTTCGTCGCGCGTGGGGAAGAATGGGGGCATTCGCAGCCTGTGCAGTGTTCATCGCGGTGTTTTCGTTTTCGCACCTCACGTCGATTGGAAATTACAATTACGCGACTCCATATTCACATGCCGCATCGCACGGGATGCTCTTGATGGTTCTAACAGTATTTGTCGCATCGGCATGGAGCCGAAAGAAATCGACGGCTCTTTCATTCTTGCTGGGTCTATGCGGGGGTGCTTCTGCCGTGTTGAAACCGGAATTCATGCTGGCAGCCGCGTTCATTGGAGCAGGCGCACTGGCATTGCGGTTTGTGCAACGAATTTCCATAACGCGTTCGGAAATGGCGTTTATTGTAGCCGGCGTGGCATGGCCAACGCTCGTGTTTACTCTCGGTTTCGCCACGGGCGAGCCGTTCGGAGCCGCGTTTGCGGAGGCTTCCAACGCATGGTGGCTTGTGCTGGTTCATCCAATTTCATTGCAGGGGTTTGCGAAAGGCCAGGCAGCATTCGCGGGATTTGATCATCCATGGCGCAACGGCTGGGTGGAACTCCAAGCTGGAGCAATTGCTCTTGTATTCATGGCGGCCATTTGGGCGGTGGGCTGGTTCATTAATCGGCCAACTTCAAAAAAACGAATTGCAGTGGCGCTGGCTTTTGGCCTGGCAGCATGGGCAGTTCATTTGGACGGCGGATGGTTTCACGTCGGGCTATGTTTGCCGCTTTTGATCGGGATCATTTTGGTTATTACAGCCGGACGGCTTCTGCTCCAGTGGCGACGGGATCAGGCGCTGGATCCTGCCACGATAATGCAATGGATGCTTACATTGCTGGGAATTTCGATGCTCGCGCGCATGGCGCTGTTTGCGCGGATTTATCATTTTGGATTTTTCCAGGCCGCGCCCGCTGGAATGGTGATTGCCGCCGTGATGGTCGCCGGGATTCCGCGTTGGACCGGGAAGAGTCGCGTCGGCGTTGCGGTTTCCGCCGCTTGTGCGTTATTGGTATTGACGTTGGGCTGTGTTTCCATCGCCGCCAAATCCAACGCCATTCGCGCGGAGCAAACCCAGCCAGTCGGCAGCGCAGTTGATCGCTTCTATGCCTTCAATCGCGAGGTCGATCCCATCGGGACCCTCGTCAATTGGACCGTTGAACGCCTCGCGAAGGAACCTCCGGGAGCGCTCCTTGTTTTGCCGGACGGATTATCGATTAATTTTTTGACGCGGCGCGCATCGGTGATGCCGGAAGTGGGTGGTGGGGCGCGCGAGGAGTCGTTGCTGAAGCGACTGCGGCAGACGCCCCCGGAATATGTTGTTTTAATCTCGCTCGATACTGCCGAATACGGCGTCAAACAGTATGGGGCGCCCAAGAATCCAGGATACTTGCTGGTTCATTGGGCCTATGAAAACTACGTGCCGATAGCGTCCTGGGGTGAACCGTTTTCGGGCACAAAATTGAAGGGAGCCAGGATTTTGCGCCGCAAAACTCTTTGAATTTTTCCGTCGGGCAAAAGTCTGTAGGAGTGGAACAAGGGTTCCCGAATGACGATTCAACGCAACATCGCGCCCGGCGCATTTACGCTTATCGAACTGCTGGTGGTCATTGCCATCATCGCAATTCTTGCGGCTATGCTGCTGCCTGCGCTTGGGAAGGCTAAGGACGAATCGATCCGGATTAGTTGTGTTGACAATCTCAAGCAACTCGGCATTGCCATGCAAATGTACGGCGACGACAACGGTGGGCGCCTTCCAATGGCGCACGGGGCGGTTCCGTGGGATGAGATTGATCCGCCTCCATGGTCCGAGCCGCTGGCCGCTTACTACATCAATACTAATATTCTCCGATGCCCGGCGCTCACCCAGTTGTTTGCCAAATCTCCTTACAACTATTTCATGGGCGCGCGGGCGCCTTATATTATTGCGGGAACGGCTGCGGGAGTTTCCTTCAAGGACGTGTTGCTTCCGTCTGCATATGTGCTCTCGGGAGATTGCAATTATCCCTTCAACGTGGACGACGCGGACCCGGACGATTACTCGCAAGACACTTTGTTCGATCCGATGCATTTGCTGACGCGTCCGCACAACGCAACGCTCAACGTTTTGTTTGCCGATGGGCACGCGCGCAATTACCGCGCCTTCAGCACAAACGACATGACGTTTTCCTACGGCGAGGCCGGAGTTCCCTGGGCGTCCGTGACGGCAGATTAAATTTCCATTAAATTTACGGTTCCGGCTTTGTCAGGCGGGGTTTTTCGTATATATTCCTCGTCGTGACAGGGAACGATTTATTTGCCCCGGCGTCCAAACCCGCCAGTCAATCCGACCCGCCAACGCAGGAAGTAAAATCCTTCGCCCAACAGCCTTTGGCCGCCCGGATGAGGCCGCGAAATCTCGATGAAATCGCCGGCCAGCGACACATCCTGGCGCCCGGGTTGTTGCTTCGCCGCGCCATCGAGGCAGACCGCATTCAATCGCTGATTTTTTACGGGCCGCCGGGAACGGGAAAGACTTCACTGGCGCAAGTCATCGCGCGGCGCACGCGGTCAAAATTCGAGCGCTTGAGCGGCGTTGAATCAAACGTCGCCGACATGCGCCGGGTGCTCGCGGCGGCGGACAACCGCCTTGAAAACACGGGAAAATCAACGATTCTGTTTATTGACGAAATCCACCGATTCAACAAATCCCAGCAGGACATTCTTTTGCCCGATGTCGAGAGCGGAGTCGTCAGGTTGATTGGCGCGACGACGCACAACCCGTTTTTTTTCGTCAACTCGCCGCTGGTGTCGCGTTCGCAAATTTTCGAGCTTCGTCCCTTGACCGACGAAGAACTATTGGAACTTCTTCGGAGCGCTTTGGCCGACTCGGAACGAGGTCTTGGTCATGTCAAAATCAAAGCCGATGACGAGGCTTTGCGCCATCTGTCGAAGGTGGCCGACGGCGACGCTCGCAAGGCGTTGAACTCCCTCGAAATCGCCGCGCTGACGACAATTCCTGACAATGAGGGTGTCATACATATTGATCTTTCCGCCGCCGAACAATGCATTCAAAAGAAAGCCGTTGTTTATGACGCTGACGGCGATGCCCATTACGACACAATTTCCGCGTTCATCAAATCAATGCGCGGAAGCGACGTTGACGCGGCGCTTTATTGGCTGGCGAAGATGATTCACGCCGGGGAAGACCCGCGTTTTATCACGCGCCGAATCGTCATTTGCGCGGCGGAAGATGTCGGTTTGGCCGACCCCATGGCGCTAATATTGGCGCAAGCTGCCCACAACGCGGCGGAATTCGTGGGCTGGCCGGAGGCGCGCATTCCCATCGCAGAGGCGACGATTTATATTGCGACAGCAAACAAGAGCAACAGTTCCATCGTGGCCATCGATGCGGCGCTGGAAGATGTTCAATCCGGGCGAACTCTCGCGGTTCCGGAGAAATTGCGCGATGCTCATTACGCTGGCGCAAAGCGATTGGGCCACGGCGAAGGCTATCAATACGCGCATAATTTTCCGGGGAATTTCGTGCCACAGGATCATCTTGGGACGGCCCGGCGGTACTACGAACCTGGCGACCAGGGTTCGGAAAAAAAGATCAAGGAACGCCTGGAAAAATGGCGTCAACAAATTGAAGCGTTGCGAGACCAACCATCGGACGGGCCGCCAAAATGAGCGCCGAACCGATTTCCACCAAAGCCGGTTTGCGCTCTCAAATGCGCGCTATGCTGAAGAGCCAAACAGAAGCCGAATCAAAGAGAGCCTCGGCTGAAGCGATCCAGCGATTGCAAGGTCAAGCCGTTTGGAAGAAAGCAACGTCAGTATTATTTTATTCCCCAATCGCGGGGGAAATTGATTTGTCTCCGCTCATAGAATTGGCATTAAAATCGGGAAAGAAGGTGACTCTGCCGCGTTACGCTTCGGAAAGCGGAACGTATGAAATTGTTCGAGTCAACGATATCAAGCGCGATTGCCTGCCTGGAAAATTTGGGATTTCTGAGCCGGGACCGCATTGCGAGGCGTGGCTTTTAAACGCGCTGGACTTGGCGCTGGTTCCCGGATTAGGATTCGACTTGGCAGGGCGCCGATTGGGGCGTGGGAAGGGATTTTACGACCGCCTGCTCTCCAGGATCAGCGGCGCCAAATGCGGGGTCGCGCTGGACCAGCAGATTCTTACGGAGATACCGGCGGAGGATCACGATGTTCGGATGGATTTTATTTTGACACCCACGCGCTGGTGGGAAGTTTCCGGTTAGTTGCGGGAAAACATGAATTCTAACACTTACGAGGGAGTAATCATTCTCCTGCTCGGCGTTGCCATTGGCGGCGTTCTTCAACTTTGGCGGGAAAAAAGTCTTCGCGGCGGCATTGAAAATGAAAAAGCCCAGACGCTTGATGCCGCCCGGCGCGAGGCGGAATCCATCCTTCGCGACGCGCGCCTCGCCGCCAACGAGGAAGCTCTCAAGCTCCGCGCTGAATCAGAGCAACTCAGCGTAGCTCGCAACAAGGAAAATGCGGCGGTCGAGCAGCGTTTGACGACGCGTGAGGAGCTGGTCAACGGCCAACTGGAGCGATTGGTGAAAGAGGAGGGGGCTTTGCGCGGCGATCGCGATGCCTTGGCCCGAAAATCGAACGAGGTCGCCGAACTGCGCGAGGAAGCGGTGAAATTGGTCGATCAACGGCGGAAGGAACTCGCAGGCGTCTCCAAATTGAGCGAGCAGGATGTTCGCGCCGCATTTCTAAAGCAGGTGGAACAGGAAAGCATGGCCGACGCGGTGCAGCTTTCCCAACATCTCATGGAGGAAGCCAAGGCTTGCGCCGAAGAAAAGGCGCGCAAAATCATCACCCTGGCGATCCAGCGTTACGCCGGGCATCACAGTTTTGAAACATCGACCGCCACTGTCAATATTAAGGGCGAGGAGATGAAGGGACGCATCATCGGGCGTGAGGGGCGGAACATCCGGGCTTTTGAGGCCGCCACAGGCGTGACTGTTCTTATTGATGACACGCCGGGGGCTGTTGTTCTTTCTGGTTTCGACCCGGTGCGCCGCGAGATCGCCCGCGAGGCGATGGAGCGATTGATTCTTGACGGACGCATTCACCCGGCGCGAATCGAGGAGGTCGTCGGCAAGGTTTCGCAGGAGATGGATCTGTTCATCGAGCATGCGGGCGAGGAAGCCATTTCCAAACTGGGCCTTGCGCCGATGCACATCGAATTGACAAAGCTGATTGGCCGGCTCCATTTCCGAAACAGCTTCGCGCAAAACATCCTGCAACATTCAATCGAAGTCGCGCAATTGATGGCGATCATGGCGGCGGAGTTGCGGCTTGATCTGGAAACGGCGAAGCGCTCCGGGCTTTTGCACGACATCGGCAAGGCCGTGAACCATGAGGTTGAGGGTTCGCACGCCATTGTCGGGGCGGACATTGTGAAGCGCTATGGCGAATCCGAGGAGGTCGTCAACGCTGTGGCATCGCATCATGGCGAAGTGCCGCACACCGGAGTTTATGGAATTCTTGTCAGCGCGGCGGACGCCATCAGCGCCTCGCGGCCTGGGGCGCGTTCCGAGACAGTGACGATTTATATCAAACGAGTCGAAGACCTTGAGCGCATCGGAATGTCGTTTGAAGGTGTGGAAAAGTGCTTTGCTCTCCAGGCTGGGCGAGAGTTGCGAGTGCTCGTGCAACCGGGAAAAATCAGCGACGAGCAGGCTTACGTCCTCGCTCGGAATATGTCTCGAAAGATCGAAGAGGAATTGCAATATCCCGGCCAAATCCGCATCACCATCGTGCGCGAGACAAGGGTTGTCGAATTCGCCAAGTAATTCGCTGAGAATTACGAGCGTTTAACGCGAAGCGTCTTGGAGTGCGGCAGTCCTCTGCCGCTATTTGAGAAACAATCCTTAAATCAAGAAACTCTAACGACCCTGATTGATGGAGGAGGGGAGAGGGCCTTCCCAATTTTGCGGCGTATTCCACGGCAACTGAGAGACGTTATCCGGGTCGTTCGTCGCGCAGCCGGTCATCAGACCCGCGGCAAGCCCGAGGAACAGAACGCAAAGCGATAGACGGAGAACCTTCATCAATACATCACTTCGTCGCCTTCGGTGACTTCGCCGCGTTTCCAGTCAGGAAGAATGTTGGCGATGCAACTATCCTTTCGGACGCTGGCAATGCGAACTTTGCCGAGCAATTTTCCGTCGCGGTCAATCATCATTTCGCCACGTTCCAGCGCGCCCTGGTCGCGTCCGATATTGAGGACTACGAAATCAAACTTCGGGTCAACCGCGATAACTTTGCCCTTCAAACCAGTTGGCAGAATCACAGGGCCTTCAATTCCGAAGTATTTGTCCCAACGGGCATTGAGGTCGTTGACCTTATTGTTCAAGATTTTGTTCTCGGCAATGTAAGTGTCGCGGGCCTTCTTCGTTTGGGCCAGTTCCTCAATCATGCCTGTGATTTGAGGCGGCTTCAATCCACCCGGGATCAAGTGCCATTGCTCCAATTCCTGTTGGGCGGTGTCACGGTCGGCGCGGGTTTTGTCCAGAGTCGCGGTCAAATCGGTGTTTTTCTTGTCCAGATCAGCGACTTGATTCTTGGCGTCATCAAGCTGGCTCTTGGTGGTGGCCAAATCCTTCTTGGTGGTGTCCAAGTCGGCCTTGGTCTTCTTGAGGTTCGCCTCCGCAGTCATGCGGGTGGCGTGTTCAGCATCGAGCTTGGTATGGAAATCGTCACGAGCGGCCCTCGTGGTCTCGATGATGTCTTTGACCTTGGTAAAACTCAGCGCACCGGCAGCCAGTCCGCCGATAATCGCAATAATCAGGCAAATTCGAAGCATGTAAATCCTTTGATCTTTGAAAAAGCTTAAGTGAACTCCTTGGCAGTGTCAACGCTGTTTGGATAATGAAATTTTGTCGAAAATTCTGCGCTTCCGCCGTTCATTTTGAAGAGTTTGCGATGGCGTAAAGGCGGTTCATCGTCGAGACGAACAGGACTCCGTTGGCAGCGGTTGGGACACCGCTGATCGGTGCGCCCATATCAATCTGCGCGAGCAATTTTCCTTCGCGATCCGCTGTGAAGACGCACATTTGGCTGGCGCGGGTTCCCACGAAGACTTTGCCGTCAGCGACATAAGCGGATGACCAAACTTCACCTTCGTTTGGGCGGTCCCATATGGTTTCGCCGCTTCGAGCATCCAGGCAATGGACGTTTCGCCCGTAATCGGGGATGAACACCAGGTCATTATAAACTGCCGGAGTGGAAATTACGTGCCGATCCAACGGATGCGACCAAATCAATCCGCTCGCGGTGATGTCGCCGTTGCCCGAAGGGTCAATGCACTTCAGCCAGGCCTCGGTTTTTCCCCAAAACGGGTCTCCGCCCCCCGCGATATAAAGGCGGCCATCATAAAAGACTGGCATCCCATAGATATTGCTCGGTCCTTTGACTCGGTTGCTCAGGTAAACGTGGATGTCGCCTTTTGGCGCGGTTGGGTCAAAGTCGAATTGCCAGACTTTGCGCAGCTTCGCGGGAGAACCGTCAACCGGAACTGAGCCGTCAAAGCGCTCGAACGCATACACAACTCCGTTCCCACCGGCGAAGAAGATCAACGGTCGTCCGCCGACAATTCCCATCGACGGCGATGACCAAGTGCTGTGAAAAATGTTTGGGGCGATGTGCTCGTAATCCCGCGCGACGAGCTTTCCGGTTCGTTTGTCGATGACCACGATGCTCGGCGCATTCGGGGTGCGAATGACCTTATGCGTGTTGTCCACGCCTGTGCCGGTGTTGAGATACAAATAATTGCCGTCAATGAGAATCGAACTGTGTGCGCCGTCGTGTGACCAGATTCCCGCGCCGCTGGTGAGATCGAACAGCCAAAGTATATCTCCGTCCTGTGGCCCGACTGGCGGCGGATTCGACGGGGCATTGGTGGTGCGCGGAATCATGTGCGCGGCTTCGTTGGTGTAAGGGCCGTCGTTGCCGTTGCTCATTCCGAGCGGGTCCAAACACATCACTTCGCCGCGACTGCTCACGACATAAACCCGGTCGCCCTCGACGGTGACGGGAGAGGACCAGCCGGTCTTCGGCCAATCCATGTAAGGGTCTTCTTCGCGCTTGGGAACGACCAGTTGCCAAAGGAACTTGCCGGTTGCCTCTTCAAAGCACATCAAAACTCCGCTGTCGGCGGTGTGATTCGGATCGCGCGGGTTTTCGTTGTTTGTCCCAATATAAACGCGTCCGCCCGCAATGATCGGTGTCGCGTAGGATTCCGTGCCGAGTCGCGCGGACCATTTTATATTGCGCCCGCTCTTAACGTCGAATGAATCGGGAAGCCCCTTTTCCTCCGAAACCATATTGCGCGACCATGCGTGGCCCCATTGCGGCTGGTCGGCTGCAAATGCGGGAATGGATACGCTGCAAAGTCCTATCGACAACGGAAGGATTCGGCTGAAGAGGCGGTCGCGCCATTGCAGTTTCATCCGATAGGAGGAAAAAATTCCGATAGATGAAAAAGCATCATCATCGCAACAACTTTGATTGGTCTTGATTGAGCTTGATTGGAACATTCTTTAAAAACGCGATATTGTGATTTTAATGGCTGATTATCAATCATTTATGTTGAATTTTGATGAACCCTGGAAGTCTAGCTTGCAAAGGTTGAACCTTGATTGGCTTAATCGCACTGATGGTAACTATCGGAGGACAAAGTCTTACTAAGATCAACTTTTTGAGATGCCAACATACAAAGTCCACCCGGCAGTATTCCCACATAGTTGTGGGAACACAACCTTAAGCTGGAGCAGTAAAGGCATGAACAATAAGCGGGCCCGGTTTAGGAGCTGATGATTCTCCTGGAATAAACTTTGTAAACAAATGCCTGTCCGATCACCAAGCCGGCTGTCATGCTGGCAAACATTCCAGATGTCCAGAAACCGATTGATCCATATGCGGGAAATCGACAGACGCTGCCGAAAAACATAGCTGCGCTGACTGCCGAGGAAACGAATAGCGATTGAAGAGGATCGTGCCACCAGTTGAAAGGATTTCTGCTCAGTGAAGGACGTCGCAGAATTTCGTGCTTCCATCGAACAACGGAAATGTGAACAGTCACGAGCGCAAAGAGCGGCAATATAACAAGGATGAGGAGGCAAAATACCGCGTCAGGATTCGTATGACGAAGCCGATCTGGCGAAAGCGAACCGTACCCACCCCACAAGGAGACAATTAGTATGCTTAAATTGATAGTGCGCCAGGCGTATTTCACATGGAGATGGTAATGACACCAGCTTGTGTGTCAAGTCGAACCTATTTTATCGCGGTCTCCTCTGGACTTTCCAAACCAATCGATCCCGCGATTTCTACCGGCGCATTCAATTCCTTGCAACTGCCTTCGTAATCGTCGTCTTACGGGGCGACGACTCTGTAAAAGTTGTTCGAATATGCCGAGGCCTGAGAGTCAAATAAAACTTCAGGATTTTGTAAATTGGTGAACAGCGTAAGATTTTTCCAATTGAGCAAGTCCTGAGAGCTTTGAAGGAAATACGACTGACCGGGCGTCCCGAAGAATTTAACTTCAAACCCCTGATCGCTCATGCCCGATGGCACCAGTTGCGGGGAGGCCTGGCTTGCGATTTTTATCATGGCAAAATTTGTGCTGGCGAATAGCAGGCCGCTGGGGATAGGGCAGACAGTTTCAAACGAATAAGGAGTCGCCAAATTCTGCACATTCCAATGTGCTCCATCGGATGATGTCAGGATTTGGCTGGGCGAACCTGTCGTTACCGGCGCCACAAACTGGTTGTTATGGTAAATGACGCTGTCAATGTCCGCGGTAACTCCAGAGGTTTCCGGGCTCCAGTTTGTTCCGTCGGACGACATGATAACCGTGCCTGACTGCCCAACACCCACAAAAACGCCGTTGCCATAGGCAACTTGCATTAAATTCTCAGTGACAGCCGAATACTGGCCGTTCCATGTGGCTGAATCCTGTGAGCTGAGAATCGTCCCTGAATCGCCGACCACGATGTACTGCCCGTTTCCGTAGGCGACTCCGTTCAAATTAACTGTTGAGCCCGAGTACCGTCCACTCCACGCCGCTCCGGTTGGAGAGGTTAAAATTGTGCCGGAAGCCCCGACACAAACGAACTTTCCCCCGCCGAAAGCGGCATTGTTTAGCATGTCGCCTGATCCCGAGTTTCTGGTCAGCCAGTTGTACCCATCTGTTGAACTGGCAATGTAACCTGGGGTCAGGATAGTCCCACTATAATTGTAGCCGCCGCCGACTGCCACGAAAGTTCCATTCCCCCATGTGACGCCGTTGATATTCTGGTAGTTGGTGGCGCCTGTGAAATTCAATCCGGGAATAAAATTCCAGGACAATCCTCCGTTTGTAGAAACATAACCTGCGGCATAAGGCACGTTTGCAGGACCCCACCACCCATAGTAAGTGCCGACACTCACGACCACGTTGCTTGACGATGCCAGAGAGCATGTATGGCCAAAGGGTGTGTAGCCGAATTGCTCAAAAAGCGATTGATTGAACCAATTGGTTTCACTCCAATCCTGCAAATTGGTCGAGGTCGAGATGGTTCCCAAATCTCCGACCCGGACAAAGACGCCTGCGCCATAGGCCGCGTCAACGTTGTCTATACCGTTGCTAACGATGCTCCAATTCTGACCATTCGTAGATTGCCAAAAGAAAGTGGAAGAGACGTATGGGAAGCTGAAATCGTTTGATATTCCAGTGGCTTCAAAAAACCCATCCGCGAAGACGACGTCATTCAGTCTTTCGGTGGGATAACCACCGGGCACCGCAAAGAAGGTCCAGTTTGTGCCGTCAGGCGACGTCACATCCCCGGCATTCACCGCGCCCACAAACAAGCCATTGCCGTAAGCGAAACTTCCGACGACATTACCTCCCGCGACAAGTGTAGAAACATTCCAGTTTGTGCCAGTCGGCGAAGAGTAAATATTGCCCGCCGTGTCAGCTAATACAAAAGCTGTCCCTCCGAAGCCAATGGCGCTAAAAGTATTGGTCGTGGGTGAATTCTGAACAATCCAGTTCGTGGCATCAGAAGAAGCTGCAATTAATCCTCCAGGACCAGCGGCCACAAATCTTCCATTGCCGCCGACAACCAAATTCAGAGGATTTTGACTGGCCAAACTTTGCAGCTGCCATGCGAACCCATCAGGTGAAGTGGCAATCGTTCCTGCATCGCCAACGGCCACGAAAACACCATTGGTGTAGGTTACGGCATTAAGGTTATTCCCTGTTGGAACGGGGTTCACCCATTGAAACGGCGTTGAAGGACCTCCCCGGGCGATCAAAGCGACTATAAAGCACGCGAAAAATGCCAACCTCTCCTTGGTTTTCATGACCAGCGCATGATAGCGCATGGAATCCGCATGTCGAGAAAAATTGCGCTTGACTTACCTAATCGAGGAGGGCAGTCGAAGCCTTATCCGATTCGATGGAGCGGGTTTGCCAGCCTCCAAGTTACTATTGAGTCGGCGCTTTGAGAATGCTTGCGCCAGCGGCGGGGCGGGAGCCGAAGATGGTCGCATCCAGGCCGGTTTTTTCCTTGTAACGGGTGGCGAGAGTTTTTGTGATGGATGCGACGGAATCGCTGCGGACTAATGCGACGACGCATCCGCCGAAACCGCCGCCGGTCATGCGGCATCCGAAAACTCCGCCTTGCAAACCAATTAATTCCGCGATTTCCACGAGTACATCCAATTCCTTGCAACTGACTTCATAATCGTCGCGCAAAGAGCGATGGCTGGCGTACATGAGTTCGCCGACTTTCGGCCAATCGGAGGCCCGGATTCGGGCGGCGGCTTGCACAGTGCGCTCGATTTCGCCGATGACGTGGCGGGCACGGCGAAAAACAATGTCTTCCATTTTGGTCTTGGCGCGTTCCAAGGCGTCAGCGGTGGCGTCTCGCAATGAAGGGACACCGAGGATTTTTGCGGCGGCTTCGCATTGGGCGCGGCGCTTGGCGTATTCGCTGCTGCCTAACTCGTGTTTGACGTTCGTATTGGCGATCAGAACTTCGACGGATGAATCGCGCATGGGGACCAACTCGGTCTTGCGAGAGCGGCAATCCAACAAAAGCAGGTGATCCTTTTGTCCCATCACGGAAATAAATTGATCCATGATTCCACAAGGAATGCCGGGGAAATCGTGCTCGGCCTTTTGGCAGAGGAGGGCTTTTTCGACTGGATCGATGGGCTTGCCGGTGACAGCTTCGATCAGTGTCGCCGTGGAAACTTCAAGGGCCGCGCTGCTGGATAATCCGCTGCCAAAGGGTACCGTGGAATCGAGGAAAACATCCAATCCGCCGGGATTGATTCCTCGCGCCAGGAAGCCGGCGACCACGCCGCGAGGATAGTTGCTCCATTTCGGTTTTCCGGGTTTGCCCGGCACGGACAGATCAATTACGGCCGGTTCGGATTCCGCCGTTGAATGGATGCGAATTATGTTTTTTCCGTCGGCGCTTTTGTCGGCAGCCAAGACGGTAAAAAATTCAATTGCCATCGGCAGCACAAAGCCGTCGTTGTAATCCGTGTGTTCGCCAATCAGATTAACGCGGCCAGGCGCGGCAACAATCCAGCGCGGCGGACGGCCAAACATTTTCGCAAAATCCGCAGCGACTCGCGCGGAAAGTTCCTCGATTTTCATGGCGGTGGATCGGTTAGGACTTCGGCGGCGTATTGCGTCCGCGCACTGCGCCCGCGAGCATTCCCCCACCGAAAACCAGCATGACGATTCCCCAAATGATGTTGATGTTGATACCGAGAGAATGTTGATACATCTCCGTATCCGAAGCGGTGCCGATGCCGTAAACCAAGAGCAGCGCGCCAAGGAGAGAGAACATGATGCCGATTGGCCAGCGAATATCGAGTCCCATAGTGTTAGTGCCTTTCTACCAAAAGATGATGTTAAGAATGACGCAACCGATCAGCAAAATCGTGCCAAACACAGCCGGGCGCAATAGAAACGGCTGGTGAGTATCGGTCAGTTTTGGCGTTAACGAATAGACCAGGCCGGTCAGTTCGGTGTCGGTTTTTGTGCGCTTCGTCGCGAGTGAAATCACGAGTGTCAAGATGAAACAAACGCCGAAGGCGAAACTGGCGAGCCAGAAGTTTTGCGCCATTTCACTCGGAAACGTCTGCCAGACGCCGAGATAACCGCCCTTGATGCCGGTCGGGTTGCCGGCGGCGATTGTCAACGAATGGAAGATTGCCGAAGTTCCCGTCCCTGCGAGCAATCCGAGGAACGCGCCTGTGCCGGTCGTTCGCGCCCAGAACATGCCCAGCAAAAATGTCGCGAAGAGCGGGGCGTTCACGAAGCCGAAGACCAGTTGCACGACATCCATCGCGTTGGAGTAGTGGCTGGCAAAATACGCGCAGGCGATGCTCAGGATAATTCCGACAACCGTGATGCCCTGGCCCATGCGGAAATAGTGCTGGTCGCTGCGGTTCGGCGCGAGGTACGCCTGGTACAAGTCGTAAGTCCAAACAGTGTTGAAGGCGGTCACGTTACCGGCCATGCCCGACATGAACGACGCGAGCAACGCCGTCAGAGCCAATCCAAGCAGACCTGACGGGCAATAGCGCTTGACCATTGAAAGAATAATGCTGTCATAGTCATTTTCCGCCACAGCGTCCTGGAGGCGGGCTTTGATTTGGTCGTCGGACATCGAACTGCCTGACTTGTCCTTGACCAGCGTCGCAAATTTAATCCGGTCCACCTTTAGTCCAATATCCTTGGATACCATGTTGAGAGCCGCATCGGTTTGAGCAACCGTGGCCGCTTTGATGTCGGTCACAGCCTTTTCTCCACCAGAGCGAATTGCCACCGGGGGAAGGCGGTAACCTTTGTTCGGCGAAGCTGCGAGGGCGATTGCGATGATGCCGGGCAAAATGACCAGGATCGGGAAGATCATTTTCGGAACGGCGGCGATGAGGGGCGTCCGGCGGGCGGCGGTCATGTCTTTGGCGGCCATTGCGCGTTGAACGACGAGGAAGTTGGTACACCAATAACCAAATGAGAGCACGAACCCTAAACCGAAGACGATGGCGAAGAGATCCACGCCCATCGGGTTGGCCGACGAACCGGCAAGCACTGGCTTCCACGCGCTTGTCCAGGCGTCAGGGGCGAAGGTGGCGTTGTTGAGGTAGAGGGCTGAGGGTTTTTGCGCGACATCGACCAGTTTGCTCTTAATTACGTCCCAGCCGCCCATGTCTTTGAAACCGAGAAAAACGACCGGCGCAAAACCAAGGACAATCATGAAGAATTGCAGCACTTCAGTGTAAATCGCGGAGGTTAAACCGCCTTTGAGAACGTAAACCAGCACCACCGCCGAGCAAATCCAGAGGCTCGCGTCGTAATTCCAGCCCAGCAAAAGATGCAGAAGTTTTGCCAGGGCGTTCATCGAAATGCCGGAGGCGAAAACGGTCATCACCGCGAAGGTCAAGGAATTGAAGCAGCGAACGCGTTCGTCGAAACGCATTTTGAGATATTCGGGAACCGAGCGGGCTTTTGAGCCGTAATAAAACGGCATCATGAACACCGCGAGAAAGACCATCGCGGGAATCGCGCCGACCCAGTAAAAATGCGCCGTTGAAATGCCATACTTCGCGCCGCTGGCGGACATTCCGACCAGTTCCAGAGCGCCAAGGTTTGCTGCCATGAAGGCAAGTCCCGTCACCCACGCCGGAATTGAACGCCCCGACAGGAAGAAATCCGCCGAGGTCTTCATGTATTGCCGCAGCGCAAACCCGATGCCGATGACGAACGCCGTGTATGAAATCAGGATGGCGTAATCTACCCAGGCGAGATGAATTGGTTGCATATCAGGAAATTAAGGAGGTCAGGGACGAACCGGGTTTGGACTTTGCTTGGAAGGGAAGAAAATTCTGGCGATCCCGCCAGCGCCCCAAAACACGCCGCCAAGAGACAACGCTGGCGTGGCAAGTTTCCAATGTCATGGCGCGATTGTTCGCACAAAACGCGCTCACGGCAATATCAAAATTCCAGTGACCTCACGCAATGTGTAGCCGGTAGGTTTGACTGCCTGTTCAGTCCTAGTGAGTGATGGTGCGGAATGTGAAAAATGTGCCTTTATCAAAAGACTTATGGGATTTGCCGATCAGGAATTTTATCCGCACGCGCGAGTGAGCCAGCGGCGACAAAGACCCCATCCTCCATTCCAGCGCCAATTCGCCCAATCGCTACGGCTCCTGCGCAACGACCAACATCAACCGATTCGGGCCGCATCGAAATCGAGCCCACAGAAATCTTCGAACAAATCCTGAAACGCCCATCTTAACTCTGAGCGACGAGGTGCTTCACGATTAGCAGATTTGTATCTTCAGAAATGGTTCGGAAAGGAAGTCCCGGTGATTCCTCCGAATGCCGAGGCCATCAAAGCAATGGAAGATCGAGCGCGAGAGATGCGGCTTTACGCTGCTCGACTCCCGCTGAGTACTCCAACCACGGAGGGAAGGTCCTTTACAATAGATTGGTGAAGTGGAAAAAGTGAAGATTGACATCGGGATGCAACGGTTCAAAACGCGAGGATTACGAAGAGATTAATCTCGTTGACGCCCAGCGCCAAGCGGATTTAACGTCATCCACAGTTTAGGCGGTCTTTAAGTTACCATGCAATCAAAAGCAAAGGTTTATTGGATCAAAACGGAGCGTGGTTTGTGGGGGCCTTTTGATTGGAAACATTTGCGCGAATGGCTGGCTCTAGGTTGGCTTCCTCGGGATTTACAGATTTCTGATGATGAAGGAGAAAATTGGGCGTGTGCTTCATCTATCGAAATGCTGTGGACAAAAACCAAAGCGATAGCCGATTCCATAGAGGCGTTTGGAACGCTGGATTTAATGTCCACTAAACTGCCGATCTCTAAAGCACAGACGGAAAGGATTCGATCACTCGGTTGGCCGGGAGATACAAAGCTGTTAAAGAATTATTATTGGTGCGACCGGCTACGGAAAGAATTGGAGAAATTACTGCCGAACGCCGCGAACGTGCCTTTTGATGACCCGGAGTGGCCTTGGGACGGCGGTAGCCCTGCTGAGGCCGAACGCCGTATGGCCCAGATTGAACGAGAGCGGCTTGCGATGCCCCCAACAGAAAATCAGGAAGCAGTTCTTCAATTTTTGCTAGGCTCGCGCCACGGTATACGTACGTTTGGAGAAGCTTCAATTAAAATAGGGGAACTACTCGCTAACACTGAAAACAGAGCGCGATGGGAAGCTCACAATAGCAGTGTGCCAGCAACTGTGCGGCAAATTGAACGGCTCACATGGGCTTCCAGGCGAGTGCGACGACCGTTACCAATCCCGCTAACCAAAGCGACCGCGCATAACCTGATTGACGCTTGGTTCGACGAATTCCCGGATTTGGAATCAGAATGGATGGAGGAAAAGCATAAGCGGGGAGAGGAAAGGGAGCTGGGTGAGGAGTTCGAAGCGGAAAGGGAAACCGTCGCGTCAGACGTGGATGATTGGAGAGAATTTTATGGCTGCCGGAAGGTATCGGAACACGATGTTGAATCGGTGTTGAAATTCATTGAGTCACGCAAACAAGGTGAGGGCATTGATGACTTCATGAAACGGTTCTTCGCTGCTTTGCACCAGCAGAAACCGGGGCTGTTTACACGGCAAGTGGGCAGCCGCAGTCAGCTTGCCACACCGCGCGGGAAAGGCTGTATGGTGGTGCTGTCTGGTATCCTTGCGGTGGTCATTTATGTTGTTCTTTGCGCCTTAGGATGAAAATCATATTATATCATAACTATAAGCCTTTTTTATCTACTTTCTTCGCTTCTTCCGCGATGCGTTCTTTTTCGGCCAATTGCTCCAGATCGCGGTCATAGTAACGAACATCAATCGTGACATCAGAAAAACCGCTCACTTTGCTCATCACGTAACGATTCCCCTGGTCAACGATGTCTGCATCAACGATGGATTCGAGCAAACCTGGCTTTGATTTTTCGCCATATTTTTCCTGTAGAATTTCCATGATTAGTGCTTGCTCTTTCTTTCCTGTCTCAGTGTTCTCGGTTGGCCCGGTGCCCCAAATACTGTATATCTTTTTTGTAGTGGGAGTCACAAAGACGTAATATTTCTTCAATGATCGGAAAGCATTCGTGGGGGTGAATTCGTACATCGGCGTTCCGTCGGTGAGTTGACTTTGCCCAACAGCACTTGTGACATCAAAGAGTTCACCAAGTTTTTTCCCAAACGCGCCTTCGATTTTATCTGCGGCTGTCGCGGATAGAACTTGTATGCAAAACAAGACAACGACGTAAAGCGGTTTGGAGTTCATGGCCGCTAGTATAATTCGGGCGGTTTTGGGTGGCAAGTTCATGTAAGCAGGGATGGGTTGGCTATTGGGCCAAGGCAATCAGTTGGCTGCTCGTGAGTACCTCGTGCCCGATTTGGCGTAAAGCTGCAAATTGTGCAAAACGCACTGGGACTCGCCTTTTTTGACCAGCAATTATACAGTCGAGTTCGATGCCAAGCCCCGCGTCCATGCGTTCGTACTCAGTCGGTCGAATCGGATCGACGTGCGCACCACCGTCTTTGTTGACGGCAGCCAGGATTAGTTGACGCCGTGTGATTGTCTCTTTGCCCCTAAATAGTTGCATGATTGGCTCGCCCTGCCACCAAATATCAAGACTCACTTGCTCGTCTCTCAGCACATCGTCGAAACGCGGCCGAAATGAGGCTGTTCCTGGTTCCAAGCCGATGAAGCTAAGCAATGCGGGATTTGCAGCATTCATACCGGAGCACGTTGATCGCATTTGGATTCCCTGCATTTTAAGATGCGTCTTCACAAGAGATTGAGAATTATGCGTGTCGTGGAATAGTACACGAGCGGGGACGGCGATACGGATTGCTTCTTCACGTCTCCCTGCATCGTATTCCCTGCAAGAAGTAATGATAAAATTCAACTGACGCTGTAGTTGTAATTTGGCATCCATTACATCTTAAACCTGCCTTATGCCATTGAACTGGCTTCGTCAACAAGCGAAAATTCCACCTGGTGGTGGCGGCGTTGTCACCAGTGTTGCGAGGGGAACCGGGGCGCAATCCTGATGACAATGACGACACGACCAAGCACTTGTCGGGACGGAGTGTTCGCGTGTTGGCTTCTGGCTTTGGCCTTCGTGATTTCAGCAAGCTGCATGACGACGCTGGAGAGCGTAGCCGGGAAATTTATGATTCGGAGAAAATCTTAGGTCCGACAGTCACCGGATATGGCGAATAAAATCGTCCACTTCAACACCTCCATCGCGAAGCGCGCCTTTCAATGTGTAACGATTCAGGTCGCGGTCAACTCTGACGGTGACGGTTCCAAATACAAATCAATGGCTTCCCGGACATTCTTCAACGCCTCTTCGCGGGTCTTGCCTTGCGACCAACAGCTTTTCAGCGATGGGCAATGCGCGACAAAATAGCCGTCCTCGCCTGGTTCAATGACGATTTTCAGGTTCACAACAGGAACTTCCCTCTACAAGCGCAAGTTTTCAAGCGAAAAGTCGTGGCCGGCTGGCGTCATGGATCTCAAGTTCGTCCGAGCGCCGGGCATCTTGTCCGTCACCTTGTTGTATGATTGACCGGGGCAAATTGCCGCCGTAGGTCTGGGGCGTCTTTGTCAAGACTATGACGCAATGGGGATGGTCGGAGCGACAGGATTTGAACCTGCGACGTCTTGGTCCCAAACCAAGTGCTCTACCAGGCTGAGCTACGCTCCGATCAATCGGACGGCTATGGTCGCACAAGTTTCCCGCGTTGCAAGCGGAACAAATTGAAATCGGTTTACTTTGGATACTGCCCGGAATCTTGAATTGTCGAAAGTTGTTGGAGGGTTGCGCATAATGCCTTGAGCCGAGGGCAGGGGACGCCTGCCTTTTGCGCTTGTCTCAGTGGTTCGAGGAAAAGTGTTTCCAATTCCAATGGTTGCCCCCGCTCGAAATCGACGAGGGTCGAAGCTTTGTAAGCGCCCATTTGCCGGGTGCGGGAAATTTGGTGATCGGCTGAGGACTCCGGGACCTCGAGTCCCTTGGCGCGCGCGGCGGCGATGACCTCCATCATTACATCACGCACCAATTGCTCCCAGCGCGGGTCCGCGAGGAGAATGTCCGTTGTCAAACATGAATTTGGTTTTGCGTGAGGGTCTATTTTTCCTGCGATAACGGCCTCGTAACCGGCGGCGCTCGCCACGCCGAGGCCGTTGAAGGGGATGTTCCAAACGAGTTTGACCCAGTGCGTCTGCTCGATGTTTTGCGAGACTGTACATTGGACTCCAGCCGTGACAAACGACTGGCAAATTTCGTCTGTGCGGCTTTGTGGTGGCCCGCTGTATTCGCCCATGACAATTGCGCCGTGGGCCGTATGGCGGATGCGTCCCGGTGCGATTCGGTTCAGGCAAACGAAGCAAAGTCCACCGAGCGTTTTTTTCGCGCCGACGACTGCGGCGACGGCTTCCTCATTTCCAAGGCCATTTTGCAAAGTCAGCACAGCGGTTTCGGGGCCAACGAGCGGCGGAAGGATTTGCGGAAACATTTCGTTCGCTGTGGTTTTTAGGCCGATAACGACAAGATTGACCGGGCCAATTTCCTCGGGCGTCCGGGCGCATTCGGGTTGAACGTGGAAATCTCCTGACTCAGTTTCAATCCAAACACCACTTTTGCGCACGACGTCGTAATCGGAACGGAGTAAAAAATGCACACGATGCCCCGCCCGGCAAAGCATGGCGCCGTAGTAACTTCCCAACGCGCCGCAACCGACAACGGCAATTTTCATTGCAGGAAAGAAGCAGTTTTGCGGCGGTTTTGAAAACAAAAACTGAGGCCGACTCAATTACTTGACGACCTTTTTTGCTTTTCCCGCTTCAGGCGCCGCGATAGCGTTTCAAACAAATATGAGCAGCGAAAATTCACAGCCTGTCGATCTTCGCAGTGACACCATTACCAAGCCGACGCCCCCGATGCGCGCGGCAATGGCCAGCGCCGAAGTCGGCGATGATGTGTTCGGCGAGGACCCGACAATCCTTGAATTGGAAAAGGAAACGGCGGCGATTTTGGGCAAGGAAGCCGCGATGTTGGTGCCGTCGGGCACGATGGCCAATCAACTTGCGGTGCGCATCCAGACTGAGCCTGGCGACGAAGTGATAGTGGACGGAAACGGCCATATTTATATTTACGAAGGCGGGGGGCCTGCTGCCTTGAGCGGCGTGACGTGCCGATGTCTGGACGGTCGGCGCGGGGTGTTCAGCGCAGCGGATGTTGAAGCTGTATTGCGGCCACCGGATTCGCATTTCCCGCGTTCGCGCCTGGTTTGTCTGGAGAACACGCACAATCGCGGCGGCGGAAAAATCTGGCCGCTCGAAGAAGTTGAAGCGGTTGCAAAATTGTCGCGGAACAACGGGCTGGCCCTTCATCTTGACGGCGCGCGACTCTGGAACGCGGCGGTGGCGACGGGAATCATCGAAAGCCGCTGGGCCGCGCCGTTTGACACGATCAGCGTTTGTTTTTCCAAAGGACTCGGCGCGCCAGTCGGGTCGGCTTTGGTGGGTTCAAAAGCGATAATTGACAAGGCGCGGCGGTTTCGGAAAATGTTCGGCGGAGGAATGCGTCAGGCCGGAATCCTCGCTGCCGGCGCGTTGTATGCGCTGCGAAATCATCGGACCAGGTTGGCCGAAGACCATGCGAACGCAAAAGCATTGGCCGCCGGAATCAGCGGATGCAACGGGATGGAAGTTTCGACTGCTGAAGTGGAAACAAACATGGTCAGATTTCGCGCGGCAAAAACGCCCGCCAAGGAAGTTGTCGAACGATTGAAGTCCCGCGGTGTTTTGATGCTCCCGATGGATCGGACGACGATTCGAGCTGTGACGAGTCTGATGGTTTCAGCGGATGATATTCAGCGCGCGGTCGCCAGCATCAGAAAAGTTGCGGAAGAATTGAGTTAAACCGCGATGCTGTAAATAATAAAGGCGCTCCTTCCGCGTCGGAGCGCCTTGTGAACGTTCGTAAAAAATAAACCTTATCTCGCTCCGAGTATCGCGTCCTTCGCCGCTTTGGCGACGCGGAATTTAACGACTTTCTTGGCAGGAATTTGAATCGGCGCGCCGGTTGCCGGATTGCGCCCGAGCCGGGCCTTGCGATTGACGAGCACGAGTTTGCCGATGCCCGGCAGGGTGAAAGTATTTTTGGCGTGTTTGTAGGCCAGGGCCGCAAGGGTGTCGAGGATTTCCGTGCCGGCCTTTTTCGTCAGCCCGCTTTTTTCCGCAATTTCCGCGGCCAATTGTGATTTCGAGAGTGCTTTTGCCATATGGTGTGTGATGTGTGTGTTTACTGAGTCGATAACGGCACCGACTATTCATGCGTTTAAAACCATTTGAAAGCATGGCGCAAGGAGAAAATCGTGAAACGGGAAGTTTTACGGTTGCTCAAATCGACACAGGGCAACTCAAGCTTGACTTGAAACAGTTGTGCGACAACATCACCGCGTGGCTGGGCTGTTTACGATTCAAAATGAATTCCGCTACGAAATCGTCCGAAAAATTTTTGAGGGCGGCATGGGAGTCGTGTACGAAGCAGAGCAACAGGGCGCGCGCAATTTCGTCAAGCGCGTCGCGATGAAAGTGATCCGCCAGAATTACGCCAATCAAAAACAATTCATCGAGAATTTCATCGGCGAGGCCAAGTTGGTGGCCGACTTGATCCACACCAACATCGTGCAGACCTATCACCTTGGCGAAGCGCGCGGGCTGTATTTCATCTGCATGGAATTGATTCACGGCGTGAATCTGGAACAATTCGCGCAACAACTTTCGTCACGGCAACGCGTGTTGCCTACGGAATTGGCCGTGTTCATCACCAGCCGCGTCGCGCGCGGGCTGGCTTACGCCCATTCCAAGACGGACGAAACCGGGAAAACTTTGGGCATTGTGCATCGCGATGTGAGTTTCAAAAACGTGATGATCGCGCTCGCCGGCGATGTGAAGCTAACGGATTTCGGAATCGCCAAGGCGCGCGGTTTTTTGCAGGACAACGAAGGCGAAGTCGTCGCGGGCAAAGCCGATTACATGAGTCCCGAGCAGGCGGATTTTCAAATCACCGATAAACGCTCGGATATATTCTCGACAGGGGTCGTGCTCGGACATTTGCTGCTCGGCTACAACATTTTCAAGGGCGTGAGCACTGAGGAATCGCGCGACCGCATCATGAGCCTGCCGCTGCCAAATTTTTGCCAGCTTAATCCACGAATTGACGAGCGGCTCAACGAGATTTTGCATCGCACGCTTTCGCGGGACCTTTCAAAGCGTTACGCCAACGCCGATGAATTGCTTTACGACCTGGAGTATTATATCTACCACAAAGGCTACGGGCCAACCAACGAAACGCTCGGCAAATTCATCCGGGAACTTTTTGGACAGACAACAGCCGGCAATGAAGATCGAGGCGCAACGACGGTTATTTCACGTTCGCCCCAGGCCAAAGCGACCGTGACTTGATTGAAGACGCAGAAATCCAAAGTATTGACTGATGGCCGCGTTGTCCTCGGTTTGATTCAAACGCAATGTTCGCCTGACCCCGCGGAGAATTTTTCCCGCGCCCTAAAAAAGGTTTCAGAAGCGGCCCAAAAAGGCGCGCAAATCATCTGCCTCCCGGAATTGTTTCGCTCTCAATATTTCTGCCAGAGCGAGGACCATGCGAACTTCAAGCTGGCCGAGCCGATTCCGGGGCCGAGCACGCAAGCGTTGCAAAAACTGGCGCGCAAGTTTCGCGTTGTCATTGTGGCGTCGCTATTTGAAAAGCGTCGCGCGGGCGTTTATCACAATACGGCGGCGATTATTGACGCGGGCGGCGAACTTTTGGGCATCTATCGCAAGATGCACATTCCCGAAGACCCGCTCTATCACGAGAAATTTTACTTTACGCCGGGTGATCTGGGTTTTCGGGCTTGGCAGACGCGCTATGGAAGAATTGGAGTCTGTGTCTGTTGGGATCAGTGGTATCCTGAAGCTGCGCGTTTGACGGCGTTGAAGGGCGCCGAAATTCTTTTTTATCCCACTGCGATCGGCTGGCATCCCTCGGAAAAGGCGGTGTATGGCGTCAATCAACATTCCGCGTGGGAAACGATGCAACGCGCCCACGCCGTCGCGAACGGATGCTACGTTGCGGTTGTCAATCGAACGGGGCTGGAAAGGCCGATTGGCGGAGACGGCATCGAATTCTGGGGGCAAAGCTTTGTCGCCGGAACGTCGGGACAGATTCTTTCCAAGGCATCCCAGGAAAACGAGGAAATACTATTGACGCCTGTGGATTTGGCGTCGGTGGATGTGACGCGGACGCATTGGCCGTTCTTGCGCGACCGGCGGATCGATGCTTACGGCGACTTGACGAAACGCGTGATCGATTGAGCGGAGCGCAAACAGATCCCGGAAGCTGCGCGTGGGTCACCGGCGCGGGTGGCCTCATCGGAAGCTACATCGTCCAAACCGCGAAGGAATGGGGGATTAAGGCTGTTGGGTTGACGCGCGCTGATTTGGACATCACAGATTTCGCGGCGGTTGAGCGTCGGTTCCGCGCTGAACAACCCCCGCTGATCATCCATTGCGCGGCAATGTCAAGGAGCCCTGATTGCCAGGCAAACCCGGCCCGGGCGCTAACCGTCAACGTGGACGCCACGGCGCACCTTGCGGCCTTGGTTCGAGAGAGCGACTTTCTATTTTTCTCGTCAGATCTTGTATTTGACGGAAAAAAGGGCAATTACGTCGAGACGGATGAGGTCAGCCCGATTACCGCTTATGGAGAATCGAAGGCTGCGGCCGAACAAATCGTTTTGAAGACTGGCCGCCACATGATCGTGAGGACATCCATTAACAGCGGAGCATCGCCGAAGGGAAACACGGCGTATAACGAGTTGTTTCGCGAAGCGTGGGCTGAAGGCAAAACAACGCCGCTTTTCTTTGACGAATTTCGCAGTCCAATTCCGGCTTCGGTCACTGCTCGCGCCATCTGGGAACTGGTGGCGAAAGGGCTTGGTGGAATTTATCACTTGGCAGGAGCGGAACGCCTCTCTCGTGCGCAAATCGGGCAATTGGCCGCCAGCCGGCATCCTGAATTGAATCCGAAAATCCATGAATGTTCATTAAAGGAATATAAAGGAGCGCCTCGATCTGCGGATGCTTCTTTAAATTGCGCCAAGCTTCAAAAAATACTTTCGTTCCCGCTTCCCGGCTTGACGCAGTGGTTGCTAGACCATCCCGAAGAAGCATTTTAGAAAGTATATGAAGACGTTTCTGGGAGCGCGGTCGTCTCGACCGCCGCCTTCGACGTCTCGCCGGAGGGATTGGTGCATGAATTCCCTCGCCACGTGTCAATCCAAACTTTGCGGAAGCCAGTCGGCGGGACGCCGACTGGAGGCGACCGGGACGGTCGCGCAACCTGAAAGTCATTGACGGTGATGGACAAACCACACCAGCATCGCCAGCGCCGTTAAGAAAATCACCACGGCGATTCCGGTGCCGATGACTCTGATGGCATTTGCGCGTTGAAGCATTTTCTCGCGCTTCGCTTTTTCCGCATCGCGAAACATGGCGAATTGCGCGTCAAGCAAACTTGGATCGGCCGATTCCTCCTTGAGCCGTAAAACAAACCATCCGCCGCGCGCCTCGCCGAATTCAGCCGGAAGCTTCGTCATCACCTCGGCTGTGGTCGCTGAGAACCCGGCGCCCTTTTTCCAAAATGGCGCGCTTTCGTCGGTCCAAAGCCGGAACAACCCATGATTGGCTGCGACCAATTGCAACCGGTTCCAGAGCGGCGGGCGCAAAGCTTCGCTCAGCGCAAAATCAGTAAACCATTCTGAGTGAAGCCGACCATCCGTTCCGACAATCTGCAATCCGATGCAGGCGACAATTTCGCCCTGTGGCCTCGCTGCGACTTGAAATTCCGTGAAACGTTTTTCGAGATCGTCCAGCGGGAATTGCGCCGTTTTCCAGAGTTCGGACAATTGCGGAAGATCATCCGTCGTTGCGCGTCGCACCTGGTAGGCGTTGATGTTCACTCACTCGCCATTTGGATAGGAGCCCAGCACCTTGACGAAATTGCACGCCTCCGAAAGGCTGGCGATTGCCTTGGCCACTTTCGGATCCGTCATGTGGCCGTCGCAATCCACAAAAAAGAAATATTCCCACGCTTTGCGCTTGCTCGGTCGCGACTCGATCTTGGTCATGTTCAGCTTGTAATGGCGAAACGGCGAAAGCGCGCGGTAGAGCGCCCCGACTTCATCGGCGATGCTGAACATGATGCTGGTGCGGTCGCGCCCGGTGGCCGGCCCGCATTGGCGTCCAAGGACGAGGAAGCGCGTGGCATTCTCAGGAAAATCCTGGATGTCCCGCTCAAGGACTTTTAATTTATACTTTTCAGCTGCGAGCAAGCCAGTGATTGCCGCAGACTTTCCGCCCGCCAATTCCGCGGAGCGGGCGTTCGAGGAAGTCTCGATGATTTCCGCCTTTGGCAAATGGCGCTGTATCCAGAGCCGGCATTGGCCCAATGCCTGTGGGTGGACGTAAACCTTCTCGATCTTGTCCATCGGCGAAGTTCCCGCGAGACAGTAATGAATCGGCAAAACGATTTGCGCGACGATTTGCAGATTGCTCTCAACGAACATGTCCAGCGTGTGCGTTACGACGCCTTCTGTGGAATTCTCCACGGGAACAACTCCGTAATCCGCGCGGTTCTGCGAAACTTCCGTGAAAATATCGGCAATGGTTTTTTGCGCTGCGTAACGGAGACTCGAACCGAATTTTTGCACCGAAGCCTGGTGCGTAAAGGTCGCCTCCGGGCCGAGATAGGCGATTGTCATCGACTTTTCCAGCGACAAAGCGCTCGACATGATCTCGCGATAAATGGCACGCAGGGAATCGTCCTTGATCGGGCCTTCGTTGAGACTTTGGATGCGGCGGAATACCGCGCGCTCGCGATGAGGCGCGTAAATGGCTTCGCCGGCCTTGATCTTGATCTCGCCGATTTCCAGGACGTGCCGGGTCCGTTCGTTCAGCAGCTTGACGATTTGGGCGTCGAGCTTATCGATCGCTTTACGATGCTCCGGGATGTTCATTTGCGGTTTGGGTTGCGTTTGTGTCAACGCTTTCTGGCGCAGCGGTGTCAATTATTGCGGCGGCAGTCGGTGCGGCGGGGGGTTCCTTGCGAGAATCCGTATCGGCAAGCCCGAGTTGTTCCGGCGCGGCGGTGGCAAGGCCGTGATCGGCAGTCAACAATGCTTCCGGGCGCGTCACGGGAATGCGCCGCAATTCATCGGCTGCCGGCAACTCATCCAAATTCCGCAATCCAAAATATTCCAGAAAGAGAACAGTCGTCCCGTAAGTCATCGGACGCCCGACCACTTCAGCCCGGCCTACTTGCTCGACGAGTCCTCGTTCCAGCAACGTTTGCATGACGCCATCTACCGCGACGCCACGCACTTGCTCGATTTCCGCGCGCGTGATCGGCTGGCGATACGCGATAATCGCGAGGGTTTCCAGCGCGGGTTGCGAGAGGCGTGGCGGACGGGCTTTCGTTCCGACGAGCGCCATGATCCACGGCGCGTATTGCGGTTCGCTGACGAATTGCCATCCGCCCGCAATGCATCCCAGGCGGTAGCTGCGATTTGCCGCTGCGTGGTCCTGCTGCAATTGTTCGAGCGCCGTGACGATGTCCGCTTCCTTGTTTTTTTTAAACGGCTTGGCTTCCTCGCTATGTTCGACAGCAGCGCCGAGCAAATCCCGAATCTCTCTGGGATTTAGCGGCTTTTGGGCAGAGAATAAAATGGCCTCCAGTATAAATTTTAATTCCATGAAAATTTCAAGTCGAGGCAGCCTCGATCGGCGCGACAGGTGGGGCCGGGGCGCGGGTGATTTCGATGTCGGCGAAGTCCTCCGATTGCGCGCAAACGAGTTGCTTGAGCCGTATCAATTCGAGAAGCGCCAGAAAAGTGCAAATGACCTCGATGCGACTGTTGGCGCTGAGGAACAATTCGGAGAACCGCACTGCGGGTCGGTCCGTCGTCAGTTTGACAAGGTGCTCGATTTTTTCGCTCACCGTCCATTTGTCCTCGAAAATCTCGCGGATACCTTCGCGTTTGCCGACGCGCTTCAACACTTCGGAAACGGCATTGATTAGATCAAAAAGCGAAGCCTCTCCGAGAATCGGGCCGGGCGCAGGCTTGATTTCCAGTTTAACGGGAAGTCGGGGAAAGGTGTTTTCCTGCTCCAATTCGCGGACTTGCAATTGCGCCGCCGCGTCCTTGAATTTCTTGTAAGCGACCAACTGGCGGATCAGCTCCCAGCGCGGGTCTTCGCCTTCCTCTTCCTCGACGCTTTCCGGTTGCAAATCCCTTGGCAGCAGTTCCCGACTCTTGATGTACATGAGCGTGGAGGCCATCACGAGGAATTCCCCGGCGATGTCCAAATCCAGCATCCGCATGACATCGACGTACTCGACGAATTGGGTGGCGAGCTTCGTAAGGTTGACCTCATAAATATCGACCTCCTCCTTTTTAATCAGGTAAAGGAGCAGATCCAGAGGGCCTTCAAAAACCTCGAATTGAACTTTATACTCGGCCATTGAGACCGGGAATCCTAAGACCCCGTCCGACGCTTTGGCAACGCTTTTCGGGAGGCATTGAGGACGGACTGTCGCGTGTTTATTGCTTTCCTTAATTCAGGAACCAAACTCACGAAACGCTCTCCGCACTCAACGCACCACCCCATGGCAAAGACAATAATCTGATGCTCCTCGCCAATTAAAGTGCTGTTGTTCCTTCTCGCTCTTTGTGAAGCATACGATTAGTATTTTTGCTCCAATGACCAAAAGAAATAGGCAAGCTGAGTTCACAAAGTGGATGGGGCCTGTTTTGGACGCGTTACGCGAGCTTGGGGGATCGGCAAGACCAAAACAAGTATCAGATTGGATAGCTCGATCGCTTGGGATATCCGAGGAACAAATTACCGCTAAGATGAAGTCTGGGACTGAGCGATTTCACAATCAAGTGTGCTGGGCGCGTCAGTATTTGGTATGGGAGGGGCTTCTCGATGGATCAAAGCGCGGCGAGTGGAAGCTGACAGATCTCGGAGCAAAGACGCGTTTGACCGAAGATGACAGTCGAAAGCTCTTTTTAAAATGGGTTGAAATACATCAGCGCGCCCGCGCTGAACAAGGCGAAGCAAAAGCGAAGGGTTCTCCAATAGCGCCAGAAAATCAGATCGAGTCAGAAGAAGTCGATGAAGACGATGAGCGAGAACTGCTGGGCGTTCTCCAAGGTTTGCCGCCAGATGGGTTTGAACGTCTGTGCAAGCGTTTATTGCACGAATGGGGATTTCAGAGCATTGAAGTCTTGGGTAGGAGTCATGATGGAGGTGTGGATGGGATTGCGATTCTGCAATTGAACCCTTTTGTGAGCTTTGATGTTGCGTTTCAGTGCAAGCGCTACCTTGGTCCAGTTTCGCGAGAACAAGTGGCTGGATTTCGAGGTTCAAAAAAAGCTCAACATGCAGATAAACTAATCTTCATAACTACGGGTTACTTTACTCGAGACGCAATCAAGGAAGCCAAAGGAGAAGGGGCAACGGCGGTCGAGTTGGTAGATGGCGATAAACTTGTAAGGCTATTTGAAGAAAAACAGCTTGGATTGCGACGGGAGGAGGTTTTTCGAGTCAATCACGCATTTTTTGATCAATTCCGTCAGCTAAACGACGGAAAAATTTGATACTCCCCACGCCAGCCAGTGCAAAGCTGCCGCACTGCAACTCTTGTGTGCTCATCATTGCCAACGGTCTTGCTCCGCGCTACAGTTTTTTAGTGAATCGGCCATTTCGCTTATCCTGGATCACTTTGGGCATTGCGTTTGCTCTCGGAATTTCGCATTTCAACGCGTTCGCTGAACCGACAGCCTTTGATTTGGCGAAGGATGGGAACCACTTCGTAGGCGATCAAGCGAAGGACAAGGTTGTTCAGATACGCTCGGAAAAATCGGTGGGGAGTTTGACGCCGAACATTTGGTACATCGTCTATTATGACCCGACCTCCACGTTGAAGGCCACCGAGGTCAAGTTTGGCGGCGGCAAGATGATGGAAGTGAGGCGTCCGTTAAGGCTGTTGGAACCGGTTACCGGCGGCGACAAAACGCTCGACCGCAAGAAGTTGAAAATTGACTCAGATCGCGCGCTGTCCATTGCGATGAAAGAGCCTTTGCTCAATGGTCTTACGCTCAAGGCGTCGCAGTTTTGGCTGGAACATGGCGAGCATGGTCCGCATTGGAAAATCCGCCTTTGGGCCGCGAAACTTGGCGATCCCAATAAAATGGCCGACATCGGCGTGGTCGTCATTTCTTGCGCGGACGGGGAAGTCGTGAAAAGCGATTTGCATCCCAAAAGCGTCGATTAGCGGGCAATCGAAAATTTCTTCATACAGATTTGGGCCGATTGGTGTCTGATAGGTGAAAATGAGAGGCGCAACCGCGTATTTTATTGTCGGCGAGTGAACGAACCGGAAGCCAATGTCGCTTGGTGCCAACCGCTTTACGAGCGGAAAGCGCCTGGATTGGTCCTTTACGGTCGCGCGTTGGGGCTTGGACAGAGTGAAGCGGAGGATGTCCTTCAGGAAACTTTCCTGGCGCTTCTGCAATTGCCTCAAAAGCCGAACGAGCCGGAGTATTACTGCCTCCGCGCCTTTCGCAATCGGGCGATCAATTATCGTCGCAGCGTCTGGCGTCGGCTGACCCGCGAATGGGAATCGCTTCGGTGGTTCGAGCATAATCCGAGTCGGGACGAGGCGGAAGCTGAGGCGGTTAGCCGATTGGCCGATTTGCCGCCGGAGCAACGCGAAGTCATCGTTTTGAAAATTTGGAACGGGATGACTTTCGAGGCGATTGGCCAACTGCTCGAAACATCGCCGAACACCGTCGCCGGGCGTTATCGCTACGGCCTGAATAAATTGAGACTTTGCATGAAAGGAGATGTGTATGGACGAGGTGAACCAGTTCGAGAAACAATTGCAATCCTGGACGCCCCGTCGCCCTTCGCCTAAAATCGCCCGACGCCTTTTCGGTGTCGCCAACGAGACTGTTGCGCGGTCGCACCGTGCTCACGCGTGGAGTTGGCTGACGCCGCTCGCGGCGTGCGCCTTGACGATCCTCGTCGCGGTGCATTCGGAAACGACTCCGACTGCGCGATTGACCGGGCCGACGAATGGCGCTGTTTTCGCGACGTTCATGCTGGACGCCGCAGGTTCGTCATCGCAGGGGAAATATTCTGTAAACCAAGGCGACGAAAATCTCGAATGGAACGTCTGGCCGCACGCTTCCCATCCTGTGATGGCGCTTGTTCCCGTCGAACCGCAAGTCCACTTGAACGCCGAAAGCAGCGTCAAGGCTACGAATCGTTAAGCTATTTGCTGTTGCTGACGAAGGCGATTCGTTTGCTGTCCGGCGACCAGGAAGGGACGTTCATCGTCCCTTGCCCGCCGTAAAGGTACGCGATGACGCGTGGTTCGCCGCCGTCGAGAGGCATCATCCGAATATAGACTCGTTTGTAGTACGGATGGTCGGTGGGACTGACGTCGGAACCGAAACTGAGGAACACCATCAGTTTGCCGTCGGGGGAAATGTGGGGGAACCAGTTGTTGAAGTCGTCGCGGGTAACTTGTTCTTGACTTGAACCGTCGGGTTTCATGCGCCAAACCTGCATTTTTCCGGTGCGACTGGAATTGAAGTAGATGTAGCTGCCGTCCGGTGTGTATTCCGGGCCGTCGTTAAGGCCTTCGGCGTCGGTGAGTTGAATTTCCGGGCCGGAGCCGTCGGCGGAGATTTTGTAGATCTGGAATTTGCCGTTGCGCCCGCCGGTGAATACGAGGAATTTTCCGTCGGGAGACCAGCCGTGGCAATACGATGGGCCGACGGGAGTGATTTGTTTGGGAGTGCCGCCACTAAGGGGAACGACGTTGACGCGGGATTGGCCGGCGGTTTGGTCGCTGATGCCGAGCATGGTTCCGTCGAAGGAAAGGACGTGGTCGTTGTTGTTGTGGATGGCGGGTTCTGTGTTGATGACGGTGGGGGTGCGGGTTTCGAGGTCGAAACGGACGAGGTGGCCATGGCCTTCGTCGCGTCCGCTGACGTTGTAAATCAACGACTTGCCATCGCGCGTCCAATTGGGCGCT
The DNA here is from genome assembly GCA_036501665.1 of Verrucomicrobiia bacterium. Lineage (GTDB taxonomy): Bacteria > Verrucomicrobiota > Verrucomicrobiia > Limisphaerales > Palsa-1400 > DATAUD01. The sequence goes on from DASXZW010000031.1 coordinate 53,969, forward strand.
TCAAAGGGTTGGTCGGAATGGTAAATTTCCTCGAGCTTGCCGGATTGGACATCGAGGATTTGGAGGGAGCTGCCAAGGTAGTCGTGGTAGGGGACGAAATTGTCCGGGGCGGGCTTGATGAGGCGGACGTCGTGGAAGATCGCTTTTTCGGCAACGTTGCCGTCGTGGGAGCAGATGTAAAGGCCAGCATAGACTTCGTCGCCGAGGCGGAATTCGGGGAGGATGGCGCTGACGAAGGGCTCGCCGTTGTGGGCGGCAGAGAAGATGTAGCTGGTCCCTTTGCGCTCAAGCTGCATGACATCGGCGTTGCTGACAGTGAGCCAGAATTGCTCGGTAGGCGCGCCGGCGGTGCGCCGGAATTGGAGACAATCGAGGCCGCTGCCGTGGATGGCGCAATCGGCGTAGGGGGCATCGCCTTCAAGGCTTGGACGGATCATCCAGCCGACTTTGCGATGATCGACTGCGCCTTTGCCGACGAATTCGATGCGCGCGCGAAGGATGAAATCGCCCTTCATTTTCTTCCATAGGAAATGGAATTGGTCGCGGCCAAACCACATATTCGTCCCCGCGCCCGTGAGCGTGTAATCCTGCGCCGCCGCATCGTAACTGGCCGACCCCGCCAACGTCGGCCCGCCAACATCCGAATCGCCATCGAATTGGCCGATCGGCGTTTGAGCCACCGCAGAAATAAGAGCCGATGAAAGGAGCGCGACAAGGAAGGCGGGTTTCATGGGGAAGAAAGTAAAGGCAAAATGACAAATTAGGAATTAAGAATCGGGTTTGAGAGGTTTTTTTTGCGAACGCGGAACTCTTAACAAAAAAGGCGAATATCCTGGTTTAATTACGTCAGCCGATTCAATCCGATCCACTCTTTTGCCGCCGCCCTTTTGGCCTGCGACTTCAATCTCTCCTGACTGCATCAGATCAACAAGAGCCTCGTGAATGATTTTCTTGTTAGCCATGGTTTGATTGCAATATTCATTGAGCAGACTGTCATATGAAATCCCAGAAGCGTGATTGTCTCGAATTTTTTTTGCAAAGTCTTGCACTAAATGTTTTTGAACATCCGTTCCAGTGACATCACCGAATTCCAATCCTTCTAAATAGCCTGTTGGATTAGCGTTAGGTTTGTACGATAACATGTCGAGGCCAGTGTGGCCGAAATGGCGACACCCATTTGCGTTGCGCCAATAAACATCGAGCATTGCGAATCTTGCTCGGCGTTGAGGTGCGAGATGTACAAGCCAATAGCCGCGGTTTGATTTCGGGGCTTGGATGTAAAATGGGGAAAAAAAAGGACTGGCTGAAACCTCCTTGAAGGCGGGTCCTATTAAGGACTCCACGACATATTGCGCGTCGAATTTTGGGTTCGCCGTCGCTTCGAAGACTTTTTCAATTGGGAGAACATGCGAGATGCCAAGACTAGGATAAATTTTTCGGAAGGTCTCTTTGCTCTTCACATAGGCTGTCAGCCAGTCGATGGCGAAATTTACGATAAACTCTGCTTTCCAGTTCAACTTTTCAGAGATACTACGAAGAAGATAGGGTGGCGCGTCAGTGTAACCACACTGGTCAAGAAAAAAGATAACACGGCAACCTCCTCGACTAAATCGCCGACATGATTCCGTGACAATTCTCTCCTGGGCCTTTGCAAACTCCTCTCGGATTAAGAAAATGCTTCGATCAATATCATTTCCATAGCCATTCTGACGAAGGTGGTAACCGAGGCACTCAATAGCATCTTTTTTGGCATCGACGAAATAAAACTGGCAATCGATTGCAATTCGTTTTTTCCGGAACTCATTTATTCGTGCCTCGGCGACTTTGACCGCTTGGAGCAAGACAAATGGGGAGCCGAACTTTTCTCCATGATAGATCCCACCGCCTGAAAATCCATCGACCAGTGTTAAACGAAATCGATCCTGCCCAGGATTTCCCGTGCAAAGAATTTGAATATAATCCTCAATATAACCACGAAGGACATCAAGCTTTGCTTGACTGTGGTCTTCAAGAGGAGGAAATTTTGATCGCCAACTGCTCCAGTCAAAGAGGAGCTTTGCATCGTCTTTTTTTTCCGCTCTTTCAGCCATTGGCTTTGAGCAAGACTGCGGGAAGGCCGTCCCAAATTTGACCTGCGAGCAACCTTCCTGCCTCTTTTTTTGGCAGACGAACCATCTTGACAGGTCGCTCTGAAGGAAGAACGATTGTTTTGGTTTTTTTCGTTTCGGCCGCGATCTCAGCGGGGACCCAATGTCCCCATTGCTTGAAATGAAAGGGCACTGAGGCCTTTTGGCACTGGGCTAAGAGTGACTTCGGCCAATCAGGGTGCATTGGCCGTGCGCCGGGACCACTCTCCCCACCTGCGATGATCCAGTTAATTGGATTATGATTTTGACGGTGAAACCACTGCGTCAAATTGAGTGGTCCAAGAAGTGGTTCGCACGATAGAAAACGAACCGCAGCCTTATGCTGAAGAAGATGAGGCAACCGCTGTTCTGCAAATTTCTGATTCTCGACAGTGGTCCCAAGCCAAACATTCACAGGCCATTCGTCTGAATTCCACGGTGCCATGCTCCTCACATTTTCTGGACGTTTTGTGAGAAGAAGCCAATCAAGACAAGGCGTAGATTCAATAAGCTTCCAGAGGCGAATCCTATCTTTGAGGAGGTCTTCTCGATCTTCAAAAACGTCTGCCATGCTTGCGCAAAATACGCGGTGTCGAACCCGAAATGCCTTGGCTTCCTCGTTCCAAGCCAAGGGCTCGCGCCAATGAGCATCCCCAAACAACCGTCGTGGTGCTTCTTTGCCCCAAAGCTTTTGCCCCATCCTTTTGGCCCAGAGTTCAGCATAGCAGTTTTCGCATGCGGGAGACACCTTCGCGCACCCCCACCAGGGGTTGAAGGTATGATGAGTCCATTCAATTTGCGAATTTCGAGCCACGACACGAAATTTACCTTTTTGTGTAAAAACTTGCGAGAAAGATTTGGATTATAGCCTAGTATAACGTTTCACTAAAACATTTACAACGCTTGGGCGGTCTGGCATCTTGTATGGAGCATGGCCGGAAAGTCCAAACTTCCAGCGCTGGTCCTGACCACCGGGGAAATCCAGCGTCTGGAAACGTTGAGCGCGTCTC
>DASXZW010000032.1:0-6844 GCA_036501665.1 Verrucomicrobiia bacterium
TACGACGCGGATCTCCACGCCAAAAACCAGCAGGCCCACGGCTCCTGGGTGCTCAAACTCGCGCCCAAAACATCTGCTTGATACTTGTGAACAACTCCAATGAAAAAGTCATTTACAACACAGAGAACTACTCTGCGCGAATACCTTCCGTAAAACAAAATCGTAAAAGCATCAGACTGCGCCTGATTTTCGGCGAACTGCTCGATGCAGGCACGTTTGTTCTGCCAATTCGATCAAGCGAACACGAGCAGGCTGATTTCTTCGGGGAGGTTGTTGGAAATCTCGCGGATGATGTTGCCGCGCAATAAGGACGCCAGGCCGTTCCGCTCAGGCGCGCCCAGGATTAGATAGGAAGCTCCCATCGTCGCGGTGATGTCAACAATCGTGTCCGCGACGGAATCGCTGACTGCGTAGCACGGGAAAACCGGGTGGCCCTGGGCTTTGTTTTTTGCGGCTATGAAAACTTCGCGGGCCTGATCGTCATCCTGCCACTTCTTTTTGCAATCCTGCGCGGTGATGACGGGGAGCGTTCGCACGAAGAGCAAGTACAGCGGGCGTCGCGTCTGGCGAGCCTGATCGATGGCGAAATCCAGAGTGCGTCCGGGGCCGCGAATAGCGCACATGATCGGCGGGCCATCCACATTCTCCATGTTGAAGGTCATTGGAGCCGTGAGGAAAGTGGTTGATCCGGGAGGTGGTGGGGCGGCCTCTGCGGCGAGCTTCTTCTGCCTGCCGGCGAATTCTGCAGCCAAGCCTCGCAAAAGAAGTCCGACCAGGAGTACCGTGCCTGCGAAAATTCGCGCCGAAGGCTTGTCCACCAAAAGCGAAAGTTCGATGGCGACCATTATCAGGAACGTGATGAACATCAGAATTCGTTCCCAAGGCACCAGTTTCAGCTTTTTATCGGTACTGCACGCTCCGAGGTTGGTGGCGATGGCTCCGACGACACCTACGGCGTAAAGCTCGGCCAGGCCGCTCATGTCTTTGACGGCAATGACGAGGAGGGCCGGGACGACGGTAGCGCAAAGCAAGCCGAGATTGGGCACGCCGAATTCGTTGAGTTTTTGGAATTGAGGCGGCAATTCGCCGTCGCGGGACATCAGGAATGAGATTCCTATGAGCGCAACGATGGCGGTGTTGACTGCGGAAAGCAGCAGGAAACCGAACACGATGCTGATCACCCAGGCGGCAATATGCCCCGCTGTTGCTCCAAAAGCTCCGCCGACAAACATTTGGCCCATGTAGCGAAGCATGTAGTCCCTGACGCCAGGATTGCCAGGTGCGTCAACATCGGGATTCAGCGGGTTCGACATGTTTATGGTCAGTCCGTGGAGGGCGTTGGTGCCCAAACTGAGGAGCGCCGTGAAAATGCAAACCTCCAGCATGACCCACAGGAGCGCCGGAGTTGAAGTTTTGGAAACGTTTGGATTCGCATCGGATGTGCCGGGATTGAGCTTCATGACCCCGGTCGAATTGGCAATGGCCTCCACGCCGGAGAGCGCGAGGACCACTCCGACGAAGCCTTTCCAATTTTTGCCGAAATCACCGCTCAACGGTTGTACAGAATGGATGGCGTCTTTAAGGTGGGGCAGACAAAAAATCCCCAGCAGAACCACAACGGCCGCCGTTGGCACAGAAACCAAAAATGCCAATCCGCCGGTATGTCTTGGGCCAAATATATTAAGCAGCCCGATGATCGCAATGCCAGCCGCAGCAAATAGTTCAGGGTGCGGCAACCCAAAATAAGAGCAGGCGGAGAGCGCGCTTATCGCCGCCGTAACAATGTAATCGGCGATCAGCAGGAACGCCCCGACGATGGAAATGATTTCCGAACGGTGCCGGACGCTGGCATAAACCCCTCCCCCGTCAGGATAGAGTTTGCAGATGGCCATGTAATTGACCCCCACCAGGGCGGTCAATATGCACATCGCGACAATAAGCCAGTAGGAGCTGTATCCGCCAACGGCGAAAGCCAGGCCTATTACGTAGGCCTTGCTGGTCCCCCAATCTCCGTAAAGGATGGCGGCGGCGCGCGGGACATCGACGTTTCGTGGACGCCGAGTATTGCCTGCCACGATCATCGCAGAAAAATGCAAGTCACGGGTCTGTAACCTAAGAGTTGCCCCTTTGAATGGCAAGAACTAACAAACGCGCGGCAAAATCACATGGGCGGCCTTACAAAAGAGGTGTGAAGGCAGGGCCGTTTAAATTGTTGCCCCAAACTGGCTAAAAATAAAAAGTCATCCCTGACGAACCGCGCGGGATGATTTTGGAGAAAGGCCGCCATTCAACGTGGCCATCCAGCATTCCCAGATTGACCCCGAGCGGGTGGGTCGGATCGGCCATGTGTGAACTGGTGAAGGCTTTGTTGCCTGGAACATCGGGATCTTTTGGGTGAGGAATGTTTGTCCAAACAGCCTTTTCCATTGATGCCAGAGTATCGTATTCGCCGGTCGTGATGGCAACGCAGGCCGTGAGAACGCGCGACGACATGACTATTGGAATTGAACGCCCATTGAGAACAATTGGGTTGCCGCTGAGCTTTTGGTTCATGTTGGTGCTGAATTCCAAGCTGCCGTTTTTGTAAGCGCCAATGTCCTCAAGCGTTTGAGAGTAACCAACCACCCGAAAATTCTTATCATCTACATACTCAGTCCCTACACTATTCCAGAATGATTGAAAATCGGCATCGGTGAACTTCTGGTTTGTTCCAGGATCGTACCAAACCTTATATGGAGCGCCATTTGCGGCCATGTAATCGCCGCTGAAATCCTTCAAGTCCCAAGGTTGATTGGCGCCCGTGTCGTCGGGCAGAAAATCTTTATTTTCGTGGGCATACATGGTGTAGGCCAGTAGTTGTTGTCGCTCGTTGTTTTTGCAACTGACCATAATGGCCTCCTGCCTGGCCTTGGAGAGCGCGGGCAGAAGCATTGCTGCGAGAATAGCAATAACCGCGATGACCACGAGCAGTTCGATCAGCGTGAAGCCTTCCACCTGAAAACGCCGGGCACGGGAATCCGTCGGCACTGACCTTCTTAAGTGGTTAATGGTCATTCGTTTGTCCGGCTTCCAGATAGCATGGAACCTTCGCGATTCAAGTCCAAGTGGCTGGGTGTGACGGGGAAAACCCTACAGTGCGGTACCAAATAAGCAAGCTCTTTTTCCGGCATGTTTCCAGTCGGGGCTGAGGTTTAAAAGCCTCAAAACGGCTGCGTCATTGACTATTCGCCGGAGTCGGCAGATATTGTGCGCGCAAGTTCTTTGGGGGGCGTACTGGTTTCGACCTGCGAGGTACCCCGGAGGCGGCATGCCGAGGATGGTACGTTGGCCTCGTAAAAAACCGGACCAAAAGTTAACTGCTAACGAACAATTAGCTCTCGCGGCCTAAGTGCCACGACGTTCGCCCTTGGACACCTGCTACGGGGGATGAACGCCACAGCAGGTTAGGCGAAGGCCGGAGTCTGCGCGGTTTTCGCCGAAAAGTTTACATGCGGGCTGGACAGCCGGATTCGCGTCAGGACGTCATCCGGCGGTCAAGACTCTCTCCTGACTAAGCATGTAGTCGCGGCCGGAATATTTGGCAGGCACGCGGGTTCAACTCCCGCCGCCTCCACCATTTATTTACTTGTAAATGAGTGGTTTATAGAAATAGCTTGATTCTTACCCACAAATTCCCCACAATGGGACATGAAACTGATATTTCCTCTGGAAGTTAAACGGGGCAACGCAACCGTAAAAATCTACCGGCGCGAAAAGAACGGATACGAGGAGTTCCGGCTGGCTTATTATGTTGCCGATGGCCAACGAAAATTGCAGTCGTTTTCCTCGCTCCAGGCAGCCAAGGACGAAGCGGCATCCAAGGCGGCCAGCCTCTCAACGGGCGACGTGACGGCTCTTTCCCTTTCCGGCGACGAACGATTGTCTTACGTTCGCGCCATCGAGACTCTGCGGCCGATCAATGTTCGCGTGGAGATGGCTGCAACAGAATACGCGAAGTATTGGCATCAGATGGGTGGTGACTTTTTCAAAGAGGCAGTCAGCCAATTTCTCATACGTCGCAACACCGTTAAGCCCGCATTGGTTCCTGAGCTTGTCAAACTTTTCATCGAACAGAAAACCAGCAGTACGAAGCGAAGCCGTCCGGCCAGCCCCGATTACCTGAAAGACCTCCAAGCCCGACTTGGCCGGTTTGCGGATCAATTTCCCGGTCCGATTGCCGACATCACGCCGGACAACGTGGTCGCGTTCTTGGATGGTCTGAAAATGAGCGCGCGCACGCGGTTTAATTATGCTCGCTTAGTTCGGACGCTTTTCCACTTTGCCCAGTCTCGTCGGTTCCTTGCAAAGGATGTTGACCCTATGGAAGGCGTGGATATTGATTTCGAGGACGATGGCGAGATCGAGATTTTTACCGTTGCGGAGCTTGACCGCATTTTGAAAACCGCGCGGCCCGAACTGGTTTCGTTCATTGCCATCGGTGCCTTTGCCGGACTTAGACACGCGGAAATAAAGCGTTTGGACTGGCAGGAGATTGATTTGGAGCGTGGATTCATCGAAGTAAAGGGCGCGAAGGCAAAGACCCGTCAACGCCGGTTGGTGCCAATTTCCGAGAATTTGAAAGCTTGGCTAACTCCACACCACTTGAAATCCGGGCCTGTGATTCGTTTCGTACATTCCTCCAAACAACTCATGTGGTTGATGGACGACGTTAATAGAGACGCATCCACGCCTCCGTTCCACTGGAAGCGCAATGGCCTGCGGCATTCATTTATCAGTTACCGGGTTGCAGAGATCCAGAGCGCCGACAAGGTTGCGTTGGAAGCCGGAAATTCACCGCAGATGATTTTTAAGCATTATCGCGAGCTTGTGAGGCCAGAGGACGCAAGAGCGTGGTTTTCGCTCATGCCCGAAAATAATCAGACTGTTGCAAGCATGTCCGCGGCTGCTTAAGTCTGGGAGAATGAGAAAACCCACTTAGATCCGCCGTGCCACACGGCACGTTTTGTCTAAGTGAGCTTGGATGTCATCGAGTCGAAAGCGCACAGCTTTGCCGATTTTGTAGTACGGAATAAGGCCCCGCTTCATCCAATTGTCAATCGTCCTGGGCTGCACTTGACAGTAGTGGGCGCTTTCAGCTTTCGTCAGTAGACGCTGCATCCGTCGTTCTCCCGGTATCTGAGCCTTCACTTCGTTTGTGCCCGGCTCTAAAGTGGCTGTACTGCTCATTCAGACAGATCATCATAATTCAAGCCAACGAAGGAGTGTCAGACACACAAGAACAGCCAAGAGTCCGGGTAACGTCAGAGGGGCGGTTGGGTCAAGGAGCGTCTCCTTCTTGGATACAGCCTCGAAACATCAACCGACGTTGATTGGACGCTGCGCCAGCCTCGACGATAGTCGCAAAGTCACGCTGTCTATTTGTGCGGTGGAAACCACCAGAAAAAGAGAATATTGGGGCGGGCTGCATGTTCAGGATGTTTTTTCACCCAGCGATGGACCCACCAAATGATGAAGGGACAAAGATAGACGAAGGCCTTAAATAGGTACAGCCAATATTCGTCAATCAGCCGATTGAGGAACTGAAAAAATCTGTCCACGTATAATATTGGATCCTCTCTCCTACGCCTTTTTTAAAATTAGTCTCAAATATCGTTTTCGCAACTTGAGCTTTCAACGCCCGGAATAACCGTCGTTCGGCACTTCGCTGACGCCGTGCCGCCAGGCGGTTCGCCGTTCGCGCTTTAATTTCGCGCAGCTTATTCATGTGAGCTTTGTCCGGCTCGGAACGCAGCATCCACCAAAGCACGTCGTACAATCTCGCCGTGTGCTTGGCGCGGCGGCGGTGTTCGCGGATGGTGATGAGATCGCCTCTTTCGAGGGCAACAACAAGTCTTCGAGCCTTCTTGCCGTGGCCATACTCGTCCCGCGTGAGACGGCGAACAGCTCTATTCAGAGTTGTCATATCGTCAAATTGAGTTGGTGGGTTGTCGGTTCAGAGGTTTGCAGGCCGTCCAAGAGTTGTTGCATTTCGCGTTTGGAGCGGGCGAGAAGATGGCCTGCCAGTTCCATTAGCAAGGCTTCGCGGGCGTTTTCGCTCTTGGATTTCCGGCTGTCCTCATTGAGAAAAAGCGCGTAGTTGGCATGGGCGAACCATCCGCCGTCAGCGTACTGGAAGTGGAACATTCGTCGCCAATCTTCGATTCTGGCGTCCGTTGCGACGAACATAGCCTTCGGGGCCGAGTTTGAACACGTCACCTCGGAATGAGGCTTCGCGGCCTTCGTAGGTATAGCTTTGCGGTTCGGGACCGTGGTAATCATTCGCAGGAAGCAACGGATAGCAGTTGGCAGCGCCAGCAACCGGGCCAGCGAAAAAACCGCCGGTATTGGCAAAGAGACCGCCGCTGTGAGTGAATACCTTGACCCTTGGAAACGATTCGGTCGAATAGGCGGCTTGGATGTCGCCTTCGGGACCGCGCCAGAGACCGGACGAGAAGCGCCGCCAGTCCGTGACGATATTGTCTGGCCATGTTCGGGCGACAGAGGGAACGAGAATATTGTTGTTCATTTGATTGCCTCTTTGTTCCGAGTTCATTTCTTATCGCGCAGCGAAACAATGGTGCGCGTGAAATCCTGCTATGAGTGTTGTCAACCTCTTTTTTCACCCCGCGAACCCCAAAACAACGAACGCCAGCCGTCCGCCTCCGTCCTGAGAAGTGGCTTTTGCAAAGCACAGCTTTGCTTTGCAAAAGCCTAGAGGCAAAGGAGCGGCAAGGGTTTTTGCTGTCAAGAAACGGAGCGAAGCGCAGTGGTGGACCGCAGCGAAGCGAGGAATATCTTGACAGCA
>DASXZW010000033.1:0-34742 GCA_036501665.1 Verrucomicrobiia bacterium
GGTTCCTCGACATTTTCAGTGGAACGGTAGGTTGGGATTGGGGACAATGGAGGGGTGACGCCAGAAGAGACATTTCATCAGTTGTTGGGTTTGGGGGAGAGTTGGAAAGTGATTCGGACCGAGTTTGAAGCCAAGGAGCAAGCCTTTGTGATTTGCGTGCAGGAGACCGATCAGCTCTGGCCGGAGGAAAGCCTGCGCTGCAGCCAGGAAGTAACCTGTTACGACCACGTCGAGGCGATGCAGTGGCGGCACTTGAACGTCTTCAACAAGGAGTGCGTGATTGTCTGCGCTCTGCCGCGTGGCAAACGCAAGAACGACGGAGCGATCTACCGGGTGACGCCGCCGTGGGAAGGCCGCAGCAAGCATTTCACAAAGGAGTTTGAAGCCTTTGCTCTCACGCTGGCACGAGAGATGCCGGTCAAAAAAGCGGGCGAGATTCTGGGCGAGACCGACCAGCGGATGTGGCGCATGCTCCACGCGCATGTGGCGGCGGCGCGCGCCCGTGCCGATTGGTCGGAGGTGGTGTGGATTGGGGCCGACGAAATGAACCGGCGCAAGGGCCACAACTACGTGACGGTTTTCGCCGACCTGGTGGAGAAACGCGTGCTCTTTGGCGTGGAAGGCAAGGATGCGGAAGTGTGGGAGGCTTTCGCCCAGGAACTGGAGGCGCACAACGGCCATGCCAAGGCGATCACCCAAGCCGCCATTGACATGAGCCCAGCCTACATCCGCGGCGTCAAAGACAACTTCGGCAATGCGGCCATCGTCTTTGACAAATTCCACGTCATCCAAGCGGCCAACCAAGGAGTGGAAAAAGTGCGGCGCCTGGAGGCGCAATCCGACCAGCAGAAGCGGGCGCAACTGGCCAAGAGCCAATGGATTTTCCGCAAAAATCCGGAGAACCACACCGAGCGCGAAGTGGAGCGGATTGGGCAGATGGACTTAGAGCATCTGATGACTGCGCTGGCCTACCAAATGCGCCTGATCCTGCAGGACCTTTATCGCCTGGGCAGCGTCCAGGATGCGCGCAAGGACTTTCTAACTTGGTGCCGCTGGGTCAAACAAACCGCCGCCAAGGCTGGAAACGAACTCCTGCAACCGATGGCCCAAGTCGCCGAAATGGTGGCAGGGCATTTGCAAGGAATCCTGGCCCATTGGAAGGCGGGTTTAACCACGGCCTTTATGGAGGGGTTGAACAGCCTTTTCTCCGCCACCAAGCGCAAAGCCCGCGGCTATCGCACTACGAAAAACCTTCTCACTATGCTCTACTTCGTGGCGGGCAAGCTCCAAGTCCCATGCTACTGATTCCACTGAAAACGTCGAAGAAGCTCTTTTATGAACATAAAGGACCATTGTATTGTATTGCACAATCACAATCTGTGTCCTGATATGGATATACTTCCCGCATTGGACGTGCTGCTGATGATACCTTTCTCTTACACATTTGAGCAGATGCGAGCAACGAAAGGAACAAGCAACGTATTGAAGGCTTTCCAGACGGCGTGGCACTTCATGAAACTAATCTTCCCGGTGTTCAGCGTGAACTGGATTGCGAAGTCCAAACCGCCAACAAGGGATGAACAGGTTAGGATGGCTTCATTGGCATTAATTCTGTTGCCAGAAATAGCACTGGCTGAGACAGCAAGGCATATCGGTTTCATTGGAGGCAGCTTCGGTGAAAAGCTGGATCTGTCTGTACTGACCGAAAGGAATGGGCTGAAAGAAATCTACTCGGATATAGCGATACCCTGGATGGAGGTCGCGTTTAAGGACTGGGGTCTTGTGCCTAATCCCGATCCGCTTGGTCCAGATTCCGGCTGAAGCCAACACCCCCTCCTCTCAAGCAAGAAATTACCGGCCTGTCCGCCGTAGTCTTGTCGTATGCGGGAGCGAAGCCGGTCAGGCACGCCAATCTATTTCGCCTCCAAGCAGCAGCCTGCGGATTTCTTTTGTAAAGAAATCTCGACGGAGCATCACCGTCTGGAGGCTCCAATTTCGCTCGCGTAGTCCAACCAGTAGAGACACGACGTTGAGGGCGTCGAAAGTGCAGGTGCGAATCCTGCCGCGAGCACCATTCCTGGCCTGCAAGCTTTAAAGTGAAGCAGCGGTCTTTTAAGCCGCTGAACTCGGAGCGTTACCGAGGCGGGCCACCAATTCGCCGGGTCGTCTAACTCGTAGGACAGCGCCCTTTGAAGGCGCTTATGTTGGTGCAAATCCAGCCCCGGCAGCCAATCAACGCTCGGTGGTGAAATAGTATCGCGTCTGGCCTACACCCAGAAGTCGAGGGGGCAGAACCTTCCCGAGCGACCATTGCCTCGTGGCGTAATCAGCAGCGTGCTGGTCTCTGACACCAGCGGTCTTGGTGCGAATCCAAGCGAGGCAGCCAATTTCCGTCCGCCATTCCCAACAAAGAACAAACACCGATAGAAATTTATGAACGACATATTGAACAAGTCGATAGTGCTGGTGCTCAACCGCAACTGGCAGGCCGTCAACGTGCGTACGCCGCAGGAGGCGTTTTGCCAGATGGCCACGAATGTCGACACGGCCCTCGAAATCGAGGGCGAAAATCACATTCGCCCTGTGACCTGGGCGAAGTGGATCACACTGCCGATTCGCGCCCACGACAACGCTGTCCAGACCGTGCGCGGCCCGATCCGCGTGCCGACGGTTATTGTCGCGGTGAACTACGCTCGCGTGCCACGGAAGCGCCTGAAGCTGTGTGCCCGCTCGATCCGCGAGCGCGACGGCAACCACTGTCAGTACACCGGCCGCGTTCTCCAGCCGGAGGAAGGCAGCCTGGATCACGTAATGCCCCGTTCGCGCGGTCGCAAGAACAGTTGGGACAACTTGGTTTGGTCGAGCAAGGAAGTGAACGCCCGCAAGGGCAACCGCCTGCCACACGAGGCCGGCTTGAAGCTGCTGGCCGTACCACGCACGCCCAAGGAACTGCCGGCGACAGTGGCCATCCGCAACGCCCACGGCGTCGCAGAATGGAGACTGTTTTTGAAGGAATGAAACCCGGAGAGCGAGCCTCAAGGCTCGCTCTCCTGCTTGGAAAAGTGTAAACAAACTTGACGCTGCATCATGAAAGAAGAATTCAAGCTGGAAGTTGATCGAGAGCGAATGCGAGAAAAGCAGAAAGAGCTTCTTGGTCATTTGAGTTCTTGGATTGGCAAAACGAACGCAGAAAATGCCTTCGTATCCTTTGCCGTATTTCTAATTACGCGGTGGTTGGCCGAACGGCTTGAAAGAGGATCTGCTTCATCACGTCCGGCTTTGGTCGAGTTTGCAGCATTTCACCTCTATCCCCACTTCGGGAACACCAATAAACGGAGCGCGCCCGCCATCGCGTCGGTGATAGCCTTGATCGAGGAACTAAAAGAAGGTCGCACAGTCGAACACATTTCTTCCGGTGACCGAGGACTTGACGCAAAGCTGGCGGAAATCGTTAGCCATGTTCAATTTTATTTGGAAGACGTTCGTGGTACGAGCTACCTCACCCAAGCAAGGGAGCAGATCGAATCCGTCCATGGACCGTTCGAAGAACGATACCGGAATTATGTAGGAATCGGGCCGAAGAGAGCCGTTGAATTGCTCTATGCGATTCAAAAACAACTGAGTGACAACTTCGAAGCCACGCGCAAACAAGCATCCGAGTTCATCTCGTCGCACCACGAAGCGTCTGTGAAAACACTCAATGCGTCGGCCGAAAGCGGAGGCGATACGCCCGACGCAGCCGAAGCAGTTGCTTTTGTCGGGGCGATTTCAAGCTGCGTGGCTGACCAATTCCCGGTAGATCGAGAACAACTTGCATCACTTCCAAATCCGCCTTCTCCAGAAGAGTGGGCCGGATTGATTCGGTTGCTTGGTTTGACTGTAGATGTTCGGAAAACGATGGCTGGACCGCTCGACGTAAAGCTGCGACCAATATTTGTTTTACCAAATCTGCGCCTGTTTTTCGTCGATCTATCCTCAGTTTTAGATGAACTCTTTTCCGCGTACGAACGCACGGCCAAGGCTGACCAGCAGTTTTTCAGCGGGGCATACCATAAGAACCAAAAGGTATGGATGGAGGGGAAAGTTGCTGAGTTCCTGAAACGAATTTTCCGGGAAAAGCATGTGTTTGTAGGCCTCGATTATCCGAATCCAGATAAGCCGGATGACACTGCTGAAATGGACGCCGCAATCGAATGGGGTCCGTTCTTGGTGTTGGTCGAGGCGAAAGGGAAGCAATTTAGGTTGCTCGATGCACTCACAGATTTGGGACGCCTAAGAACCGACCTCAAGAAGAACGTTCAGGACGCATTCGAGCAAGCCGAGCGCGCGATGCGGTTTGTTAAATCGACATCACCCGCTGTTTTCAAAGAACGAAAAACGGGGCGTGAACTTATGGTGAATCGGTCGAAACTGCGGAGAATATTCAAGGTGTCGGTGACCCTTCAGCATCTCGCAGACTTCGCAACACAATTGGCCAACCTAAAAGCCTTGAATCTGTTTTCCACAAACGATTACCCATTTTCCGTGAGCCTCGCAGATCTGGACATCATTACTAGGTTCTGCGAGAACCCTGACGTTTTCCTGCATTATATCGAACGACGCTTGGAGTTGCAGCGAAGCGAAAAAGACATCATGGCTGATGAACTGAACTTATTTGGCACTTACTTGAAAACACGTCTGCAACCTTCGCTATTTTGGGAACGAAAACCTGACGACGGAAGACCGTTTACGCTTATGTGGATCAGCGACGGCTGCGAAGTGTTTGATGCGTGGCATGATGCCAAACTTGGGTTACGACACGATGCGCCGGAAATTCGGCTCGTCATTCCATTGCACGTGAAAGACCTACTTGAGGAACTTCGGAATCGAGACGACGACGGTGCTCGATGGATCGCATTTGCTCTTCTGAATTTGTCCCGGAACGGTACAGATCGGCTGGAACGTCTGCTTAATCAGATCAAGGAGCAGCACATTGAACCGGGGAATATGAAGAGCACGACGTTCGTAGATGAAACGCTTGTTGGCGTTATAACGGTTGGGCGAATGGTGAAAACCAAACATCTGCGCGAAACTCTCTTTGCTCGGGTATCAGTTGAGCAGTATCGGCGCAGAGCAAAGTCCGCGTTTGGATTCGCAATCGAATTGAACGACCCATTTAAGCCGTTTGATTTCGCATGTTGGGCCGAAGGTGAATGGAAATACGAGCCCGAAATGGAGCGTGTCGTGAAAATGATGCCACCCATGAAACTTTGGCCTGGGCAGAAGACGCCGTCGCCGGACTCAAACTGCATTTGTGGTAGCGAAAAAAGGTTCAGGGACTGTTGTGCCCCATTTTTCAGATGAACGCCAAAGATTTTCTACGACTCGGCGTCCCGTTGGGCGAAGCCACGCGGCGGGCGACAGATTTTGTCGCGCAATATGTTTTGAGTGGTGGCGACAAATCCAGGCTCGAAGACGAGGTCAAAGCAATTCTCGTCAATCCTGCGGCATTTGCAGGCGACCCGTTGCGCAAGGAATTCGCCAAGGCCATCGTCCATGCCCCACCGCCGCCGAGGGCGGAGCCTGTCAATTATCGCCAATGGGGCGAAGGGCTGGAGCACGAAGCCGTCATGCAGATGGAGAGGGCCTGTCTGTTGCCGGTCTCGGTGGCGGGCGCCTTAATGCCGGATGCGCACGTCGGTTACGGCCTCCCCATCGGCGGAGTACTGGCGACGGAGAATGCTGTAATTCCTTATGCGGTCGGCGTGGACATCGCCTGCCGTATGAAAATGACCGTGCTGGACATTCCAGCACCCGACCTGGAGCAAAAACAGGACCGGCTCACCCGCGCCATTGAGGCGGAGACGCGCTTTGGCGTCGGCGCAACCTTCAAACAGCGGCGCGAACACGCGGTGCTGGACGCAGATTGGTCGGCCAGCCCGACCACGAAGAAAAATAAGGATCGCGCATGGTCGCAGCTTGGAACCAGCGGCAGCGGCAACCATTTTGTTGAGTTCGGGCTTTTCACGGCGCAGGGGAAAATTGGAAATCTTGAGCCGGGGACTTATGTGGCGCTGCTATCGCACAGCGGAAGCCGGGGGACGGGCGCGGCGGTGTGCGATCATTACAGCAAGATCGCCTTCAGCCAGTTTCCCGATCTGCCGAGCGAACTGAAACGGCTGGCCTGGCTTTCGCTCGATTCCCAAGAAGGACAGGAATACTGGACGGCGATGGAGTTGATGGGGCAATACGCGGCGGCGAATCACGCGCTCATCCACCAACACATCGCGGGGAACCTGGGAGCCCAGGTGTTGCTCGACTTGGAGAACCATCACAATTTCGCGTGGAAGGAGAAGCACGTCATCGGCGGCGTGGAGCGCGAGGTCATTGTGCATCGCAAAGGAGCCACTCCTGCCGGCGATGGTGTGTTGGGAATCATTCCCGGCTCGATGGCGTCGCCCGGATTTGTGGTAAGCGGGAAAGGCAACCCCGAATCGCTGAACTCAGCCTCACACGGCGCAGGCCGCGCGATGAGCCGCAAAGCCGCCAACGAGAAATTCAACTGGAAGGACGCGAACCGTTTTCTACGGGAAAGCGGCGTGACGCTGATTTCCGCCGGTCTGGACGAAATGCCGATGGCCTACAAAAACATCCGCAAAGTCATGGCCGCGCAAAGCGACTTGGTGACCGTTCTTGGCCAGTTCGATCCGAAGTTGGTAAAGATGGCCCCCAGCGGCGAACGTCCTGAAGATTAGCGAAACCATACCACAACGGACAGAGCCATTCCTGACAAAACCCATTGTATCCCATTTTGTATCCCTGACGGAGTTTTTAGAGCAAAAAAACGCTAATCACCGCAACCGCTGAAAGCGCCAAAACCCCTGCAAATACGAGGGGAAATAACGATTGCAAAAAAAGGAAAAAGATAGCAAGAAAAGGGTTTTTGGATTTTCAGTCCTCTGCTCTACCAACTGAGCTATCCTGCCAGAACCAGCGCTTATATTACGCACCGGGCACCGGCGTTGGCAACGGAAATTCTGACAGCAAATCGTGGCGGCCACAACACGGGCGCAATGTCGTCGTGGTCGTTGTTGCTGGCGCTGTCCAGCTACCTCTACGATCCAGAAGAACGGCAATGGCGCTTTGCTCCGGCTTATGAGGCTGACCGTTTCAAGTGCTTCTTTCTGCGCCTGCTGCATGGGGATAATTGGCGCAAACATCTGGCGAGGCATCCAAACTGCAAATGTCTCTGTCAAGCGAGGAAATCTTTCCGTACATGGCGTTGAGTTGACTGCGCTGGAAAAGTCGAAATTCACCAGAATCGCCATGACCGTTTGGGGTGCGTCAGTCCCGACGCGACCGCGAGTCAGTGGGTGGTCAGTCCAGGTTGAATTTGAACTGCTCGTTCTCCAGCATGGCGAGAAATTGAGACTGGCTTTAGCATGACATTTGAGGCCCGAGCAATTCCAGTTTGACTACAAGTCGGAACTAAGCAACGCTGACCGTCAAGTTGAGTAGGACTTGGACTTTTGGATTGTCCACAGGTCAACGCCATATCCAATCTATCAGGCACGATTCAAAAGTCTGACCGAACGTGAAACGATACGTGAAATTCTTAAGGATTTGTGTGGCGCTGTTCGCAGTGTTCGCGGGCTGCGCGACTCCAAAGGTGGCACAATTTCCCACGTCCACTCCGAAGCTGACTATTCTTGACCAGCAGATCAAATCCAACCCTTTGGATGCGCAGGCATATTCAAATCGTGGATATGTGCTGGCTTTGTTAGGCCGAAAAGTCGAGGCACGCGCCGATTTGCACAAGGCCACTTCCTTAAAAAACGACGGGCCAATGCGCAATCGGGTCGGTTGGGCATACTTCAATTTGGGGGATTACGCCGAGGCAGTCCAGGAGTTTGAAGCGGCAGCCAAGCTCAGCAATCACCACGCCCATTACGATTATTACTCGCTCGTTCTCGGATATTGGGGAACAGGCGACCTGACGAAGGCGCTGGAGAATTATCAACTCGCGGTGGAACGCGAGCCGCGTTTTGGGGAGTCCAAGGCGCTCAATGAGCGAACGGCGGAGTGGACGCCTTTGGAGCGTCGCGCAATTCGAGAAGTATATATCTTGTGGAGCAAAACCTGGCGACCGTAGCAAAGAAAATGGCCGCTCCCAAATGCAACCATACATTCAGAAGCGGCCCATTATCCCCCCAAACAACGAGGACACTATAGACGCTTATGGATTTAGAGCAATCGGGACGCCTCCGTTGCAGGATCTAAGGGAATCCCTTACAAGCTCTTGGCGAACTCCGCGAAAGACAGAGTTATGCAGATTTAATCTATAAATAGTTATCCGTAAAGTTGTTGCAGGGTATGTTATGTTTCAAACAAATATTGATTGAATGCTCGAAAACTTCCAAATTACCGACTGTGTACGATGCGACCCTGATTTCAATGTTTCACTTTAATTGAAAAGATTCCGATAGACACAGTTGCCAGATTACGCCATTGACCGTAAATTAAGCCGTTCGCCACAATGGCGATTTATCGAATGAGTCACATCTTAAAGGACTTGTACATTGCCGCAGGGGTCATTTTTTTGTTTGGCGCCGCCATTTTCGTGCATGAATTCGGGCACTACTGGGTGGCGCTGAAGCGCGGCCTCAAAGTTGAAGCGTTTGCCATTGGGTTCGGCCCCAAGATTTTTGCGTGGGTGAAGAATGGCATCGAGTATTCTGTTCGTTGGATCCCTGCCGGCGGTTTTGTGAAATTGCCGCAGATGATCACCTCCTCGGCAATTGAAGGCGGCGCGGGCAATGACATTCCTCCAGCGCCTCCGTTCTCCAAAATTCTTGTTGCGGTTGCGGGACCGTTCATGAATGTCGTGTTCGCATTTTTTGTGGCGACGATTGTTTATTTTGTCGGGCTGCCGGTCGCGGTCAATCCGTCAATCATTGGTTATGTGGAACCGAATTCGCCGGAAGCCGCTTTGGGAATCCATCAGGGCGACCGCATTGTTTCTGTCAACGGGAAACCGGTGAAGTCCTGGGAGGAAATCAATAACATCACCATTTTGGCGCTGACAAATACAGTTCCCGTCGTCATCACGCGCGGCGATGTTTCCAACACTTACATGCTCAAGGCCGAGGTTAACAACCTCGTCGGCCTCAAGACGCTGAACCTCGACCCGATGGATCATCTTCTGATCGACGGCGTGGAATCGAGCGGGCCAGCCGACACCGCCCATATCAAGGCGAATGACGAAGTTGTCGGCTTTGCCGGCGTTCCCGTCAGCAGCCGCCAGCAATTGATTAACATGATTCAAAAGCGCGGCGCAGAACCGACGCCGCTGGTCATCAAACGTGGCAATGAAAAGCTGACCGTGACTGTGACTCCGGTTGCCAATAAGGCATCGGGAAAATTCCAGATTGGAGTTAAATTCGGGCTGGGCAAGGACGCTTACGAGATCGAGCATCCGACTCCGTTGTCGCAAGTGTCGGATGTTTGCCAGCAGGTTTTTGGGACAATCACCGCGCTTGTTCACTCGCATGAAAGCGGTGTCAAAGCGAGCGATTTGAGCGGGCCGGTGGGAATCATCGGCGTCCTCGCCGTCCAATGGAGCACGGACTATCGTTTGGCGCTGAATTTCCTAGTGATGTTGAATATCAATCTGGCGATCTTGAACATGATGCCGCTCCCGGTGCTTGATGGCGGTCATATTTTAATGGCGATCATCGAGCGAATTCGCCGCAAGCCGCTGGAAGTTCGCATTGTCGAATACACCACGACTGGTTTTGCGATATTGCTGATTTCCTTCATGGCCTACGTCACGATGTATGACATCAAGCGGCTTCCTTTGTTCCGCATGATGTTCAATCGCGACGCGCAAATCGAGCAGCACGATTCTTCTACCCCGCCGCCTTCTGATATCGGGACAAAACAAGACAAGACTCCGTCCCCGCAAACATCGACAAATCCATAGCGCCTGCTAACATCCGGTTGCTATGCGTTATTGCTCTTCGCCATACGTCTATTCGCGTCGCAAAACCCGTGAAGTCGTGGTAGGCGATCCCGCTCATGGCGGAGTCGTCGTGGGTGGCGATCAACCAATCGTCAAACAGTCGATGCTCACTTGCGACACGATGGACACCGCGGCTTGCGTCCGGCAGACGCTCGATTTGGTCGCCGTCGGCTGCCAGATCGTTCGCATCACAGCGCCGACGGTCAAAGATGCCGCCAATTTAAAAAACGTCGAAGCCGAGCTTCACGCGCAAGATTGCTCGGTTCCGATTGTTGCCGACATCCATTTCAAGCCGGACGCTGCGATGGAAGCCGCCAAGTGGGTGGAGATGGTCCGCGTCAATCCCGGCAATTACGCCGACAAGAAGAAATTTGCCGTCCGCGAATACACCGACGAAGCTTACAACGCGGAATTGAAACGGCTTGAGGAACAATTCACGCCGCTAGTCCTCCTTTGCAAGAACCTTGGACGCGCCATGCGCATCGGCACCAATCACGGTTCGCTCAGTGACCGGATCATGAATCGTTACGGGGACACGCCGCTCGGCATGGTCGAGAGCGCGCTTGAGTTCGCCCGCATCGCCCGCGCGAATGACTATCACAATTTCAAGTTTTCGATGAAATCCAGCAATCCAAAGGTGATGATCGAGTGTTATCGCCTTTTGGCCGCGCGCCTGGACGAACTCGGGCCGGATTGGAATTATCCCATTCATCTCGGCGTCACTGAGGCCGGCGAAGGCGTGGATGGCCGCATCAAGAGCGCGATTGGCATTGGTTCGCTGCTCTGCGACGGATTGGGCGACACCATTCGTGTTTCGCTCACGGAGGATTCTCCGAACGAAATCGCCGTTTGCACTGATTTGCTCGCGCAAATTCCGCTGTTGACCAGTGAAAATGACCACGGGTTGGGCACTCAATGGCCTTTTGATCCATTTGCCTTTGAACGGCGCGCGACCCCGTCGATTTCATTGAACGACACCGTCGAATGCGGCGGCGAACAACCGGTCCGGGTCGTGGTGACTCGCGCGACTTGGGACAAAGTCGCGTCCAAAATCCGCCCTCGCGCTGATGTCAAACCGGAGGCAGTTTACGAAGACCTGAACATCTTCGAAATCGATCCCACAAAAGATTTCACCCTCAATTGTGAGACGCAACTGGTCACGGTGAAAGATGGGACTGCGCTCCCGGTCATTGCCGCGTTTCGATTGCTTGCGGCGAAGCTGAAACACCTCGGAAAGAATAATCCGATTCTTCTGAAAGACTGCCTCGCTTTCGAGCCTGTCCCGCTGGAACCAAAAATCGCGTTGCTCCGCGCTTCAGTTGTGATCGGTTCATTGCTGGCGGATGGAATTGGCGATGCCATTCTGGTTCGCGGAGAATCGGGCGCAGGCCAAAGTCTTTTGCTGGCGTTTAATATTTTGCAGGCTGCCGGTTGCCGGAGTTTCAAGACGGACTTCGTCGCGTGTCCTTCATGCGGGAGGACGTTGTTTAACTTGCAGACCGTCACCGCGCGAATCAAGGAGCGGACCCAACACCTGAAAGGTGTGAAAATCGCGATTATGGGTTGCATCGTCAATGGCCCGGGCGAAATGGCTGATGCGGATTTTGGATATGTCGGCGGAGCGCCGAGCAAAATCAATCTTTACGTGGGCAAAACCCCGGTGAAATTCAACGTTCCCGAAGCCGAAGCGGTGGATCGCTTGGTCGATTTGATCCGCGAGCACGGCAAATGGGTTGAACCGGAAGTTGAGACGGCCACTGTTTCTGCGTAACGCGGTTTTTGAATTGGCGACCTTATCTGGTTCGAGATACCAATTCCGATGACAGGTCGCCCCTGATGGGGCTTTATCTCTTTTTTACGGTACTATAAACAGTCAGCCCCTACTGGGGCTGCTCAACAGCCAATACAAAACGATTGAATATCCTGTTATTGATGGCAGCAAAACGAGTTATGGAAGGCAGCCCCGGCAGGGGTTGACTGTTTATAGTGATGGGGCACGAACCACATAAAGCTCCAGAGGAGCGGCCTGTCCCAGATGGAACACGATTAGAATATAAGGATCATCCCCAAAACTGAGACGCGCTCCCGCTGTCTGCGCTTGAAAATGATTAAAGTAAAAGCCTTCAAGTGCCGATAGAGTGTATTGGAAGATTGTGTAAACGTTCGTAAAAACGAACGGAAGAAGTCAGGGCGATTAACCGAAGGAAAAATCCTTCACCTGACTACGATTGGCATTTATGAAAATTGCTCCATCACGCCAGCAACTCATTGCTTCGGCAATGGTGTCCATACTTTTCGGGGTGACGGCGACACTCATTGTTGGCTGGATTTACTTGCGTTTTAACGGGACGCTAAACGAAATCAGCAAAACCAACGCGCAAGGCAGTGTTGCCACTTTAATCCGCGCTTTTAGAGAAGTCGTGTTTGGCGTGGTTCCCGGAATATGCGCGTGCCTGCTCGGATTGAGTCTCTTGGCGGTATTGTATCTGACTGAAGAATCCAAGAAAGCGTAATAGCGATTGCCAAGAGTCGTTTCGCACAATGGCGGCGAGTCAAGGCGGCTGGACTATGAGCAAACCAATACTTTGCCCCGAATGCCGAGCGGACATCACGGCCAAAATCACGCCGCACCTTGCCGCCGCCGCAATGGGCCGCGCCGGACGTGGCAAGCGAAAAGCCCGCACCAGCGCCCAAGCCCGCGCCGCCGTCAATGCGCGATGGGCGAAAGTGCGCGCAGCCAAATTAAAAGTAGGCCCTAAGCATGAATTAACGCCCAATTAACGCGGCTTTGTCGGCGGTGGAAACACGGAAAATTCCCGAACCGCTGTCACATCTTCCCCGACTTCGCGTCCGTTTATACGTTTCCGGATCAAGAGATTGAACCCCTCTCCCTAACCCTCTCCCCGCAAGCGGAGCGAGGGAATCAGATTTCGTGGTTATTTGGCAATTACTCTCGACCGCGTTTTCGTTTGGCCTTCCAACGGGTCAATTATTTATTTGGGGCGGCGGAGGAAAAAAACAAGTTGGATCGCCACGGCGATTGTCAGAACTATCGCGCTGTAGCGGTGGGTGAGGTAAAGGAAGTGTTCGCCGCGGGTGCCGAAAACGGGGGTCATCGGGACAACGCCAGAAAGCATCACGATCAACCCGCATAGGAGGATTAACCACAAGCACCACTTCGCGGGAATTATTTTGTCGGGCTCTGTGCTGGAACGCGTTCCGCCGCTCCATGTCAGGGCGACTCCGGTGAGGCCAATCGCAAATAGCGGCGCGACGGCGACATGAGCCATCAGAACCCAATGAGTCATAGGTGGTTTCCCGAACGCAAAAGTTCCAATGCCGGTAAAAGCAAGGAACGCCACGGCGATGGCCATCGCGGCGTAAAAAAGTTTTGCGTAAAGGCTCATGCGAAGGTCACGGCGGAGTTTTCCTCGACTGGACGGCAGTAATCGCACCGACGCCACGCAGGCCATAGTGAATGAGGACGGCCAGCACAATTAACGATGCGCCGAAAACGATGACCTTGAGCATTGGTCGGAACACAAAAGTGTAAGCGAATAAGGAGCCGACTTTTTTGTCATCCCCGCGCATTTCCCAGATGCCTTTGCTCAACGCATTCGTCGCATCAATCGGGCCGCGCGCGACGACGTTGGCAAAATAAACCTGGGAATCGGCAGAATGGCAATCGGCGCAACCGCGCGCACCGAGAGCTTGGGATGCAGGGCGGACATCGTGCGCCAAGGCCCATGCGTACGGTTTGGCCGCCGGGTTTTCTTCGGAAATCAGTTGGTTTTTCTCGAGGCGGAAAAGTTTTCCGGCGGCGATGTAAACGGTTTGGCCGTTCGTAGAATTTTCTGGGAAGGACTGGAGGATTGACTGAATTTGCGCGGCAGCCAGCGGCTTGGTGTTATAAGGATCACGTTGAATATCGTCTGATGGCTGTTTCGGCATTGTGCCGGTTTTGGCGGCTTCGGCGGGGAGAATGGGAGTGACTTTGCCGTCTTTCAAATGGGCCCAGTAGCTGGGCCAGACCATTTTGTACGGCGAGATAAGTTGATTCTCTCCCCGGAGGAAAATGGGTTCGATGATAATGGGGGCTGTTTCTTTTCCGCGGGCGGGGGCGGGGAGGCCGAGTTTGTGGGCAAGTGATGTGTGGACAATGGTTTGGTCTGGAGTTGGCAGCGGGCCGGAGTGGCAGGCGGTGCAGGAAAGTTTCTCGAAGTGGATGGGCGGCATGCCTTTGTGAATTAAAGCAGGGGAACCGAGGCGTCCGCTCATGTGACAGCCGCGACAACTGAGGGTGTCGATTTGGCTGAGTTCGGATTGGAGTTGAGTTCGGGCAAGTTTTTTGGCGTCGTCGTCGGTGAGGGCGGCGTTGTCGCGGCGGAGCATTTTGACTCGGAGGTCCACCATTGGATCGGTGACAGAGCGGTCTTTTGATTCGCCGTCGTAACCGCGGACGACCATGTGGTCGAGGCCGTTGCGATGGCAATCGACGCAGAGCATTCCAGCGCGGAGATGGACATCGGTGTCGGAGTGCCAGCGGGCGTCGCCGAGTGAGGTTTCGGTGGTGTGACAGTAATAACAATTGTTAGCAGGGGCGCGGCGGGCGACCTGGAAAGTGACATTGTTGTCGGCATCGAATCGGGCACGATTGTAGCGGATGGCGGGCAAGTTTGTGGTGACGGTCCTGCCGGGTTTCCATTGATCTGCCATTGCGCCGGCACTGCGGAAGCTGGCGAAAGTCCCCAAACCTGCGCCGACGGAGGGCGCCCATCGGAAATCCTGGC
Organism: Verrucomicrobiia bacterium; assembly: GCA_036501665.1. Classification (GTDB taxonomy): domain Bacteria; phylum Verrucomicrobiota; class Verrucomicrobiia; order Limisphaerales; family Palsa-1400; genus DATAUD01. The sequence goes on from DASXZW010000033.1 coordinate 14,791, forward strand.
CTTTGACGGCGGTGAAACGGGAGTCGATATCATAACGGCCCGTGGATTGGTGGCAGAGGAGGCAATCAATTTCGAGTGCGCCGGTGATTTGCATTCGGCCCATACGCGGGTCAGCGGCGTCGATCTTGGCGGGTTCGCCAACGCCGCCTCCGGGGAAATGGCGAGCGAAATTAGTGATGAAATCGTAATCGCTGATGCCGAGGTCGGAGGGTTTAAACGTGCCGGGCCAGCCACGGTAGGAAAAGGGGATTTGAGTGTGCGTGGCGGGGTCGGTGAATATCCAGGGTTCGCCGGGGCGACCGGGTTTGACGTTGCCCTGGGCGGCGTTGAAGTGCCAGCCCTGGCTAATGGTGGCGTAATCGTGGCATTTGCCGCAGGTCTGCGCGGGCGAATAGGGCGTGGCGCGGGAATCCTGGGGCTTGCCGTCCTCTGTCAAAGCGGCGGGCGGCGTGATGACTTTTCCCTGGGCATCGTGCAATTGGATGTTATGGAGGAAAGGGATCCGACTTTCGGTGGTCAGGTCATTGGCATTCGCTGTGAATGAAAGAACGAGCAATGCGAGGATTGCCGCGAGACTGGAAAATAAATGGGATGTGGGCGTCCCACCGAGGGCCTGGGACGTTGCGTCGGGCGAACTTTTGGTCTTCCGCAACACTGGAAAGCGAACGTTAAGGATCGGAAGCGAGATTGTCGAACAAATTGGAAGCCGGAATTCAGAATTCAGAATTCAGGGGACGGGAGACGGGAGACAGAAGGCGGACGCGGACGGAAGATCGGGGCCAAGCTGGAGATCAGGGGCGCGAGGGAGTCAGCCGTAGGGACTCGACTAAGATATAGCTGGCGCAAGGCATTCGAGTAAACGCATATTGTTTTAGGATTTTTCTCGAAATAATTCCATCAATTGCATTGGCTCGTTTTTATGTTGCTGATATTTCGCTGACTTTTTTTTAAGTAGCTCAATTACAAGCCTGTCGAGCTCATGCAGTTGGTTTGCGACGATATGACGAGCATCCGCTCGGGCGCGAGCTACTGGTGTCTCCATTTTCCGGACGATTTTTAACAATTCTTCGCGGGCCTCCTTCGCCGTTTCAGTGATGCGTCCGTGTAAAGGATTCTTCGCATCAAAAAGTGGGATGTCACAGGCTTCAAATGGACGCCGATGAATATCGCGCGCACCCATCAAGCCTTCTGGCTGCAAAGGCTTAATGGCATCGTTGACGAAAGCAGAGTTTAGAATGCCGACAAGATAATGCGCTTCGTCCTCACTTTTTGCATAATGATAATAAGTTTTGGAATCTACTACATATCCTCGAATTGAAAGCGCACCGATACTCTTAAATTCATCTTGTGTTACCAATGAAGCAGATATATTTGTCCCCGACTGGTTATAAATGACAATGAATTTTGCACTCGGATTTTGTTCTGTAATTTTAGTATGGTAATTAAACCAGCCTGACAAAGTAAAATCTTCCGCCTTCCTCTTTTTTTTCCAGATTTCTTCGGTTTGAGAAAACCAATCGTAAGCGTGTTTTTCGCCCTGACTAAGTGCTTCAGCCGCATCAATCATCACCAAGTCATTCTTGCTGGTCATCAGTAACGGCAAAACCACAAGTGAAAATTTACGCACAACAAAAGGCATGAGATCTTTGGCCAGCACCGTCCCGAAAAGATACCGACTCTCGATTTGGCCTTCTATTTGCATTGTCCATGGCTTTTTTGCATCGTCGAGCACCTCGTCGGAAGTGTGAACAAAAGGGGCTTTAAGGTTCAATTTTGCGCCAGTAACCGGCTTTACAAAACACAAAACGCGAGGAACCAGCGTTGCACCTTGATAGAATTGATCGAAGTAGGGCGACGTTGCTTCAGGAGCAAATATTAAATCAAAACTCCGGCTTTCGCTTTTGAGTGTTTGCTTCGCGACGGGCAAGTTCATATTTTTGCGTGACAACTCGCCGTGCCATTCGGTCAATGGAATATCTGAAATCTTACCTTCGCCGTATCTCAATACCAAGCAGGACCGAATATTGAAGAGCGGTGACACTCCGCCGAGATCATGAAGTTCCGTAAAGCCGCGTCGTTGAAATCGAATATGCTGCTTTGCTGGCAACATCGCGCTTTTTGGCAAGACAAAACCAATTTTTCCGCCTTTCTCAAGGAATTCGGTTTCACAATGGACAAAGAATACTGACCAAACATCCATCCGCGTGAATAGATTTACATCCTGCTTTGTCAGCAGACCGTAACCAAAGGTGAGTTCCTTGATTCGCTTCTGATAGGATTTGTCCTTGATGAAACCATAACCCAGCCACGGCGGATTCCCAGCAATGTAGTCAACTTTCTCACGGCGCAAAAATTCAGGACGATAGGCATTTTTCAGAATGTAAGCCCATATCGTGTTTCGTCTCTGCTTGTCCAACTTCATCAAGAGTTTGAAGTTTTGAAGCCACCAGAAGGATTCTTTCTCGGCAGTTAATTTTGTGAAGCGAATATTGACGGCTTTAGTCGCTTTTTCTGCAGCCTCGTCGTCTTTGCTGCCGCGGTGGGCAAAGTCACTTAAGAAATCGATCAATTCATCCAGCTCGCCACGAGCAACCGTAGCGAGCGGGATATAAAAGGATTCATTAGCGGTCACTGGAATTGTGAGCACTCCTTTGCTTTTATCCTCTTCGGCCATCAGTGTGTCTGCCATGTAAATGCGCAACGTTACATCGTCTGTGAATTCAGATAATTCACGGCGCAACGCAAGCAGCATATTCGCCTTGGCCATAAGAACGGCCACGGGATGAACATCAATTCCAATGATGTTTTCAATCGCGTTGGAAACCAGTTTACTTCCTTTCTGTCCCGCTTTGCGAAGGGCATTGACAGCAGCAAAAAGAAATCCACCAGAGCCGCAAGCGGGGTCGAGAATTTTACCACCTTCGTAGCCGAGACGTTCAAGAGTTAATTCCGCAAGCCAATCGGGCGTGTAGTATTCGCCAAGGATGTGTCGCGTTTCCGGATCAACCAGTTCCTGATAGAGATTTTTTAGCACGTCTTCCGACAGTTGCGAAAAATCATAGACGCCAAAATGTCGAAAAAGATTCCCAAGAAGCACAAGAAAATCTCCCTCGGCTTTGGTCTCGAGCGCCCAAGAAAAAAAGTCTGGCTCGGCAAGGTTCTTTAATTTTAACTGACGCGCAAAGAATGAACCATCAAGCAGTCCACGCAAATCGCCGGGTTTCGGCGCACTGCCTTTGAGGGCCAGCGTGACAATAATGCGTGAAATCAAAGTGAGATATGTATGATTGATGAAAAGCGCGGGCTTGCCGAGTGGAGAACCGTAAACTTTTGCGAGTAAGGCATTCCATTCGCGGAACTTTACCGCTACTACTGGTTCACTCTTCACGCTTTCGTAGAGGGCCAGCAGCCCATCCGCCGCTTTGCTAAAAATTGCTGTCTGCACACCAAAGCGACAAACGAGTTCGTCACTCGTCGGAATGCGCCGGATTCCGGTAGAAAGAAATTGGTCGAGCCAACGCCAGGCTGTAAGCGGATCGCTGGCACGAACTGTAATTTCACTGATGGGCGCGAGTTCTCCGGTATGATTGAGATGCCATGACTCGAACCGGGACAATGCCAATGTATTCCATCGGGCGCGATCGCGAAGCGAAATATTTTTTCAGTTCACGTTGGGCATCGCCGCGTTCATTGTCAAAATCGGTTTTTACTTCAACAATGACGTGACGATAAAGGGCGTCTATGCGTCCGCGCAATTCTCCTGCTTTGAGTTTGTGTTCAAGCTCCACTTCAATCGGATCAATTCCAAAAGCCTCACGGAGAAAATTCAGGAATAAATGTCGGCGCGTGTCATGATGCCGATTGGCGCGAATCGCTTCATCTATTTGGTCACAATAATCTTTGAGCAGAGCCGGAAATTTTGGTGGATATGGTAAAACCGTCGCTGGCATTGCGAATGAGTGTGCGCGGGAAAAATATCATCGTCAATCTGCGTTCGCTCGTCAGTGAATTTTTTTGAATCCTCCTGCCAGCCCTCATCCGGCCTGCGGCCACCTTCTCCCATCGGATGGGAGAAGGGATTTATTTTTGGGGACTTTTTCCCAGGGTAGCGCGGGGCGCACAACCGCTGGGCTGAGTTATGTTGCGCCTTCAGCGCTCCCTGTTCTGACATCGGGTAAGAATTATTGCTCTTTGCAGACGCCTGCTATTGTGTTAAATTTTCGTCGAAATGCGAACTGTTGAAGCAATCATGCAGCCTAACGGCGAGGTGCGGTTAGTCGAGCCGGTGCATGTCCTGACTCCTCGGCGCGCGCTGCTGACCATCCTCGAAGAGGAGCCGCAAACGGACGAGGTGACGCTCCTGAGCGAATCGGCGTTGGGGGAGGATTGGAATCGCTCCGAGGAAGATGAGGCATGGGCACACTTGCAGTCGGACAAGTCGTTATAGTTCCCTTTCCTTTTTCCGATCTTACCGCATCCAAATTGCGGCCTGCAGTGGTGCTGGCCCAGGCGGAGCGGGGTGATTGGATTCTTTGTCAAATTACCAGCAAGCCTTACGGCGATTCACGCGCTATCACGTTAGAGGCGGGCGATTTTGCTCGTGGTTCATTGCGGCTGACCAGCTTCGCGCGCCCCGGCAAATTATTCACAGCTCATTTCAGCCTGATAGCCGGACAAATTGGCGAGTTGCAACCTGCCAAGTTCGCGTCCATTCGCGATGCCGTTAAACAGATGCTTGGATCTTAAATATTGCTTTTCGCATTTTCTACCTGGTTTCCAGTGGCGCGTTTTTTCGGCGAGAATTTGGGTGAAGGTTGCGGCTTGCGTATTGGAGGGAAGGGAGTAAAACAAAGGGCGTGAAATCGACGGAAGCTCAGCCGAATAGCCACTCGCCGTTGCAAAGCATGGAGGAGTGGGATGATTTTCTTAAGGAACGTTATCCTGAACCGGGAATTCCCCCGACGGGCAAGTTTCAGGCGACGGACCCGACCAAGAAGAAGGAGCAGTTTCGCAATTATGAGGCGAACGCGCGTCCGAGTGTGCGGGAGTTTTATCGCCAGAATCATCTTCATCAGACTTACGAATTCGCGCAGGCCAAGCGGAAGGAATATCTGGGCTTGAACCATCGCAAGATGGGCGTTTGGGAGGCGATGGAGTATTTGAACACGCTCGTTGATGACAGCGACCCGGATACGGATTTGTCGCAGTTGGAACATCTTTTGCAGACCTCGGAGAACATCCGGGCCGACGGACATCCGCGTTGGTTCGTTCTCGCGGGAGCGGTGCATGATCTTGGCAAGATGTTGTGTCTTTGGGGCGAGCCGCAGTGGGCGGTGGTTGGAGATACTTTTCCGACGGGTTGCGGGTATTCTCAGAAGATCGTTTTCCCGCAATTTTTTGCGGACAACCCGGATAGTCAAGACAGTCGTTACCAAACGGAATTGGGCGTTTACGAGGAGGATTGCGGCCTGGACAAGGTGCAGATTTCCTGGGGGCATGACGAATACATTTATAATGTCATGAAGGATTATCTGCCGGAGGAGGCGCTTTACATGTTGCGCTATCATTCCTTTTATCCGTGGCATCGCGAGAACGAATACAATCGCCTGGCTAATGATCATGACCGCGAGATGATGCAGTGGGTGCTGAAATTTAATAATTACGATCTCTACACGAAGAATCACGCCAAGCCGGATGCGAAGGCGTTGCGGCCGTTTTATGAAGACCTGATTGCGGAGTTCTGCCCGGCCAAGTTGAACTGGTAAACTTCCAACTCGCGCGTGAAAAAGCTGATTCAAATCGGAGTGGCCTGCGTTGTCGTCGCGTTGGCTGGTTGCGGGCAAAAATCCGACCAAACCGCGCCTCAAGCTGAGGCGAAAAAGGGTTACACGATTGCAGTTATCCCGAAGGGGACGACGCATGAGTTTTGGAAATCCATTCATGCCGGCGCGGTGAAGGCAGAGCAGGAGTTGACTGCGGCAGGCACGCCGGTTGAGGTGATTTGGAAGGGGCCGTTGCGCGAGGACGATCGGGATCAGCAGATTCAAGTGGTGGAGAATTTTACAACCCGGCGTGTCAGCGGGATTGTCATTGCGCCGCTGGATTCGCAGGCTTTGGTCAACCCCGTGGAGAGCGCGGTGCAATCGGGCATTCCTGTTGTCGTGATGGATTCGGCGTTGAAGACGGACAAATATACGAGCTTCGTCGCGACGGATAATTTGAAGGGCGGGCAGTTGGCAGGGGAATTCATGGGGAAGTTGCTGAATGGAAAAGGAAACGTGATCTTGCTGCGTTATGCGGTCGGTTCGGCGAGCACGGAGGAGCGCGAGAAGGGTTTCCTGGATGCGATTGCGAAGTTTCCCGATATCAAACTCATTTCCGCCGATCAATATGCGGGGCCGACTGTTGAAACGGGATATCAGGCTTCGCAAAATCTTTTGAACCGGTTTGGCAACGAGGTGAATGGGGTTTTTTGCGTGAATGAGCCGTCAACTATTGCAATGACGAAGGCGCTGAAGGACATCGGCAAGGCGGGCGGGAAAGTGAAGATGGTGGGGTTTGACGCGGGGTCTCAATCGGTGCGCGACATGAAGGCCGGGGATGTGCAGGGGTTGGCTGTGCAGAATCCGATGTTGATGGGTTATCTGGGTGTCAAAACGATTGTCAAGCAGTTGCAAGGTGGGCCGGTGGAAAAGAGGATTGATACTGGGGTCGTGCTGGTGACGCCGGAAAACATGGAGCAGCCAGAGAACAAGGATTTGCTCGCGCCGCCGCTGGATAAGTATTTGAAGTAGGTAAGCCGATAGTTGTGTGAAAAAGGTCACGTCTGGAAAGAACGTTCGTGCAAGTAGCAAAATTGCGCCGCCTGCAGATACTCAAGTGACGCCTTACTTTTCGCGGCGCAAACTTTTGCCGGACTTCAAAAAATTTGATCAGATCTGGAAAAGTGGGCGTGGAACGGATATTACGCTCCTCATTTCAGAGGATCGGGAAGACCGGGCTTGACGTTCACCTTGGCGTCGATCTGGAAAATGTGGAAGGTGCAGCCGATTCCGGCGCCGAAGCCTGCTCCGTAAATTGCTCCCCAGCCGAGCATTCCCACCAGGGTCAAGGTGGATTTGGAGAGTTCAACCGTTTTTGAAAGTTGGCCGACTGACCGCATGAATTCTCCGCCGAGGAAATAACCGGCTGAGTGGCAGATGAAGAGGACGGCGCATGCCTTGGCAAATGAGCGGTGCGTTCCGAATCCCCAGGCGGCGACCGCTACAAACATGATGCTTCCGAGGAGTGATCCGAGCCATTCGCCGAGGCCGAATTTTAGAACGAACCACGCTGCGGACCAGGCGACGGCATAAAAAAAGAATGCCGGGAGGAAAATTTTGTAGAAGCGCAATAAGCGATTTTGACCGTTGAGAAGTTTAAAAAGGAGCAGGCCGGATAAACCTAAAAAAATTATCGTGCAGGCGGCGAAGATCATGAGTTCTCTATGAAGCCAGCGTCCGCCAAAAGCCCACACGGAAAATCCAGCGACGCTGACGACGGAAAAACCGAGGCAACCAGTCAGCATTGATCGCGCAACGCCTCGGTTGCTTAGGTTTGACTGATCGCCAAGGCTGGGGGGTGAAGATGGTTCGGTGTCCATGCTCGCTCAGGTTTGTATTAGTTATTTTGACGAGTTGGAAGGAGAGGGCAAGAACGAATGGCGAGGGTGGAAAATTTATATCGACTAAAGAATGTTAGCGGATGGGAATTTGGTACAGTTAAAGGAAAAGCGGCAGAGGGCTGCCGCAGTCCAAGACGCTTCGCGTTTACAGTTTCGCCGTTTATTTCATTAAGAATTGCCCGGTATTTGCGGAACTCCTCGCGCGCCGTGCCAGAAACGGACAATTTCGATTTGCTGTCGGTCGGGTTGCAGGCGGTAGATTATGCGATAAGACCGGCAAATGACTTCACGGAGATTAGGTTGTTTGAACTCTGGGATGACACGACCCATTTCCGGGAAATTCGCCACGTTTTCGGCGCGGGTGATTAACTCGTAGCCGAGCGCGGCTGCTGCATCAGAATTGTGTTGGGCGACGTAACGGACAATATCTGCCAAATCAGCTTGCGCTGACGGGGCGATGATTACTTTCCAGCCCATGCGGCGATCTTTGCCTTGACATCTTCAATGGGGATGCCTTCACCACGATCCAACTCAGCCAGTCCTTCTTCAACAGCGAGGCGAAATTCCAATTCGCGAATGGCATCAATCAATGTGGCATCCGGGGGAAGTTTCTCTGCAACATCCAGAAGAATTTGCTTCGCACTCATGGTTTCAGCTTGCACCTAAACACAGATAATTTCCATAAGTATTCAGCAAGTCCAAGGTGGTGGAATTTGACAGGGTGAGCAGGATTTACAGGATGGAAAAGCCAAAGAGTTAATCCTTGGAGGTTCGGACGTCGAGGGCGTCGCGGAGGCCGTCGCCGAGGAAGTTGAGGGCGAAGAGGGTCAATGCCATTGCTGCGGCGGGATACATGAGGAGCCAGGGATATTCTTCCATCATTTCGGCGCCTTCCTTGATGAGGACGCCCCAGGAACTTTGCGGCGGCTGGACTCCGAGGCCGAGGAAGCTCAGGAACGCTTCGAGCAGCATCACTTCGGGAACCGTCAGCGTGGCATAGACGATGATCGGGCCGAGCAGGTTTGGGAGGATGTGCCGGAGCAGGATGCGCCGTTTGCGCAGGCCCAATGCGCGCGCGGCTTCGACGAAGTCCTGGTGTTTGAGCGACATGACCTGGCCGCGCACGATTCGCGCCATTGTCAACCATTCCACCGCGCCGATGGCAACGAACAGCAGGATGATATTTTGTCCGAAGAAAACCATCAACAGGATGACGAAAATGGTGAAGGGCAGGGCGAAGAGAATATCGACGCAGCGCATCAGGACCATGTCTAGCTTGCCGCCGACGAAGCCAGAGATCGCGCCGTAGAGAACGCCGATTGTCAGCGAGACGAGGGTGGCCAGGATGCCGACCATCAGCGAGATTCGGCCGCCGTAAAGCAGGCGGGCGAGGAGGTCGCGACCGAGTGGATCGGTGCCGAGCCAGTGCGTGTGGCTGGGCGGGGAGGGGCCAAGCTTGAGGTTCTGCTGTTCGTAGGTAAAGCCGATGATGTAATGGGAAATGAGCGGCTCAAGAAAGCAAAGTATTGACAGAATTCCCACCACGATTAAGCCGAAGACGGCAAGCTTGTTTTTGAGAAGGCGACGCCAGGCGTCCTTCCAAAACGACGCCGGTTCAGATTCGACTTGCGCGACTACTTGGATGGTGGTTTCAGGCATCATTCAAAGCGCAAGCGCGGGTTGAGCCAGACCATGGCGATGTCGGCAAGGAGGTTGAAGCCAATGACAAACACGGCGTAAAACAGCACGGAACCCATAACCATGAAATAATCGCGATTGAACGCGGCGGTGACGAAATAGCGGCCCAGGCCGGGGATGCCAAAGATGGTTTCGATCACGAACGAGCCTGTCAATAATCCGGCCGCCGCAGGGCCGAGGAACGAGACGACGGGGAGCAGTCCGCCGCGCAGGGCGTGTTTGACGAGGATGCGCGGGCCGCTGGCGCCCTTCGCGCGCGCGGTGCGGATAAAATCTTGGTTGAGGATTTCCAATAATCCGCCGCGCGCAAGGCGGGCGACGTAGGCGGCGTAAAATGCGCCGAGCGTCAGGGCAGGCAGGACGCGGTCGCGCGGGAGAAACCATCCGGCGGCGTCGAACCAATTGAGATGCAGGGCAAAGGCTGAAATGAGCAAGGGCGCCATGACGAAGGTTGGAATGCAGAGGCCCATCATCGCCATCGCCATCGCGCCGTGATCCCAGGCGCTGTTTTGTTTGAACGATGCAATCATTCCGGCGAGCAATCCGAAAGCCAGCGCGACGGTGAGCGATTCGACACCGAGTTCGAGCGAGACAGGGAAGGCATCGGCGATAATCTCATTGACGGTGCGGCTGGGATATTTGAAGGAAGGGCCGAGGTCGCCGTGGAGGAGGTGCTTCATTTGCAGGAGGTATTGCTCGAAGAGCGGTTTATCGAGGCCGTAATGGGCTTCCATGCGGGCGCGGACTTCCTTGCTGACTTGCTTTTCGGTGTCGAAAGGCCCGCCCGGTGCGAGGCGCATCATGAAGAAAGTGACCGTCGCGATGATGAAAAGCACCGGAATTGTTTCGAGGAGGCGGCGTGCTATGAAGCGCAACATATCGGTTATTTTGCGTCCGCGTCCAGGTAAAGGGATTTGTAGTTCGGCTGGTCCATGAGATTGGGATACCAACCTTTGACTGATGGGAGAATCAAGCGCGGGCGCGTTTGGAAATAAATCGGAAGGATCGGCAATTCGTCGAGCAGAATCGCTTCGGCCTTTTGGTAGGCGTCGTAACGGGCTGTTTGGTCGCCGATGCTTCCTGCCAGGGCGCAGAGGCGGTCGTATTCGGGATTGGACCAGCCGGTTTCGTTGTTGCCGCTGCCGGTGGTGAAGACGTCGAGGAAAGTGCCGGGGTCCATGTAATCGGCGCCCCAGCCTGCGCGGGACATGGAGTAATCGAGTCGGCGCATGGAATCGAGATAAACCTTCCATTCCTCGTTGCGGAGAACGATGTCAATATTAAGGTTTTGTTTCCACATTTCCTGGAGCGCTTCGGCAATGGCTTTGTGTAGTTGAAGGGTGTTGTAAAGCAATTCCACGCGAGGAAAGTTTTTGCCATCGGGATAGCCTGCTTCTGCGAGAAGTTTGCGGGCCGCCGGGATGTCTTCCCGAATGCGCGCCTTGGCGGTGTAACCGGCCATATCGGGCGGCGTGTAACATAACGCAGGGATTTCGCCGGCGCGCGCGATTGTTTCGGTAATGGCGTGACGATCAATCGACATGGCCAGAGCCTGGCGCACGCGTTTGTCATTCATAGGCGGACGAGTGACGTTGAATTTGTAAAAATAGGTGGTAGCCTGGGGATAGTCGTTGATGAGATTTGGGTGCGTCTTGAGATAGAATTGCACCTTGGAATGCGGCGCTTCGCGGACGGTATGAACTTCTCCGGAGCGAAACATGCGCTCGGCGGTTTCGTAACTTTCCTCGGGATCGAAGTAAATTTTATTGAGGCGAACGCTGGCGACGTCCCAGTAATTGGAGCTGCGTTCGACAAGGATGTGTGAATTCATTCGCCACTCCTTGAGCACGAAGGGGCCGTTGCCGACGATGTGTTCTGGGCGAGTCCAGGGATTCGAGCGGTCGTCGAGCGCGCCGTATTTTTTGATCGTGGAAATGGGAACGGGGAACCATGAGTCGTGGATCATCATCGAAAGCAAATAAGGCGCGGGACTGTGGAGTTTTATTTCGAAGGTCAAATTGTCGAGCGCCTTGAAACCGACTTCGTCGAAATTGGTGATTTTGCCGTTGTTGAAAGCTTCGGCGTTTGTGACGGGATAAAGCATGTAGGAATATTGCGCGGCGAGCGAAGGCATCAACATGCGGTGGTAGGATTCGAGGAAATCGCGGGCGGTGACGGGGTCGCCGTTGGACCAGCGGGCGTTGTCGCGCAGGTGAAAGGTATAAGTCTTGCCGTCGGGCGAGATGTCCCAGCTTTTTGCGACGCCGGGAATTGGAGCGACGGTTTTTGGATCGCCGATGACCAGGCCTTCGTAAAGAGCGACCATGATGTAGTGCTCGATTTCGCCGATGGCGGTTTGGGGATCGAGGTCGCTGGGTTCGTCGGAGTTGCCGACGCGGTATTCCTGGGTGCGATTCCCGATGTCAACGAGAGTTTCGCGCTTGCCGCAGCCGGAAAGAGCGAGGAGACAAGTTGAGAGAGCCAAAAGGCCCAGGACGGCAAAACTGAATTTCCAAAAACCAGCTGATCGAATCATGTTGGAACGCAAACAACGACGTTGCAGATCTCCGCTCGCGCAATGATGCATTTAAGCTGAGCGGGAAGGCAATTGCAACGAGGAGGTGAAAACTGCTGGATGTCTGTATCTTATTGTTGACTTGTAGGGATGGCCCGCCGCGCCGTTCCGCGGACGCCTCGGCGAGGCGTCCCTACCTTGGAGTTGGAGGCGCTTGATTATTGCGTACGCGCGGGGTTATAGTGAACGGAGTTACTTCACTTCTATGAAAAATAGTTCGCGAAAGGTTCTTGCGGCGGCGGCGTTTGCCGGTTTGTTAAGTGGTGCGGTTTTGACGCAGGTTCGCGCCGATACTGCAACGAATACGGCGACCAATGCCATTGCCGGGAAACTTGCGCCGAAGAAAATGCCGAAGGTTCATGATTGCGCGGGGCAGAACGATTGCAAGGGAATTGGCGGATGCAAGACGGAGACGCACGATTGCAAGTTCAAGAATGCGTGCAAGGGCAAGGGCGGTTGCGAAATTTCCCCGAAGGACATCAAGGTTTGGGAGAAGTTGCAGTTGGAGAAGGAGAAGAACAAAAATAAGGATAAGGATAAAGACGCGCAGAAGCCGGCTACTACTTAGTAGTCAAAAGAGGGGGAAATTCGCACCCGAGCTTGCCACAATATCGCGGGGATTTTTAAAAGCTCAGTCTTCCGCCGCTTTTGCGTAAATGTTCTGAAACTTGCACTGATTTATGTCTACATTTCATTTTTGAACCTCCTTGGCCGCTTCACACCGCGTCATAATATGGTAAAATGCGAATCAGAAATCGTCTTTTCGTAATTGCCGCAAAAACGGCGTCTCATTGAATCGTCCCCGTCCATTGCCGTAACATATGACCCGACTCCCTTCATCACAGCCATAAGCAGCGATTGAAGCGAATAATACTTGAATTTGCCGTCAGTAGGTGGGGAATTTGATCTGCTGATATACGGAACCAATCGAATGACGGCACCGGTTGCAACTTTTTCTGGAATCGAATGTTGTCATATGGAGGACAGCATTGCGGTGTTCCCAGAGCTCGTCGGCGGTAATGCCTATTGATGGCAAATCCACGTACGCGGCGAGCCATCCTTTAAAGTTGGAACTCGTGCTGTCCCCAGCATCCATAAAAGCCATCGTATCAATAAACGAGACGAGCAACTTCAAACACGAAGTGTAGTACTTCTCATTCCATGTCTTCTTGATTGCGAGAATGAAGTCGTCGTTGATCATGCTGCAAAGGTCGAAATGACCATCTTTAATATATTTGTCAGTATAGTCGGACATAATACGCTTATACTTGATGGTTCGCCTTCAATTTAGCGCGAATTGCTTAAATGCTAGCAGAAGTTGGGCCTAGTAGGCTGGCTTCGTCAATTGTTTTGCCAGCCGCCGCCGAGGGCTTTGTAAACGGCTATCAACGCGGTGGCGGTTTGTGTCTGGGTTTGGGCGAGTTGGTCCTGGGCTTGGAGGAGGACGCGTTCGGCGTCGAGCACAGTGAGGAAGTCGGTCGCGCCGTTGTCGTAGCGGCTGCGGGAAAGGGCGGCAGCGGCTTCGCTCGCTTTGACGGATTCCGCTAGGTATTCGCGACGCGTGCGGGCGCGACCGTAATCGACCAGGGCATTTTCAGTTTCCTCGAGGCTTGTCAAAACTGTTTTTTCGTATTGCGCGAGTTGGGCGTCGGTTCTCGCGCGGGCGGCCACGATGCGCGAACGGACATGGCCGTAATCGAGCGCGGCCCAGGTGATGCTGGGGCCAAAAGAATTGTTGTCAGCTCCGCCGCGGGTCAATCCGGCTAAAGATTCGGCCTGCAATCCGATTTGGCCGTTGAAGGTGACGCGTGGAAAAAGGTCCGCTACAGCGACACCGATGCGCGAGGTCGCGGCGGCGAGATTTCGTTCGGCGGCGCGCACGTCAGGTCGGCGGCGGAGCAATTGTGTGGGATCGCCAATGGCGATGAGTTCGGGCAGGGGAGGGAGCGAGGTGGATTGCCAAAGTTCAGTTGACAACGCTTCGGGCTGGCGGCCTGTCAAGACTCCGAGCCTGTGGATGGCGTGGGCGATGGCAGCTTCGACGGGTGGGATCGCAGCCAACGTATTGTTGACTTCCGCGCGGGCCTGGGCGACTTCGAGTTCGGTGCCGCCACCGGCGTCGAGGCGGGCTTTGGTAAGGTCGAGCGTTGCGGCCTGGTTGTCCTTGTTGCGGCGGAGCACTTCGAGTTCGCCTTGCGCGCCGCGCAACTCAAAATAGTTTCGAGCGACTTCGGCAGTGACGCTGATCAGGAGATCGTGACGGGCATTGTCCTGGGCCTGAACGGCTGCGACGCTTGCAGCATAGGAACGGCGAACGCGGCCGAAGATATCGAGTTCCCACGTGGCGTCAAAACCGATGTCGTAAAGTTCCTGGCGGCGAAATTCGCCTCCGGGTGCGTTGAAAAGCGCGGCTTCGCTGTAGGTATTGTGGCTGTAGGAAGCGACGCCGTTGACGACTGGGTAGAAATCCGACTTTGAACCGAGTCGCAACGCGCGGGCTTCGAGGAGATTTGCTGTGGCGATGCGGAGGTCGAGATTGCTAGTGACGGCCCATTCGACGAGCTTGGAGAGTTCGGGGTCATGGAAGGTTTGCCACCAGGCAGCAACGGGTTGGTTGGTGTTGAAAACGTCTTGGGCACCGTTGGAGAATTGGGCGGGCGCTTCGATTTTCGGCGGACGATAATTCGGGCCAACGGCGCAACCGGCAAGCAAGATTGCGAGGCAAATTGTCGCGAGCGAGGCGATGGGGAAAAGGCGCGGCTTCATGATTTTTTTCGATCAGTCAAAGTGCGAATGACGTAGTAGAAGACGGGCGTCAGGAAAATTCCAAACAGCGTGACGCCCAACATCCCGCTAAAGACGGCTGTGCCGAGAGCGCGCCGCATTTCTCCCCCTGCGCCGACCGCAAGCAGCAGCGGTGTTACGCCGAAAATGAAGGAGAGCGACGTCATCAAAATCGGGCGCAGCCGGAGGCGGCTGGCCTCGATTGCGGCCTCGGCGCGGTCCATGCCGCCGTCCTGTTTTTGCCGGGCAAATTCGACAATGAGAATTGCGTTTTTGCAGGCGAGTCCGACGAGGACGACGAATCCGATTTGCGTAAAAATATTGTTGTCCATTCCGCGAATCCACACTCCGAGAATGGCAAAGAGCAGGCACATCGGCACAATGAGAATGATCGCGAGGGGTAGCGACCAGCTTTCATACAACGCCGCGAGCGTCAGGAAGACGAAGAGAACGCAAAGCGGAAAAACGAATTTGGCCGTGTCTCCTTCAAGAATCTCCTGCAAGGTCAATTCAGTCCACTCGAAACCGATGTTTGACGGCAATTTTTCGCGAACGAGTTTTTCCATTTGCGCAATCGCCTCGCCGGTGCTGACGCCGGGGCCTGGATTGCCGGTAATTTCGGCGGCGGGATACATGTCGTAGCGGACGATGTGGTCGGGTCCAGTGATGCTTTTCACGTTTACAAGCGTTCCTAGCGGAACCATCTCGCCGTGGGCGTTGCGGGTTTTCAGGCGCGAAATATCGTCCGGCTCGCGGCGAAACGCGCTGTCGGCCTGCGCGGTGACGTGATAAGTGCGCCCGAAAAGATTCAAATCGTTGACATAAAGCGAGCCGAGATAAACCTGGAGCGTGTCAAATATATCACTCAGCGGGACGCCCATCGACTTCGCCTTGATGCGGTCAACGTCGAGGAACAATTGCGGGGTGCTGGCGCGAAAGGTTGGGAAGGCGACTTGCACCGCGGAAGTTTTATTGGCTTCTGTCATCAATTGAATTGCCGCGCCCTGCAACGCCTCCAGACCGAGGCCGCCGCGGTCCTGGAGTTCCATCTTGAATCCGCCGACGACGCCCATGCCGTTGACGGGCGGCGGAGCGAATACGCCGACGAATCCTTCCTGAATGCCGCTGAGGCGTTTGCGCAATTCGGCCGCTACTGCGACGCCGGTCAAGCCGAGCGGTGTGCGCTTCTGGTAATCATCCAATATCACGAACACCGTGCCGGAGTTCGGGCTGGCGCTGAGACTGATCGGCGAAAGACCGGCCAAATCTATGGAGGCCTTGACGCCGGGAGTGTCACTTACAATTTTGCTGAGACGATCGACAAGGGCGTCGGTTCGTTCGAGCGAAGAGGAGTCGGGCAATTGAACGGCGACGACCAGATAACCTTTGTCCTGCGGTGGAATGAAGCCGGTGGGGACTTTCTTAAAGCTGAACCACGTTGCGCCAATCAAGCCGAAATAAACGAGCACCACGAGGGCGCTGACTCGAACAAGGCCGCGGACCGCGCGACCGTATGTGTTGGTTGCCGCGCCGAAAACCCGGTTGAATCCCTTGAAAAATATTCCCACCGTGCTGTCCATCATGCGGCTGAAGATATCGCGCTTCGCGCCGTGCGGTTGCAGAAGAATTGCGCAGAGGGCGGGACTGAGCGTCAGCGAATTGAACGCGGAAATCAGCGTGGAAAAAGCAATTGTCAGCGCGAATTGCCGGTAGAATTGGCCGGAAATACCCGCGATGAACGCAGTCGGAATAAACACCGCGCAGAGCACGAGCGCCACAGCGATTACCGCGCCGCTGACTTCGTCCATCGCTTTCGCGGTTGCAGCGTGCGGTGTTAAACCCAGTGCAATATTGCGCTCGACGTTTTCGACGACGACGATCGCGTCATCGACGACGATGCCGATCGCCAGCACGAGGCCGAAGAGCGAAAGGTTGTTCAGCGAAAAGCCCACCACTGCCATCGCCCCGAAAGTGCCGATAAGAGAGACCGGCACCGCGAGCAGCGGTATGACCGAGGCGCGCCAGGTTTGCAGGAAGAGAAGGACGACGAGGACAACGAGAATCATCGCTTCGCCCAATGTGTGAATGACGGCGCGGATGGATTCGCGGGTGAAGCCGGTTGTGTCAAACACGATTTTGTAATCCAGCCCCGGGGGGAAGCGCTTCTTGAGTTCTTCCATCGCTTGATGGACCGAATCGGAAGTCTTGATCGAGTTGGAGCCGGGAAGTTGGAAGACTGCGACGGAAGCGGTCGGCTTGCCATCGAGTTTGCTGTTCATGCTGTAGTCCAGCGCGGCCAATTCAACACGGGCGACATCGCGCAAATGAGTGACCTGGCCGTCCGCGCCGTATTTGAGGACGATATCGCCGAATTGTTGCGCGTCGGTGAGGCGGCCCTCGGCGTTGAGAATATATTGGAAACTGAGGCCGCTCTTGATCGGGGGTTGGCCGATCTGGCCGGCGGCGACCTGGACGTTTTGCTCGCGGATCGCGTTGATGACATCGTCGGCGGTCATGTCGCGCGCGGCGACTTTTTGTGGATCGAGCCAGACGCGCATACTGTAATCGCGCGCGCCAAATATAATTATGCTGCCGACGCCAGGAAGGCGGGCGAGAACGTCTTTGACCTGGAGGAAGGCGAAGTTGCTGACATAGACCTGGTCGTAGCGGCCATCGGGGGAGAAGAGGTTGACGACAAGCGTGATGTCGGGCGAAGTCTTGGCCGTCGTAACCCCGAGGCGGCGGACTTCTTCGGGCAGTCGGGCTTCGGCGACGGCAACACGGTTTTGGACGAGAACCTGCGCTTTATCGAGGTCAGTGCCGATTTTGAAAGTGACGGTCAGCGTCATGCTGCCATCGCTGGCGCACTGGGCTGACATGTAAAGCATATCTTCGACGCCGTTGACTTCTTCCTCGATGGGAGTTGCGACGGTATCGGCGATGACCTGCGGATTGGCGCCGGGATAATGCGCGGCAACCTGGACAGTGGGCGGCACGACCGACGGGTATTCCGCGATCGGCAATTTTACGAGCGCCAGCAATCCAACCAGGACGATGACGATCGAAAGGACCGACGCGAAAATCGGACGGGTTATGAAAAAGTGAGAAAATTTCATGGAGTGGCGGCGGCGGGCGCGTTCGTCGAATTCAAGGATTGGCGAGTCGGGGCAACTTTCGATCCGGGACGGATTGTCATCAGGCCGTTGACGATCACCCAGTCATTCGGATGAAGGCCCGCGCGAACGACCCGCAAACCGTCAATAAGAGGACCAAGAGTTACGGGCGTGTATTGAACGGTGTCGCTCGCATCGACTGTATAGATGAATTTTTGGCTTTGGTCGGTGCCGACGGCCAGATCGGGAATCAGCAGCGCGGGATATTTGGATGAGCCGGGGACTCGCGCGCGGACAAAGAAACCGGGTTGCAACACGCGGTCCGCGTTGGCGAAGACGCCGCGAACGCGGAGAGTCCCAGTGGAGGGATCAAGGCGGTTATCGACGAAATCCAGGAGGCCTTTGTGAGGGAAACCGGTTTCGTTGCCCAGCTCGATTTCGCAATGGACTTTGCCGTCGGTCAATTGGTCCTGTTGTCCGGCGCGGGCGAGTTGTTGGTATTTGAGAATCGCGCTTTCATCGACGTCAAAATAGCAATAAATTGGGTCCAACGAAACGATTGTTGCGAGCATTGTCGATTCGCCCTGGTTGCCGTTGACGAGGTTGCCGACAGTGATCATTTTGCGACCGATGCGCCCGGAAATCGGCGCGGTGACGCGGGTGTAATCCATGTTGATTTTCGCCATTTCAACGGATGCGGCGCTGGATTGAATGGCGGCGGCGGCCTGGCGTTCTGCTTTCGACCGCGAATCAGCGTCCTCTTCGGAAATGGCTTTTGCCTTGAGGAGGCGACCAGCGCGTTGGAGGTCGTTGCTGGCAAGTTCGAAGCGGGTTTGGGACTGAAGCAAATCAGCTTGCGCGCGATCTAGTTCCGCCTGATAAGGGCGCGGGTCGATGACGAAAAGAAGGTCGCCCTTTTTGACTTCGTCGCCGTCCTTGAAATTGATCGATTCGAGATAGCCGTTGACGCGGGCGCGAATCTCGACGGATTCCACGGCGTCGAGGCGGCCCTGGTATTGGTCCCACTCGACGACGTCTTTGGCTAAAGGTTGATTGACCGTGACAGGCATCGCGGGTGGGGCGTCTGCGGCAGGTTGTCCCGGCGCGGCTTTGTTGCAAGCAGTAGCCAGCAACGCTGTTGCGCCAAGCACGACGCCCAATTTAAAATTTATTTTCATTTTCACCATATAGTGAACGTTTACTAACGTTGATTTAGGACTCAAAAAATAAGCCGAGCGCTTTTGGGTTGAAATGGGCCGCGATTGCCTTGCGGGTCATTCCGAGGCCTCGCAGGATGAACCAAACGGCTTGATTGACAAGTTCTTCGCGCGAAACTTTGTAATTGATCGCAGGTTTCGGCGGAAGATGCACCAAGGCCAGCCATGCGGCAAGGTGGTGTCCGAATCGCGGGCCGTTACCAGAAGTCAGCGGGGTTTTGGCGGCATCGCCGGCTGCGATCGCGGCTTTGAGGCAGGCATCGGTGTGCTCGCAGAAGGAATTAAAACGGTTCTGGTACATCAAGCGGGCAAAGGCGCCATCTTCGAGGAAACTCTTGATCATCAAGCGTTGCCGCATATCCCATTCGACTGAACCGGCAGGTTTTCCAAGGACGTGGAACCGCACCAAATAGTAAACCAAATGGACCAAAGTCGAGGCTGACGGCTCCAATTCCGTGACGAGATGGATGAACTTGCGGGTCGCGGGGTCATGGCCGTCGCAGCAGTGGTTGAGGATTTCGAGATAAAGGGCTTCCTTGCTCGGGAAATGCCTGTAAAGTAACGGTTCTGAAACGCCGGCAGCCAGGGCGAGGTCTTTGGTTGTGGTTTCGGCGTAGCCTTTGCGCGCAAAAAGCGGGAGTGCGGCCTTAACGATGGCCGTTTTACGTTCTTCGGCTGAGAGGCGCGATTTTTTCAAACAGACGCATTACTTAGTGAATACTAACTTAGTGTCAAGGAAAAATGTTTTGTTGGAATGAGTGGGGGCGCATCTCAGTTTCTTGCAGGGTAGTGTAAGCTTTTGGCATGAATTCGACTTGCATTGATGCTGTCCCTTCTCGATCCGATCATGTTCCGGCGTCCGAACCGCTGGTGGTATTAGCGGCGCGGGCTGGTTGTGCCTT
>DASXZW010000034.1:0-19755 GCA_036501665.1 Verrucomicrobiia bacterium
ATGTTTTGGACCGAAGCGGGAGCCACCGCCGTGCTCCATCTGCGCTGCGCGTTGCTCTCGGCGGGCGGTTGGAATCATCTGTGGAGTCAGCCGCTGCCCCGCGCTGCCTAAAGCTTATGTAACTTTTTTGCAACGCACCCATTCGTAAGAAATATGAATACAAACGGTTGACAAAAAGGATCAAATCGGTATCATCAGTCAAATTAAAAAAACAAAGATTAACTTATGGGCAGAGACAACTCCGCAAAGAAGATATCCGTCAAACCGCGTGTCCAGATTGCTTATGAAGTTGACATAGGTGACGCGACGGAACTCAAGGAAATTCCGTTCGTCATGGGTGTTATGGCGGATTTGTCCGGCGACAACGCCAGCGAGTTGCCCGAAGTCCGTGATCGCAAGTTCAGCGAAGTCGATGGCCATACGTTCGACAAGTTTCTCAAAGCGCAAAAACCGCGCGCGACTTTTGAGGTGGACAATACCCTGACCGGGGAAGGCAAGCTCAAGGTAGATATGACATTTGAGAGCATGAATGATTTCTCGCCAGCGGCCGTGGCGAGGAAAGTGGATGACCTTAAGCAACTATTTGAGGCGCGCGAAGAATTGAATTCCCTTCTCACAAAAGTCGGCAGCAAACCCAAGCTGGAAAAAGCTCTTGAAACTCTTGTAAAAAATCCCGATCTGGCCAAGCAATTGCAGGCGCAGATCGGCGAAGCTCCAAGCTCCAATCCCTGAAAAGAAGGTTTATTTTATGCCAGAAACAGCAAAGCAGGCGGCCCAATCACAAACCGCACTCGAAGAAACCAGCGCACTGGATGGCTTTATCAAGTCCGCGGGCGATTCCATTCGTATTTCAGAAGGGGAGAGGCCGGAATTCGAAGGGCAGGTCAAGACGCTTATCGCCGGCATCATTCGAAATTCCGACGCGGTGGATACGAGCAATCTTTCCGCGACTATCGCCGGCATCATTGGCGAGATTGATCGAAAGTTGACAGAGCAGATCAACAAGATCATCCACCACGCAAAGTTTCAGAAGCTGGAGGGTGCCTGGCGGGGATTGTATCATATGGTCAACAACACGCAAACCGACGAGATGCTTAAGATCAAGGTGTTCAACGTCTCCAAGAAGGAATTGACCAAAACTTTCAAACGTTATGACGGTATGAAATGGGAGGAAAGTCCGTTCTTCAAAAAAATATACCAGGAAGAATATGGGGTTTTTGGCGGAGTCCCGTTTGGCGCCTTCGTCGGCGATTATCACTTTGACCATTCGCCTGAAGATGTCCTTACATTAAGCGGGATAGCCCAGGTTTGCGCCGCCTCGCACGCGCCTTTTCTGGCCGCCGCTGCTCCCAGCTTGCTCGGATTTGAAGACTGGCAGGAATTGATCAATCCGCCAAATATCTCCAAGGTGTTCGATGATAAGAAGTACCTGGCGTGGAAATCATTGCGCCAATCCGAGGATGCCCGTTATATCGGCTTGACGATGCCGCGCTTTTTGGCGCGACTGCCCTACGGTCAAAAGACAGTGCCCGTGAAAGAGTTTCATTTTGAGGAAGATACGGAGGGAGCGGATTCATCGAAATATGTGTGGGGCAATTCCGCTTACGCCATGGGAGCCAACATTACCAGGGCCTTTAAGGATTACGGTTGGTGTACTCAGATTCGCGGGCGAGAGAGTGGCGGAACCGTTCCCGACCTGCCCTGTCATACTTTCCCGACCACCGACGGCACCACGGACGTGAAGTGTCCGGCGGAAATCGCCATTCCTGACACCAGAGAGAGCGAATTGGCCAAGAACGGCTTGATCCCGCTTTGCTATGTCAAAAACAGCACGGACGCTGTATTTGTGGGTGCGCAGTCCCTCCAGCAGCCCAAAGTTTACCAAGGCAAGGGGGCTGCCGCCGCCAACCAGAGCGCCCAATTGTCGGCCCGCTTGCCATACCTGTTCGCCACCTGCCGTTTCGCGCATTACCTCAAGTGCATGGTGCGGGACAAAGTGGGCAAGATGATGGGCAAGGATCAGGTGAAGAATTTCCTGCAAGATTGGATCAATAATTACGTTTTGCCCAATCCTGATGACGCGGGCGATGAAATGAAAGCTAAGAAGCCGCTGGCGGACGCCGCTGTGGAAGTTAGCGAAAACGAAGACAACCCCGGATATTACAACGCGGTCTTCCGGTTGCGCCCTCATTTCCAATTGGAGGCCGTCAATGTTTCCCTGAGACTTGTGGGCACCCTTAAACAGGGCGTCAGTTGATGGCAATGAATTTGAACCAAACGGTTTAAGAGGCCACTTGTGCCGGTGGGCTATTACTAAATCAAAACAACAACAGCGAAGCCTGGCACGGTTTCGCGCAAAAAAGATAAGTAATATTATGGCATCAAACGCATCGGCAGAGTATTTCCTAAAAATTGACGGCGTCAACGGCGAGTCCCAAAAGGACGGTTACCAACAGCAGATTGAAATCGAATCCTTTAGCTGGGGCGCAACCCAGACCGGCGGACATGCTGTTGGCGGCGGCGGCGGCGTGGGTGGAGTGAACATGGGTGATTTTCAATTTACCACCAAGATGAATTCCTCCAGCCCGGTTCTGATGCAAGGCTGCGCCTCAGGGAAGCCTTACCCAACAGCCGTTCTGACCGCCCGCAAGGCAGGCGGCTCGCAGCAGGCTTATTTGACATGGACCCTCTCCAACGTGTTCGTCAGTTCCTACAACACGGGTGGGTCCGGCGGCTCGGATGCAATCCCAATGGATTCCTTTTCGCTCTCGTTCTCCAAGGTTGTGGTTTCGTACAAACCCCAGAACAATGATGGAAGCCTGGGCGCGGCCGTGCCGGGCGGATTTGATTTACAGACCATGAAGGTCGTCTAAACCCACGCGGGAGCGCGCTCACGTTGGTGGGGCCTTAGCTCCGTGAGTCCCACCCTATTCGATGCAAGCTGAAGATCAATTGCGGGCAGGAAGGGTTCAGGAAGCCCTTCAAACATTACAGGAACAGGTTCGGCAGCAGCCGGGGGATGTCCAGCTGCGAGTGTTCCTTTTCCAATTGCTGTCCGTTCTTGGCCAATGGGACCGTGTCCTAACTCAGTTAAAGGTTCTTGGAGACTTGGACCATCAAGCGCTGTTAGTATCCAGGGTTTACGAACATGTTGTGCGGGCCGAACTTTTGCGGCGTGAAATCTTTGTCGGCAAGTCCAGCCCCGTAATCTTTGGCGAACCGGAGCCGTGGATGGCCTCATTGCTTCATGGCAACGAGTTGGCAGCGCGGGGCGATTTCACCGCCGCTCAAGAATGCCTCCAAGAAGCTTTGGACGCCGCTCCGGGAACCCCCGGCTCTGTCAACAGCACTCCTTGCCAATGGATGGCGGATGCCGACCTGCGGCTTGGCCCAATGCTGGAAGTTGTCATTGGAAAAAAGTACTTCTGGGTGCCATTCTTTCGCATCAAGGAATGGCGACTTCAGCCGCCCAAGCATATCCGCGATCTGATCTGGTTGCCGGTCGAGTTTGTCTGGACCAACGGCGGTCAAGCCGCTGGCTTTATCTTTGTGCGCTATCCCGGAACAGAAGCGGCAGAGGACGGCGAACTTCGGCTGGCGCGCAAGACGGATTGGCATCAAAAGGCCGAAGGGCTTTCTTTTGGCGCTGGCCAGCGGATGGTGGCCACGGATGGCCAGGATTTTGCCATCCTGGATATTCGTTCGGTTGACTTCGCGCCCACTGTGGCTGCCGCTCCCAATTCAACCTGAAAATCCCTGTTTATGCCCCCAGTCCGATCAGACAACATTCTTCCCAGTCTCTTTGACCGTTTAACCGGCGGGACAAGCCCCTACGTCGGCGCCGGGCTCTACGTCAGCCGCGAACAGTATTTGAAAACCGTCCGGCGCGACCTTCTCTGGTTGCTGAAAACAGATATTTCCGCGGCCTCCGACACGTGGCTTAGGAATTCCCAAAATGGTTATGGCGCTGTGACTGGCGGACCGGTGGCCAGCTTGGCGGATTATCCTTTGGCCAGCAGCTCCGTGTTGGCGTTCGGTGTTCCGCTGTCTCGTGGCGCGATTCACATTAGCTCGACCGATTTGGAGTTGGAAAGGACCTTGGAACGCGCGATTCGCGCCTACGAGCCGCGTTTAAGAACGTTGCGAGTCCGTGTCACTCGCAAAGTGAGCGATGAAGACATCAATGGGGCGGAAGCGGATATATGTGTCTTGAGCGTTGAGATCCGGGGCAAGGTATCGCTTAACGCGGTGTCGCAGGACTTGGTGCTCCAAGCATACTATACTCCGGCGTTCGCGCAATGGCGCATTGAGGGGGCTGGCTGATGGATGACAGATTTGTCAAGTATTTTGAAGAGGAATTGACTCATGTTCGACGGATGACCGATGAGTTCAAAGCCATCTATCCCAGGGTGGCAGAGCGCCTTCAATTGGGCCAGACGCCGGCCGATCCATACGTCCAGCAGTTGATGGATGCGTTTGCCTTTTTGGCGGCCCGCGTTCAATTGAAACTCGACGGCGAATATCCCCGGTTCATCGAAGCCCTTCTGCAAACCATCTTTCCTCATTACCTGGCACCCATTCCCGCCATGGCCATTGTCCAATTTGAACCCCAGCACGACAGCAGTGAATTGGCGGATGGGCCAGTCGTCGAACGCCACACACGTTTGACCTCCAAATGGCTGCCCGGGCCAACCCAGGACTCCGTCCGATGCACCTATCGCACCGCGCACGATTTGCAAATACTCCCTATCCGGCTGACCGACGCCCGCTATTATAGCCAGGACCGTGATCTTTCGGAAGTTGACAATTCCTGGGCCAGAGAATCCAACGCCAAAGCGGCCATTCGACTGCGACTGGAGACGACGGGCGGATTGCCTTTTAACCGGATCTCGGCCGATAAGCTTGTCATCCATCTTCCTCCGCGCGAGAATCTGACCGGGATATTATACGAATTGATTCTGGCCCATTCAAAGGCCGTCGTTGTGCAGTCGGCCGCCAGACCAGTGACGGTTTATTCGAGGAAATACCCCGCGCCGGTCCGGGGAATGGGTTTCGAGGAAAATGAGGCCCTGTTGCCAACGTCAGCGCAAGGTTTTTCCGGCTATCGGATTTTACAGGAGTACTTCGCCTTTCCTAACCGGTTCTTTTTTATTGAGGTGTCCGGCCTCAGCGAAGCCTTCGCAAAATGCGCCAAGACAGAATTAGATTTGCTTTTTTGCCTTAACGAAGAGGACCCTCGTTTGGAGAACCGCCGCTTGCAGACCGATTGCTTCATGCTTCATTGCGTCCCGGCTATCAATCTATTCGAGAAGGAAAATATCATTGTCGAACTCAAGGAGGAAAAGGAGGAACATCCGGTCGTGCCGGATTGGACAAAAACATTGGAATACGAAGTCTATTCGGTAAAACGCGTCGTCGGGCAACCTCGCGGCGCCGCCAAACCGGACGAAAAATTTGAATTTCATCCGTTCTATTTTTCTTCCGTCACTGGATCCAATCCTGCTGGGTTTTTCAGCACCCGGCGCCTCGCGCGAAATCTAACCGATCAAGAGAGCCGCCAGAACAATCCAGTTTCCGACTACTTGGGGTCCGATGTTTATCTCTCCTTTTCCGGTGAGGCGCTGCAGGCGAGTTTGAAGCAACTTGCCTCACTCAATGTTACCGCCCTTTGCACCAATCGGCACCTGCCTCAAAGGCATTTGTCAGGGCTTCAATTCGACCCGGTTGTGGCGCCCGTGCAATCCATCAGGACCTTGGCGACGATTCCGCCGCGTCCGCCGCACGTGGCCGGACGGCTGGTGTGGCGCGTGGTTAGTCATCTGGCGCTTAATTATCGGTCCTTGCTTTCATCGGAGGGCAAGGAAGGGGCAGCCGCCCTCCAGGAATTGCTTCGGCTCTACCTTCCGTCTGATCGGGAAGCGGATGTTTCCCAAATTCGCGCCTTAAAAAAGGCGGTGGCCAAGCCGGACTTTCAGCGGATCGAAAATAAAGGGCCTCTCGCCTACGCGCGCGGCCTTTCGATTCATCTTGAGGTGGAGGAAACTCCCTTCAATGACACTGGCGTCTTTTTACTCGGGGCGGTTCTTGACCGCTTTTTCTCGCGATACGTCACCATCAATTCTTTTGTGCAGACAGAACTTTGGACGGCGCCAGGGCCGACTGGACAAGGCAGAAAGGTTTTCAAATGGCCGATAGCCAAAGGCACGCGGCAGATTCTCTAATTCAATCACTTCGCGGGAAAAAATGCTGCCGTTACGATTTTTTCCGGTTCGTCCGCCTTTTGCAGGCGGCACGGCGTGATTTGCCCGCGATCGGTTGTTCCACCACGCCAACGGACGATCCCATTCGTTTCGGCCAGCGTCCTTCCCTCGCGTTTCCCCCGTCCACACTGGACGAGTTGGTGCTAGACGAAAAAGATCCAACCAAGCCGCCAAAACTTTATGTCAACTTTATGGGGCTGTTCGGCCCCAATGGGCCGCTTCCGTTGCATTTGACTGAATTCGCCATCCGTCGTCATCTCGGTCATCCGATCGATGAAACCAGTGAACGCGGCGTGATCGGCTCGCGCATGGGCGATGCCGCCTCCGCGGCCCAAGCCCAAGGAAGCAAGGACGACTCTCTGGCTGACTTTTTCGATGTTTTCCATCATCGATTCATCAGCCTTTTCTTTCGCGCTTGGGCGGTGGCGCAACCCACCGTTGACTTGGATCGCGACGATTTCCAACGGTTCCTTTTTTTCCTTGGCGCTTTTGTCGGCGAATCCAACGCCGACCCGGCGGGTCCGAATTTAGACGACAACGACCTTATCTCGCGCCGCGAGAAGGCTTATTATGTTGGACGATTGTCCTGCCCGGTCCGAAACGCCGAGGGGTTGGAGGCGATTTTGACTGATTACTTTGGCATCCCCACCGAGGCGCAGGAATTCCTTGGCCGTTGGTTCAATTTGCCCGCGGAGGACCAATGCCAGCTAGGACGCCCCGGTTCGGCCTGGCTTTTGGGCCGCAACGTATTTGTTGGTTCCAGGACTTGGGCGGTTCACCTCGGTTTCAGGTTGCGCATGGGACCGATGGTTCTTGAGGATTATTTAAGTCTGCTTCCAACTGGCAGGTTTTTCCCCCTGCTTCAAGCGTGGGTAACCAATTACTGCGGGATCGAAATGTATTGGGACGTCCAACTGGTGCTTCGCGCCAATGAAGTGCCAGACACAGTTCTCGGCCGGGCTGGGAAACTCGGTTGGACGACTTGGTTGAGAAGCATGCCCTTCACCCGCGACGCAACGGTCGTGCTCAATCCATCCCCGGAATTGAACTAAAATCCAAGAACAAGAATGTCATCATGCGATACAATGTTCCTCTAATCCCGCAGACGACGAAGATGTCGTGTTGGGCTGCTTCTATCGCAATGATCCTGGCTTGGCGCGACAATGCTAGCGGGGATCCTAAGCTGATTGCCCAAGACGTCGGAGGGAAAAACTATATGCCGTCCTATACAGGCGGCCTTAATGCGAATGACACCTATATTCTCAAACGTTATGGATTCAATGTAATGGCCCCGCAATGTTTTCAAGTATCAGCGATTGCCCATCTGTTGACCGCTAATGGCCCGCTTTGGATTGCTTCATGGGCTCCCGGTCCGCACATTCGGGTCGTAACGGGGCTTATCGGCAATACTGTTTATATCAATGATCCATCCCCAGTGAACATCGGATCTCGTTACAGCCTAAGTTTCAACGGTTTCTTCGGAGCAATGGAAAATCTGGGTGCGAGGGAATTGGCGGAGCCCGCGCCAGTCTATGCCGCCTATTTGAACTAAACCGCTCAACCATCGAACCGCCATGGCTGAAATCAAACGAACAACCCTTTTCGGAAAGCTCAATGACGTCGGCTACAAGGCATTGGAGGGCGCGGCGGAATTTTGCAAGAAACGCGGCCATCCGGCCGTCGAAATTGTCCACTGGCTCCATCAAGCTATTCAACTGCCTGATACCGACCTTCGTCTCGTCATCGCCCATTTTAATCTTGATCCAGGCCGGATAGCCTCAGGCCTGACCGCTGCCTTGGAACGATTGCCGCGCGGCGCGGCCAAAATTGGATTCTCGCCCGATTTGGAAGAATCGATAGAAAAAGGCTGGATGTATGGCACCCTTCTTTTTGGCGAAGGCCAGGTGCGAACCGGCCATATCGTCGTCGCGCTTCTTAACACCAAGAGGCTGGCTTACGAGGTCACGGAAATCTCAGGTGAATTCGCCAAAATTCGCATTGAGGAACTGACCGACCACTTTTCTCAAATCACGGTCAATTCCGCCGAAAACGGCCTTGTCTCCCGCGACGGCACCGCTCTTGGTGTCGCGCGCGGAGCCGATGGCGCAGGCGGTTTGGTGCCCGCATCCGATGGCAAACAATCGGCGCTGGCCCGTTTTACGGTTGATTTGACAGAGAAAGCCCGCAAAGGTGAAATCGATCCAATCGTCGGGCGTGACGAGGAAATCCGGCAATGTGTGGATATTTTGATGCGGCGCCGCCAAAACAACCCGATTCTTACGGGCGAAGCGGGTGTGGGAAAGACGGCCGTAGTCGAAGGGTTGGTTTGCCGTATTCTGGCGGGCGATGTGCCGCCGGCGTTGCGCGATGTCTCCGTGCGGTCGCTGGATTTGGGTTTGTTGCAGGCCGGCGCGAGCATGAAAGGCGAGTTTGAGCAGCGGCTCCGCGGCGTGATCGACGAAATCCAAGCCTCACCCAAGCCCATCATCATGTTCATTGATGAAACCCACACGCTCATGGGCGCGGGCGGTGGAGGCGGCGCCGGTGATGCCGCCAATCTTCTCAAACCCGCGCTGGCCCGGGGCGCCCTTCGTACCATTGGCGCCACCACCTGGGATGAATACAAACGGCACATCGAGAAGGACCCCGCGCTCACGCGGCGCTTTCAAGTCGTCAGAGTGGAGGAACCGGCGGAAGGCAAGTGCGTTCAGATGATGCGGGCGGTGATGGTCCCGTTTGAAAAACATCATAAAGTACAGGTGCTTGACGAGGCTATTGAGGCGGCTGTCCGCCTTTCCCATCGCTACATCGCCGGACGCCAGTTGCCGGACAAGGCGGTTAGTTTGATTGACACTGCCGCAGCCCGGGTCGCCGTCAGCCAGCACGCCGTCCCGCCTGAAATCGATGACTGCCGCCGCCGCATTGAGGCCCTCGAAACCGAATCCACTATTCTTGACCGCGAAGGGTCAGCCGGCATGGATCACTCGGCGCGCGCCACGGAAATCAAAGAAATGATGGCGCGAGAAAAAGAGGCGCTGGCAGTTTTGGAGAATCATTGGAACTGCGAGAAGAAAATGGTCGCGGAAATCCTTGAGCTGCGCGGCCAACTGCGCGCCGCCGGTTCCACCATTGAGGATAAGCCCAACCAAATGCAACCGGCCAACCCGAAAATCGCGATCACCTCGGAACAGCGGGATCCACTCCTGGCTAATTTGCGCGAGAAACAGCGCAAATTGGGAGAATTCCAGGGCGAATCTCCGCTCATTTTTCCGAGCGTCGATGCCAATGCCATCGCCGGCGTCGTGGCAGATTGGACCGGCATTCCTGTCGGGCGCATGTTCAAGAACGAGATTGATCAGGTGCTCCATTTGGCCGACGCCTTGGAACGCCGCGTCATCGGCCAGCGGCATGCTTTGGAGATCGTGGCCCGGCGCATTCAAACCAGCCGCGCCCGGTTGGACAATCCCAACCGCCCCGTTGGTGTCTTCATGCTCGTCGGCCCCAGCGGCACGGGCAAAACGGAGTCCGCCCTTTCCCTGGCTGAAGTTCTGTATGGCGGGGAGCAAAACCTCATTTCCATCAACATGAGCGAGTTCCAGGAATCCCACACCGTCAGCACCCTTAAGGGATCGCCTCCTGGCTACGTCGGCTATGGCGAAGGCGGCGTCCTGACCGAGGCTGTGCGCCGGCGCCCTTACAGCGTCGTTCTCTTGGACGAAGTGGAGAAGGCGCACCGGGACGTCCATGAAATTTTCTTCCAGGTGTTTGACAAGGGCTGGATGGAAGACGCCGAAGGCCGTTATATTGACTTCAAGAACACCATTATCATCTTGACGAGCAACGCCTCTCAAGATGTAATCATCAACATGTGCAAAGACCCCGAGCTGATGCCCAGCGCGGATGGCATGGAAAAGGCCATGCGCCTGCCGCTGATGAAGGTCTTTCCCGATGCCCTCCTCAATCGGCTGGTCGTGGTGCCTTACTACCCGATCAGCAAGGAAGTGCTCCGGCGCATCATCACCCTGAACCTCTCGCGCGTCGCCAAGCGCGTCCAGGAAAACCACAAAGTGCCGTTCACCTACGACGAAAGCGTGCCGGAATTGATTGGCCAGCGCTGCACTGAATTGGAGCGCGGCGCCCGCATGGTGGATGCGATGATCACCAACACAATGCTGCCGGAAATCGGCCGTGAATTCCTCACCCGTCTGGCCGCCGGCGCCGCCATCAACCGCGTGCATGTCGCGGCAAAGGATCAAAACTTCACTTTTGCATTTGATTGACCGATGTCTCGAGTTAGTTCACAAAAAAAAATCGGGTTTCGCCCGCCGCGAATAGAACGCGATCCAGCCTGGGAGATCCCTTTCGTCGTGGGCGTCCTGTCCGATCTGTCAGTCGACGGCGCAGCAGATTTGCCTGGCTTGGCCGAGCGAATATTTAGTGAGGTCGATAGCTTTTCTTTCGACAAATTTATCGAAGCGCAAAAGCCACGCGTAACCGTTGAGGTGGATAACACACTAACCAGTGAAGGCAAGCTCAGGGTGGATATAACAATTGGGAGCATGGATGATTTTTCGCCGGCTGCGGTCGCTCGGAAGGTTCCTGGTTTGAATAGATTATTCGAAATCCGGAAGAACTTGAATCTACTACTCGCGAGAATCGAAGGAAAAGCCAAACTGGAGAAGGCCCTCGAGATGCTCGCGCAGAACCCCGAGCTAACCAGGCGGCTTCATGCCGAAATGGATGGGAGCGCCAATACTCAAAACCAGGCCACGGTTATGACGGGACAACATCTGAGCCAACTCCAAGAGGGACGCGCCGAGACTACACTTGAATCCATAATTTATGAAGAGCCATTGATTCCCTTGCGCGAACCGGGGGAGCCCCTTGAAGTCCATGTAAAGACTCTTATTAATGCTGTAGTCAGTATGCCAGAGGCTTTTGGTAAAACCAATCTCCGTGCCGCCATCGAGGGAATCATCGCTGGGATTGATTACAAGTTGACCGGGCAAATCAACAAAATCATTCACCATCCGAGGTTTCAGAAGATGGAGAGCGCGTGGCGTGGTCTTTGGCACGTGGTCAGCAACACGCAAACCGATGAGATGCTGAAGATCAAGGTGCTCAACGTTTCCAAGAAAGAACTGACGGGGATATTCCAACAATTCAACGGCGCGAACTGGGAGCAAAGCCCACTCTATTGCAATATTTGCCGGCCGGAACATGGCGTTCCTTTTGGCGTCTTAGTGGGAGATTATTGCTTTGACTATGGCTTGGAAGATGTGGCGATCTTGAACGGGATGGCCCGGCTTTGCGCCACCGTGCATGCTCCGTTCCTTGCCTCGGCGGCTCCGAGCTTGCTCGGATTAGATGACTGGCAGGATCTGTGCAATCTTTACGATGTATCCAAAATATTCTATGACGATCGTTACCTGGCGTGGAGGTTATTGCGTCAATCCGAGGAAGCCCGTTATCTCGGTTTGACCATGCCTCGTTTCTTGGCGCGATTGCCATACGGAATAAAAACGGTGCCGGTCGAAGAGTTTTGTTTTGAAGAATACACCGAGGGAGGGGATTCGTCGTACTTCGTTTGGGCCAATTCCGCTTACGCCATGGCGGCCAACATTACCAGGGCCTTTAAGGATTACGGCTGGTGTACTCAGGTTCGCGGGCGCGAAGGCGGAGGGATGGTGTCCGATCTCCCCTGCCACGCCTTCCAAACGGTCGATGGCATGGAGGTGAAATGCCCGACCGAGGTCGCGTTATGTGACAGACTCGAAAATGAACTGGCCAAAAACGGTCTGACGCCACTTTTCGTGTTAAAAAACACTTCGGATGCAGTGTTTATCAGCGCCCAATCACTCCAGCGGCCGAAAGCCTTCTCGGGGCAGGGAGCTGTCGCAGCCAATCAAACCGCCCAATTGTCAGTCCGGTTGCCCTATCTTTTTTTCATTTGCCGATTTGTCCATCTTCTTCAATATGTGGCAGCCCAAACTGCCAGTAAGGAGCAGGGGCCTGCTGAGGTAGAAAAGCGTCTGCGGGATTGGGTTAGTGACTACGTATTGCCCCATCCGACTGATGCGTTCGAAAGCATGACTGCCGCGAAGCCGCTGTCGGGAGCCGAGCTTTACGTCACGGAGTGGGACGCACCCTCTGGCAAAGGGACCATTTACCTGTGCCTCAGGCCCCATTACCAATTTGAACTGGCAATCCAGTTGCAAACAGTCTTTGCATTCTGGACACCGCAATGAGAAATCACCCTAACGAAAGGAAACCCTGTGGCAACAATGGTTGAACTTGCGGAATTGTGCGAGGCCGTATATGGCGACGACACGTCGGTAACAACAGACGAGAAAGGTGGGCGCGCCGTTTGCTGGAGCCGCGTGCAGCGCTGGAGCGATGGCAGTTTCTTCGCCGCGCTTTACACCAAAAAAAGTGCGGCGACGGTGCTGGCCTATCGCGGCACGGACGACCTTGCAGGCGATTTGGTGGACGATACCGACATCGCCGTCGGCCAAATTCCCCCTTCAGCCCGCGATGCTATCCAGGTTGCAGGCGTTGTTTCCGCGAAAAACGTCATATTGACTGGCCACTCACTAGGTGGCGCGCTGGCCATCATCGCGGCAGCTCGGTTCGGTTTGCCCGCGGTCACTTTCAATGCGCCTGGAGTCATGAATTCTTGTATCATGGCCAACGCCTTTTCTTCCGGTAGCAAGAACGGGCTGGCGGGCCTGATTTCCCTTGTGGGTCGTTGCTTTACCGGCAGCCGGATGCTTAATATTCGCATTGATGGCGATGCCGTGAGCAGCGTCTTGACATCGCTCCTTTCACGAAGTTTACAGCCCGGCGGCGCAAAGAGCAACCCGGCCTCACAATGCGGAATCGATTTGCTCTGCCGGCACTCCATGACGACCTGCATCGCCGCCGTCGAAAGCCGCAGCGATGGGTATGAGGAAGTCAGTTTCTAGTATGCCCTGGGAGCCAATTAGAGATCAAAATACCGGCAAGGTGTGGCATATCAATTGGGATGGCGTGGCAAGAATCATTCGCGCTTATTGCCGCTCGCGGTCTATTCTAGTATACAATACCGTCGTGACGGAGCCGGGCGGTCGCTTTGGCCCGGATATCGTTTCAGTTGACTTTGACTGGAACGCAATAAAAATGGAGACACTCTACGAGAATAATAGAATTTTAACTGACTGGCAGCATCGTAGAAATATGCAATCTTTATTTGGAATGTTGCTTTATTATCGCGATCGAACCCGGAAGAATGAAGCTGCAGTCCATGAAATTCAGGCAAAGGCCAGCAAAAAAACACAGGACAACATTGCTAATTCCCTTAAGTGGCTGGATTTGGAGAAAAGTGGCCTGGAGGACGTGCGTGATCTATGTTTCACGGGTGTCGTCGTCGCCGGCTCCGTGGTCACTGGCGGCGCGGGCGTTGCCATGCTTGGCGGGGGATCCTTCTTGAAAGGAGTGGCTAAATGGGAGGACAAGTGGATCATAACTGGGAAAAAAAATGACGGCATTGGAGAGGGGTTTCTTGAAGCTTCAACAACCATGCTCGTTGGCATGTTTGATTTACCAGTCTTGCAAAAAGGCTTGTCAGTCGCTGAGAAGGCGGCTCTCAAAATTGTGAAGGTAAGCCTCGACAGCGAAAGTGAGGGACTGAAAACCCTTGTCGAAGGCGGGTCTTCCAAAGAGGCTCTGCTTAAGGCGGCGGCACGGGCTGTAACTGACATCCTGGGGGATAACTTGAGCGAAAAGTTAATAAAGAAGGCAATTCCTGCGGTTGTCAAGATAGTCCCCGTTAATAGCGTAAGAAAAACCACGAAACTGGTTGTCGGAACTGCCGTTACTTCGGTGTCAGACCAAGGCGTTAAAAATGCGGGCAGGGAACGAGAGCCGGGCGTTCATGGGGCGCACGAAGAGAGCGGAAGAATAGACCTGATCCAAGCAACATCTTTTGATCACTCAAATAAATATGATGGGCTTCACGTATTGAACATGCAGCAAGGATCTGACCCACAAAGCTCTGACGCCCAATTCGTCAATGCCACCTCTTTGAGAAATTAGTTTTATCGCAAGCTTACGAATTGAACTTATGTCATTAACCCAAGCAAACCACGTCATTGCAATTGGCACGCCTTTGGACGTGGATGTGTTATGTCTCACTTCCTTTGCCGGCCATGAGGAACTTGGCCGGCTGTTTGAATACGAAGTCGAAATGGTGAGTGAAGATTTTAATATAGATTTCACCAAACTGGTTGGATCAAGCGTCACCGTCCGGCTGCAAACCACTGCGGGCGACACCCGCTATTTCAACGGAATCGTCAGCCGCTTTTCCCAGCATCCCTCCACCAACCAGTACGCGACCTATCGGGCGACCATCGTGCCTTGGCTCTGGTTGCTGACTCGCACTTCGGATTGCCGAATATGGTCCGGTTCGGATACTACTCGGAGCGTCCCAGATATTCTGAAGGCGGTTTTCAGCTCCCGGGGATTTTCAGACTTTGATGATTCGGGACTGAGCGGCAGTTACATGCCCTGGAATTTCTGCGTGCAATACCGGGAGACGGATTTTAATTTCGTGAGCCGCCTGATGGAACAGGAGGGGATTTACTATTATTTCACCCACGAAAATGGCAAGCACACCCTCATGCTGGCAGATTCGCCCGATGCCCATGATCCCTATCCGAATTATGATGATATTCATTATCGTCCGCCTCAACCTGGCACATCCGATATTGAATACGTCCGAGATTTGACATTCAGCAAGGAAGTGGGACCCGGCGCTTATGTCCACACGGACTTCAACTTCGAGACTCCGAGTCAGGATCTTCGCAGCGATCCCGCCGTCATTGACCGCCAGCATAGCAATTCCAAATTTCAGATTTTTGATTTCCCGGGTGAATACGACAACACGGGCGATGGCAACGATTGGGCAAAAGTTCGCATGCAGGAACTTCAGGCCAGATATCAGTTGACGCATGGGCAGGGAGATGTTCGCGGTTTGGCCGCCGGTTTCAAATTCAACCTCCTGGAGGTTCCGCGCTCGGATCAAAACCAGGATTACCTGACCGTCGCCGTCGGTCATAGTATGCTCTCGAACGCATATGAAAGTAAAGGAGGCGGAGGCGCCGGGAGTGACGAAATTTATCATTGTTCCTTTACGATTATGCCGACGACCGATGTCTTTCGTCCCGCTCGCATTACGCCGAAACCTCTCACGCAGGGACCTCAGACGGCCATCGTGGTCGGGCCGTCAGGAACGGAAATTCACACCGATGATGACGGATATGGCATGGTCAAAGTTCATTTCCATTGGGACCGCTACAGCGACCCGACCACCGAAAACTGCTCTTGTTGGATCCGTGTGTCCCAACTCTGGGCAGGCAAGCAATGGGGGGCCATGTACATCCCGCGCGTCGGGCAGGAAGTCATTGTCGAATTCCTCGAAGGCGATCCTGATCTGCCGATCATCACCGGGCGCGTCTATAACGGAGATGCAATGCCACCTTACGACTTGCCCGCTGAAAAAACCAAATCGACCATCAAATCCAACTCCAGCATCGGAGGCCAGGGCTTCAATGAATTCCGCTTTGAGGACAAGAAGGGAAATGAGCAAATTTTTATCCATGCCGAAAAAGACCAGGACGTGCGGATCAAGAACGACAGCCGGGAATGGATTGGCAACGACCGGCACTTGGTTGTCATCAATAATCAGACCGAAAAAGTCGGCGGCAACAAAGATTCCAATGTGCAAGGCGACCGCATTTCCAACATTCAAGGCAATCATGGTGAAAATATTCTGGGCGACCAAAAAGTCGCCGTCACGGGCAACGATCATTTGTCCGTGCAGGGAGATCAGAAAATCAATATTAGCGGGAACCACAACCTGAACGCGGGGAATAACTCCAATAACGCTTGCGGCAGCGACCTCTCGTTCAATGCCGGCATGAATATTCACGAAAAGTCCGGCATGAACCACGCGGTGGAAGCTGGCATGACCGTCCACATCAAAGGCGGCATGTCAGTCGTTATTGAAGCCGGAATGGAAATATCGCTCAAGGCCGGTGGCAATTTTATTGATATCGGGCCGGCGGGCGTAGCCATTTCCGGCACCATGGTCATGATCAACAGCGGCGGTTCCGCCGGTTCCGGCCCTGGTTGTTCCCCGACCTCCCCCGATGCGCCGGACAGCCCCGACGCGCCCGACGATCCTGCCGAAGCGGACGATTCCGTCTCCGGCGATGTCACCACCGCCCAAGGCGATCCCGAGGAAAGCGAGTCGGTTGCGGATGTGGATTCGGTCACGGTTGACGACGTCGCGAGTTCTGATGATTCCGATGACTCTGGGGATTCTTCCGTCGGAGCGGGCGGCGCGGGCGGCGCGGACTTTGGCGTCGGCTTCTAGCGTTCTATGAGCAGCGACCCCATTTCGTTTGGAAAACGGATTTCGGAAAAAGCTATCGCCGCGCAGTTTGCGCCGGTCGCTTTGACGCCGCCGGGTTATCCCTCGCTCGCTTGTCGCGTCACGGTTCCAAAATCGGCCGCGCGGGCGGCGGAAGCGAACCCACCCGCCGTCCGCAAAAACCAGCTCTCCGCCGTGGCGGGCTTCCTCATCACGCCCGAAGTCCAATTGCAAATTCACGCGACTATCCTGGAGTTCGAGGTCCTTCTGGCTGATTGGCTGAGGCTTGAGGTGGAACGCCGCGGCGGCAAAGTGGACACGGTGCAGGCTGCGCACGATGCCAACGGCCAGGTCATCCACGCCAACACCCTCGGCCCCGGAACTTTCAAGGGACGCTTCGCGGCCAGAAGCAATGGACCCCACGTGATTTTGCTGGCCGGACAGCGGCCCGCTGAAGCCCAAGCCGGCCTGGTGGAAACGCTTGGCCTGGCGGCTGCCAGTCTTGAACTCGCAGCGCCTTTGGGGCAGCCTTTAATCGAATCAACGGCCACTTATCACGATCCCAAGGCGCGTTTTAAATTCGTGTATCCGAAATCATGGGTGGCGAGGACCATGGCTCCTCCTTCTGCATCCATTGACGCGGTCGAGGTTAAAATAGCCAGCCGGAACGAGACCGTGGCTTACCTCCGTGTTCACTCCGATACGTCGATGCCAGGAGCAGCGGACGGACAGGAGAAAATCAAACAGCAGTTGTTGGATCAGCTCAAACGCGCCGGCATCGAAGTGTCCAATTTAAAAGCTCTTGCGCCTTTTCCGGAAAAGCCCGGCCTGGCGCGCTTTGCCGGGCCGGCCAAACTTTCGAAGGGCGCAGGGCGGGTCGCCTTTGCTTTGCAATCTGACAAGGAACGATGGATGGCCGTCCTCATGGTGTCGCCAGCACGCCAGAAGAACGCCCAATCTTGGATGCGGGCCAGGCGTGCCTTTCAAATGGTGTGCGCCAGCTTGTCAACCGCATGAACTTTGTGTTCGACATGGACTCGCTTCTGTCATAGTGATCTAGGATCTCTGATATGCCTTTGGCCGCGCGTTTAACGGATATGCATGTTTGCCCGATGGTGACCGGGGTTGTACCCCACGTCGGCGGCCCGATTTCCGGGCCGGGCGTGCCCACAGTTTTGATTGGCTTCATGCCGGCCGCGGTCGTGGGCAATATGTGCGTTTGCGTCGGCCCGCCGGACGTTATCGCGATGGGTTCCACCACCGTCCTGATCGGCGGGATGCCCGCCGCCCGGATGGGCGATATGACAGCCCACGGCGGCAACATTGTGATTGGATGCCCTACCGTCATCATTGGCGGTTGAAAGCGGATGACCAGCGCTAGCCAATACTAAAATGAATAAAACTTTACTATCCAAGGACAAAGGCTGGGCCATTGATGGCAATCAGCAGTCCACATTTGGCGGTGAACCGAGCTTTTATTCCCTTTCCGGCCCGGGATCGCTCGTGCGATTGGTGCAAATTGGCAAGACAAACTACTATGGTTTGCAGCTCGAACCAAGCCACCGGGACGGCGCCTTCTGGTTCGATGGCGATTTCTTCCAGCGCCTTTCCCGTGACGCCCGAGAGGATTTGCTGCGACAGCAAGCCGGAAATAAACAACCCTTTTCCAGACCATTAAACGATCTGGTCGGCAATTACCTGCGCCATTGGTTGCGCAATTACCTTGCCGTCAGTTATGATTGGACCATGGATTTCGACGCTTACGTGCGCTTGCGATTAGAGCCCGGCGATGCGCTAGTCGCTGCGGTCGGCCCTGTAGCCGAACAATCTGCTTATTCCCCACAGGATCCGTCGTATGCGGCCACGAAGAACATCAAATTGACGGGGAAAGGAATTCACGGGCAGGCGATACAGTATATGGTAAATTTCCGAATTCCCGCCAATACTAGGTTTACCCAGCGTATTCACGGTCCATTTCTTTTTTAACTGTAAGAATTAGAAATGAGCCTGCCACCGCCGCCAGATCTCGCGACCGTTCCAACACCCAAGCCTCTAGGATCTTTAAGCCCTGCGGCGCAAAAAGTGATTCAGCCCCGCCAGACTCCATGCCAGCAGGCGCAGGCCTTGAACAAGCAGCAGCTTTCTATGGACGCGGTCAAGTCCTTGGCCCACGGTTTGCCGGAACCGGCGGCCATCAAGTGGGCGGCGGTCAGTGCCGAGAAGGTGGCCAACCCGGCTCATGCCGCCGATTCCCAAGCCATTCAAGCCGCCAAGGCATGGACACAGAATCCGACCCCCGCGACCCAGCATGCTGCAGGCCTAGCCGCTTCCAAAACGGACTTCAAGACTCCGGGCGCGTGGGCCGCGCAGGCCGCCGCATGGTCCGGCAGGGGTGGTGGGTTGTCCGGCCACGCCGTGACTGGCACCGTCCTGCTTGCCGCCGCCCAGGGCGGCAAACCCATTTCACCGCCGGGCGTTTCCGCTCCGGTCATAGCAGTGCCGACCATGCTGGTGCCCAAAGCGTCGGTCTTTCAATTGCCGTTTTTCAAGAAACCCGCCGCCCAGGCCCCCCCCACTCTGGGTCCCGATGGCCTCACCCTGACGCCCGCGCAACGCCTTAAGATGTCAAAGAATTGCGATCCCTTTCTCAAGCTTGGATGCGACATAGGGACCGGGCGCGCTTGATGAGATGGGGCTGAAGAATTGCGTCTACTCCGCCCCTTAGATTAGCCCGACTTGACGGATTCGACCCTCCGCAAAACTTTTTTTATTGCGCAAGTGGTTGATAGGACGCGGGCACGCTAATTGCTTAAAAGCGCAAAAGGGCTGTAGTAAATGATCCCCGCCCAAAGGGCGGGGCTTTGGACTGCGGCCTCTAAAGAGGCCAGCGCCCGGCCCCCAGAGGGGGCTGGGCGTGTTGCGTTATCCCGGTTTGTTCATCATCGTAAGCGGTAAAGGAGCGACCGCCTATGCGGCGGCGGGCAGTCGTGATAGAAACGGCGCCGATGAAGAGCCTGACTGTTTCTCCCCGGCGTCGCGCGCGGCGCACCGATGCCGTCCAGCGCGCGCAAGTTCTGGCGGCGT
>DASXZW010000035.1:0-159841 GCA_036501665.1 Verrucomicrobiia bacterium
TCAAATCCAAAGCCGAACTCAAAGAACGGATTCTCATGGGCGTCGCCGAGATCAATGCCGCTCCAGTCGTCCATCGTTGGAAAAAGTTCGATTTGTTGGCCGCGTAAATATGTAAACGTTTTAGTGAAACGCTATACTAGAGCTGTCAAAGAGGCATCTGAACTCGTAAGGGCGGCGCGGCCTTTGTGGACAAGGGGACCTGAAATGGGAACGTCGTCGCCCGGGTGGGAATTTTTCTGGCGCACGGGCGGGGGCGACGCGAGAATTGCGCGCGAAAATGCGAATCGAAAGCGTTGGTGTCATTTTATCATTTCTTTTGGTTGGTGTGGGGGCGATGGGAGCGCCTTCGCAGAAGGAATTTCGGGATTTTGCGATGGGGCATGATGGTGATGCTCGCGCGGGGCGGGTTTTGTTCAATGATCCGCGCACGGGTTGTTTTAAGTGTCATTCGACGGATGGTCGCGGGGGGAAGGCCGGGCCTGATTTGTTTGCCATCCGCGACAAATTTCCGCGGTCGGAATTGATCGAGGCGGTGTTGAATCCTTCGGCTTCCATCGCGGTGGGCTATGAGATGACGATTGTCGAGAAGAAATCCGGGGACGAGATTGTGGGGGTCATCAAGGACGGGACGGCTGAGTCAATTGAATTGATTCAAGGGAATGGAGAGCGCGTTCACATCGCCAGGAGCGACATCAAGTCGCAGCGGGGAAGCAAGATTTCGCTGATGCCGCAGGGGCTTGAGGCGGGGTTGTCGTTGGAGGAGTTTGCCGATTTGATCGGGTTTCTCACGACGTTGCGCCAGGCGGAAAATTCGCTGGCGAGCAATCGGGGGATGCCTGAGAACATTCCTGCGCTGGCGAAGCCGATCAAGTTGACGCCGTTTTTGAGCGAGCCGGTTCAGTCCCCCCCGGGTTTTGCGCCGCAAGGTTACCAGGTGCAGAACGGGTTGTTGTGGTTTGGGCAAATTCCGGGAACGCGGGATGTGTTTCTGGCGGCGCATGAAACGGGGAAGATTTTTCGGATTGACAAGTCCGGGACGAACGAAGTGAAGATGTTGTTTGCGGATTTGTCGAAGGAGATTTTCAATGAGCGGGGGCCGAACGGATTGGTCTGTCTGGCTTTTCATCCGCGCTTTCGCGAGAACCGGAAATATTACGCGGAACATCAGGTGTTCGAGCATGGGAAGATCGTGACGACGGTGGTGGAGCGTCGCGCGGGGGCGGATTTTGTTTCCGATTCTGGCGAGCCTTCGCGGCGGTTGTGGGAGACAGAGGCGACGACGGAAGTTCACACGGGCGGTTGCATGGCGTTTGGGCCGGACGGCTATCTTTACATCAGCATGGGGGATACGGGGCCGCAAGGCGACCCGGAGGGGCATGGACAAAACTTGGGGCTGGAGTTGGGGAAGATTTTGCGGATCGATGTGGACCGGGAGGATGCGGGGTTGAAGTATGCGATTCCGCGGGACAATCCGTTTTATGGCCGGACGAATGCGCGCCCGGAGATTTGGGCTTATGGTTTGCGCGAGCCGTGGCGTTTCAGTTTCGATCCTGTCACGAAAGATTTGTGGGTTGGTGATGTGGGGCAGGACCGGGTGGAGGAGGTAGATATTGTGCGAGGCGGGGAAAATTATGGCTGGAATGTCTATGAAGGTTTCGAGCCGTTCTCAAACCGATATCGAAGGGCGGACGAAAATTTTGTTCCGCCGGTTTTTGCGTATCGGCGGAAGTTTGGGAATTGCGTGATTGGCGGGTGCGTTTATCGAGGGGACAAACATTCTTCGTTTTATGGCGTTTACATTTGCGCGGATTATACTTCGCGGCGGATTTTTGGATTGACGCAGGAGAATCGAGTGTTGAAAAGCGTGCGGGAAATCGGGGTTGCGCCGGAGTTGATTGCGGAATTTGCGACGGATGAACGCGGGGAAGTTTATGAAGTTGGGTATGGAGGAATGGTATTTCATCTGGAGCTTGCGGACGCGGATTTTCGATAATGGTGGCGGTTCAGGCGGGACATCCGGTAAGGTCGAGTGACATGACGAGTGTTGTGGAAATATTTGTGGGGCTCCTGCTGACGGTCGCCGTTCTGGCGATGTTGTCGCGGAAACTTCATATTCCTTATCCGATTCTATTCGTGGTAGGAGGGTCGCTGATGGGCTTGATCCCTGGACTTCCCAAAGTGGCCCTCAATCCACAACTGGTTTTTCTTTTCTTTTTGCCGCCACTGTTGTTTCCGGCGGCATTGTTCACCTCGTGGCGGGACTTCCGGGCAAATTTGCGGCCCATTTTGCTGCTCGCCATTGGCTTGGTGTTGTTCACCACAATTGAAGTTGCGTATCTCGCGCACCATTTCATGAACCTGCCGCTTGCCGCCGGATTTGTGCTGGGCGCGATCATTTCGCCGCCCGATGCGATTGCAGCCACTGCAATTGCTCAGAGGCTCAAAATCCCGCATCGGATCGTCACAATATTGGAGGGCGAAAGCCTGGTCAACGACGCCACAGCGCTGGTCGCTTATCGTTTTGCAGTGGCGGCGGTGATCAGCGGTTCATTTTCGTTGGCAAACGCAAGCGAGCAATTTTTTGTCGTTGGCATTGGCGGAATCGTGACCGGTTTGGGCGTCGGCTGGTTGGGACAACAATTTCATAAGAGAGTCGATGATGCGCCCATTGAGATCACCGTTTCGCTTCTCACGCCGTTTGTCGCCTACCTGACAGCGGAACGATTCGGCGTTTCTGGCGTTCTCTCGGTCGTGACCGCTGGCTTGTACCTGGGCAGGCGAACGCCTGAACTGCTGTCGTTCAAGACCCGATTGCAAGGCGGCCCGTTCTGGGAAATGGTGGAATTCCTGCTCAACGGCTTCGTTTTCATCCTTATTGGACTGCAACTGCCGGCAGTGCTGCACACATTGTCCGGGCACGAAATCCCGATTCGCCGGCTTGTCCTTGATGCGTTGGTTATCAGTCTGGCCGTGGTTCTCCTGCGTGTGATTTGGGTTTTTCCGGCAACGTATCTGCCTCGCCTTGTGTTCAAGAAACTTTGCCGAAACGACCCTTACCCTGATTGGCGGCACGTCTTGATCGTCGCCTGGACGGGAATGCGAGGAGTGGTTTCTTTGGCCGCGGCGCTGGCGATACCGATGAGTTTGGATGGGAAGCCGGACGGGACGCCTTTTCCCGGGCGAGACTTGATATTATTCTTGACGTTTATCGTGATTCTGGCAACCCTTGTAGTTCAGGGATTGACGCTGCCGCTGCTGATCCGGTGGC
Source organism: Verrucomicrobiia bacterium (assembly GCA_036501665.1). Lineage (GTDB taxonomy): Bacteria > Verrucomicrobiota > Verrucomicrobiia > Limisphaerales > Palsa-1400 > DATAUD01. Next base: position 3,269 of record DASXZW010000035.1, read on the forward strand.
TCGGCATCAAAGACGATGGTTCAATGGAAAAAGAGGAGCGTGAAGCCCGGCTCAAAGCAAACCAAACAGCCCTGGCTCGGCTCCAGGAGATCGGCCTGCGCGAACCTGCAAAGAACAACGCGCTGCAGCGCTTGCGCGTTGAATACGAAGACCAAATCCACCAGATTGAAGGCACAGGGCCGGAGAGCGACCGCAAGTCTTTCCGGCTGTTTTCGACCGAGTTCGAGCGCCTTTCGCTCGAAGCGCTTCAAATCGAACGTAAAACAATTCTTCAACTTCGGAATGAAAACGCCATCAGCGATGACGTTCTGCGCCGCATCCAGCTGGATATCGATTTGGCGGAAGCCAGGGTGCGGCATCACCGATGATTTGGGAAAACACCGGCATCAAGCATGGGGTGTGCCCGGCTGGGCGCTGGCGGCGCGGCGGCGGCGGCCACTCAAAAGGTAAATGTCCGCGCGCACTTGGGTTAGCGGGTCGCCGGAGGAATCTATGCCATCAACGCGGGGGAGTGGGTCAAAGATGATTTTCCGCCGCTCCGGCTCTTGATCATCGACGCGCGTCGTCAGGGTGATTGTGCCAAATGGAATCTCTGTGCGGCCAGTTGGCCATGTTGTGCTCGCGTCAGCGACGTCATCGGCTGGGTCGGCCATTTGCACGAAGATGCCGAGTTTGACGGGCGCTTTGGCGAGGCGTGGGGCGAGTTCGTCGAAGAGGAAGTTGGGAGACATTGCGGCGGCGGCTTCATTGGAAAGGTATTCGGTCCCAGCCTCGGGGCGGATGCGGAAGCGTCCGTGGCGGCTTAGTCCAACGGAGTTGGTGAACTTGAAGGCGGTGCCGGCGAAAAACGCTTCATGGGCGAAACTGGTGGGGATCGGCTTGGGCGCTTCGACAAAACGCTTTGCGTTCGGGTGGGCCGCGAGAAAGCCTCCGATGACTTCCGGCTTGCCCGCTCCGGCGGCGATGATGGCGCGCAGAAATTCGAGGAATTCTTCGCCGGTGCGGACTGGGAAGCCGTCGAAAGAATGGGCGACAATGTCTGTGTGCAAATGGGAGTCAAGATGAAAACGGACGGCGATGCCTCGTGGGCTGGAATGCGCGGGGTCGTTGTCCGGGATGTTCGGGATTCCTGTGGAGTTTGAATAGCGGACTGTGACCGGGGTGGACGGCTGGCTGGCATGCGGCGCGCGGGTGAGCATGGCTGCTTCCGGCGAGGGCGCGAATGTCCCGGCGCACATGAGGCCTTTGGCGTGGGCGGGCCGGAATCCGGGATGGAGGCCTTGCAATTGGTCAAATGCGTCAAGTATCTGCTGCGCCAGGACTGGATTGCCCACAGTGCCGGTCGGCATCCGTTTTTCAGTGGAAGATTCGTTTGGATTCATAGGAAAAATGAGTTTTGTGTTGGTACAATTCTCGCAAGAACAGAGTAGAACGACAGGTTCAGCGGAGACGACATAAAAGTGGCGGCTCAGGAATAAAAAAACTTCTCAGGTTTTCAGGTCATCGGATTTGCCGTTGAAGACAGAGTTCAAAGCGCGTAAACTAACGTTGTGTCTATGACAGTGGACCAAATCGTTGAGGAAGCGCGCCATTGGCCGCCGGAAAAGGTTGGCGAATTGGTCGGGCGACTCACGGAAGGACTGCACATCTCTGAGCCTGAAATCGACGCAGCCTGGCAGAGCGAAATCGCCAGGCGCATTGAGGAAATTCAATCCGGAAAGGTGCGGTGCGTTCCCGGCGAAGAAGTTTCAGCCCGCGTTCGTAAGATCGTTGGGCGGTGAAGCCTTACACATTTCACCCGCAGGCTGACGAGGAATACGCACAGGCCGCTCAATACTACGCGGCTGTTTCTCCTGAACTGGGCGCGCGCTTTTTCGACGAAATCGAACGGCTTATCGCCGAAGCGCGTCAGCATCCTGATCGTTTCTTTCGATTCTGCCCACCGGCTCGGCGTGCGTTGGCCCGCAAATTTCCCTATTCGGTCGTGTATCTTGATGAAGCTGACCGAGTATTGATAGTAGCTGTCATGCATGCGAAACGGCGGCCCGGCTATTGGCTCAAGCGACTCTGAAATTATTGAATGCCGAAACTTTGGAGAGTTGCGACACCTATTGCGGGACCAGCACGATTCGGTAGAAGCGTTGGGAGGTGGGGATTACGTTGTCAGAGGCGGAGACTGTGTTGTTTGTGGCTGTGACCGGAGTGCCCAAGTCGATCCAATTTGCGGGACTTAGGCTATCGGTGTATTGGACTTGATATTCCAAGCCGGAGAAGGCGCTCCAGGTGAAGTCGATTGCGTCGGCGTTTTGTGCGGCGGATTCAAAGGTTGTGGTTATCGGCTGCACGCTGATGTCATCGAGGCCGAAGCCTGAAGGATCGTTGCGGTCGCTGAATTGGAGGGTGGTGCTGGCACCGGTTGCGGTGACTGTAAATTGATAGTTGGTCCAGGCGAATGTGCCGACGTTGGTCATTGCGACGAGGGTGTTCCCGTTCCAGGTCGCGGAGAATTGGTTGGGCGTGGTCGTCCCTTTGTATTGAACGCTTGTCAACCAGAAAGACAAATTGTAGGACTGGCCGGGAACAGTGGGCAGGGTTTGCGAAAGGGAGGCGGCGGAAGTGGGCTGCCCGAGGAGCGCGCCGTAAAGGCCGGAGTGGACCAATAGCCAATCGTTGACGCCTGTGACGGCTTCGGTGCCGTCGATGTCGGTGTCGTCGGACCCAAGAATGAAATTGTCGTCGGTGCTGCCGCTCAGAGTCCAATCGGTGAAATCGCCGGTCTCGAAACCGCCGTTTCCGACGAGGAGGTCGAATTCAAGGTTTTGCGAAGTTCCGTCCGTCAGATTGTTGAAGACGATATTGGCGTCGAAGGATTGAATGAGGGAATTCGTGGCGGCGGAATTCAGCGAGACAGTGACAACCGCAGGCGGACCGCTGGGATTGAGAGTTCCGGAAACTGGCGAGACAGTCAGCCAACTGGAAGTATTGACAAGGCTCCAGTTGAAGGAAGATGCGCCTGCATTTGTGAGAGTGTAGATTTGGGACGTGATATTGAACGGACCGCCGACGGGGCCGAAGGCGGTAAAGCCCAAGGAAGGCGTGACTTCGAGGCTTTCGGCGGGCGGCGAGAGCAGCGCTTGAATCAGATTTGTGCCGGCAGGCGTTCCCCATCCGGTGCAAAGATCAAAACCGGTTACGGCGAAGAATTTGCTCCGGCTGCCGCTCCAGGTGTTGTTTCCGGTGGTGATGTCGTGGTAGCTGGCGGAATTCTGCGCGCTCTTGCCAATGGCGTAAAGGGCAGGGTTGGCAAAGCCGATGGGGGAATTGCCCGTCGCCGCGCCCTGTTCGTTGACGAGAGCCGTGACGCCTGCCCAAAGCGGGGCCGCGACGCTTGTTCCGCCGACCGCGCCACCTTGTCCGTTCGCAACAATCCAGACGTTATACGCGGTTAACGCGACATCGGGGACGTTTCGCATTGTGGACGATCCCAGGTTTGCGGACATGCTGATGCCTTGCTGCCAGGCGGGAATTGGATAGACGAGGCTGATTCCACCTCCAGTGGCGGCGATGCCGTTGACTGAGCTGCCGGAGTTCCATGTGGTTTCCGAAACCCACGATCCGCCGGGCCCGGTGGTCGTCAGTTCCGTGCCGCCGACGACGGTGATGAAAGGATCGTCTGCCGGTTCGTCAACTGCGCCGGCGAACGCTCCGCTGTCACCGCATGCGAGGAAGAAGCTTTGGCCTTGCGCGGCATATTGTTCGAAAATTTGGATGGTCGTCGCGTTAATGTCGAAGCCCCAGGAACAACTCAGTTGGAGCGAGGTGTCATCGGTGGCCATGCGATTGAGGATATCGTTGACCACCTTTGTGGTTGCCGGCGAGGTGTTTTGGCTGGATGAGAGCGCAACGGGTTGGCCTTCATAAACCACGACGGCGGCCTTGGGCGCCATTGCATGCGCCATGTCGATGTCGAGGGCTACTTCATCGTCGCCGTCTGCTTCGCTGGCGCTTCCGTTAAAACCATCAATGAGCACTTTGGTTGGCGTGAAAGTTGGAAGGCTGGCTTCAGTGTTGTAAGTGGAAATGTCGGTGGCCTTGAAGCCGTCCAATTCAAAAAGCCCGATGGATTGGCCGCTGCCCATATTGGTGACGCCAGGCAGATACGCGGCGCGAAAGTCTCCGCCCTGGTATGAACCGCTTGAGCCGGAGCCGGTCATGGGACGAACTTTAGCGGACGGCGAAATTAGGTCATGGCGAATGAGAGGGTGGGGAATGTTGAAGTTGTTGAGCCCGCTGATTGCGGCGAGCGGAGTGTCCAATTCCACTGAAGGCTCGGAATCAGGGGCGAAGAATTTGCGGGGTTGGGTCGGGTGTTGGTAGAGGCGCAGTTTGACGTGGAACGCCTTTTCGATGTCGCTAACCGCACCTCGAACGCCAACCATCGCGCGATTTGAATGGGTGCCGGTGACGGTCATGCCGTGGGTGGTCGCAAAATTGATGACTGATTCGTAGTCCTGAGGGGTTGGGCTGAACTTCTCAGTGAATTGGTCCGAAGTCAGGTAATGGCGGAAGTTTGTGTTGCCGGGCTGATAGATTTGTTGGAGCAAAGCGTGGAGTTCATTGGTGTTTCGCAAAGGGAGGCCAATCGCGAGGTCGAGTTGCATGGCGGCATCGGCGTTTCCAATGGGTTGCTGGCGTTTGGCGGCTTTGGGAACGTGGCCGCGAAGAACCTGCGGTTCAGCGGCGTGAGCAGTCAATATTAAATAAAACGTCAAGGCCGTGAAAGTTGCGGCGAGTTTGATTTTAATGAATGGAGGACTTTTTGGTCGTGACGGAACCGATGTTGTTTTGCCAAATGCTAATTTCATGCGGTCTCCTTTAATCGCTGTCAGGGCGGCGGTTTCTGCCTCCTGCCAGCATTGTGGCTAAGGTGGTTTATTCCGCGTGAAATGCAACCGCTTTGTTGAACAAAAGACATGACAAGAATTAGCTGCAAAAGGAATTCCTTGACAATGTGCTACGAATGTAGCATAAACAGGGTCACACAGTATGAAATCAACCCGCATCTCCGAGTCCGAATGGCAGATCATGTCGATCGTTTGGGAAAATCCTCCCGTCGCCGCCGCCGCGGTGGTGGAACGGCTGGGCAAACAGAAAGGATGGCATCAGCGGACGATTCGCACGTTGCTGGATCGGTTGGTCCGCAAGGGCGCGCTCAGGACAACGCTTGAGGGCAAGCGTTACCTTTATGATCCGCTGATCCATCAGGAGGAGTGCGTGCGGAGCGAGAGCCGGTCGTTTGTGGACCGGGTTTTTGGCGGGGAGCCGGCGTCGCTGCTGCTTCACCTGGCAAAGGAAACAAAATTGACCCGCGAGGAAATTCGAGAGCTTAAAAAAGTGCTCTCAGAAAAGGAAAAATGAATGCCTCCCCCTTTTTTGACTGGCTGGCGCGAACATCGTGGCAGGCGTCCGTTCTGGTCCTGCTGGTTTTGGGCGCGCAACGGCTTTTTCGTGGGCGATTGAATGCCCGATGGCAGTACGCGCTCTGGCTTTTGGTCGTGGCGCGATTGGCGATGCCGTCGCTACCGGCAAGTTCGTGGAGCGTGTTCAACGTTCTCCATTACTCGCCTGCACAAAAGGAGATTTTGCCGAATAAGGTAGAGTTGACAAAGCCTGTTGCGGAGAACTTTGGCAATGATCCTGTACAGGATTCGGAGATTGTTCCCGAAAAAACAACAAGCGGTCGTTCGGAAACGCCTGCTGCGACTGTTGCGGCCGCGCCTCACACGATGTTTGACAAACGGAGATTAACAATTGACGCGGAAATTGCCTGGCTGATTGGAGTGGTGCTGCTGGGAGGACGGGGGATTGGGCAGAGCATTGTTTTCGTGAGGCGATTGCGGGGCGCGAGGGCTGTGACAGACGCGGAAATGCTGGCGCTGTTCGACGAGTGCAAAGAAATCATGGGAGTCTCCGCGCCGTTGCGATTGGAGGAAACGGACCAGGTCAGCAGCCCGGCGTTGTATGGTTTTTTCCGTCCGAGTCTGCTGTTGCCGCGCAGGATCATAAGGCAATTCACGCCTGATGAACAGCGGCACATCTTTTTACATGAGCTGGCCCATGTGAAACGGCGGGACATGGCGGTGCATTGGGTCGCGGCGGTGTTTCGGCTGTTGCATTGGTTCAATCCGGTGCTCTGGTTTGGTTTTCAGCGAATGGCGGCGGACCGCGAATTGGCGTGCGATGAAATGGCGCTGGGCCGCGCCGGAGAAAATGAGGCCCGTCCTTACGGGGAAACGGTGCTCAAGCTGCTGGAACTTTGCGCGACGCCAGCTGTGTTGCCCGGCTTGATGGGAATACTGGAGGAAAAAAGCCAGATGACGCGGCGCATCCTGATGATTGCCCGCTATAAACAACAAGCAGGCTGGCCGATTGTGGCGATGCTTCTTCTGGTGGGGCTGGGATTGGTCACTTTAACTGATGCGCAAATTGACAAGGCCAAATCAGAATCCTTTGCAAAACCAGACTTGATAGGCCAAGTGCATTTGACCAATGGCCAACCGCTGATCGCCTCGGTTTTTATTGAGACAGCGGGACCCAAAGTGGGCACGAGCACTTTTTGTCCTTCGTGCTATGCCGATTGCGTGAAGCACGCGACGTCGGATGCTCAAGGGCATTTTAAAATTGAATCGCTCGATCCAACGTTGATTTTTCGCATTCTCGTCGTGGCCAAAAATTACGCGCCTAAATATGTGACCAAAGTCGATCCCGCGACGGGACCGATTGATGTGATTTTGGAGCCGCGTGATAACTCGAAATCTCCGCCCGAAAATACGATACATGGACGCGTCGTGGACGCGAAAGGCGCGCCGGTTGTTGGAGCGGCGGTGGAAGCCGGTGGCATCCATTACAAAGACGGAGGCGGGATGTGGGGCGAGTTGAAAGGAGTTGATCCTTTGGCGGTGACCGATGAGCACGGGGAATTTCTGATTGCGTCGCTCAAACCGTTCGCGTCGCTGGATATCAAAGTTGATGCGAGAGGTTTTGCTCCCAAGACTTTCATGGAAGTTCGCAGCGGAAAGAACCAGCACGATCTGACTGTGACTGAGGGCGCTGTGGTTTCGGGCCGGGTGATGTGGAATGGAGAGCCGCTTCCGGGCGTATCGGTGGGAGTTGTTTCGACGGACCGGAGCGCCGGGAATTTTGCGGGAAATTTCGAAGTCGGAACCGGGCCTGACGGACGTTTTTCCTTTTTGAACCTTCCGCCGAATGTCCAATACGACCTCTATGGAATCATGGGAACCGTGCAGAAGTATGGCGCGATTGCTTCCACGCATATTTCGACTGGCGCGGACGGATCGACTGCGGATGCGGGAGATTTGACCGTCGGCCCGGCGCATCGAATCGCCGGACGGGTTATACTTGACGATGGCGCGCCTATTCCGCCGAAGACGAGATTGATGATTGGTCGCGGTGATGCGTGGGATTCGCTGCATATTGAATTGGACAAAGATGGTCGTTTCGACGAAGGCGGGATCGCATCGGGAGTTATCGACCTGAGCGTGCGGGTTCCAGGGTATAGATTGTCGAAAAAAAACACGAGCTTGGACCTGATGAATCCTTTTCGCCTGGTGGGACAGGTCAACAAGGACATCGCTGGTCTGACGGTTTTGTTGGAGAAAGGAAAGGATTTGGAGCCGGATTTTAGCAATCCTCCCATGGATGACGGACCGGAGACACGTCCGTTGAGTGGCGCCGAAGGCGGCGGACTCACGCCTAAAGAAATTTTATCGAAGAATTGGGTTGTTTCCGGGCATGTCATCGACGCGAAAACCGGGCAGGCGATGACGAACTTTTTGGTGACGCCGGGCAACAGGAATTTTCGACAAATAAGCTATGACAAAGCCAACGCCGCGCAGGCAACCAATTTCGTTTTTACGGTCGATGTCAACAAACGATTTGCCGATCCTTTGATTAAAATTGAGGCTGACGGATATATTCCCGTGACAAAAAGGCCGCCGCCGGGGAACTCGTCAAATTTTGACGTTCAATTGCAGCCGGGCAGCGGGCCGTCTGGAATTGTTTTCACTCAAGACGGCAAACCGGCGCGAAATGTCACGGTCGGATTGCTTTGCGACGGACAGCAGGGAATAAGCATTGGTGAAGATGGCAACCTGCAGTCCTGGAGAGACAAAAATATTGCGAAAAAAACCGACGAAGATGGAAAGTTTTCATTTCCTCCTGAATTGGACATGCTAAAGGTCGTCGCATCAAGCTCAGATGGGTTTAAGTTGGTTTCAGTTTCTGAACTTTCGGCGAACCCGAAGATCATGCTTGAACCGTGGGGCCGGGTCACGGGAACGCTGCACCGCCCTTCCGGTCCTGGAACAAACGAGGACCTCGACTTGAAGTTTTCGGCCGACACATTGTCCGATCCTTTTACGTTGCAGGCGGGGGCGCACGCGGTGACGGACGACGCCGGGCGTTTTGAATTCGAGCGTGTGCCGCCGGGGAAATTAGATTTGTCATATCGCGTCAAGATGAACGAGAACTCGTGGCATGATGAACAGTTGCAATCCGTCACCGTCATCCCGGGTCAAACGCTGGAACTCAAGATTAACGCCTCGGAACGCCAGGCTCCTGGGACGCGCTCTTTTCCTTCCCAGCCGCAGGCACGAAGAACTGGGACAGACATTAAGGGAACAGTCTTTATGCCGGATGGAAATCCGGCGCACTTCATTAAGGTCGCTTTGCTGGTTCCCAATCAGGCTGTCACTCTGGGCAAAGGTTTCATCGTGAATTCGTTCAAAGCGGGTCGGGATGACAGTCTCGTTACGACGACAGACGCAACGGGCCGCTTTACTTTGCCAGGAGTGGAAGGCGCGATGGGGATTATCGCGGTCCACGAGGCGGGTTTCGTTAGAGTCGAGATGCCGACGAACGGTCCGGCGGTGTTGAAACTTGAACCGTGGGGGGAAATTCATGGCACTTTGAAAATCGGACGCAAGCTCGGTCTGGACCAAATAGTCGATATGAGGGATTTCCCCTTCGACGGGCTTAGTTTTGAAGTGCCGAGATTTAGGACCAGGACCGACGATAAAGGGCAATTTGTGATGACCTATGTTCCGCCGGGAGAACGCGGCCTGGCCCGCGAAATTTCATTGGGAGGTGGATCGATTACCTCTGGAACTCCGATTCCTGTAATGGTCAAAGCGGGAGGAATCACCGAGGTGACGCTTGGAGGAAATGGAAGGGAAGTGAATGCCACAGTTGTTTACCCTGACGCTCCCGCAGACTTTGATTGGAAGAACGCCAGAGTCGCGTTTCATACAGTACGCCCTTTGGATGGAGCGAAAAATACTGATTATAAAATGAGGTCGTACGTCTCGGAAATGACCACCAACAACGGTTCGTTTGTTTTTGAAGATGTGCTTCCAGGTGCTTATGAGTTTTCGGTTAATGTGGAGCCGCAACCTCGCCGCTTTTACAACTCTGCCAACTATTTCAATTTCTATGAGAATTTACAATCGTTTGCCGTCAAGGATGTTGTTGTTCCGGGCGGGATATCCGGCAAGGCCGATGAGCCTTACGATCTTGGCGTCATAAAATTGCATACCGTTCGTCCGCTGACGGTCGGTGAGGTGCCGATTCCCATTGAAGGTCGAACTGCCGATGGCCAAAAGGTAAACATCACCGATTTTCACGGAAAATATTTTTTGCTGAGCATTGCATTGAATGATTTCGGTCCTGATCTTGTTAAGCAGTTGCGACCGACGTTTGAATCGTTTGGAAAGGATGATCGATTCGCGATGCTCAGCTTCTTCGGCTGGCAACAAGCGCCGGCGTTAAAGGAGTTTGCTCGAACGAACAATGTTGCCTGGAACGTTGCGAGTTTTGCGTCGCCAACTCCTGAACTTGCGGATTATTTCAAGTCCGCGACGAACAATCCCATCGAACAAATGGTGCTGGTCGGTCCCGATGGAAAAATTATTGCCAAGGATTTGCAGGGCGACGCCATCAAGGCGGCAGTGGCCACTGCGCTGACGCGAAAATGACGCGGATCAATCCGAATAGCCGGTCGGGTGCGCTTTGTGCCAAGCCCAGGCGTCGGCGATGATCTGGTGGAGCTTTGGGTATTTTGGCTTCCAACCGAGTTCGCGAATCGCTTTTTCGGCGGAGGCGACGAGTTTGGGAGGGTCGCCGGGACGGCGCGGTTTTTCCACGACGGGAATGGACTTGCCGACAATTTTTTCGCAGGTGGTGATGACTTCGCGCACTGAGTAACCATCGCCGTTGCCGAGATTGTAAAAGCCCTGGCGACCCGGCTCCAGCGCGATCATATGGGCCTGCGCCAAGTCAACAATATGAATGTAATCGCGGATGCAGGTGCCGTCCGGCGTCGGATAATCGGTGCCAAATATTTCGACGTGTGTGGCGCGGCCCAGCGGCACCTGGAGGATATTCGGGATCAGATGCGTTTCGATTTGACGGTGCTCGCCGCAGCGCGCGGTTGCGCCGGCGGCGTTGAAGTAGCGGAACGCAACGAATTCCAGCCCGTGAATGCGGTGGTACCATTGCAATATTTTCTCGAACATTAACTTAGTTTCGCCGTAGGGATTGATCGGGCGTTGCGGGATGTCCTCGGTCATCGGAAGACGGTCAGGCGGCCCGTAAGTGGCACAGGTGGAACTGAAGACAAATTTTTTGACGCCATTGGCGATGGCGGCATCAAGGAGCTTGAGGCCGTTGACGACGTTGTTGTGAAAATATTTTGATGGATTGACCATCGACTCGCCGACGAGCGCGTTGGCGGCGAAATGGACAATGGCTTCGGGCTTTGCGCTGCGAATCGCCTGGTCGATGTTCCCGGCTTCTTCCGGTTTTCCAAGGATGAAAGTGGCCCGCTCATCGACTGCCGAACGGTGGCCGTCACTCAGATTGTCGTAAACTGTGACCTTGTGACCCGCGTTCAGAAGTTCTTCGACACAAACTGACCCGATATAACCGGCGCCGCCGGTGACAAAAACATTCACGGCGGAATTGTAATTGGCAGCTTAATGATGCTCAACGAAAAAGCGGTGGAACGGTGAACTTCACCAGTCGCAATGTAAAATGACAAGCACCCGGGCGTGGCTCCTCGGTTTCGCAATGTGGGGAGTCAAGGAGGTGTTTTTCCTGTTTATTTACCTCTTGCGCAACGCGTTGCCGCCGCCTAGATTTCGTTTTAGAAAACTAAAAAAAACAATGCCGCAAAGCACTCGCATGTCAGTCAATACGAGCAATGTGCTCTCCGTAATCATGGGCGGAGGGCAGGGGACGCGGCTGTTCCCGTTGACTCGCGAACGCAGCAAGCCGGCGGTTCCGCTGGCCGGGAAATATCGGCTCGTGGATATCCCCATTTCCAACTGCATCAATTCCGGTCTGCGGCGGGTTTATTTGTTGACGCAATTTAATTCCGCTTCGCTGCACCGGCACATTTCGCAATCGTACAAGTTCGACCAGTTCACCGGAGGTTTTGTGGAAATTTTGGCGGCGGAACAAACTTTTTCGGACACTTCCTGGTATCAAGGCACGGCGGACGCGGTCCGAAAGAATCTGACGCACTTTCTCAATCACGATTTTGAATATCTCCTGATTCTCAGCGGCGACCAGCTTTACCGGATGGATTTTCGCACGGTCATCGCCGAGCACCAGGAAAGCGGCGCGGACTTGACGATTGCGACGCTGGCGATTTCGCCAAAGGAGGCACAGGCGTTTGGCATCATGCAGATTGATCCGTCGCTGCGAATCACGCGGTTTGTGGAAAAGCCGAAAGACCCGGCGGTGCTGGAGTCGTTGCGGATCAGCGAGGACATCGCCTCGAAGGCTGGCCTGGACCCGAAAAAGGAATTCCTGCTGGCCTCGATGGGCATTTACCTTTTCAACCGCGATGTGCTGTTAAAATTGCTCGAGAATTCGCAGGCGGATTTTGGAAAGCACATCATCCCGGACGCCATCCAAAAATATAAAGTCCACGCGTCGATCTTTCAGGGTTATTGGGAGGATGTTGGGACGATTCGTTCTTACTTTGACGCGAATCTTGATCTGGTTTCGGAATTGCCCCGGTTCAACTTTTTCGACATGAGCGCGCCGATTTTCACGCGGCCCCGGTTTTTGCCCGCCTCGAAGATCAATGGCGCGGAGATCAATCACGGCGTTATTTCCGACGGCTGCATTTTGAACCATTGCAATGTGAATTTCAGCATCGTCGGCGTGCGCAGCATCGTTGAGGAAGGGTGCAATCTGGACCGGACGATTTTGTTGGGCTGCGATTATTACGAATCCGAAGCGTCCATTCAACACCACGAGGCCCAGGGAATCCCGCGGATCGGGATTGGGCGCAACACGCGGATCGAAAACGCGATTATTGACAAGAATGCGCGCATCGGCGAGAACTGCAAAATTTCACCGGTTGGAAAACCGGAGAACGTGGACCATCCTTTGTATTACATCCGCGACGGCATCGTCATCATTCCCAAGAATGGCGCCATCCCGCACGGGACGGTCATTTAGGCAATTTACGAAATTCTCTTGCGCTTTCTCCGTGAAAAATTGACGCGGGGCGCTTTTTTGCTGGCCTCGGCGGGGTTGATCGGCGGTTGCACGTCGGCCCCTCCACAATACCCTCCCGCCGCGTCCGCTGTGGCTCCGATGCAGGCAAATTCGCCTACGCCCGTTCCTGCCCCTGCTCCAAATCCCGCGCGAGCGCCGGCACAGAAAGCATTGCCGGGGACCGACCCGAGGGTGATTATTGACACCGCGCTGGATCGCACGTTGCAATTGCTTGGCGTGGGCACTTTGACCGGCGCGGATGGGCTGTTGAAGGTCCAGATCAATGTCAGGAATATTACCGATTCACCGAAGTGGTTCAGTTACAAGATCGAGTGGTTCGATAAGGATGGAGTGTTGCTGCCTGGGGCTTCGGGCGAGAATCTGCCGTGGATGTTGCTGGCCGGCGAAACGTCTTCGATTGTCGCCACCGCGCCAGCCGTGACGGCTAAGGATTTCGAGGTGGCCTTCCTTGCGGGCGTGAAGTAGGGCAACTTCGGCCTTTCACTGCGTCCCATTTTTGCGGTTCACCAGGTGTCGTCCCGCTCGTATCCTGCGCGAATCAGCAATTCGTTGTAGAGTTGTTTGAATTGCTTTTTGATCTCGGGAGTAAAGTGCGTCCGCCAGTCGCCCGCGATCCCTTTCCGGAAGTGCGAGCTGGAATCCTCCTCACCGGGCGAACGACCGCTGCTGAGCCGCTTAAAGGAATGCCGGTCGCTCAACATTTTGGCGTAGCAATCATCAACCGGGATGCCGAGGTAATTCAGCAGTGCCTGCGTTTGGGTAGCAGGCGCGGCCATAAAATCCTCCAGTTTCCAAAGTCTTGCGCCGGACCCAAGCCAGCTTTCCTGCATCAATGCCGGCTTGGGCAAAAATTCGTGAAGCATGTAAATCATGCCCGCCTCGAGGCTGAGGGAATTGAGCACACGCCTGCATTTTTCCATCGGATACCACTCAATTCGATGCGAGTAACGCCAACTGAAATAGCCAGAAACGAGCGTGTCGCGCAAATCGCGAATCACTACAAATGGCATGCATTGGGCCGGTGGCGAAACGCATTCAAATTCGTATTTGTTTATGTAGAGACACGGGTATACCGCGCCGGGCTTGATCGGATTGTCAAAGAAATGCGCGCAATGGGCGACCGGAGCCTGGACAGCCGAGCCAAACGCGTCTTCGAGCATTCTGCGGATCCATTGCGAACCGGCTTTCCAGTGCGTGATGTGCAGGAGGATTCGCCCTTGGGGGACAGCCAAATGGTTCGTCTGGTTTGAGGGCGGAGAGTCTTTTCGCGAACGCCTGAAAGTTCTGGAAAAGCCTCCTCTGTTGAGCCATTCACGCAGGCCATAGTTCTCCGATTGGTAATCTCTAATGCGCTTCCTTGACGACACTGGCGAAGATTAGCGTGTAGGGGAATACCTGTCAATAGCTGTACGACCTTATCGTACGGTTTTGGGCAAAAAAAAATCCGAAGATTAATTAATTTTAGAATGAAATCGGCTCAGTCCTTAAAGTGATCCAGGAATAGGCTGCCTCCAATAATAGAACCAGAATAAACATCATCCACATTAACCCCTTAAATTTTCTAAGAGATTCCTTTCTCGAGCAGAGAAAAAGCGAGATGACCATTACAACAACAAACCCTCCATCGTAAACAATTTGCAGCCAAAACGAGAGTTTGTCAGGATGCCTCATCGCTTATCAATTCTCTCGATTTCCATCGAGCGAGGCAGCGCAAAAATCAAGGAACAAGCCACTCACAGTAAAAGTCTTTAATTCAACTTCCTGAGTTTGTCGCGGACGCGGGCGGCTTCTTCGTAATTTTCGTCGCGAACGGCCTCGTTCAAGGCGCTCTCAAGCTTTTCGCGCGGGGTCATCGGCCGCTTTTTTTGTATTTCCTCAAGCCAGCCCTCCAACGATTGGATTTCGCCGCTGGTTTCCAGCAAATCCTGACGATCGTACTGTCGGTAAAATTGGCGAATTTCCTCGATACCCGTCTCGACGAGTCGGATGACTTCGTCGTAAAGGTCCGCCTGCAAAGCCAAAGTGCCGCGGGCTCGAATGCGCATCATCATATGCTGGGGGCGAAGATGTTGAAGCGGCCATGCCATGTCTTCCGAGGCGGCGTATTTTTCGACGAATTCAAAAACGCGGAGGTTTCGCTCTGCGTCAAGTATAACGCCCTCAAAGTCCTCCAATTGGAACAGGCAGATGTAACGGTGATGATACTGGATGACCTCCTGCTGGAGCCGCCCGCAATCCTCGGGCGACAAGCGAAACCCTTTGTCATTGCCCTCGTTTTCGCGGCGGAATTTTTCCAGGAGACTCTTGTAATATTCGAGCAACGATTCGCGGCCATGTGGACGTTTCCCATCCGGGCGACCCTTGACGTTCATTTGAAGAATGCCCAAGTCAACGCGAAGCTGAATTTTCTCCACCCCGTCATCCCCAATGAATTTTCTGGCAAGAACCTCGTTGGGTTTATATTCCCAGTTGTCCAGGAAACCCGAAATATCAAAACTCATATTTGGAATATGAATCGCAATTCCCGCGAAGTCAACGGGACGGTGTTACAAGCGTGTGTCGCGGGGAAATCCATCCTTGTTAATAATCAAAATAGGCCCGGTGCGCCTTGAAGAGTTTCTGCAATTCTAGGTTTTGTTCCGCGATATTTGTCTGACCGTGAGCCAGCGCGACTTCTCGTGCCGTCTGCGACCACGCCACCGCCTCTTCGAACCGCCCCTCCGCCGCGTATGAGTTCGCAAGCGTCTCAATCTTGATTGGATCATTCGTGCGAGTGAGCGCGCACGCGCGGGAAGCCAGTTGGATCGCCTCGACGGGATTGCGTTGTTGCGCGTCGGGATTTGCGGCAAGAATCCACGCAAGGTTGTTCAAGGCATTGGCAAAATCGGGGTCAAGTTTTAAGGTGGCGCGGTATTGGGCGATTGCGCGTTGATACTCGTGCTGCGCCGCGAGCGCCAAAGCCCATTGGTAATGGCTCGCCACGTCTTCGGGCGCGAGCGAGGCGGCCAGCGCGAATTGCTCCTCAGCTTCCACGTAATTGCGCTGCCCCGAAAGCGCGTAACCGAGATAGAGATGCAGCCCGGCGTCATCGGAATCCAACTTCAAGCCGTCCTCAAGCTCGCGTTGGGCATCGGGATAGCGGCCTTGCGCGAACAATAATTTGGCGATTTCGCAACGGGCATCAGAAAAATCAGGTCGAACCTTTAGAGCGTCTTGAAGAACACGCATCGCCTCGTCATTCTTTCCTTTTGCTTCCAGAACACCGCTCAGAAAGGTGTAACCGACCATGTAAATTGGTGAAATTTCGATGGCCCGCTGAAATTCGCCCTGGGCCTGGTCGAGTTGACCGTTGTCGCGGAGGTAACAGCCGTAGCAACCGTGGGCGATGTAGTTGTTCGGGTCAATCGCCAGCGCGTGTTGGAAAAGCGTCCCGCTATTTTGCCAATATTTAATTTGGCGCTGCGTTGTTGCGGCGCAGGCGATGACTGTTGTTGCGCCAAGAATCGCGAGAAACGCCGCGTGTCCGCGCAAATTGCGGCTAACATCGACCGCCAGCCAACAAACAACGATAAAAATGCCAATCGACGGAATATAAGTGTAACGGTCGGCCATTGATTGCCCGCCGACTTGAATGATCCCGATGACGGGAATAAGTGTCCCGAGAAACCAGAACCATCCAAACATCAGGTATGGGCGTTTTGTTCTAAGGTCAAAAACCAGAAGCGACGCGCCCACCATAAATGCGACTGCTGAGAGGACCAGCGCAGGATGCGCCTCAAATTCCAACGGATAAATCACGCTTAGGTCCGCTGGATAGAGGAGCTTTTCGATGTAACGCAAATAGGCGACCACCACATTCGAGACTCTCATCGCCGGGGAAACGATCCCCAAGGCAGCTACTGCGCCGCCACGTGTTTGCGCGATGATGGTCATGACACCGGAGGCGACAGAGAGTAGAAAGAACGGCGCCTTTTCTCGAAGGAGTGGAAAAAAGGTTTGACGGTCAAAATTGCCGTTGCGTTTCAAAGGCCACCAATCCAACAACAGCAAAACGCACGGCAGCGTGATAATCATCGGTTTCGCCATTAGGCCGAAGGCAAACGATAGAAGCGCCAGCCAGTAGAACCGTTTGGACTTTGGCCCTTTGACCGCAAGTTCTTCGGCGTAGCGGGCATAGAACCAGAGCGTCAGCATCCAGAAAAATGCGCTCAAAACGTCTTTTCGTTCCGCGATCCAGGCGACTGATTCGACGTGCATCGGATGCCAGGCGAACAGCGCCGCCACCATTGCGCCGCGCCAAAACGCGCCGGTCAGCCGCTTGATCGCCACAAACAGCATGATGGAATCGGCGATGTGCAACAGAACATTGACCAAGTGCGGCGGGCCGGGGCGCAGTCCGAATAACTGGCAGTCGAACATGTGCGAGAACCACGTCAGCGGATGCCAATTTTGCGCGTAGCCAGCCTGAAAGCACCACATTAAGCCAGACCACGAAAGTCCATTTTTGATATGGATGTTGTTTAAAACGTAATCCGGGTCATCAAGGTTGACGAAGTCAAACCCTGCCACCGGCCAATAGAGCAGCGCGGTTCCAAGAGCCAGGATGAACGCAATCAATACGGTTCGTTGCTGTTCCTTTGATAACACGCGGGATCACAGTTTTACGAACTTTCCGAAACCCGGCAAGACGCAAAGTCACAGGCAAACGTATTTCAACTCCGGGGTAGGGACGCCTCGCCGAGGCGTCCGCGACGGCCATCCCTTCAGTCGATGCAAAGTATAGAAAAGTTAGGAAACCAGCGGTTGAAATTTTGCCGGGCGGCGGTATTGTTTTGGGCATGAACCGTTGGAACTTTTTGGCGCTGGCGATGTTCACGGCGGCGGTCGTTGGATGCGACGCGCAACCGGCCTCCAGCGCTGATACGACTCAAACTTCTTCTACGAATATGGTGCAAGTACGCTTTTTGGATGATAAGGGACTTCCCGGCCCACTGGTTTCAACGCCGAAGGTCGTCAAGACCGACGAGGAATGGCGCAAGCAGTTGACCGCCGATCAATACAAGATCGCGCGCAACAAGGGGACTGAGCCGGCGTTTTGCGGCGTCTTTTTCGACAATCATAAGCCGGGAGTTTATTACTGCATTTGCTGTGGGCTGCCGCTGTTTTCTTCGGAGACGAAATTTGATTCCGGCACGGGCTGGCCGAGCTTTTTCCAGCCGGTGGCGAAGGAAAACGTCATCAGCCACGAGGATAATTCGTATGGGATGCAACGGACAGAGGTGCTCTGCGCGCGTTGCGATGCTCATCTCGGACACGTTTTCGAGGATGGGCCGCGACCGACGGGTTTGCGTTTTTGCATGAATTCCGCATCGCTGGCCTTCACTGAGAACAAGAATCTCAAAGACTCGACGAAAAAGTAACCTCGCGTTTCAGGGGAAGCCGATGCGGTAGAAGCGGGTGGGCTTGTTGGTGTCAAAGGGTTCGCTGAAATGATAAAGACCGTTGGTCAAGATTAAGCGTTGCAAAACGACCCAATTGCTCTGCGTTAAATCATCGCAAGCCTCAATGGCAACGGGCAGGTTCGTGGTGGCTGTGACATCAAAGCCATATTGGCCGTTTTGCACGCCAAAATTTGTTCCGGTGGTTTGAATTTTTGGATTCCACAGCACCGTTGGAACAAATTCGGCATCCTGGTTCTCCGAAGGATTGGCAGGGACGAAGGTGTTTGATGTAAACTGAGCCCAGCCCGTTGTGCCGGGCAGATAATAGGCGGTTGCGACATATTCAATAGGAATCTCTCCAGTTTCTGGCGCGTTAAATATGGCGAATGCATACTGCCCCAGCGCGGGCGCGTTGCCGCTAAAGAAAATATTTGTTAGATTGTCGCAATCGCCAAACGCGGAGTCGCCAATGTTAGTTATACTGGCCGGAATAACGACGTTCGCAAGCCCATAGCAGCCCCCAAACAAATTCGATTGAATCTCGAATAGGCCTACCTCAAATGTTACATTTGTGAGGCTATCACACGCTGAAAATGATCCATTACCAATATTAGTCACACTCTTGGGAATCGTAATCGTAGTCAAACCGGATTGGTCGAATGCCCCGTCTCCGATTCTAACAAGAGTGTTCGGAAGAAAAGCATTTGTTAGATCCTCACAATCTTCAAACGACGCCGCGCCTATATTTGTTACGCTCTCCGGAATACTCACGCTTGTTATATCAGTGTCAAAAAAAGCAGTTTCTCCTATGTCAGTAACGGTCAAATCGTTGATAGTTGATGGAATGACCACGGCGTTAGGCCCGGAATAACCCGTTATCGTTACATCCGTTCCATCCGCGTTGGTGGTGTATGTGAATGCGCCTTGAGCTGTCGTTACGGCGAGAAGAATGGCAGCGAGGATTGTGGCAAGCAGAGTGTTCATGTGCCCAAATCGTGCTGGGATGTTCTTTGGAAAACGATGATCCTTATTGTTTATTTGACCTTGGCCGCAGAGTCAAGCCACTGGTCGCCTTCCATCAGTTCAGGTACACCTAAACTTCATGGTAGGGACACCTCGCCGAGGTGTCCGCGGACGGCTCGGCGAGCCGTCTCTACCTCTCTGACGCTTCGCGCCTGTTCTCTCTCGGCAAAACGTAGAAGCAGCTTTTTCGGAGTGCTTCAACGGGCAAAAATCTGGCGGATGACTTCCTCAATGGGGACGTCCTGAATGTCAATATCGTTGACAGGCACTTTGTCCAGCAATTCCTTGCAGACGGCGATGGCGGAGTCGCGTTTTACCTTGAGCTGAATGCGGTTTGGGTTTTGCTCGACGACTTGCCCATATGCGGTGAAGTCGAGGGTCGGAAAACTCGCGCCGATCTCCCATGAAATCGTGACGATTTTGAAATCGGCGAAGCGATCCAGGATTTCGGCAAGGCGCCCGTCGAAGAAAATCTTCCCTTTGTCGATGATGATCACCCGTTTGCAAAGTTCCTGGATGTCGGCCATGTAGTGGCTCGTCAGGATGATCGTCGTTTTTTGGCGGGCGTTGTAGTTTCGGAGGAATTCCCGCACGGTTTTTTGCGAAACGACGTCCAGGCCGATGGTCGGTTCGTCGAGGAAGAGGACTTTGGGCTGGTGGAGCAGGGCGGCGATCAACTCCATTTTCATCCGCTCGCCCAGCGACAACTCGCGGACCATGACGTTGAGTTTGTCCTTCACTGCGAGGAGTTCGGTCAATTCGCCGACGGTGCGATTGAAATCGGCGGCAGGAATTCCGTAAATCTTGCCGTTCAATTCCAGCGATTCGGCCGCGGGCAAGTCCCACCAAAGCTGATTTTTCTGGCCGAGCAATAGCGCAAATTGGCGGCGATAGCCATCCTGGCGTTCCCAGGGAACATAGCCAAGAACCCGCGCCGAACCGGAGGAGGGGAACAGCAGCCCCGAGAGCATTTTGAGGGTGGTGGTCTTTCCAGCACCGTTGGGGCCAAGAAACCCGACGAGTTCGCCTTCCTCAATGGAAAAATTGACCTGATCAACCGCGACGGTGTTTTCGTATTTGCGATGGAACAGCCCGCGGACAGCACCGCCGAATCCCGGCTCCTTCTTGTAAGTGCGGAATGCCTTGGTCAGACCTTGGACTTCGATCAGGGGCATTCCCGGGCCGATTTACCGGAGGAGTTGTTTTTCGAGGTAGCTGACAACCTGGCGGACATGGGAGTCGATTTCCATGCGATCTTTTACCAGGCGGCAGGCGTGAAGAACCGTGCCGTGATCGCGTCCGCCAAAAGCTTCTCCAATGGTGTTAAGCGAGCTTTCCGTCAAATGGCGCGCGAGGAACATGGCGATTTGTCGCGGGAAGGCGATGTTCTCCGGCCTGCGCTTGCTGATCATGTCGGAAAGGCGAAGGTCAAAATGTTCGGCAACCCTTTTCTGGATGATGTCAATGTTGACGGTGTAACGGCCCTCCTCATGGAGAACTTCGCGAAGCAGACCCTCGACTGTTTGGAGAGTGAGTTTCTTGCCGGTCAACGACGCGAATGAAGCGACGCGCACGAGCGCGCCTTCAAGGCGGCGCACGTTGGTGCGGATGCGGCTCGCCATGAAATTGATGATTTCATCGGGAAGCTCGACACCCATCGCTTTTTCCTTTTTGCGCAGAATGGCCATGCGAGTCTCGACATCCGGCGGTTGCATCTCAGTGACCAGACCCCACTCGAAACGTGAAACGAGGCGATGCTCAAGATTCTGAATTTCGGCGGCTGGGCGGTCGCAGGACAAGACGATTTGCTTCCGGTTTTCGTGCAGCGTGTTGAATGTGTGAAAAAACTCTTCCTGGATGCGTTCTTTGCCGGCGAGGAATTGCACGTCGTCGATCAACAGAACGTCAGCCTGTCGATATTTGCGGCGAAAACGCACCAGTTGGTTGTTCTGGATGGCGTCGATGTATTCGTTCGTGAACCGTTCCGAGGAAAGATAGGTTACTTTTGCGTTTTTCTTGGATCCGGCAACGTGCTGGCCGATGGCATGGAGCAAATGGGTTTTGCCCAGACCCACGCCACCATAGAGAAAAAGTGGGTTGTAAGAGCGTCCCGGCGACTGCGCGACAGCCATCGCGGCGGCGTGGGCGTGGTTATTGTTTTCGCCGACGACAAAGCTTTCAAAGGTGCTCTTGGGATTGAACGACGCTTCGCGAACCGTCGTGCCATTACGATCCGAGGGTTCGGCAGCCGGTCTGGCCTTGAGTTTGGCCTCGGTTGCGGGGACGCCGAGAGTCGGAGCGGCGCTGGCATTGACGCGAAACTTTACCTTGAAACTTTGACCGGATGCCTGGGCCAGAACGTCGTGAATCAACCCAAGGTAATTGTCCTTAAGCCAGACTTCGCAAAAGTCATTGGCGACTTCGAGGGTCAAAACGTCGTTTTCAAGAGTAGTGGCTTTTATGGGTAGAAACCACAGATTGAAGATATCTGTGTTTAGCATCGTTCGCAGCAGTTGTTGTGCCGCGCCCCAAATCTTTTCGGCGGATGGTTGCATCATGCTCACTGGCAAAGCCAAATTCTCAGATTTATTCACCGACACCAATCGCCGTCATTGCAGCGCGATTTTTGACGGTAAAATTTAAATCGAAGTCAAAGAAATTAAAACCACCGGGGAGAAACCCAATGCAACGCGCAAATCGCCCCTTGGGGAGATTGTTCGTAATTTGCTCATTATCAACTAGATGCGCGTTATAAAAATTGTCAAACATATTGTTTCTCTTTCGCCGGCGGCGGAACCGCCACTTTTCTTCCTGCTGGCTGCCTCAATTAAAGGCAAACCGTTCCAGCGTGACTAGAAGAACATATTAACTCTTATTAACGACTTATTCACAGCCTAGAAACCCTTCACAATAAGGGTTTTCCATTAAGGTAGTACAGGTGAAAATTGGCTGATTCGCTACCAAATACCTGCGTGACGCTTTTCGGGCTTGATCGCTCATAATCTCTTAAGACTGCTCGTCATTTCAGCCGACAACAAATCAACGTCACGGAACGCCGTGGCGGATAAAAAAATTTAAATGGCCTGATCGCCCGATTCCTCAGTGCGAATTCGGATGGCGGACTCAATGCTGCTGATGAAGACCTTGCCATCGCCGATTTTGCCAGTGCGAGCGGAACGGACAATGGCATCCGCAGCTTGTTGCGCAAGTGAATCCGGCACAACCACTTCGATCTTGATTTTTGGAAGGAAATCGACAGTGTACTCGCTGCCGCGATAAATTTCTGTGTGGCCTTTTTGGCGTCCGAACCCTTTGACTTCCGAGATTGTAAGGCCCTGAACTCCCACTGCCGCAAGCGCTTCCTTGACTTCTTCCAACTTGAAAGGCTTGATGATCGCGTCGATTTTCTTCATTCCGCTAATTCCGTTGTTGCGATACTAGCAATCGTTAATATTGTGTAAACAGCAAACTGTGGAAAACTGGCAAAATTTGACTAAAAAAATTCTTTTGTTATTTTTGAATAGAATTACACGAAAATAGTCTTTGACTATGTAAGCATTTCGTGGTTTAGTAAAAACGGATTAGGCAGAAGGATTTTAAGGCTGCGGGCAAAAGTAAAAATTGTTCTTTAATTGCCCATAAAAGATTTCGGAAGGTGTAAAGTACAGCACTGACCGAGAGACCCCTAATCCTACGTTTGTACTAAATTCGAAAATTCCCCGGGCTTCTTGGTCACCCTCTGATCACTAAGCCCGGTTTTTTATACCGATGGAGATATGCAGGAAGTGAAGCTGGAGAGAATCGAAGCAATACCGAAAATTTCCGCTGCAAAAGGATTTATTTGCCTCAACGACTGCGGATGACGTGGTCGCACACGATTTGCGCCCAGGTTTCCATTTGAGCGTGGTGCGTTGACAGTTCTTGGGAGGTTTTCCAGGCGGCGGTGTATTTTCCAGGCTCCATGATCGTGAATCGCGGACTTGAAGTCCTCAAAACGAAAACAAATCCCATGTGGACGCGCGAGACGTCCGTTGAATCGTCGTTGATAATGCCGACGAGTTCGCACGATTGTTCGCCTTCGACGGCGATTTCCTCGTTAAACTCGCGTCTCATGCCTGTTAAGATGATGTTGGAACTGGTGCTGGGGACATCAGTGTCATTGATATGCCCACCGACGCCGAGGGAATAGAGATTATGGAGGCGCGCCTCGGTTTGCTTGTTCGTCCGCCAGATCAGCAATGTGCGATCCTCGTGCCGCACGACAACATAAGGAATGACTTGTTTGAACTTGTAATCAGTCTCGGCGATGTTGCGCGCGAGAAACTGGCAATTCGCCAAAACCGCCTTCTCGACCGGCGCGACTTCCGGCGTAAAAACGGCGTGGCAAAGCGGATCAATGACCGTTCGCGGGACGACCAAAACGGATTCCTGTAATTCAACGCTCATCGCTGCAATCGTTTATCGCCGCCGAACCCGTTTTGTCAAAGCAATCCGGGAGCAATTTGCTTATTGCTCGTGTTTGAAGACGAATTGGCGGGCGTTGGAGGCATCGAAGGCCGTCGGGAACTCTTCGTTTCCAATGGGAGTTCCGGCGATGGTCAATGTTCCGTCTTCGATCTTGTAGATTGCGTAACATTTCTTGCCAATCGCGTCCGCGGAAGGGCAATCCGTGACGACGCCGATCCATTGTTTCGGTGTGGCGTCTTCGCGAAGGGTGAAAGTGCCTTTGAGCCAGTCGTCGTCGGTAGCGCCGTGGAATTCGACGGTTTGTCCGACAAACTTCAGCGTGGCTGGCCCTTCCTGGCCGGGAGTGACATCGCGGCCTCTCCATGAACCTTCGAGCGAAGTTGGGTTGGATTTAGCCGACGCAGGCACGGGCGCTGATGCTGTTTCAGGGGGCGTGGAAGTTGGCGCTGAATCATTTTTTGAAGTAGTTGAACAACCTGACAAAATTATTGCCGCGAGGGAAATTGGAAGAAGGATCAATTTTTTCATAGCGTGATGTTTGCTCTAACAATGAGACAGGGGTCAATCTCAATCGTCACGAGGGGATTTTCAGCAGCGCATTATGGAATTTAAGCGAACAAAAGGAGGCGGCGTTGGACACTCTCAGTGAGTAAAGCGGCGGCAAGCCGCGCGCTCCAAACGCTTCGCGCTGATCGAGGCGAATTGCTTCTACCCTGCAAAGCGCTTGCTAGAACTTCTTGGGAAAATTTTAAGAAGACTTGCAAGGCGGAAAGATAAATAGTTCTCTTGATAGCGTGATCCTTGTCTCTGCCAAAATGGGCCAAATGAATAATCGCGCTCCACTGGCGCGGTTGCATAACCTGCATCGCTTGAATGATTGATTTTAAAGAATTCGAAGTCTGGTTTGTCACCGGCAGCCAGTATTTGTATGGTCCTGCTGCCTTAAAAAAAGTCACCGCGAACGCGGGGGAAGTTGCCGCCGCGCTGGATAAATCCTCCGCGATTCCGGTCAGGATTGTTTTTAAGCCGGTCATAAAATCGGCGGAGGAAGCGACCGCGCTATTGGAAGAAGCCAACGGCGACCCGAAGTGTGCCGGGCTGATCACCTGGTGCCACACGTTTTCGCCGTCGAAAATGTGGATTAACGGGTTGCGCTTCTTGCGCAAGCCGCTGCTGCATCTTCACACGCAGCATAATCGCGATATTCCGTGGGCGACGATTGACATGGATTTCATGAATCTCAACCAGGCGGCGCACGGCGACCGCGAGCACGGTTTTATCATGAGCCGGATGCGGATTGACCGGAAGGTGGTCGTCGGGTTTTGGCAGGAGGCTTCGGTGCAGCGGCAGATTGGCGATTGGACGCGGGCGGCAGTGGCCTGGCACGACTGGCAAGGCGCGAAGTTTTGCAGGTTCGGCGACAACATGCGCGAAGTCGCGGTGACGGAAGGCGACAAAGTTGCGGCGCAAATTCAATTTGGATTTTCGGTCAACGGCTTTGGGGTGGGCGACTTGGTGAAGCGCGTCAACGAGATTTCCGACAGCGAAATCGACCGACTAATCAAGGAATACGAAGCGAATTACAAAGTTGCGCCGAAACTGAAAAGCGACGGGGCAATGCGAAGTTCCCTGCGCGACGCGGCGCGGATTGAGCTGGGAATGCGGGCGTTCTTGACAGCGGGAAGTTTCAAGGGATTCACTGATACTTTCGAGGACTTGCACGGACTTCAACAATTGCCGGGCATTGCGACACAGCGTTTGATGGCGGACGGTTACGGGTTTGGCGCGGAGGGCGATTGGAAAACGGCGGCCTTGGTGCGCGCAATGAAAGTCATGGCGAGCGGGCTGAAAGGCGGCGCGTCGTTCATGGAGGATTACACGTATCACCTCGCACCGGGAAAATCAAAAGTGTTGGGCGCGCATATGCTGGAGATTTGCCCAAGCATCGCGCAAAAGACGCCATCGATGGAAATTCATCCGCTCGGAATCGGCGGCAAAGCGGACCCGGTGCGTCTGGTGTTTGACACGCCGCCGGGCGAGGGCCTGAATGCTTCTCTTATTGACATGGGCAACCGCTTTCGCCTGCTCATCAATGAAGTCGATGTTGTCGGGCCGGACAAGCCGCTTCCGAAATTGCCGGTGGCGCGCGCGGTGTGGGAATGCAAGCCGGACCTTGCGACGGCGGCGGCGGCGTGGATTTACGCGGGCGGCGCGCATCACACAGGTTTCAGCCAGGCCGTGACGACGCCCATGCTGGAGGATTTCGGGAACATGGCGGGAATCGAAATTGTAATTATTGACGACAACACACGGTTCCGGGAGTTCCGCAAGGAACTGCGGTTCAATGAAGTTTATTACTCGCTGGCGCGGGGATTGGGAGCGTGAAAATGAGTTCCAAATTCACTCTCGGACTGGATTACGGGACCAATTCCGTTCGCGCGCTCATCGTCGATACCGGCGATGGCAGCGAAGTGGGAACGGCTGTCTGGAATTACGAGCACGGCGACTCGGGAATTATTCTTGCGCGCGACCCGAACCTGGCGCGGCAACATCCGGCGGATTATCTCAAAGGCGCGGAAGTGACGATCAAGGCGGCGCTGGCAAACGCGAAGAAAAAGACACGCGGCTTCAAGACGGAGCAGATTGTGGGCATTGGTGTTGACACGACGGGCAGCACGCCATTGCCGGTGGATGGAAATGGAAATGCGCTGGCGCTGGATCGCCGGTTTGCGAAAAACCCGGCGGCGATGGCATGGTTGTGGAAGGATCATACCGGCGTCGCGGAAGCGGCGGAAATCACGGCGCTTGCAGGGAAAATTCGCCCGCAATACCTGGCGAAGTGCGGCGGGGTTTATTCGAGCGAATGGTTTTTCAGCAAGATTCTGCATTGCTTGCGAACGAGTCCCGAAGTTTTCGACGCGGCGGCATCGTGGGTGGAATTGGCAGACTATGTTCCGGCGGCGTTGACAGGGACGCAGCGCAACGATCAATTCACCATTGGCATTTGCGCGGCGGGACACAAGGCGATGTATAACGAGAGTTGGGGCGGTTATCCCGACGCGGAGTTTCTCTCGCGACTTTCACCAAAGTTGGGCGGTTTGCGCGAGCGGCTTGCCTCTAACGCCAAAGATGTCGGTTCCAGCGTTGGCGGACTTTCAGCGGAATGGGCGCGCCGAACGGGTTTGACCGAGGGGATTCCGGTCGCGGTGGGAGCGTTCGATGCGCACCTGGGAGCAGTCGGAGCGGGCATCGCGCCGGGGACGCTTGTCAAGATCATTGGCACCAGCACTTGCGACATCGCGGTCTGGCCCTTGAAGAAAAAGCTGACGGACATTCCGGGGCTTTGCGGGATTGTGCCGGGAAGTGTTTTGCCGGATTGCTACGGGCTGGAGGCGGGGCAATCGGCGGTCGGCGACATTTTCAACTGGTTCGTCAATTATATTCAGCCGGGCGGCGCAACTGCGGGTTCGCACGAAGCGTTGACGAAGGGCGCGGCAAAATTGCGCGCGGGAGAATCGGGCCTGCTCGCCCTGGACTGGAACAACGGCAATCGCACTGTGCTGGTGGACCAGCGGCTGACGGGGTTGATGCTGGGGCAGACGCTTTACACGCCGCCCGCGGAAATTTACCGGGCGCTGATCGAATCGACGGCTTTTGGCGCGCTGACAATCATCAATCGCTTCGAGGAATACGGCGTCAAGATCGAGCAGGTTGTCAATTGCGGCGGGATCGCGGAGAAAAACCCGCTTGTCATGCAGATTTACGCCGACGTGACTGGACGACCCATGAAAGTTTCGCGCTCGGCGCAAACGTGTGCCTTGGGATCGGCCGTCGCGGCGGCGGTGGTTTCTGGTGCGCATCCGAATTTCGCCGCGGCGGGCAAGGCGATGACGGGATTGAAGTCGCACGTTTTCAAGCCGAACGCCGCCGCGCACGCGGTTTATCGCGATTTGTATTCCTTGTATGCGGTGTTGCATGACGCCTTCGGCAAGGCACAATGGCAGGGAAACCTGCACCACGTAATGAAAAAGCTCATCGACCTGCGCACCCGCGCGCGCGCCTGACGCCGACATGCTTAAAGCGCTCAAAAAGGCCGTCTGCCAGGCCAACCTCGAACTCGTCGCCGCCGGATTGGTGATTCAAACCTGGGGGAACGCCAGCGGCGTTGACCGCGAGCGCGGGCTGATGGTGATTAAGCCTTCCGGCGTCCCTTACGACGGAATGAAGCCCGCGGACATGGTCGTGGTGGATTTGAAGACGGGAAAAGTAGTTGACGGAAGTTTCAAACCGAGTTCCGATACGGCCACGCACATGGAACTTTATCGCGCATTCACCGGCATCGGCGGGATTGTCCACTCGCATAGCCTTCACGCGACGGCCTGGGCGCAGGCGTGCCGGGGCATTCCGGCTATGGGGACGACCCACGCGGATTATTTTCACGGCGAAATTCCCTGCACGCGCGCGATGACGCCAAAGGAAATCAAAAGCGATTACGAATTGAACACGGGTCGCGCTATTATTGACAGTTTCAAAGGAATGGACCCAATGCGTCATCCGGCTGTTTTGGTCGCGAGCCACGGCCCGTTCACCTGGGGCGCGGATGTTGCCGAAGCCGCGCATAACGCCGTCGTGCTGGAATTCGTCGCGCGCCTGGCCGCTGAAACACTTTCCGTTCACGCCCTCACGAAGCCGATGCCATCCGCTTTGATGGACAAACATTTTTTCCGCAAGCACGGGCCGGGAGCATATTACGGACAAACAAACAAAAGCTGAACAGTTGACCCATTCCATATGAGCACGAAGAAAATGATTCCCTGGATGTTCGCGTTAAGCGCCGGAGCCTTCATGTTGGCCGGATGCGCGAGTTACGAATCGTCGTCCAGCCACATCGACAAGCAGCCATTCGGCACAATGCCCACAGGCGAGCAGATTGATATTTATACGCTGCGCAACGACAAAGGCGCGGAGGCGCGTATCATGAATTACGGCGGCATTGTTCAATCGTTGAAAATGCCCGACAAGGATGGGAATTTCGGCGATGTGGTGCTTGGTTACGATGACCTGGCTTCATACTTGAAGGTCTCGCCGTATTTCGGCGCGGAGATCGGGCGCTTTGGAAATCGCATTGGCCACGCGAAATTTACTCTTGACGGTCAAACTTACACACTCGCCGCCAACGACGGGCCAAACACATTGCACGGTGGCTTGAAGGGATTCGACAAGCGGGTTTGGACGGCCAAGCCGCATATGAGTTCCGGAGGGCCGCAATTGATTCTTCATTATTTGAGCAAGGACGGCGAAGAGGGTTTTCCGGGCAATCTCGATGTTACCGCGGCCATTACATTGACGCAGGACAACGCGTTGAAAATTGAATTTACCGCGACGACCGACAAGGACACAGTCCTTAATTTGACGCATCACGGGTATTACAACCTTGCCGGGAAGGGCGACATTCTAAGCCACGTCGTGATGATTCCAGCGGATCGCTTTACGCCGGTGGATTCGACGCTGATTCCGACGGGTGTTCTGCAATCAGTTGAAAACACGCCGTTCGATTTCCGCACGCCGACCGCGATTGGCGCGCGCATCAGCCAGGACGATGAGCAGCTAAAATACGGCAAAGGCTACGACCACAATTGGGTCATCAATAAAATGCTGGGCGAGCTGACTTTGATGGCGCGCGTCTCCGAGCCGACGACCGGGCGCGTCATGGAAGTCTGGTCCACGGAGCCGGGCCTGCAATTCTACTCCGGCAATTTCCTGGACAGCACGATCACCGGCAAGGGCGGCTGGGTTTACGCGCATCGCAACGCGATTGTCATGGAGCCGCAACATTATCCCGATTCTCCGAATAAACCGGAGTTCCCCACGACCGAACTGAAGCCCGGCGAGGTTTACCACAACACGATCATGTATAAATTCTCAACCCAATGAACAACCAATTGGCTGCTGGCGGAGGCGGTTCCACTTTGACCGGACTGGATTGGGTGGCAATCGCCTGTTACTTCGGTGTTCTGGTTTGCGTCGCGTGGTGGGTGATTTCCAGAAGCAAGAACAACGCGGCGGATTATTTTCTCGCGGGGCGCAATCTAAGTTGGTGGGTGATCGGCGCTTCGATTTTCGCGTCAAACATCGGAAGCGAACACATCGTCGGTCTGGCCGGTTCCGGGGCGAAGGACGGCGTGGCGCTGGCGCATTATGAATTGCATGCATGGTGCTTATTGGTGCTCGCGTGGGTTTTTGTGCCGTTTTACGCGCGATCGCTGGTGTTCACGATGCCGGAATTTTTGGAACGCCGATTTTCCGCGCCGTCGCGGTACGTGTTGTCGATTGTTTCGCTGATCACGTTTATCGTCACCAAAATTGCAGTCGGCATTTTCGCTGGCGGCGTGGTGTTCCATACATTGATGCCAGAAATGCACATCTCGTTGTTCAATTATGACTTTGACAGCTTCTGGATTGGCTCGGTGCTGGTTGTTGTTTTGACCGGCTTATACACGATGCTCGGCGGAATGCGCGCTGTCGCTTATAACGACGCGGTGCAGGTGGTTGTGCTTATTGGGGGGTCGGCTTTATTGACTTTTTATGGTTTGGACAAACTAGGAGGGTGGGGAGAATTAAGGAAGTGGTGCGGTTCGGACATGTTCAACCTCTGGAAGCCGCTGATTCCACACGGTGTTGAAGCGAGTTGGTCGCCGGTATTGGAAAAAAACGCCACCGGTGCGATCACGAAGGAAGCCTGGTATTTCAACAATAATTTCCCTTGGCTCGGCATGGCCATTTGTGCGCCGGTCATCGGGCTTTGGTATTGGTGCACGGATCAATATATTGTACAGCGGGCGTTGGGCGCTCCAAATGAACAAACTGCCCGGCGCGGCAGCATTTTCGCGGCGTTCCTGAAGCTTTTTCCCGTTTATCTTTTCATTATTCCGGGGCTGATTTGTTTTGCGCTCGCAAAAAGCGGCAAAGTTCCCGGGTTGGCCCCAGTCTATGATCCCGCGACCGGTCACGCCACCGCCGAGGCGGCGCAGGGGGCATTTCCGTTGATGGTTGCGCATCTCTTGCCGCCGGGATTGCGCGGCATCGTCGTTGCGGGTTTGCTGTCGGCGCTGATGGGTTCGCTCGCCGGTGTGTTCAATGCCTGCTCGACCCTCTTCACCGTGGACATCTACGAGAAAGTGCGGCCCAAAGCTTCCCAGGCCGAATTGGTTCAAATGGGCCGCCTCGCAACCGGCGTCATGATCGTGATCGCCATGCTTTGGATTCCAATCGTGCGCGGTAAAACCGGGTTGTACGAATATCTGCAATCCGTGCAAGGCTACCTTGCGCCGCCGGTGTTCGTCGTGTTTTTCTTCGGAGTTTTCTGGAAGCGCCTCAACGCGCAAGGCTGCTTTTGGGCTATGATGATTGGCTTCGTGGTCGGCCTTTTCCGAATGGGAGTTGATACGATGGTGACGATGGGCAGCGTGTTTCCAGAAGGGTCGTTCCTCTGGGTCGTCAATAATATTCAATTCCAGTACTTCAGCATCCTCATCACGATTGTTTCGGCGATCGTCATGGTGGCGGTGAGTTATGCCACGGCTGAACCCGATTATAAGCGAATTACTGGGCTGACTTTTGCCACGGCTTCGGCTGAGGATAAGGCCAAGACCCGCGCGAGTTGGAGCGGTAAAGAAGTGGCGGCCTCGGCCCTGGTGCTGATCTGCATTATTGGCGCGTATCTTTATTTCACCGGATAGTCGGAACTCAATACAATGACGCAAGGACATAGCGCGGCAAAAGCCACCGCCACCCTTCCAACCCGGAAACTCGCGCAGAGACGCAGAGGGCGCAGAGAAGAGACAATTATTTTTTTTCTCTGCGGCCTCTGCGCCTCCGCGCGAGAACATTTTGCCAAAAATGGTGAATTCTTGGACATTGCACTGCAAAGCTAACACGAGCACATATTGAAGGCAGTGCCGCTTTGCCACGGGAATTTTTTTTAAATCAATGGAATCCAATCTTGAGGTGCTTTTTGCCCCGGCGGAGTTTGCAGCCTTGCGCGGTCGCGACTTGTCGGATATTGTCTGCGTTGTTTTCGACGTTCTTCGCGCGACCAGTTCAATGCTGACCGCGCTGGCCAACGGTGCGTCAAGAATAACTCCCGTTTGCGAAATTTCTGAGGCGCTCGAATATCACAAAACGCATCCCAACGCGCTGCTCGCCGGTGAACGCGAAGGACTCCGAATTTTGCGCTCCCAAACCGGCAGCGTCGATTTTGATCTGGGCAATTCACCTCGGGAATTCACGGCAGATCGGGTTTCCGGTTGCGAGATTGTAATCACGACCACAAACGGCACACGCGCATTGAAAGCCTGCATTGGGGCGCGCCGCATTCTGGCGAGCGGTTTTTTGAACTTGTGCGCGACCGCTGAAGCTATCCGCGTAGAAAACGCCCCCCGGCTGCTGATTATTTGCGCCGGGACGTTCGAGGAAACGGCTTACGAAGATACGCTTGCTGCGGGAGCATTGTGCGATTTGGTTTGGACGCAATTCGCTGATCGCAGGATCGCTGATTCCGCGCAAATCGCCCGCCAGATTTATCGTGTCGCCGGGGACGACTTTTCGCGCGCGATGCAATATTCCCGCAACGCCCGCCGTTTGCTCGCCAACCCCGCGCTGCGCGACGATGTCGCCTTCTGCCTCCAGCGAGACAGCCTTAATTTCACGGCGCAAATGCACGACGGCGCCGTGGTGAAGTTGTAACGGTCTTCTTGACGCAAAAATTTCCCGCCGCCCTGGCCTCCGCTTAAAGGAAGGCTAAAAGCTCCGCGAATTAAGGGTTTCTCCCCACTAATTGTTTTCCTGCTGTCCTTTAATTTAAGTGCAGTTACTAAAACAATTATGCCCCAGGGAAAAACACCCGAACGGTTGGATGCTCCCGTCTCGCGAGGGGGACCGTCGGCGTCAACTCCCGTCCGTTCGAGTTCCAACGAAAAAAGCGCCAACTTCGAGAACATCAAGCTCCGTCCGATGACGCTCGTTAGTGCAGGAACGCTTATTGCGCTTTTATTTTTTGCGCGGGAGGTTTTCATTCCGATTTCGCTGGCCGTTCTGTTTAGCTTTCTCCTGGCGATTCCGTGTTCCTTTTTGGAACGGCATCATTTCAAGCGGACTCCCGCCGTCGTGGTGGTCGTGACCCTGGCGTGTTCCCTGGTCGTTGGCGCGTGCTGGCTGCTCAGTTCGCAGTTCGTTGACCTTGCAAAAAAGATGCCGCAATACCAGGAAGTTATTGACAAGAAACTCAATTCGTTAAAAGCCTCGCCGAGCGGCACGATTGGGCAATTCAGCCAGATGCTCCGGCGCACCGCCGAAGAATTTCAGGCCCCGGACACAAACGAAGTTGCTGGTGTAAAAATTCCTCAGACTCGAAACGCCTTGGGCACCAACTCCGTTCCACAGGCCATTCCTGTTGAAGTCCAGCAACCGCGAATCAGCGGTTGGGGAATCCTCGGCCAGACAGCAGGCCCGATTTTAAAGCCGATTTCGACGGCATTGGTTGTCCTCGTGCTTCTCATTTTTATGCTCCGCGAACGCGAAGACTTGCGAAATCGCCTAATCCGGTTGGCCGGCACAGACCGAATTGATCTCACGACAGACGCGCTCGATGAGGCCGCAAATCGTGTCAGCCGCTACATTTCAATGCAACTTTTTGTCAACTGCTGCTGCGGCATTCTTATAGGAATCGGTCTGTCAATAATTGGTGTTCCAAACCCGGCGCTTTGGGGCGTGCTGGCGATGATCTTGAGATTTGTGCCGTACGTTGGCATCTGGATTTCGGCTGTCGCCCCTTTGGCGGTGTCGTTCGCGATGAATCCCGGTTGGGCGAACATGGCATGGACCGTCGGACTTTACGGCGCGGTCGAATTAGTCACGTCGAATTTCATCGAGCCTTTGCTTTACGGTTCATCCACCGGAGTAACCCCGTTGGCCTTGTTGCTCGCGGCCATATTTTGGACGTGGCTCTGGGGGCCGATCGGCCTGCTTCTTTCAACGCCGCTGACGGTTTGTCTCGCCGTGGTCGGACTGCATATGCCGCAGTTCCGCTTTCTGCATATCTTGCTTGGCGATGAACCTGTATTGACGCCCGACACCCGCTTTTATCAGCGAATGCTCGCGATGGACCGCGAGGAAGCCGACGAAATCGCTGAGAATCTTCTCAAGGAAAAACCACTCGGAGCAGTTTACGAGGAGTTAATTGTCCCGGCGCTGGCATATGCCAAGGAGGACCTCTCGCGCGGCCGGTTTACGAAGGAAAAGGAAAATTTTGTTCTCGACAACATTTCCGGCCTCGTTGAGGAATTGGCTGAAGAGTCAAATACTGATTCAAAATCTGAAGACCCTCCGCCCGAAATTGTTTTAGGCGAACCGCTGGTGGCGATGTTGCCTGCGCGCGACAAAGCGGACGAAATCGCCGGCATCATGCTGGCCCGGCTTCTGGCGCGGCGAACCGTGAACGCGGTCACGTTGCCCGCGGAAGCGCTGACGTCGGATCGCCTCGATAAACTGGAGGGCGGCGCTATTCGCGTGGTGTGCGTTTCCGTTGTGCCGCCGACGAATCTCCGGCGCGCCAGGTACTTGTGCAAAAAACTTCACGTCCGTTTTCCCGACATGAAACTGGTCATCGGCTATTGGGGCAACGAGGATCAGCTTGCCTCCGCGCGCGAACGCCTTTCTGGATGTGATCCCGATAGCATCGTCTCCACCTTCGACGAAGCAATCACGGCGTTGACGACACTGTCAACCATTACTGGCGAAGTCAAAATACCCGACAAGCCTCAAACAATCTCGCCGAGACTTCCCGCAATCCACGCCAAAGTTACGAATTGATAATCGTCTGCTTCGATGGGCGCGGCCATCAGTTTTATCACTCAATTTCCGCTCCGTTTTCAGAAAGCAAATCGCGTATCCAAGTGCTTCTCGCGGAATCGAAGACCGATTTGCCTTTGCCGTCCTTGAGCGCGGGGCTTAGGCCTGCGGAAAGAAATGTGCGGATGATTTCTCGTTGCGCCTTTTTGGCGGCATCCGCGCCGCTTCCCCCGGCGCCCGTGTTTTGCGTCGCAAGGTGAAACGGGGTGGACCCGGGTTTGTTTTTCAGCGTCGCATCACCACCCCTTTGGAGGAGGTATTTCACGGCGGCGGCGCTTCGGGTGCGGACTGCGCGGTGCATGGGTGTGTCGCCATTTTTGTCCCCGGCATTGATATCGGCTCCGGCGTCGAGCAGGCACTGGATTGTCTCCACTTGCTTTTTCGGTTCCCAACTGGGGTGGCCGAGGCGGCCATCCGCCGCATAGTGCAATGGGCCGCTTTGACGATGATTCGCTGTGGAGTTTGGGTCGGCCCCGGCCGCAAGCAATACTCGAACAATTTCAATTCGATAACCGCCCGCAGCCAGATGGAGCGCCGTATCTCCAACGTAAATCCAGTGAAGTATCTTTGAATCGTAAAGGCGAGCCTTATCGACCCGCATAGTTGCGAGACCCGGGGTGGTCGCGAGTAGTTTCCTGACCGTTGATCGATCATCTTCGACTATCGCTGCAAGAATTGCTTCCATCGACATCGCGTTGGATTTTCTGCTTTTTACCGATTGTGTCAATTATGATTAACAACGACCTGACGGCATTGACCATCCAATTAAGTTTCATAGACTGCTCAAGTTGAACGCGAATAAACAGCCGCCGGGCGATATGAAAATTGATCCTTCAAAGTGCCCGTTGTGCGGGAAGACAAACAATTGCGGCATCGCAAAGGGCTCAAAGGATTGCTGGTGCATGATCGTAAAAATACCCGCCCATCGTTTGTTGGAGATTCCCGTAACACACACCGGCAAAGCTTGCCTCTGCCAGGAATGCGCAACGGCAACCGCGCCAGAGAAATAAGCCCAAACTAAGATGTAACCTTCTAACGTTCATTGACCGACCACCTTTTTCGCCGCGCTTAATTGCACTTGACTACAATCTCAATTTCAGGTCTTATCTGGCCTGTGGTCAGCGCTCGCTCAAATGTGGTTTTCGCAGGAATTTTGTGGTGCGGCTGCGCCGTTGCCGGCAACTGGCCCCAGTTCCGAGGTCCCGATGCTTGCGGCGTCGATTCAACCGCGCCGACTCCCATTCGCTGGAATCGTGAGAGTGGCGAGAACATCCGCTGGCGAGCGGCGATTCCGGGATTGGGCCATTCCTCTCCAATTATTTGGGGTGATACGATTTACGTTTCCACTTCGGTCGGCGCCGGCGACCAAAATGTGAAGGTGGGTTTATACGGCGATATAGAACCGGCTGAGGATCAGGATTCGCATCAGTGGCGTTTGCTGGCGTTGGACAAGGAGACGGGAAATATCAAATGGAATACACTGGGATTTGAGGGAATTCCCAGGGGCAAACGGCATCCCAAATCGACCCATTGCAATTCGACTCCGGCAACCGATGGAAACCGGATCGTCACGATCTTCGGGTCCGAAGGTTTGTTTTGCTTTGATCGAGATGGGAAATTGGTGTGGAAAAAGGATCTGGGTCCGATGAAATCCGGTTATTATCTTGTGCCCAGCGCGCAATGGGGATTTTCAAGTTCGCCTGTCATTCACGATGGAAAAGTAGTCGTGCTCTGTGACGTGTTGGGCGATTCATTTATTGCCGAATTCGATTTGGAAAACGGCCAGCAAGTATGGCGCACACCTCGAAAAGATGTCCCGACCTGGAGCACGCCTGCCGTTGCAAAGACGGGTGACCGAACAGAGATCTTTGTCAACGGTTGGCATCACAGCGGCGGTTATGATTTTGCGGACGGGAAGGAAATCTGGCGGATGGACGGCGGCGGCGACATTCCTGTCCCGACACCCATTATAGCCGATGGATTGGCCTATTTTACCAGCGCTCACGGGTCGGAGCGGCCGATGCGCGCAATTCGTCTTGACTCACGCGGCGAACTTAGCTCAAAGAGCGATGGCGCAAATCCTGGCGTCGCGTGGCAGCAGGATCGCAAGGGCGATTACATGCAAACGCCGATTATCGTCGGGGACCTTCTCTACGGCTGTGTCGATAATGGAATTCTGACTTGTTTCAACGCAAAGTCCGGTGAGATTCGCTATAGCGAGCGGCTTGGCAATGGCACGGAAGGATTGACCGCTTCGCCGGTGTCCGATGGGAAAAACGTTTATTTCACAAGCGAAATTGGAAATGTGTATGTAGTCCCGGCGAACGGCGTTTTTTCCGTCGCCGCCACGAATACGCTCGGAGAAACTTGTCTTTCAACAGCAGCCATTTCTTCGGGAACTCTTTTTTATCGCACTCGCCATGAATTGATGGCCATCGGATCGAATCCTGCCAAGTGATTTAGGCAACCAAACGGCCGGCTTGGAAGTCGAAACCCCTTGAACCCGAAAAAGTCGAAGTTTACACTCATTCTTGTGGATCAATCCTTTCCAAAGCCGGAGAAAGTCAGACCGCCTGGCTACTCAAGAAAGGAATTGGAAACAATGCTTTCGCTCCTCAACGAGCAGCTTGGAAAAAACGGCATAACGGGGGAAATTTGCATTGTGGGCGGAGCGGCGATGATCCTGGCATTCGGAAGTCGTGAAAGCACAAGGGACATCGACGCTCTTGTAATGGCTCCCGCCGGTGTGCGCGCCGCTGTCGCGCAAGTCGCCGAAAGCAACGGATTTTCTCCAACATGGCTCAACGATGGAGTTAAAGGTTTTGCCTCTGGCCAATCGACAGAACTACGGGAGATTTTAAAATTCGGTCACTTGAGAGTGGTCACGCCTCCGGCGGAATACATTCTTGCGATGAAATGTCTGGCTGCTCGCGTTGGTTTGGACGAGCACGACAAGGAAGATGCAAAATTTCTCATAAAACACATAGGGCTTCGCGGGGCAGACGCTGTTCTGGGGATTGTCGAGAGGTATTATCCGAGAGAGCGAATACCGGCGAAGACCCAGTACTTCATTCAAGAGGTTTGCGATGAAATTATTTCAAAGACCTGAAACCCTGAGTGAAGTCGCAAATCGCATTCTCGATGGGGCCGACGCTGGAATGGAAATTAAAGATTTCCTGCATGAGTTTCATGATCGTGGAGGCCCGGCGATGCTTGAACAGGCCCCGGAAATTCTATCGGGCCGCTTGGAAAAGGGCGCTCTTCTGGATGCCTATCTTCAGGCCGTTGCTGTTTATCTCTCCGCAAAAATCGATTCTGATCCGCCGAACTGGACCCATCCTGCGCTGAAGTTATCAGACCCATGGTT
The DNA here is from genome assembly GCA_036501665.1 of Verrucomicrobiia bacterium. Taxonomy (GTDB): domain Bacteria; phylum Verrucomicrobiota; class Verrucomicrobiia; order Limisphaerales; family Palsa-1400; genus DATAUD01. Next base: position 41,084 of record DASXZW010000035.1, read on the forward strand.
CGCGTCTCCGGGCGCCGCAATTCGCAATTACCTTCTTATCAGCAGCCCTGGCCCATTTCGGAGTCGAAACTTGTTCATCGACGAAGATTCCTTAAGCGTTGTCTAAATAATTTCCGAGAGCGGAAACTAAGGCGCAAGGTCGTAGCAAATAAGTTCGCGTGAATCGCGCACGTAGAGACGGTCCTCCGCCAACGCTGGGAAATTCCAGTTTTTTCCGCAAACCTGGATGCGGGACAACTCGGTATATTTGGTTGGGTCGGCTGCGAGCAAAACCAATTCGCCCATGTCCGTCAGCGCGAGAAGATTATTTCCCAGGACAATCGTCGATGTGTTCTCCGTGCCGTTTGCGCCGGGCCACGGCGATTTCCATTTGGTTTCTCCCGTAAGCGCGCTGGCGCAAAAATAAGTCTGCCCTGCGCCCTGGCCATAAAGATAATCGCCGACTCGCACCGACGTAGAAAGGTTGATCTTTAGCGATTGATTGGCCCAAAGCGGCGTCGCTCGAACCAGATTGCCTTCGCGCACGATTTTCGTCGCGACCAAACCAATCGAATGAGAGCTGACAATAACGGTGTCGCCGAAAATCAGCGGTGTCGCCGCGTGGCGTTTGGCGTTTGTGCGGAACGGCACGGACCAGAGCACATTTCCGTTCTTACGATCCACGCCAATCAAATGGTCGGCTGTAAAAGCCACGACTTGTTTGACGCCGGCCAAAGTCGCGACGACGGGCGATGAATACGCGGCTTCGTCCGTGCCCGCCTTCCACAATACTTTTCCGCTGGCCTTGTCAAAACAAACAAGCGTCGCGCCATCCGTCGCGCCCACTGGAACGATGATCGAACCGCCATCAACCAAAGACGACCCATTGTTCCCTCGCCGGGCTGCGGTGCCTTCGTTGGCTTTGCTTCCGAGAAATTTTACGCCGAAATCCTTCTCAAAGCTGACGCCCCAATTCGTTTTGCCCGTGGCAAGACTCAAGCAACGGAATTCGCCCTTGCAGGATTGAACAAAAACACGGTCTCCATCCATCAGCGGCGTGCTGCGCGGGCCTGCGCCCCATTCGTCCTGGAAAACGTCGCCGATTTCGGAGCGCCAGATTTCTGCGCCGCTTTTGGCATCGAGAAGATGCGCGATTTCGTGGCGGCCATCCTCGTCGGTAAAGACAAGTTTGCCGCCCGCAACGACCGGTGAAGAAAAACCGCCTCCCACCTTTTTCCTCCAGACGACTTTTGGGTCTGTGGGCAACTTTGCCAGCGCGGGAGAGTCAGCGGCGGCGTGTCCGTCACGCTGCGGCCCGAACCATTGCGGCCAATCTCCACCGTGAGCAATGCCAGCAACCAAACAAAGCGCGACGACGCAACAAATGCAAAAGTGACGGTGCGCAATCATGGATGCGTAAATACCAGCGCGATTTCCTGGTTCCCTCAGGAAATCGCCACGAGTTTTGTCCTGCTTGCCAAATTGCTTTTCTTGCGCTTCCGCGATTTTTGTTTGGTGTCGCGGGGAGGTGTTCGCTTTGCGGAAGTTTTTTGGGGAATATGCCCGCCGCCAACGCTGACAATCGAGTTCGCCTGACCTTGCAGCGTCTCAATCAGCTCCATGATGGCAAGGATTCTCTTAAGTCTGCTCGATGTTAACTCAGATAGGCTTGGCATCCCAATAGGTAACGCGGAGGCCAGCGAGGAGTCAACGCCGCAAACAAGAACAATCTTGTTTAAGTGAAAGAATTAAACTTTGGCCGGCCAAAGCCGAAAGCCTCGGAAAACTCAGCGTTATAAAAAGGAACGAACCGCTATCAGGCCAGCAGGCTCAAACCACAAGCAGCAATGACTGCTCCCATAAAACGAACTGCTTGCGTTTGATTGCGAAGACCCAGGCCCGCCGCCATTCCCAAGCCATGCAATGTCACAGTTGACACGATGAAACCCAAACTGAAAGGAAGCGCGCCGGCGGAAGCTGGCATTTCGTGGCCATGAGCGAAGCCGTGGAAAAACGCAAACGCGCCAACAATCGCCATCCCAAAGCTCGGCGCGAGTGAAGTCTTGAATGCGATCAACGCGCCCAAAGCCAGAACAGAAAACCCAATCGCGATCTCAACCCCCGGCATGTTTGCGCCAGCGATGCCAAGAATTCCGCCGAGAACCATCACAGAAACGAAGGTCAGCGGAATCTGCCACATCGCGCGCCCGCGTTGCTGCATCGCCCAAAACCCGACGGCAAACATCGCCAGCAGATGGTCCAAGCCGGTGAAAGGATGCATCACGCCATCCTGAAATCCGTGCGAGGTCCCGGGAAGAACGTGCGCCTGGGCAAGAGTCGGCGCCAGCAGAAGGAGCGAAGGGACAACCAATCTTTTTGCGGCGATTTTATTCATAAAAATCAGGTAATTCTCGTTGTTCGAGCTGTTGACCAGACAAAACTAACATAAGCGTAACGCCAGCGTCAATCACGTCCATCGACAAATTCACATTTATCCGCCGGATTTTTTGCCGCGGAAAAGCAGGCGGTCGAGGCTCAACCCGCCCGGTCCGGCGGCAACAAAATAAAGAAACACAAAACAATAAAGCACCGCCAACTCGCCTCCGTTTTGAATCGGCCAAAGCCCGTGCCCGGCGTGCTGCTTGAAATACGCGACCGCCATTTCTCCACATAAGATGAAGGCGACTGGCCGCGTGAAGAGACCGACGACAATCAATGCCCCGCCAATTATTTCCAAAACCGACGCCAAACCCATCAGCGAGTGGAGCGGAACGGCGCCAAACCCCGCAGGATAATTAAACAGCTTCTGAGTTCCATGCTCAAAAAACATGATACCAATGACAATTCGCAAAACGGCTAGAAAACAGTTTGACAGCGCCGCGCAAAAATTTCCGGGATTTGCCATACGGGAAAAATTGAATCGTCTGTTCCAATATGTCAACCGCCCGGTAGTGTCTTAATTTGGATTGCTTTTATTTTCGGAAGGAGTTGGCGCGGTTCCTAATTCATTTCATGGCAACCTCGCTCTTAAAAAATATCAAGGTCCATAAGGCGATGCATATCACCCAAAGAATTCGATGAACCCAAACAAGGCGCCTGAAAGGCAATAGAATTAGAAATGTGATTGCTCCAGGAATGACGCAAGCCAGCGTCCAGCCGATTACATCATCCCGAAAATTCGGCATCTCTGAGCCGTGACCATAAATAACTCCAAAAAAATATTTGCCGCCAAATTCAGCATTATAAAATCTAAATCCTCTATGAAAAACCCACACAGAGTGAATGAATGCGGCGAACCAAGGTGCCGCAATGGACATCAATAAGAGCACAACAATGTCCATCTGCGGCTTGATTTGCTTTCGACATGATTCAACGCTGCTCATACGGTCGTTTCCGCATTCGTGCATCAAAACTAGCACGGTCTGTCGTTGCGATTCTTTACGAAGCCCGCAGGATTTTCAATTTAAGACACTCCTAACCGCCGGCCGCGCGAAATTGATCGATCTTCGCCTTGATTGCCTCGTCCATCTTGATCAGCGGCGGCCATTCCCGCTTGAACCCTTCGCCGGGCATTTTTCGAGTCGCGTCAATTCCCAACTTCGATCCGACGGCCAGCTCGCTCGTCGCGTGATCCAGGACATCGGCAGGTCCGCGCGTGAGGATGGAATCCCGTTGCGGGTCCGTCGCGGCACAAAGCCGAAAAAGCACCTCGCTGGTGTTATGCACATTCACTTCTTCGTCCACGACCACGATATATTTGGTGAACATCATCTGCCCCATCCCCCAAAGGCCGTGCATGATCTTAAACGCCTGCATCGGATAACTTTTTTTGATGCTGACAAAAACCAGGTTGTGGAAAACGCCTTCTGCTGGCAAAGCCAGATCGACGATCTCCGGGAAATTCATTTTTATTACCGGCAAGAACAACTTCACGCTCGCCGTGCCGATATAAAAATCCTCCATCGGCGGCATTCCGACAATCGTCGCGGGATAAACGGCGTCCTTGCGATGCGTGATCGCTGTGACGTGAAACGCCGGATACAAATCTGGCAGCGAGTAGTAACCGGTGTGATCTCCGAAAGGGCCTTCAGTACGCAGTGGCTCTTTGGGATCGACAAAACCTTCAATCACGAAATCCGCATCTGCCGGAACTTCGAGATCATTCGTCACGCATTTGACGAGTTGAACCGATTTTTTCCGCAAATAACCGGCCAGCAGAAATTCGTCCAAACCATCTGGCAGCGGAGCTGTCGCGCAAAAAGTCAGGGCCGGGTCGCCTCCAAGAAAAATGCTCACTGGCATCGGCTTGCCCGTTTCGTAATAACGTTTGCCGTGCCGCGCGGCGACTTTCTGCAATTGCCAGTGCATTCCCGTCGTGCGCCCATCGAAAATCTGGATGCGATACATTCCGACATTGCGCTCTCCGGTATCCGGGTCGCGCGTCACGACACACGGCAGCGTGATGAACCGCCCCGCGTCGAGCGGCCAGCATTTGAGAATTGGGATCGAGAGCAGAGTAGGACAGGGGCCTTGCGCGGATGAAAGCGCGGCCTCCTGATGAACCACTTCTTGACAACGTCCGCTCGAAACCAGCTTTGGACGCGCGTGCCGAAGTTCCAGCGCGGTTCCCAGCAACTTGAGCGCTTCCGAAAATCCTGCGGGCGGCTTCGCCTTGACCAGCGTCCCCAATTCCGCCGCAACGTCGTCCATCGAATCCGCGCCGAGGCTTAGCGCCATGCGGCGATGCGAACCGAGCGTGTTGATCGCGAGTGGAAATGGAGAGACTGCGCCGTTGACTGTTGGCTTTTCAATCAGCAATGCCTTGCCGCCGTCGGGCGACTTCATTTCGCGGTCAGCCAGTTCGGTGATTTCCAACTCGGTCGCGATTGGCTGGCGAATGCGCTTGAGTTCGCCGGCATTCTCCAGCGACTTCACGAATTCGCCAAAGCCGTCGTATGCCATGCTTTAACTTCCCGAAACGGCTTCGCGGTTCGGAACAGAAATGTAAAACGTCGCGCCCTGGCCGATTTTTCCCTCGGCCCACGCATTGCCGCCGTGCCGACGCTGCACCTTCATGACGATGGCCAAACCAATGCCGCGCCCCTCGAATTCCTCCTCGCCATGGAGCCGTTGAAAAACTCCAAAAAGCCGGTCCGCATATTTGGCGTCAAATCCCACTCCGTTGTCGCGAATGGAGTAAATCGTTTCCCGCGCCTCCATTTTCCCGGTGATTTCGATGAGCGGCTTTTCCTGGTTTCGGCTGAATTTAATTGCGTTGCGCAGCAATTGCTCAATCGCAGTCCCCAGCCATTTCGCGTCGCCCCAGGCTTCAGGAAGATTGCCAACGCGGATTTCCGCCTTGCCGGCAGCGACTTCCAGTTCCCGTTTTTTCTCAGCCACCAATAAATTCATATTGACAAAATCCGCGCTGAAGGGATTTCTCGAAATCCGAAAATGCGTCAACAAATCCTCCAGCAGCAGCGACGCCTTTCGCGCTCCAGAAACCAGAATCTTGATCGCCCGCTTTCCATCATCGTCGAGGACATCGCCGTAATCTTCCGAAAGAATCTGCGCGAATCCTTCCACGGCCCTCAACGGCGCGCGCAGATCGTGGGAGACGGAATAGGCGAATTGCTCGAACTCGCGGGTGGCGTTTTCGAGTTGGGCCGAACGATCCGCCAGGGCGCGTGAAAGTTGATCGCACGTGGCCTGGAGAGAGGAGGTAGATTCTTCACTCATGTCCGGTTACAATCGTTCAAGTATCACGCATAAACCCCGGAAGTCAAAGCCGACATTTTGCTTGGAGGGACGTCGAAATTTCGGTTTCGCTCGCCTGCAATATACTGTATTATAACTTTAAATGAGTACTGTCACCGACGTAAAAAAAGCGACGGAGCAGCTTTCGCCCGACGACCGTTGGGAGTTATTCGTTTGGTTGCGAGAATCTCAGGACGTTCGCAACCTTCAACGGGAAGAGTTGCGTCGCGCTATCGAGGTTGGGTTGGAGCAGGCTGATTGTGGTGACGTTGCGCCTCTTGATATTTCATCCATTCGCAGCAAGGTTCGCGAACGCGTGAAATAATCGGTGGGATCCAATGTCCTCGGTTAAACGGACGAGCCAGGCGGAATTGGATTTAATCGAAATTGGCGTCCATATCGCAATAGATAATGCGTCTGCCGCCGATAAATGGTTCGATTTAATTGACCAAAAATGCCGGCTTTTGGCGACCATGCCGCTGATGGGCCGCGAACGAGCCGACCTCGCTCCAAACCTCCGAAGCTTTCCAGTCGGCGAATATATCATCTTTTACCGACCGACTCCCGACGGAATTATTGTCATTCGTGTACTGCATGGCGCTCGGGACCTGGGAACGCTTTTCTAGCTGGAATGTGGTAGCGAAATTTTGCTTCAACACAAAATTTGTCTGTGAGATTCTTCGATGCAACGTGACCCTGTGGAAAAAAATCCTTGAAGCAAGCAGCTTTCGCCGGATTCGCCAGCCCTCGATTCGCAACCTTCCAACTAACGTAAGTTGCCATGGCCAAGGGTTTAAAGCGCTTCACAACTCGCAAAGTACTTATTGCCATTTCGACGGGAATCTGGTGAATTTCAAACATGCGTAAAATCCTTTTTGTGGCTGGAGCTCTCGTCATTTGCGGCTTTGGAGGGCTGGTTTCCCAGGTGTTGGCCGAAGACAGACCCGGCTACACTGACACGCCGATGCTCCCTTCCGGCAAGTGGCATGTCCACGATCCCAATCGCCCGGAGCCGACGGTCGTCACACCTGCTCCGACCTTCAGTCATGGCGCGGCGGCCCCTGCGGATGCGATTGTTCTATTTGACGGCACAGACCTTTCCAAATGGCAGGACGGCAAGGGAAACGAATCCAAATGGGTGATCCACGACGGCGTCATGGAATGCGTCCCGAAGAGCGGCTTCATTTATACCAAAGAAAAATTCCGCGATTTCCAATTGCACCTCGAATGGGCGGAGCCGGCAAAAGTCGAAGGGACGAGCCAGGGCCGGGGCAACAGCGGCGTATTCCTCCAGAACCAGTTTGAAATCCAGGTCCTTGACAACTATAAAAACCCAACTTATCCCGACGGCCAATGCGGCGCGATCTACGGCCAGTCACCCCCCCTCGTCAACGCCTGCAAAATGCCCGACCAATGGGAGACGTACGACATCATTTATACCGCCCCTCGATGGGAGGATCATAAACTCGCCAGCCCCGCTTACGTCACTGTAATTCAGAACGGCATTCTGGTGCAGAACCATCAGCCGATCATCGGCCCGACGGGACATCGCACCCTGGGCGCTTACAAGCATGAACTGCCGGAGATGGGGCCGCTGGGATTGCAAGACCACGGCAATCCAATCCGTTACCGCAACATCTGGATTCGCAATCTTTCAGACGAAGAAAAGCCGTAAGAAGCGAATTAAGAATTTAGAATGAAGAATTAAGAATTCTTCGACTCAATAGAAAAACCTTCATGGATCGACCGATCTATGAAGGTTTTTTACGTGCTTACCGCGTCCCCATCCCGACGTTTTGCACCGTTTGGAAAAGCTTCCCTTCCGTCTTGATGCTCGGAGCGATGATAATTTCGGTCTCTTGAAATTGCCGAATTGTCGCCGCGCCAACGTTCCCCATGCACGTGGTAATCGCCCCGACAAGATTTTGCGATCCATCATCCACTGTCGCCGGCCCAAAAAGAATCTGTTTCAGCGAACCGCTCAAGCCGACCTTGATTCGCGTGCCGCGCGGAAGATTCGCATGAGGCGTCGCCATCCCCCAATGATTCCCTTTGCCCGGCGCTTCCTTCGCCCGGGCGAACGCGCTCCCCACCATGACCGCATCAGACCCGCACGCCAGCGCCTTGCAAACATCGCCGCCCTTGCTCATTCCGCCGTCGGTGATGATCGGAACATACCGGCCGGTTTTCTTATGATGATAATCGCGCGCCGCCGCGCAATCGACAGTGGCCGTCACCTGAGGCACTCCCAAACCGAGCACTCCCCGGCTCGTGCAAGCCGCGCCAGGCCCAACGCCTATCAGCACGCCCGCCACTCCGCAACCCATCAATTCCCGTGTGACATTATAAGTGACAGCGTTCCCGACAATCACCGGGATTTTCATCTTCTTGCAGAAGTCCGCCAGCTCAAGTGACTTATATTCGGTTGAAATATGTTTGACCGTCGAGACGGTCGATTGCACCACGAACAAATCCGCCCCGGCCTCCTGCGCAATGGCTCCAAAACGCTCCGCCTTTTGCGGAATTGAACTGACCGCCGCCAGCACTCCTCCCGCTTTCAATTCGCTGACCCGTTTAGCGATCAAATCCTCTTGAATCGGCTCCAGGTAAAGCTTTTGGATCAACGCCGTGACGTCGTCTTTCCCGGCATTAAGAATGTCATGTAAAATTTCGGCTGGATTGGCGTACCGCGTCTGGATGCCTTCGAGATTGATCACACCCAGGCCGCCCAGCTTCCCCATCTCGACGCAGAAAGTCACATCGGTCACGCCATCCATCGCGCTGGCGATAATCGGAATTTTCAGCTCGATGGAACTGCCGTCCTTGCGCGGAATTTTGAAGGAGGTATCGACTTCGTTCGGGTTGATCGTCACTTCGCCGGGCACAAGAGCGATTTCGTCAAATCCGTAGGTGACGCGCGCTTTTCGATTTCTGCCAATCCACATTCCCATAGGTTGATATCCATTCTAAAATAAAATTAAAATTAAGCCGGCCTTGGTGGTCCGTCAGAACTCAAATGGAACATTGAGCGCCCCGCACTGGGAGCACCGCGAGCGGTCCACGTCCGCGTCGTCTGTATAGACCGCGCCGCACCGCTCGCAGCGGAAAATGCGGTCTTGTTTTCGGCTCGGCCCAAAACGCCGGCTGCGAATTTCAGAATATACGGCCAGAATCGAAAGCCCCGCAAGTAAAGAAAGCACATACGCGCAAATCAGCTTCTCGGTTGACATCGCGTTTGCCCCTTACGGTTGAACTCCTGTGGCGGAGGAAAAAGTTGTCTGCCATTGGAACACGGCTTCAGCCCATTGAACCGTCGGGTCAGTCGAAGGCCGAAATCGCAAGGCCCACGCTTTCGCCACCGCGTCGGCATCCGCATCCGGCGAACCGCTGCGGCTCTGCAACCGGGCGGTGAGAATATCACCTGTCTGATTGACCGCGATTTGAACGACGGTTTTCGTCAACAATTTCGTGCCCGAGCTCGGCCATGCCCGGAGCGGGGGGAGGGGGCCGATAAGGCGGTTCTTCAATTCACCTTCAATGCGAAAAACCGTTTGCGTTGGCATAATTTGCGGCGAAAGAAAAACTGGCAATGCCTCCACCTGTGGGTACTGCATTTGGGCAATCGCGAGCGGCGCGGCTGTTTTCGTGTCATTCAGAAAATTTGATCCCGCCCCCAGCTTCGATGTGTCCAGCGCCAGCAATATCGGAGATTCGAGTAGATTGGAGGATTGATATTGCTCGGGCGGTTGGTTCATCCACGCGCGTCCGGAAAAACCATGTTTGCCCGGCAGCGGAAACACAGTTGGGTCACTGACAAAAAACATGTACATGAGCTGCTGCTGGCTCATTTCCGCCCGGGTCGCCCGAAACCGTGTCACCGGAACCGGAGCAGCGGTTGGCTCGGTCGTCCTCGCCCCAAACAAAGCGATCAACCCAACTTGCAGCGCAAAAAGAGCCGCCACCACCATGATGAAGCGTCCGTTCGTCCACACAGAAACACTCTTTGCGGCCTCGCTCATTCCGATGCCCCAAAAATCGGCGGGTTTCCCACGATTAAAACCTCCGCGATTCCCGATGCCTCCGCCAACGTTTCCAGTTTCATGAGAACTTCGTTCTTGACAGACTTGTCCGCCCACAACACCAGCGTCAGTTTCCGCGACTGCGCCGCCGCGTCGCGCAAGCGATTCTTAAACGCAACTTTTAGATCGGGCAACTCCGCCGGTTGATTGTCGTAAAAACATTGCCCATTGGAATCGACTGCCACGACGACGGTTGGGTTATCTGTGATGGTGAGCGGGGTGGCTATCGGAAGTTCAATCAGCACTCCCGGCGTATAGAGCAGCGAGGAGATCATGATGAAAATCAGCAGCAGCATCACCACTCCCGCGACGGGCGCCGCGTTTAGCGGACCTCGAAGGATTTTTGCTTTGCGCTCGAACTTCATTCCGTTCGCAACACGGCAACGCCCTCCTGCGGGGCAACTATATTGAGTATCTCGCTGGAAACCTGTTCCATGTCCAGAACAATGGTATTGACACGCCCCACAAGGTAATTGTAACCCGCGTACGAAGGGATCGAAACCGAAAGCCCCGCCGCAGTGCAAATCATCGCCTGCCAGATGCCGTGGGAAAGCACTCTGATGTGAGAATTCAACCCGTCGGAATCGATCACGCGAAACACCTGCATGAATCCAAGCACGGTGCCGAGCAACCCCAGCAACGGCGCAATTTGCGCGATGGTCGCCAGAAGGTTCAATTTTTCCTCCAGGCGCGGCACCTCCCACGACCCGGCGTCCTCGAGCGCTTCGCGAACCGCTTCCCGACCGCGATCCCGGTTCAATATTGCGACTTTGACCAATCGGGGGAGTGGCCCCGGAGTGGCATCGCAAATGGCCAGCGCTTCGACGACGTTGTCGCGCTTGAGAACATTTCGCACGCCATTGAGAAATTCCGTGGAATTGATGTGGTCGCGATGGTACTGCAGAAGGCGCTCCAGAAAAACCCCCAACGCCACGGCGCTGGTGGCCACGATCACCCAGATCATCAATCCGCCCTGTGCCAGAAAATGAGGCATGACCACTGTATAATGCGTCCACTTTGAACTTTAAAGAATTAAACTTTCCCGTAGGGTCAAGGTCCATGCGACGCCCCGCGCGAAAACCACCTCCCCATTGGCAGAAGGAAATCGAGTCGGTTCTGATTTCTCAACAAACCCTGGCCCGGCGCGTTCAAGGACTGGCGCGCCAAATTGAAGGCGACTTCGCAGGGAGTGATCTCGTGATTGTCGCGCTTCTAAACGGAACGGTGGTGTTTCTCGCCGATTTGCTGCGCAAACTATCAATGCCGTTGCGGTTGGATTTTATCGGTGTTTCAAGTTATGGCGCGGGCACCGAGTCAGCCGAATTGGTTTTCACCAAGGAACTGCGCCTGGATGTCAAAGGCCGCGATGTCCTCGTGGTGGACGACATATTGGACACAGGCAGAACGCTGACCCGGGTCATGGCCAAGCTCAGCCATCTCAAGCCCCGCCAGATCAAGATCTGTGTGCTTTTGGACAAACCCTCGCGCCGCATGGAACCGATTTCCGCAGATTACGTCGGTTTCACGATTCAAAACCATTTCGTTGTCGGTTACGGTTTGGATTACGCCGAACGCTACCGGAACCTCCCCTTCGTCGGCATCCTGCACCAACACCTATGCCAGGATCCTCCCGCCTGAACTCGGAATTGAGTAACGTCGTTGCGAGTCACTGCAATATGTGGAAACTTTGCGCGTGGGAAGGAGCGTCTTTGAAAAGCAGGCACCAATTGGCAATTCCATGTTGCGAATCATCCCAAACAGCCAATCAAGGTTGAGCCGTCAATCCAAATTCACTCTCTTAACCGGTATTTATCTCATAATTTATTATGAATCAACGGGTAACGCTGGTTTTGCGCCAAATTTTCCAATCGACCAATCAAGACTAATCAAAGCTAATCAAGGTTGTCGCGTGTTTGGGGATTTCCGCCTATCGGAGTTTTTGCGGGCTCGTGCCGACCGAAAGGGGTAGTTGACTCGCCCCGCGCCCTTGGGCAAAATGGAGTTATATGGCCACAGTTGCAGCCGTTGCACGCCCCCGGTGAACGGAGCTAAGGGCAAAAAAAACTGGAAGATTGCAGACAATAGAAAGAATAAGCTTATGCCAATCAATATGAAACTCTGGCAGGTCAAGACAAAGGACTTGCAGGAAGTCACTTGCGAAGCATTGAACGATGAACAGCGGCTGCAGGAATGGCTCGCAAAAGATAAAACCATCCTTGGACTCGATGTTCTGCTGGTCGGCAGGCAGGTTTCCACCGGCAACGGCAGCATCGACTTACTGGCCATCGACGGTCAGGCAAACCTTGTCGTGCTTGTTTTAAAACGCGATAAGGAACCGCACGAACTTCTGGCGCAAACGCTGGACCACGCATCGTGGGTCAACGAACTTTCCTACGACCAGATCGACACGATCACCAAAGGCTTCACAGGCAAACCGCTCTGGCAGGCCTTCAGCGATCACTTTGGCGTTTCCATCCCGAAAATCGTTAATGAGGCGCACTCGATGCTGATCCTCACCTCCGATTTGGATGATTCATCCGAACGAATCGTCAATTATCTTGCCGCGCAACACAGAGTGCCCATCGACGTTCTTTTCATAGCGCTCTTCAAAACGGCCACCGGCGAATTCCTTGGACGCGCTTCCGACTAGAATCAAGGGTAGGGACGGCTCGCCGAGCCGTCCGCGGACGCCTCGGCGAGGCGTCCCTACCTCGAAGTTAAAGTGCGTAAGCCTTGCGACAGTGGGGGCAGATTATTGCCGCACCGTACACGTCCACGCAATTTTATGAAGATAAGTCCGCGTAAATAATTCATGCCATTTGCCCTAAAACTTTGGGAAGTTCACGGCAACGACCTCCAGGAAGTCAGTTGCGAGGCGTTAAACGATCCGAAGCGGCTTGAGGAATGGATCATCGGCGGTGTCGGCGGGTACGATGAAGTGGAATGGACCGTCGTCAGCCCGGGCCACGGCAAATCTGCCGTCACAAAATACAACGGCAAATCAAAGGGCGAACCTTCGGTCTCCATCCTTTTCAAGGATGTCCGGCAACGCGCTGAAAGAGGCGATGCAGAAGCGCAGGCCACGCTCGGTTTCATGTATGAATTGGGAATCGAGACGCCAATTGATGGGGCGGAGGCTGTGGGCTGGTATTGGAGAGCGGCGTATCATGGAAACACGCGCGCTCAGTTGAATCTCCGACAGATCGCTTCATACGGCGTGACTTACGACCGCGGAACTCGCCATCCCGCCGACACCGTCAAAGCCTCCCGCAAAGCTGCGGAGAAAGGCAACGCCCGGGCTCAATATAACCTCGCTCAAATGTACGAATGGGGCGATGGCGTTCAGCGCGACCCTGCGGAAGCCTTCAAGTGGTATCGCAAGGCGGCCGTGCAGGACGTTCCGGCGGCGCAATTTCAACTGGGCGAATGCTATTGCAACGGCTCCGGCGTCGAGCAAAGCATCCCCGACGCTGTCAAGTGGTGGAGCGACGCAGCCGTTCAGGGCGATCCCAGCGCGCAATTCAAGATGGCATTGTGTTACTGCAATGGGCAAGGAGTCGCGCAGGATTACGCGGAGGCTGTGAAGTGGTACCGTGAGGCTGCCGAGCAGGGCGATCCCAAAGCCCAGGCTCGGCTTGGCGACGCTTACTACATCGGCCTTGGAGTGCAGGCAGATTACGGCGAGGCCATGAAATGGTACCAGGAAGCTGCCGAACACGGCGATGCCTCGGCTCAGCGCCATCTTGGGATCATGTACGGCCTCGGCCAGGGTGTCCCCAGGGATGCCGTGGAAGCTTTCAAGTGGTACGATCTTGCCGCCGCCCAAAACGATTCCAACGCAGTTCACAATCGCAAAAGCCTCGCCGCGACAATGACGCCGGTGCAAATCGAAGCGGCCAGACGATTGTCACTGGAATTTCAGGCAAACAGAAACGGAGCGCCACCGCCGCCTACGCCCACACCAATCAAACATTATGAAGCTCCGGCGCTTTCCGCACCCGTCGAAGTGGAGTCGCCAAGGCCCGCGCGGAATGGCACAACTCGGAAAGGCGACAAATTTCTCGGCATCGACCTCCTTCCGATCGGAAGAGAATTGATGACTTCCAGCGGCGGCTGCATCGACCTCCTGGCCCTTGACAACCAAGGCAATACAGTAGTATTGACTATAAAACGAGACAAAGAATCGCACACCCTCCTCGGCGAAACGCTTGACAACGCTTCGTGGGTAAACGGCCTCTCACTCAATCAAATTGACGCGCTGACAAATAAATTTACGAAAAAAACTCTTGCTCAGGCCTTCAACGATCATTTCGGCGTGCCGCTTCCTGACAAAGTAAACGCGAGCCACTCAATGATCATTTTGGTCCCTGAGTCAGACAATTCCGCCCAGCGCGTTGTGCGGTATCTCTCCGGAGCACACAACGTTCCAATTCGAGTGTTTCTCGTCTCGGTCTTCAGAACCTCATCCGGCGAATTTGTCGCATCCGCCCGCCGCCTTCAAAAGACCAAGAAATCACCGAATTCGGCGGTAATTTTGAAAAGTTGACGAATCCCGGCGATTGATCGAATCTGAGGTGCCATGACTCGCGATAAGATTCAAACAGCCATCAACGAAGGCGTTCCTTTTTTGATTAAGATGGCAGACGGTGAGAAATATGAGGTGACTGATCGCTACCGGATTGCTCTCGGCAGGACGACGGTCATTGTCGTCGGTAAAAACGATATGCCGCATGTTCTCCCGTTGCTGACAATGACCGGAATCAGTTATTTGAGGCCGGCCAAAAATTAGAATGCGTTTCGTGTCACCGTCCTACTGAGTGATGACACGGTAATATTCTGTTATAGTCCCGTCCCCTAAATCGTCCTGGAATGAGAAATCCCCATCCGCATCATCAGCTTCCGGATTTCCGATGGTAGTCCAATTGATAAGGTCCTCAGAGGATTGAACGACGTAATTTCGCACTGGATCCGCCGTGAATTGCAACAAAGGGCTCCCCGAAGCATCCTGAACTGTGAGGGCCTGCACGGGAATTGCCTGGTGAGGATACAAATCAGGAATTCTGTAACTTCTGTAGGTGTTATAACCATTGTAATTTGTGTTGGTAGTGCCCGGATCAAACAATTCGATGTCAAACACAACCGTGGGATTCGCGTCGTGGGTCACTTCCTTGATCCGAACCATCTCCGCGTTGGTCGCGATCGCGCTCGGATGCAACCCATTTTCGTAAGAAACGGCTCCGTAAGTCACCAAAACATTTCCGGTCTGTGGAAGCCACGAGGCGTTGCCCACGAGGCCGCAATAAAGCCGGTCGGAATACCCGTTGGCTGAGTTCGTGCCGGTAAACTCCCAAACCTGCGACACCGTCATGTTGGTCTCATCAACGCTAAACTCTGCTGCGCGGCTATAATTATCCTGGTCAGGCACCGGCGTTTCAAAAGGTTCTGCTCGGCAGTTGCCGTCGTCAAAGAAAAGTAACGTCCCTTGAGGAGTCATCACCGGCGCATGTTGCCCGTAATTCCACGTAAACGGCGTCCCCACTGGGGTCAACAAATACTTTTGAAATGCGGCGCTCCAATTCTCATGCGGCCCAAGAATCCATTTGATCTGTCCCGATCTCGTGAACTTCACAATTGCGTCCTGATTGCGCATGGAAACGATGATGGAGTCGTCCGATGGACTGTCAACAAGCGCGTTGGCGTGTTCCGGATCAATTCCGAAATCGGCTTCCAAAGCAAAGCACAAGTAATCAACCCGCGTTGGATCGAGCATGTCAATAAGCGACCATGCTGAGAACGCGGTCGAATTAGTCGTGGAAATTTCCACCACATTGCCAACGCTCACATTGGCAGTTTCTATTGGCGCTTTTGGGTCCGTCGAACTGGTGGGAAAATTTTTGACGTTTTCATCAGCCACGCTCAAGTAAAGAACGGTTCCATGATCGGTCAGCAGATCTTCGTGCCCATCCACCGGATAACCAGGCGCGGCGTTATAAACGAGGGTCGCATTGCCAAGCATGTCGGATTCGCCGAATCCTATTCGAGAAGTCTCAGGGAAAAAAAGCTTTCCGTCAGGCAATTGGCGAATATCCGTGGGGGTCGGCACGGTTCCGATTCCGCCGCCTGCAATAGTTGACTGTACAAACCACACGACCTGGCCAAAATTATCAACTATTGTAATGCTGCTCTCGCCGTTGGTTTGATTGTTCACACGAAACATTGTGTAGCCTGGCTCCATCATCGAAGGATTGTTCGTGACGAGGATCACGGGAGGCATAAAAGCGGGCAATGGCGCTGAGTCAAATGCCGGCTGTATGGGGCTTGTGAGGGTGTTCCTAAATTGGTCCTTTACGGTTACGGTCATTCGATTCAATCGATTCGGTTTAAACCCCAACAACGTTTCGGCGTGTTTATTGGTGAAGTCGTAGAAGTCATGCGTCCACGTATTGCTCCCGTCGTTCACCGACACGCTGACGAATGAATTAACATCCGTTTGCACCACCAAAACTCCGGCCAAAGGCGCCTTGGCAGAAGGTATAAAACCGGGGTCGGAAACGATCGTTAGTGCTTCCACTGCTGGCGAAAGCGCAGACATGAAGATCGCTGCCAATAAAAGCAAATTTGTACACAAAAGCCCGCTATTTAGATTTTTTCCAATTTTCATTGCCGGAATTCTTTATTTTCAACTCCTTGTTTTACTGTTTTCACTCTCTCAAAACTCGCCGTAGGACTTAATGAGGGGGAAAACCTTTCATGTTTGTAGTGTTATACCTTACAAACGTCAATGAAAAACTTACAAATGTCTGATGTCTAATTGTTTCCATATCAATTGCTGATGGTGTGCCAAGGGCCGGTGAGCCTGTCGGGCGTTATTTCTTCCGAACAGCCCGAACTGTGAAATACTTAACTTGTGACATCCTCCTCCGAGTTGGATAGTTTGGATTCCACGAATGGAAACCCATATTGAGGCTGAACTCCACGGACTGCGGGACAAACTCATCGTCATGGCCGGTCACGCCAAGGCCGCTGTGAACGACGCTGTGCAGGCATTGAGTTCACGTGACGGAGAACTGGCGCGTCGCGTCGTTGAAAACGACCGTATCCTTGATGAGATCGAAATGGAGATCGACGATTTCGTCATTCAACATTTGACCAAAGCTCCTTTGGCGACTGACCTGCGCCTCGTCACACAGGCGATGAAAATCTCGCAGAATTTGGAGAGAATTGGGGATGAAGCGACCAAGATCGCTAGACGCTCCCATGATCTTCACAAAGAGCCTTTGGTCAACGCCAAGATTGAATTGCCCCGCATGGCTGAGTTGGCGATGGATATGCTCGCTGACGCTGTCAACGCCTTTAACAACCGTGACTCTGCCCTGGCCCGAAGCGTCCTTCCGCGCGACAAGGAAGTGGACCGGCTCAATAAACAAAACCAACGAACGTTAACACAACAAATGATCGACAATCCGGCGTCGATCGACAGTTTTCTACGGTTGATCGACGCTTCTAAAAGCCTGGAACGCATTGCCGATCACGCGACCAACATTGCCGAAGATGTTGTTTATCTTTGCCAGGCTGAGGACATTCGCCACTCGGGCGCGAAAGACGCGCCGCTGTCAACGTAACTGTGCCGCGCAGTTTTGACGTGCGTTCAATCTCCGCTCCGACAATATTCCACTAAATGTTTTCGCTCCGACAATTTTTTGGGAAAGGCGACAAATTTCTCACGTTGCTGGAAGCTGCCACTCAGGAAGCCCGTGCGAGTGTCCGGCTTACTGTGGAAATTATGAAGTCTCCGCAGGACACAAAAAATATGGACGCCCTCGTCCTGGCCCGCCGCAAGGAGAAAAAAATCTCAGAGGAGATCAGCGCGGAATTGGTGAACACTTTTGTGACCGGCCTTGAACGCGAAGACATCGAGGCTTTGGCTCGCGGACTTTATAAAATTCCCAAAACGGCGGAGAAAGTGGCAGAACGCTTTCTCATCGCCCAGCAGCATCTGAGTGGATTGGATTTTTCCCGGCATGCCGAAATGATGGAAAAAGCGATTGATGGCGTCCTGGACATGATCAAGCAACTGCGCCACATGACCGAACTGGAAAAAGCCAAGGAACTTAATGACCGCTTGCAATATGTCGAAGGCGAGGCCGACAAACTAATGACCGAGTCCTTGCGCGACCTTTACAGCGGCAAATACGACGCTTTGAAAATCATTGCGATCCGCGATCTTTACGAACTGATTGAAAAAGTCGTGGACCGGTGTCGCGACGTGGGCAACGTCGTCATGCATATCGTGCTGAAGAATTCTTAAGGCGGCGCGATGGCACTCGTCTTCACCGTAATTATCATTGCCCTGGTGTTTACCTACATCAATGGCTTCCACGACACCGCAAATTCCATCGCCACGGTTGTCGCCACGAACGTTCTGTCACCTCGCGAAGCGGTTTTTCTCGCGGCAATTACAAACCTGATCGGGGCGCTATCCGGCACCGCCGTTGCCGCGACCATCGCTTCCGGACTTGTTAACCCGCAAGTGGCTACGATGCCGGTTATCCTTTGCGCGCTTTTGACCGCGATTGTTTGGAGTTTGATTACGTGGTGGTTCGGGCTGCCTTCCAGTTCTTCGCACGCGTTGATCGGCGGCCTTTGCGGCGCATGTCTTGGGGCGGGTCACGATAATTGGTCGGTCATTATTTGGAGCGTTCCGGGCAAAGTCCACTGGTGGAAAGGCACTGGAATCCTCTGGAAAGTACTAATTCCGATGGTGGGCTCGCCGATCATCGGTTTTATTGGCGGTTACCTGATAATGGGCGTTCTCTATTTTATTTTGCAAAATTGGCGACCCGTCAAAGTGAATCGCACTTTCGGAAAACTGCAATTGTTCAGCGCCGCTTACATGGGTTTCAGCCACGGCACAAACGACGCGCAGAAAAACATGGGAGTCATCGCGCTCGCGTTGATGACAGCCACGAGCATGGGCGCGTTCGTCAATCTGCCGGATTGGCTTGGTTTCTTGAAGGCCGCCGAACCGCAACCAGGGCATCCATTGGTCATCGCGCTGTGGATTAAAGTTCTTTGCGCATTGACGATGTGCGCTGGCACAGCGGCGGGAGGCTGGCGCATCATCAAAACTCTCGGCCACAAAATGGTGAAATTGCATCCGGTCAATGGCTTCGCTGCTGAGGCGGCGGGTGCGACGGTGCTGTTAGTATCCGCACAATTGGGGATGCCTGTTTCAACGACGCACGTCGTGACCACTTCGATCATCGGCGTCGGTTGCACGAAGGGTTTTAACGCGCTCAAAATGTCAGTAGTCGAGCGCATCCTGTGGGCGTGGGTATTGACTCTTCCGGCCACGGGAATCGCGGCTTATGGGTTAGTGCGGTTGGTGCAGGCGACCGGACTTTTGTAGGCGCAAGTTTGCTCTGAAGAAAATCGCGCGTCGTCAATCATCGGCGTCCTTTGCGGACTTGTCGATGTACAGGCCGAGTTCCTTCAAACCTTTGCCATGGCCGCCGACGAATTCAGCAGGATAGGGAACATTTCCTTTGATCGAATACCAGATATAACGGTTGAAGGTGTTTTCGTTTATCTGGTCGGGTTTTGAAAAATCCATCTTTTGGACTTTTTTGAAATACTGGGCGGCTTTTAAATTTAATCGAGATTTTCCGCCGGTGGTAAGATCAACTTGGTTGGTAAACGCGGTGTAAGGAGTAAAATCAGGTATCGCGTTGAAGCACTCGGACATCAGCGGGCCAAGGGCATCCTGCTGGTTCATCGGTGGCAATCCAAGGATTTGTTCCATTGTATGGAGGACGCCGGCCTGGTTGTAGAAGGAACTGATGGTTTGCCCGCGTTTGGTGTAGGGGCTGATGACCAGACATATTGAACGATGGCCATCCACATGATCGTAGCCGCTTTGAGGGTCGTCCTCGATCACAAAAATGACTGAATTGCTCCCGAATGCACTTTTGGTCACGGCCTCGACAACCTGACCCAAGGCGAGGTCATTATCGGCGACTTGAGCTTGCGGGGGCGGTTTGCCGCCGGTGTGATCATTGGGCAAATAGAGAAGGTGAAATGCGGCCCAGTTTCCCGCGGCTTCGGCGGCTTTGAGTTCCTTGATGAAGCCGTAAGCGCGTACGACATCGGGTATGCCGAGGTTCCAGCCGGGAACATTTGTGGAACTGTACGGGCGCAAGGGCGCAAGGCCGATGTTTTGAGCAAACTTGATCGAATGTGCGCCATTTGTGAAGTCAGTGTAAATCTTCTGCCAGGTAGCGCCACTGGGAACGGAAGCGTAATCGAACTCGCCGTAATTTCGGAAACTCAGGCCATGTTCAAGCACGTTGTTCCAAATGAAACCGGTCGATGAATAGGTGAGGGGATCGTCCCCGAAGGTGTAGCTGCGCGAAAATCCGCCGAAGGATTTTTCCAGATGGTCGGTCGTGTTGCCCTCGGTGCTCCAGGAATGGCCGTCGGCGGAATTGACGCCGTTGCAATAATAATTGTCAAGTAAAACATATTGCGTCGCCAATGCGTGATGGTTCGGAGAGACGCGTTCCGGGTAAATGCAGAGGTTTGAATTCCCGTTGCCGCGTGAAATGTCCCCGAACATTTGGTCGTAAGTCTTGTTCTCCTTGAGGATGTAAAGGACGTGCTTGAATACCGAAGGTTCGCCGACGTGAGCCGGAACCGGCACCGGCGGACGATTTGCGACGGCAGGTTCAAAAGCG
Source organism: Verrucomicrobiia bacterium (assembly GCA_036501665.1). Classification (GTDB taxonomy): domain Bacteria; phylum Verrucomicrobiota; class Verrucomicrobiia; order Limisphaerales; family Palsa-1400; genus DATAUD01. The sequence continues at coordinate 61,632 of DASXZW010000035.1, forward strand.
CGTTTGATCGCTCCAATGCGTCCGTTTTCAACGACTGACGCGGTGGCTTTTCTCAACGCGCCTCCGCGCGGGATTGGAATACGGTCAATAGTCCCGAGAGAATCCGAACTTTTCCAGGAAGTCGCCTCCGAATTCGTGCCGTGGGTTCCCAATCCCTTAACATTCGCGATGAAGGCGAACAATTTGTCCGCAGCGACTGCGCCAGGGAACCAATCGGTCGGAAAAAAGCCTTCGACTTCGCTTTTTGCGCGGCGTCCTTCCGGCAATCGAACGACGGCTACCGCGTTATTGCCTGCGTTCGCGACGAACAAATTCTTTCCATCCGCGCTCAACGCCAATCCATCCGGTTCACTGCCGAAAGGCAACGCCTGGTCTGGACGAATCCGAATCGTTTCTTTGACGACGTGCGCGCGAGTGTCAATTGCTGTGACGGCATCGGAATTGGCGTTTGCGACGTAAAGAGTTTGCTCATCGCGGCTGAGAACGAGGTCGCAAGGATGCAGACCGACCGGCACTTGGGCTTCCTCAACGCCCGTTGCCAAATTCACTATCGAAACAACCCCGCTGGAGGCGACGCCGCGATTGTCCACAACGACGGGTGTTCCGGCGGACTTTGCTGAGGACTCAGAACCGGTCGGAAAACGTCCGCCCCAATCAGTAACGAAGGCTGTCGCACCGTTCGAGGAGAGGACCACGTTCCACGGCGCGATGCCGACTTTGATCAATTGGATGACAGTCCCTCCTTTCAAATCAACCACAGCCAGCGCATTGGAAATCGACAGGCAAACGTAAGCCTTCGCGCCATCAGCGGAAATCGCCAGACCGCACGGGTCCGAAGCGTGCGGCATGTGCATGGTCCTCGAAAATTCCACCGGGAAATTACCGGCCACGTTCCATTCGTAGAGTTCGTCATCCGCGCCGGTAATATAGAGGCGTGATTCGGCGCGATTCAGCGCGATCCCGTGCAGGGATGCGCCGGCGGCGGGGTAGGGGAGCGTTTGGGAAAGTGTCCAGGCCTCGGCATCCACAACCAGCAAATTGTTAATATTCTTGACGAACAAGGTCGAGCCGTCGCGTGAAAGTGCGAGATCGACCGGTCGCCCTTTAAATTCGATGCGCTTCCCCGTGATTCGCACTATTTGCGAGGTTGGAAGTTTTTGCGCGGCCAAAGGCAAAGGGCCCACCGGCTGATTTAGACCCGGTTCGGCCAACCTGTCCGCCGCTAGACAGCGAACGGCGAAGATGATTTGCAACAGGAGCAGACCAAACCATCGTGATCGCATTCGCTCAATTGGTTTGTTGGACCTCATCTCATCATCACTCCGCTGATGCACGAGTTGCTTCCAGCCATGACGCCAAAGCCTTGCCCGGGCCATTTGTGCTGGGAAATTGCAAACGAAGCCTTGCCCAAGAATAGTAATGGGCCTTTAACATCCCTGCCATAAGTAACACGCAGCCTCCACGATTTCTCGCCGTTTGGTGGCGGGATCGCCAAGTCTTTGGTATCTCCAGTCGCCAGCCGTTGAGGATGCGTCGGCGTCGTGTGACTGAACGCTTGCCAGCCTTCAGGCGAATTCGTCTCCACAATCAAGTCAGTCAGCAAAATGGCCCGCTCATCGCCATTTGTAATGACAAAGAGCATTCCGCTGGCAGATTGGCTTGGCGAATTCGTAATCAAAGTGAGAGCAACGGGTGATCCGACCGGAGCCGCCGACAAAATCAACCAGACTATCCCCCCCACAAGGAGGATCACCAGGACGACCATTAAATGCCACCGCTTCTTCATTCATGCAGGCTTGCTGACGCCTCATTATCAGTGTTTATGCGCAAGCAGTTCGCCTGCATATTGAACCTGTTAAATCAACGCTGCAACGCTCATTGCGTTTAAAGTTTGAGACCGTCCAATACTGTTGGCGAAAATACGCTAACGGTGTAAGATTCTTCTCGTGAAGACGTTGACTGTGGAAGAAGCCACCCCGGGCTTGGGCGAGTTAATCGAGATGGCGCTCGCCGGCGAGAAAATTCAAATCCGCAAAGGAAGCGGAGTTGTGGAGTTGCGCCCGGCCCAAACAAGTCAGACTACTGTCAACTAAAAACTCGTGCCACGCGAGGCGTTGAGTCGATTGCAAGAGGATGCTCACCCCCCCCTCCCAAGCCGAAGAATATCTGCGTGAATTGCGCGAGGAACGTCAGGCAACCGACAGTCGGCGTCAGGGATGATCCACCTCGACACGAATTACCTCATTGGATTGCTCGTCAAAGCTTCGCCTGCGGCAGCTCATGTGGATGCTTGGTTAGCGGCTGGAGAGTCCGTTGCTGTCGCAACGCCGCTCCATTACTGCGATCTATTCGCCGGCCCGGAAGTTGAACGGGCGTCCGAATCAACCGCAGCATCGTTGTCTTCGCCTTCCCCGTCTTCTCCATCCAAATTGATGACTTGAACGGCGAGCGACGTAAGATGTTCGTCGGCTGCATTTTCCTCATCGAGGGTTTCTTCGAGAAGGTTGGCGGGGTCGTCCATGTCCAGGAATTGCGCCCAACTGCGCAGGCAGCCATAAGAAGCGATCTCGTAGTGCTCGATTTTTTGCGCGGCGCAAACCAACGCGGCGTCGCCGAAATCCTCCTCGATGAGTTCGGTGCATTCGGTGATAAGACTCTGCATGCTCTTGGATTTTCGGGTGGCAGCTTTTTCGCCAAGAACATCAAAAATCTTCTCTACACGACGGACGTGCTCTTCAGTTTCCTCAAGATGCTCGCGAAACGCCTCCTTTAACTCCTCGTGTTTGGCGGCATCGGCCATTTTCGCCAGGGCTTTGACCAATTGTTTTTCGGCATCGTAGATGTCCTCAAGTTCCGCGAGAAAAGTGTCATAGAGCTGGCTCATAAATTTAGTGGTGTTTGAGGAATTTTAATTTCCTTTTGCCGTCATGGCGGCGCCAAAACTATGCGGCCCGATTGGGATCAACAATACGTAGTTTACCCCTGTGCTCATTCATCTTCGTCGCAATGAAACCGCCTCGAAATAAAGGCCATGCAAATTGCAAACGCATCGCGGGCCAACATGCAAATTGCGCCTGCAAGATGATGCTTTGTCGGGGCAAAGAGGTCGGCACTGTTGATGCTGGAACAATAGGTAAGATGAAAAGGTGGTTGGGCATTCAGACGGCGACAGTTTTAGTCTTGGTCGTGGGATTTGGCACGAACGTTTGTGAGGCGGGGACGAATGTGGTTAACGGAGCTTCGGCAAATACGCAGGGATTTAACCCGCCGCTTGCCGTTCCAGCAACGCCCGCACAAGCGAGACCCATCGGTCTCGAAGGTGTCAAACCATTGAATAATCCCACTGGCATAACTCCAATCAATCCCAGCGGGCCGGTTCCCATTCAGCCTCGCGGAGTGACCCTTCCCAATCCGGGAGGCAGCACACCGGCGAATCGGAGCGCGGGTGCGACGCCAATTCGTCCAGGCGGCGCGACGCCTGTAAATCCCGGCGGACCGGCTCCAGCCAATCCGGGGGCAGCAGTGCGAGGCAACTCGACTGTTGTAACTCCCCGAAACTCGGGAGGAGTTCCGGTGTTGGTAATACCGAGGCAAACGACTATGGCGCCGCCCGTCAATCCTATTATCATTGCGCCAAAGCCGGTGCAACCGTTGCCCGGCACAATGGTTCCAGTGCCGGGTTCAGGCATTGCGCCGATGCCGTCGCCGAAAGTTCCGCCAAAGCCGGCGCCAACGCCCACTCCTGCGCCGACACCTGGCGCTCAACATCGTTAGAAAATGAAAGAAATCCCTGAAACTAAAATCGGGGCGGGTACCCCATGTCAGCGGATTCCAAAAATACTATAAGAACACTCTTATGCAATTTGAGCCGAGCGACATGTTTCCTGACTCCTCCGCACGCACCGCCGACGGGCGCCTGGAAGTTTTGATCGTTTACGAAGATTTGCCCGCTGGAAAAAAGGCCAAGGAAGTGTGCGATTCACTGACGCGGAGATTGGGAAAACCCTGGCGGATGAATCTGGAACTGCTCAATTTCAATTCTCTTCATTTGACGAAGCCAAACGCCGCCAATTTCGACCGCGACCTGACTATTATTTCGTGCGGAAATGGGAAATTGCCGAAATTGGTGCGGGACTGGATCGATTCTTTTGCCGTTCGACCCAAAACTTCAGGGGCCTTGGTCGGTTTGATTGGGGTTGCCCCTTGGGGACCGGATGGGCGCCGAACAACCCAGAGCTTTTTGGCAGCCGCCGCGCGCCGGCGTGGCATGAAATTCTTTTCGATGACGTATCCAATTGGAAATGAAAAACCGAATGAAGCTTTACGAACCTATGATTCAAACGATTCCGTTTTTGGCCCAGCCGAGGCTTGCGGCGATTGTTCCGGTGGATTTTCCACCCGATGACGCGCGGCCCTGGCTGGTCCACATTTCCCTGGGCGGAGGGAGACGCGGCAAATCCCGCGCCCTCCGGTCCGGGCGCAAGCGCGGCAAAGCCCAGGGATTGCTGTCGTGAAGAATGTTCTGCCACTGTTTATTTTCATCGACGCGTGCGGATGGGAAATCGTCAAGCAGGATCCGTTCATGCGGCGGTCTGCCCCGAACCGCAAGCGGCTGACTTCGGTCTTTGGGTATAGTTCGGCGTGCGTGCCGTCGATTCTTTCAGGGCGCTGGCCGGCGGAGCATCGGAATTGGAATTATTTTGTTTATGACCCGGAGAATTCGCCGTTTCGGTCGTTGCGAAGTCTGCGGTGGCTGCCCTCGGCGTTGACAGGACGGCGGATTTTTCGGCGATTGTTGTCGCGCTTAATCAAGAGCAGACTCAGTTTCCGAGGGTATTTCGACCTGTATAACATGCCGTTCAGGCACATCTCCCTTTTTAATTTTTCCGAAACCAAAAGCCCCTTGCAACCGGGAGGAATGAACCAGGGGACAAATATTTTTGACTACCTGAGTGATCGCGCAATTCCCTATTTTGTCGGCGACCCGGCGCGAACTGAATCGCAAAATCTCGATGGGCTGATCTCAGAAATTGAATCGGAGCGGATTGATTTTGCTTTTCAATATTGGCCGGGTCTCGACGGTCTGCTTCACGAAGTGGGAAATAAATCTCCGGAAATTGCGCCGCGGCTGAGACTTTACGAATCGTGGATTGAAAAAGTAATGACGGTTGCCAAATCGCATTACGACGAAACGCGCCTCTATGTTTTCAGCGACCACGGAATGGCGAACTGCGACGAACTTCTGGATCTAAAGAGGACCGTCGAGGAATTGGGCCTTCGGATGCCGCAGGACTACGCGGTGGTGTATGATTCAACTATGGCGCGATTCTGGTTTTTTAATGATCGCGCGAGGTTGCTGGTGACGAACCGCCTGAAAAATGTTCGCGAGGGCCGGATTGTTGAGGACGAGGAGTTAAAGCAATTGCGCGCATTTTTTCCGGATCGCTATTTTGGCGAACTGATTTTTCTGGTGAAGGAAGGTGTCTTGATTACGCCGAGCCACATGGGTGCGCGACCCATTCGCGGAATGCACGGTTATCATCCAGACGATCCCAACAGTTTCGCGTTTATCTGCACAAATCAAGAGAACGGGTTGGAGGAAACGACGGCGATTCCTGATGTGTATCGCCTCATGACGAGGGATGCTGATTTGGCGCAGGCGCGAAACGGAACGGCGCGAACGGCAGTTTGCGTTTGATAGGTTCGGGAGGTGGGTTTGAGAACCCCAACAGGGTGGGTATTCACTGCATTTTTTTAACGTTTGATTCGCACCATTCTTGACGCGATGGACGATCCATTGGTGAGCATCATCTTACGCTCGTTTAACGAGGCTTGGGCTTTGCGCGAAACTCTGCCTGGACTTGCGGTTCAAGATTGGAAGAATTGGGAACTGATCGTGATCGACTCGGGGTCCACGGATGGGTCGGTGGAATTAATTCGCGCCGCCAAGCCACGGCATTTCCATCAGATTGACAATTATAATCCCGCGCGTGTCTTGAACATGGGAATGAAATTGGCCTCCTCCGAATACGGAATTTTTCTCAACGCGGACGCGACACCTCAAGGCAGCGATTGGCTTCGCCCGCTTGCAACGGCATTGAAGAATCCTGGCACGGCAGCGGCTTTTGGCCGCCAGATTCCACGACCAGATTGCCGCGCTGTGTTTGCGCACGACTACGCGCGCTGTTTTGGGGAAACCCGCGAAGCAGTTCGTTGGGAACATTTTTTCAGCATGGTCAGCAGCGGATTGCGAAAAGATATTTGGGCGAAGCGCGGTTTTTTGGAGTCGATGCAATACTCGGAGGATGACGAATACACGCGCTGGTGTCTCGCGAAGTGCTTCGACGTTGTGTATTGCCCCGATTCGGTGGTGATGCACTCGCACAATTATTCGGCTGCCCAGGCTTACAAACGAATGTACGGCGAATCCCGCGCACTGGCCGCAGTTTGGCGGCATTCTACCAAGAAAGTAAATTGGCCCGAGACGGTTTTGTTGGGATGGGTCAACGATGTTCGGCGCGACCTGCAATTCTGCGCGCGCAATGGGCGGCTCTCCGAATGGCCCCACGCAGCGCAAATCCGCTGGCAGCAACGCCGCGCGAGGCTGGAAGGTTTTCGCGATGGCTGGCGATTCTACCGAAATGAGCGACCCATTCACAATTGACGGAACCGCGGAACTCGAAGCGTCTCTTCACGGAATCTGCGAAACGGTTCGGCGCGAAGTCTCCACAATTGTGCCGCAAAAAAAACTCGCGGCGATTGTTCTAGGTGGTGGCTATGGTCGCGGCGAAGGCGGCGTTCTGAAAACCGAAGCAGGAGATGCGCCGTATAACGATTTGGAATTTTACATTTTTCTCAAAGGCAACCGCCTCTGGCACGACTATAAGTTTGGAAAAGATTTACACGACCTGGGGCATCAGCTTTCGACAGACGCAGGCCTCAGCGTCGAATTTAAGATTGACTGCGTAGACCGATGGCGGAGCGGGCCTGTGTCCATGTTCAGTTACGATTTGGTCTCCGGGCATCGCATGGTTTCAGGGGATGAAGGAATTTTTTCCGGTTGCGAACATCATCGTGAAAGCAACGCCATACCCTTGGCTGAGGCGAGTCGCCTTCTATTCAACCGTTGCGCCGGGCTTCTATTGGTTCGCGAAATTCTTCGCAAGCCGGTTCCCACGGAGGAGGACGCGGATTTTGCCGTCCGCAATATGGCTAAAGTGCAATTGGCTTTGGGCGACGTAGTCTTGACTGCCTTTGGCAAATATCACTGGAGCGTCTTGGAACGCAATAGACGGCTGGCCAAATTCGTTCCTCCCGAGAGGCCCCATTGGTTGCCTGAAGTCCAATCACAATATTCGCATGGCGTCGCTTTTAAATTGCACCCGCGACGCTCCACAAAGTTGGAACCAACCTTTGAAACCGAATATCTCCGCCTCGTTGATCTGGCAAAGGAAGTATGGCTATGGCTGGAAAGCCGTCGTTTGAACGAGAAGTTTTTGACAGCCTCCGACTACGCCCTCGGCGCAATGGATAAATGGCCGGGCACTGCGGCCTGGAGAAATTTTTGCCTGACTGTTAAGACGTTTGGACCGAAGGCGGCTGTTGCGACCCATTCCGGGCGTTACCCGCGCGCGCGGCTTTTCAACGCGTTGACGCTGCTATTGTGGAATTCCAATCAAGTAACGCAACCGCCATTTCTCCATAGGTTGCAAAGTGAACTTCACACAAACGCCGCGGATTGGCCGGGTTTGGTGACTGTCTTCAAACGAGTCTGGCCGGCGTATGGATGAACAAACGCCACAGCGCGGGGATATTGTTCTTCAAGCGGATTCCGCGCACGCGTGGATCATTCCACTTGACATCTCAATGCTGGAAATGGACGCGTTTTCAGAAACCCTTTCCCCATCGGAGTCGCGTCGAGCCGATGCCTTTCATTTCGACGTTGACCGGTTTCGGTTCATTGCAGGACGCGGCGCTTTGCGAACGATTCTCGGACGTTATCTAAACGAGAGTCCTGTTTACATTGAATTTGAATATGAACCGCGAGGCAAACCAAGGCTTGCTGGGCAATTCGCGAGCGGCGATTTGCAGTTTAACCTGGCGCACTGTGAAGACGTTGCAGTGCTGGCGTTGGCCTGGGGATGCAGCGTAGGAATTGATGTCGAGCGCGAGCGTGATTTTGACGATATCGAGCCAGTTGTAAAAGTGATCTGTTCGCCGCGCCAGGTGGCCGAGTTCGAGGCTCTGCGGAGTGATCAGCAAACAGCAGCTTTTTACAGGCTTTGGACCCGCAAGGAAGCATGGCTCAAGGCGACGGGCAACGGCATCACGACTTCGCTCGAGGAGGTTGAACCTTCGTTCCTGCCGGGTGAAACCGCGCATTATCAAAGTTTGCCAAAAAGTTTTTCAACGCCTGTCAACAATTGGAGCTTGTTCGATTTTATGCCGAAGCCCGGATTCATCGCCGCTTTGGCGCTGGACAAAGAAATTGAGCATTTAGAGGTCGGCAGACGGGTGGAACAGCGAACGCTTGAGGCGTCATATGTTTGAAAAAATGTCGGCAACGTTATTTCCCGAGCGATCGCCCGTCGCGATCCTCGGTGTGCCGTTTGACAACGTAACGACGAGCGAAACGCTGGCGGCCGTCGAACAGATGGTGGAGTCCAAATGCCCGCACTATATTGTAACCGCGAACATGGATTTCCTGGCGCAAGCTCGGCGCGACAATGACCTGCGTCGAACTTTGGCCGGCGCGAGTCTCGTATTATGCGACGGCACGCCGGTGTTGTGGGCCTCGCGTCTTCTGGGCAATCCGCTGGCTGAACGTGTCGCAGGGTCCGATCTTGTGCCATTGCTTTTGCATGTGGCTGCGGAAAAGGGGTATCGCGTTTTCTTTCTTGGCGCGTCGCAGGAATCCGCGGAAATGGCGGTGTCGCAAGTTCGCCGCGCGTTGCCATCGCTGACTGTGGCGGGGCAATATTCGCCGCCCTACGCGCCGCTTGAAAAAATGGACCACGAGGAAATTCTTCGCCGCATTCGTGAAGCGAATCCGCATATTGTTTTCGTTGCATTCGGATGTCCGAAAGCCGAAAAATGGATGGCGATGCACTACATGGAACTCGGCGTGCCTGTCATGATGGGGGTGGGAGGTACCATCGACTTTCTTGCCGGCCGCTTTAATCGCGCCCCTGCCTGGATGCAACGGTCGGGGTTGGAGTGGCTGTATCGTCTTTGTCAAGAACCGCGAAGGCTTTGGCATCGTTACGCGTCGGATTTTTGGGTATTTGCGACAAAAATTCTGGCGCAATGGGCTCGGTTGCGCGCGGGGATTCCGATTGTCCGCGAGAATTTATTGGAATGCGCGGAGGGAAATTTAATCGTCGATCTAACGGACGTCAAAACTATTAATAGCGCCGGCATCGGACTGCTTCTCCTGTGGCGAAAGCGATTAAGCGCCGTTGGCCGCCAGCTAATTCTCGCTTGTCCCAGCGATTCCGTTCGGCGTTGCCTCGTTTGGATGGGCCTCGGCGAAGATTTCGTGATTGCGAATGATTTTGACTCTGCAGTTCGCATTGCCGATTCACAAACTGCGACTATAAAAGAGAGCTTTGTCCGGTCAGAAGCGGTTTGAGCTGTGCGCGTCGGGATTACCACCTCGGTCATTCAACGCGGCCAAACCGGCATCGCCCAGTACGTCTTCGCATTGCTCCGTGCGTTGATCGAGCGGGGAACCCACGAATACACTTTGTTTGTCCTGGAAGAAGACCTTAAACTTTTTGAATTCGCGTCGAGTAAAGTTGAAATAGTTAAAATCGAGGAACGATACCGATCCCCCTGCAACGACATTCTCTGGCATCAAATGGTCCTGCCGGGACTGGCCCGGATACTGCGGCTCGATCTCCTTCACGTTCCCAGTTATCGCCGAATGATTTGGAGCGCGCCGTGCCCTTTAATGGCGACAATCCACGATCTGGCGGTGTTTAGCGTTCAGGCAAAATACGATTGGAAACGAATGTTTTACGGGCGCGTGGTCGCCGCAAGGTTGGCGCGAAGGCAGTCAAGAATTCTGGCGATCAGCGAAAACACAGCCCGGGACATCGTGCGGTTTTTCAAGATTCCCCGCGATCTGCTCAGCGTCGTTCACAGCGGCCTGGACCATAAACGATTTTTTCCGAGCGATGTCGTGACCGCCAAACGGTTTTGCGCGGAGAAGCTTCGTCTGGATCAGCCATTCTTTCTGTATGTTTCGCGGCTGGAGCATCCTGCCAAGAATCACGTCCGTTTGATTGAGGCGTTCGACCGTTTCAAGGCGGTCACGGGTTTGCCCTGGTTGCTCACGCTCGCTGGAGAAGATTGGCACGGAGCTTCCGCGATACATCAGGCGATTCAAAATTCCCCGAACGCGAAAGATATTCGATGCATAGGATTCGTGAACGACGCGCTTTTACCCGAGTTGTATCGCGCCGCGGAAGTATTTGTTTATCCGTCGTTGTATGAAGGTTTTGGGATGCCACCGCTTGAGGCGATGGCGTGCGGATGCCCCGCGATTTCCTCGACGCGCGGGTCGTTGGGCGAAGTGGTCGGAAACGCCGCCGCCGTCGTGGAGCCGGAAGACATTAATTCCCTGTCGTCGCAAATGTGCGCCGTGTCAACCGCTCCCGCGGTCCGCGAGCAGATGCGCGAAGCAGGTTTAGCGCAGGCCAAACGCTTTGATTGGACGCAAACTGCCGCCGGAACTGTGGAAGCCTATGAGCGCGCCGCGACTCGCCATTAACCATTCCTTGTGACGAAGCAGAAATGAGATCGCCGGATTGATCGCCGCGAGACGCTTTGGTTTTAGGTCTTGTTGACTGAGTGATTGGTCATTATTTTCAATTGTGATGCTCATAGATTTTTAAGGCGTTTCATCCACGTCGGCGGGAATTTCTTTCACGCGGACGCCTGTGGAAAATGTGCCGGTGAAAACCACGTCGCTCTCCGGCAGCGCATAATGAAAGCTGCCGTGATAACTGTAATTGATCAGGTATCCGGCGTGGTTGTAGGTCCTTTGCTCGACGCCGAAAGTCGTGCCAATGGCGTTGGGGTGGTACTCGTCGTTAAGGAAACTAAAAATATAATCCGTGGTGGCCGCCTGGTTGGTCTCGTCCTGGAAGGTATATTCCATCTGGTAAACGTCGGAAACGAATTGCCCGTTCCTTCGATAAACCACCGCTGTATCGAGTTTTTCCACGCGGTAAACAAAGATCAAATCCGCCGGGTTAAGCCCGTTGTCTTCGGCCACTTTCCTGACCAGCGTCTGCTGAGTCACGTTGGTCGCAACGAGGACGCCACGCGCGTTATGAGTGTAACCGGTCGCGTTCCAGGTCAGTTGAAACTGGTTCGTTTGTTCCTGGGCATTCGCCCTCCAACCCATCCCGATCGCCAAAATCACCGCGAGTATGAGTAACTTATAAGTTTTCATATGGCCGAAAATTTATTTGCGATTGGTATTCGCGCCAATGGGTAGCTTCGCCCAAAGGGCGGAGGCGAATCCCCTATGCGGGTTAATCCCTATTCAGGCCGTCGAAGGCGTCCCTATGCTGAAAGCCGATTTGTAAGCGGATGCACGACACAATTCATCAAGCCTTCGAGGCCCGGGCGCGCGAGCGCAGGGACGCTGTCGCGCTGAAATTCGGTGAAAATATTTTGACATATGGGGAATTGGACGCCCGGTCAAATCAACTCGCGGCGCGGCTGCGAAAAATGGGCGTCGGGCCGGAAATCCCGGTCGCGCTTTACCTCGATCGTTCGCTTGAAATGGTGGTGTCGATCCTCGGCGTGCTCAAAGCCGGCGGCTGCTATGTTCCAATCGACCTCGCCTACCCGAAGGACCGGGTATCGTTCATGCTGGAGGACGCAGCGGCAAGAATTGTGTTGACACAGGCAAACCTTGAAAAGTCGCTTCCGATCGGGACTACGGAAATTTTATCCGTTGATTCCGAATGGGCTTCGATTGGTGAAGAACCTTCGTTGAGTCAGGGCGCCGGAGCGAACGGCAACTCGGCAGCTTACATTATTTATACTTCGGGTTCGACTGGAAAACCGAAGGGCGTGGTTGTCACCCATCACAACGTGCTGCGGTTGCTGAGTCAAACAGAACATTGGTATCGCTTCAACGGCGATGATGTCTGGCCTCTGTTTCACTCGTATGCGTTCGACGTCTCAGTGTGGGAACTCTGGGGTTCGCTGCTTTATGGAGGCCGATTGGTTATCGTGCCGTATTTGACGACCCGTTCTCCCTCGGATTTCTACGAACTTCTGGCGCGTGAAAAAGTAACGGTCCTCAACCAGACTCCATCCGCCTTTCGGCAGTTAATATGGGCGGAATCGAAAGCCCCGACGCCGTTACAGTTGACACTTCGATACGTAATTTGCGCCGGGGAAGCGCTGGAATTGCAGAGCCTCAAGCCGTGGTTTGAACGCCACGGAGACAAGCAGCCCCTTGTTGTGAATATGTACGGAATCACCGAGACGACCGTGCATTCGACTTATCGGCAAATCACGATGGCTGATCTGGAAAGTGGCGCGGGAAGCGTCATCGGCGTTCCAATCCCTGACCTCCAAATTTATTTGGTTGATCAGGATCTCAAGCCCGTGCCGCCGGGCCAAGTCGGCGAAATTTGTGTCGGCGGCGATGGAGTGGCTCGCGGTTATTTGAATCGCGATGACTTGACAGCAAAGCGCTTCGTGCCTGACCCGTTTTCCGGCAAGCCCGATGCTCGAATGTATCGGAGCGGTGACCTCGCCCGGTTTTCTGGACACTGCGAATTCGAGTATTTGGGCCGAATGGATTTCCAGGTAAAAATCCGCGGCTTTCGCGTGGAGTTGGGTGAAATTGAGTCCGCGTTGAACCGAAATTCAGCCATCCGCGAAAGCGTCGTGATCGCGCTCGACGGGGACGGATTCGACAAACGTCTAACCGCCTACATTGTCCCTTCGGGCGTCGCGCCGACGGTTACGGAATTGCGCGAATATCTTCGCCCGCGAATCCCGGAATACATGATTCCCGCGCTGTTCGTGTTTCTGCCCGCCTTACCGTTGAACACGAATGGCAAGGTTGATCGACGCGCGCTTCCCTCGCCCGGCATCGAGCGCCCTCGATTGGAAAAAAGTTATGAAGCCCCGCGCAACGAAGCCGAGAAAACGCTGGCCAACATTTGGAGCGCCGTCCTGGGAGTTGGCAACGTCGGGGCGTTCGATAATTTTTTTGAGCTGGGCGGCGATTCAATTCGCAGCATCGCAATCCTCTCAAAGGCGCAAGACGCGGGCTTGAACCTTTCGTTGCAACAAATGTTTGAGCATCCGACGGTCGCCGGCATGGCGGCGTGCGCGCAACCGGTTGTCGAAACCGCAACCAGTCGCCCATTCGATTTGATCTTAGAGGAAGATCGGAGCCGATTGACTGACGACGTGGAAGATGCGTATCCCGTGACGAGGCTTCAATTGGGGATGTTCTTTCACAGCGAATTGGAACCCGGTTCGGCGATTTATCATGACGTATTTAGTTTCCGCATCGAATCGCCTTTCGATCACGATAAGCTGTCCGATGCGGTGAGCCTTTTGATTCAAAGGCACCCCATTCTGCGCACCAGTTTTCATCTGGCCGGTTTTAGCGAACCGATTCAACTCGTGCATCGCCAGGCGCGGTTTCGTTTGACGGTTGATGACTTGACAGAACTCGATGGCGAGGGACGCGAAGCCGCCCTGGCCGAATGGGTTGAACGCGAGAAACACGCGCCGTTCGATCGAACTGTCGCGCCGCTGGTTCGATTCCACGTCCAAAAATGCGAGCCAAACGTCTTTCAATTCATCGTCAGCTTTCATCATTCCTGTCTCGATGGCTGGAGCTTGGCGGCGGTCGTGACGGAAATTTTTCGGGATTACGCCGCATCACTTCGCGGAACAGTGGAAATGATCCCGCCGCCTCGAACCACATACAGAGATTTCGTGAAGTTGGAGCGCCGCTCGGTCGAAGATGCGGAGATACGGGATTTTTGGACAAAGAAAATGGCCGATTTCGCGCTGCAACCGTTGCCACGCTGGCCCGAGTCCCACCGCACTGCGGGACTTGAGCAGGTTCGCGGCCCGGAGGTTCAAATCGAACCTGAAGTATTGGAAGGTTTAAAAGAAGTGGGAAGAAGGGCAGGGGTGCCGTTGAAAACTGTCCTTCTGGCCGCCCATCAGCGGGTGATGAGCTTGCTGCTAGGACAAACTGACGTTACCAGCGGTTTGCTCTGGAACGGAAGGGCGGAAGTTCCGGACGGCGAAAAGGTCGTCGGTCTTTTTCTCAACACCTTGCCGCTGCGAATACAACTCGCCGGTGGAACCTGGACGGAACTGGCCCAACAATGTTTCGCCGCCGAACGTGAAGTTGCCCCCAGGCGGCGCTTTCCGCTTGCGGAAATTCAAAAGTTAAATGGCGGTCGGCCTGTTTTTGAGGCCGCGTTCGATTTCGTCCAATTTCATGTTTACAAGGACTTGCGCGGCGGAATCAATCTCCGTGAAGGACGCTATTTCGAGGCCAACGACTTGACGGCTTTCACGACATTCATGCTTGGGGCCTCAGGAGAAGGGTTGGAATTTCACATTGACTATCTGCCCGGACGCCTCTGTCGCCAACAGATCGAGGAAATGTCCATCTATTATCACAACACTCTTCGTGCAATGGCCGCGGACCCTGGCGCGCGGTACGATGGCTTCACTCCTCTCCCTGAAAGCGAAAAGCGCAAACTGCTCGTGGAATGGAATGAGACAGAAGCGGATTATCCGCGCGACGCGCGCATTCACGAATTATTTGAACAGCAGGCCTTGAAGTTCCAGCGCAAAACAGCAGTAGTTTGTGGTGAAGAACACTGGACATACGAAGAGTTGAACCAAAGAGCCGACCAGATCGCGCGCAAATTATTGGAACATGGCGCAGTTGCGGAAATGCCTGTGGGCATTTGCATGGATCGCACGCCGTTGATGGTCGCTGCGCTGCTCGGCATTCTCAAGGCCGGCGCGGCTTACGTCCCGTTGGATCCGGCCTTTCCCAGGGAACGGCTGGAGTTAATGCTTGACGATTCCAAATTGCGCCTTCTTGTCGCTGAAACCAGCCTTGTCTCCAGCATCCCCGCGACGAAGGCCACAATCCTCTGCGTTGATTCTATTGATGACAATCAAGCGCGTAACGACAAGATTGATGCGGCGCAACGCGGCGACCTCGCCTACGTCATCTACACATCAGGCTCCACAGGCAAGCCGAAAGGCGTTGAAGTCCTTCATCGCGCGGTAGTCAATCTTTTGATTTCAGCGGGGGAAAAAATTGCATTCACGCCCGGCGACAAACTTGTGAGCGTGACAACACTCTCGTTCGATATCGCCGCGTTGGAATTATTTCTTCCGCTTATTTCCGGCGGCGAACTGATTCTTGCGCCACGCGACTTAACGGTGGACGGAACGCAATTGACGAATCTCATCAAATCTTCGGAAGCGACAGTGATGCAAGCCACGCCGACGACATGGAGTCTGCTCATCGAATCCGGTTGGACCGGCAAACGCGATCTGAGAGTGATTTGTGGCGGTGAAGCAATGCCTCAAAGTCTCTGCGCCGAACTGCTGTCGCGCGTCGCCGAGGTTTGGAATTTTTACGGACCGACGGAAACAACCATCTGGTCAACCGCTTGGAAAGCCCAACCCGGCGCTGCGGTTTCCATTGGTCGTCCCTTGGCCAATACTCAATTGTATATTCTTGACGGACGACTTCAGCCGGTCCCCGTCGGCGTCACCGGCGAACTTTATATTGCCGGTGACGGACTTGCGCGTGGCTATCGCGGACGCGATGATTTAACTGCGGAAAAATTTATCGCCAATCCATTCGTCAAGGACGCCTCCGCTCGAATCTATAAAACCGGCGACATCGCCCGTTACCTTCCCGATGGCGAGGTCGAATGCCTGGGCCGTGTTGATCATCAAGTGAAAATTCGCGGTTTCCGCATCGAATTGGGCGATGTCGAAACGGCTCTCCGCAGTCACAATAAAATTGCTCATGCCGTCGTGGTTGCGCGCGAGGATGTCACTGGGGAAAAGCGCCTTGTCGGGTATGTAAAGTCGAAGAACGGCCCAATTTCACCTTCGGACATGCGCGATTTCGTCCGAGGTAAAGTGCCCTCATACATGGCGCCCGCGCATTTTGTAATGATTGACAATTTCCCACTCACGCCGAATGGAAAAATCGATCTCCGTCGGCTGCCCGACCCCGCCGGGACATTTTCTAAAACGCATGCTTACATCGCTCCTTCCAACGACGACGAAAAGGCGCTCGCGGAAGTATGGCAGGAGGTTTTGGGCTTGCGGCAGGTTGGAATCAACGACGATTTCTTCGAGCTCGGGGCCGATTCGCTGAGCGCCACAAAGGCTTTCGCGCGGATCAATCGCCGGTTGGGCATGAGAATCCCGTTGCGCTCCATTTTTGAAAACACGACCGTTGCGAAGCTCGCCGTCGCGATTCGGAATCTCAAAAGCAGCGAAGAATCCAGCCCCATCAGCGCGCGGCGGAAATCTCGAGTTGTCAAAATGGCCCGGTGAGTCTGAGCTGATGGGGTGCGTCGTGGCGGATGATTGGGTTTTCACCTACTTACGATTCGACGGGCCAAAATCTACGGTGACGGAGTTAATTATATGTTGCTCAGCGAGAACCACGGGCTTCAAAACATGGCGGGCGTCCTGCCCTTGTCGTTGGCTCAGGAAGGATTGTGGTTGTTCGAGCAAACAGCTCCCGGCACACCGACGTATAACATCGCCGAAGCCTGGTGGCTCAAGGGCGACTTGGATATTAACCGCCTGGAACGTGCTTTAAGCGAAATCGTTCGCCGTCACGAAACCTTGCGAAGCGCCATCGGAACCAAGGACGGCAAAGCCTGTCAAATTGTTTTTCCGCCAAAACCATTTCCATTGACAGTCATCGATCTGCGCAGTCATTCCAACGCGGACTCCGAAGCCGGGAAACTCGCAGAACAAGATGCCAATCGGGGGTTCTGCTTGACTCAAGAATCTTTGATTCGTTGCGCCTTATATCAGGTCGAAGACCGCCGCTATTTGTTTTCGATCTGCATGCACCACATCGTTTCTGACGCGTGGTCGTTCGGCATTTTTCTGCACGAGCTGGCGGCTTTGTATGCGTCTGAAAGCGACGAATTGCCTAAGCTTCCGGTTCAATTCGGCAATTTTGCTTTGTGGCAACGCGAGCCTTCGATGGAGCATTCCAGACGCGAGGATCTCCAATATTGGGTGCGCCAATTGCAGGGCGCTCCGCCGCGTCTCGCGTTGCCTGCGGATTTTGCGCGCCCGGCGGTCGAAACGCACAAGGGCACGACTCTTTTTTTCACCTGGCCTGAGTCCCGGGCGGCAGAGTTAAAAGACTTTGCGAAGAAAACCGGCGCGACGACATTTCGCGTTCTCCTGGCCTCTTTCGCAGTCCTGCTCCAGCGCTATTCTTTGCAGGACGATATTGTGATTGGCTCGCCGTTCGCCGGGCGGGACGAACTGGAGACGGAAGGTTTGATCGGCTTCCTTGTCAATACTCTTGCGCTGAGAATCGATTTGTCGGGCGACCCGACTTTCACTGAATTGCTCCGCCGCGTTGGCGGAGTGACGATGAGCGCGAATCTTCATCAGCGGACGCCGCTCCATCATATTGTGCGGGAACTTGGGCGGGACAGAAACCTGAGCGCGCACACCCTTTTCCAGGCAGTGTTTGGCTGGCAAAAGGATTTCGAGGAAGGATGGTCCCTGTCGGGAATCGAAGCGCGCCGCGTGGAAATCGACAATGGAACGTCAAAATTCGATTTGACGATGCTGGTGACGGAGGGCGCCCACGATTTGCGAATTCGCGTCGAATATAGCGTGGATTTGTATGAGCGTAGGACCATTGAGAGGCTGGGCCGGCAGTTCCGCATGTTGGTTGAAGGCGTTATAGTTGATCCGTCAAGACACATTTCTGAATATCCGCTGGACACTGCGGAAGAGCAGAAGCAGGTGCTGGAGTGGGGAATTGGAGCCGTTCGTGAATTCGAAAAGGATTCGTGCGTTCACGAGATTTTCGAGGCGCATGCGGCCCGCAACCCTTCCGCCGTGGCCCTGGCCTGGGGCGACGAGAAAATTTCATATGATGAACTAAATCATCGCGCCAATTTGCTGGCGGCGCGATTGCAGCAAGCTGGCGCGAGGGCGGAGACGAACGTGGCGATATGTCTGGATCGTTCAATGGAATTGATCGTCGGGCTGCTCGGCATCTTAAAAATGGGCGCCGCTTATGTTCCGTTGGATCCGGTTATTCCGAGTTCGCGAAAAGCGGTCATGTTGGAGGACGCGCAGGCGGAATTCGTTTTGACGCTGGAAAAGTTCCGAAGTTCCATTCCGGCCCGGCGGGATCAGATTCTTTCTCTGGACGATTCCAACTGGCCGTCGAACCGAAACGCAGTGTCTCCCGAAAATCCTCACAAATCCCGCGCGAGGGGCGTCGCGTACGTCATGTACACCTCCGGCTCGACCGGACGACCCAAGGGCGTGGCCGTTTCGCATCGATCCATCGCGCGACTCGTGCGCAACACCGATTATGTCCAGATTTTACCGAGCGACGTTTTCCTGCAATTGGCGCCGATCTCGTTTGACGCTTCGACTTTTGAAATCTGGGGCGCGTTGCTCAACGGGGCCAGGCTGGTGATTCATCCGCCGCAAATGCCCTCAGTAGAGGAATTGGGCCGCGTGCTCGCGCGCGAGGAGATCACAATGCTATGGTTGACCGCTGGCTGGTTTAATCAAATGATTGACGGCCAATTGTCCGGCCTTCAAGGACTGCGGTATCTTCTCGCGGGCGGGGAAGCACTGTCGGTCCCGCATGTTTTGAAAGCCGCCCGGGCGCTGAAAGACTGCCAATTGGTGAACGGGTACGGGCCGACGGAAGGCGCCACGTTCACCTGCTGTTTTCCTGTTCCCAAAAACTGGCGTGGCCACGCTTCGGTTCCAATTGGCCGGCCAATCGCCAACACGCAAGTGTATATTCTTGACGCAGCGATGCGTCCCGTTGCCGAGGGAGCGATTGGCGAATTGCACATCGGCGGCGACGGAGTGGCTCGCGGTTATGTCAATCGCCCCGAATTGACTTCCGCGAAATTCGTCCAGAATCCTTTTGGGAAAGAAAGACTTTATCGCACCGGCGATTTGGTTCGTTGGCTTTCCGACGGCAATATCGAATTCCTTGGT
The DNA here is from genome assembly GCA_036501665.1 of Verrucomicrobiia bacterium. Taxonomy (GTDB): domain Bacteria; phylum Verrucomicrobiota; class Verrucomicrobiia; order Limisphaerales; family Palsa-1400; genus DATAUD01. Next base: position 80,913 of record DASXZW010000035.1, read on the forward strand.
CGCAAGGACGATCAGGTCAAAATTCGGGGCTTCCGCGTCGAACCCGGCGAGATAGAAGCTGCGCTCGTCGGACATGAAGCCGTCCGCGAAGCGCTGGTGATTGCGCGGCCTGACTTCTCTGGGACAAAACAACTGATCGCATATGTTGTTCTCCACTCGAACGTAAAAATTTCGAGTCAGCAGTTGCGCGATTTTCTGGCGATTCAGCTTCCCGCCTACATGGTGCCGTCGCACATCGTCACCTTGGACAAATTGCCCTTGACGCTCAACGGCAAGGTGGATCGCAACGCTCTGCCGTCGCCGGAACAAGTCTCGCGTCAAGACGAGCAAATTGTAGTTGCGCCGAGCAACGAAACCGAAACCAGACTTCTCGAAATCTGGCGGGAAATTCTCCAGCACGAAAACATGGGAATCCACGGAAATTTTTTCCAACTGGGTGGCCATTCGCTCCTGGCGACGCAAATCATTTCCCGGATCGCCCGCGTGTTTCAAGTGGAACTGCCGGTGCGCGTAATTTTTGAAACGCCCACCATCGCGGGCTTGGCCACGGCTATTCAGGAATATCAAAAAATGCCAACCGCCACGATTTCCACGCGGGCTGAGCAATGTTCGCGCGCCCAAATGCTTCTCGAACGCCTCGACGATCTGTCGGACAGTGAGGTCGAAGAACTTTTGGTTGAACTGGAAGAGGAGGAAATCGCTCGATGAGCGCCATCGCCGAAAATCCTCTCAGCTCCTCAGCCAGCGAAAAGCGGGCGCGATTAGCCGAGCGCCTTCGCCGCGCATCCGATGGAAACTCTCCGAGGCCGCTTTCCTTTTCGCAGCAACGCCTTTGGTTCCTCGATCAACTCGAACCGAACAGTCCACTATATAATGTCCCGGCCGTTGTGCGTTTGACAGGGAATTTGGACGCCTCCGCCTTGGATTGCGCGTTGCAGGCTATTGTCGAAAGGCACGAAGTCTTGCGCAGCCGATTCGACTGCGTTGGCGGAACTCCCGCTGTAACGGTTTCCCCGGAATCGCGTTTCAAATTGGTCGTGGTCGAATGCGATTCATTCGACGCAGCGCAACAATGGTATCTGGAAGAGGTCAAACGGCCGTTCAACCTCTCGGCTTCGGAACCTCTCTTGCGAGCGTCGTTGGTTCGGCTCTCGCCAGACGATCACCTTCTCGTTTTGAACATGCACCACATCGTCTCGGACGAGTGGTCGTTGAAGGTTCTTTTTCGCGAACTCCAGGAAATTTACACCGCGCGCCTGAATTCTCACGCGCCTGCGTTGGCAGCGCTGCCCATTCAATACGCCGATTACGCCACGTGGCAACGCCGTTCCCTCGACGAAGAATCGATGCGAAAGCAGCTCGGTTTTTGGACTGAAAAACTCGGCAACGCGCCTCCGATGACAGAATTGTTGACCGATCATCCCCGCGGACACGCGCCGACTTACAACGGACGATCGCTCACTCAGCATCTCGATCCGAGCCTTAAAAAGCCCTTGGAAGATCTCGCGGCCAAAAGTCAATCCACGCCATTCATGTTCTTTCTCGCCGCCTTTATGGCGGTGGTCCGACGTTACACCGGTATGGATGACACGACCATCGCCACCCCCATAGCCGGTCGAAATCGAATGGAAACCGAAGAATTAATCGGTTTCTTTGTCAATACACTTTTATTGCGCGCCGACCTCTCAGGCAATCCAACTTTCCTCGAATTGCTCCAACGCGTTCGCTCCGTTGCGCTCGGTGCTTATGCGAACCAGGACCTTCCACTCGAAAAATTGGTCGAGGCGTTAAAACCCGAACGCTCGTTGAACCACCTCGTTTTCACCCGGATTATGTTCGCCTTGCAAACTCGCGGCGAAGGAGACGGACTTCTGGAGTTGCCGGGCCTGAAAGCGGAATGGATCGACGTCGATACTGGCACCGCTAAGTTCGATTTGACCTTCGTGGTCCAAGACACCGGGTCCGGCCTCGCATTGCGCGCGGAATATAATTCAGATTTGTTCGACGAGGGAACGGTGCGCCGCCTTTTCAGTCATTACGAAAATCTTCTGCGCGGAATCGTCGAAAACCCGGAACAACGGCTTTCGGAACTTCCGCTTCTTGGAGCCGACGAGCGACGCCAGTTGCTGATCGATTGGAACGACAACGCCACCGATTACCCGCGTCAACAATGCATTCACGAACTGTTTGAAGCCCAGGCCCGTCAACGTCCTGACGCCCTCGCTGTCATCTTCGGCGCTGAATCTTTGACTTACTGCGACTTGAACGCGCGTGCCAATCAACTCGCGCACTACCTTCGCAGTCAGAATCTGGAACCCGGCGCGCCTGTCGCGATTTGCGTCGAGCGCTCAGTTCAAATGGCCGTCGGTTTCCTCGGAATTCTCAAAGCGGGCGGCGCTTATGTTCCGCTCGATCCCGCGTATCCAAAGGAGCGATTGGCCTTCATGCTGGACGACACGCGCACTTCCATATTATTGACGCGCGAGGCCTTTCTCCGCCGATTTCCCCATCGCGGCGTAAAGCCCATTTGCTTGGACACCGACAGCGGCCTGATCTCCAGCCAAAGCGCCGAAAATCCCATCAACCATTCCAAGCCCGAGGATGTCGCATATATTGTTTACACCTCCGGTTCAACCGGCCAGCCGAAGGGCGTCGCTGTGCCGCACCGGGCCGTAAACCGCCTTGTTTTCAAAACCAACTACATCGAACTCAATTCAAACGACAGGATCGCGCAGGTCTCCAACATTTCCTTCGACGCGGCGACCTTCGAGATTTGGGGCGCGCTGTTAAATGGCGGACAATTGCGCGGAATTACCATCGACGTCGCCCTTTCGCCCAAAGAATTTGCCGTGGAACTTCGGGAACAAGGCATCACGGCGATGTTTCTAACATCGGCCTTGTTCAGCCATTTGGCGTTCGAGCTTCCCGGCGCCTTTTCAACCCTCAAAACTCTCATCGCAGGCGGCGAAGCATTGGATCCCAAGGCCGTTCGCGCCGTGCTCAAGGACAATCCGTCGCTTCGTCTTGTCAACGGATACGGCCCGACGGAAAACACCACGTTCACCTGCTGCGCCTTGCTCCGTAATGTGCCTGAGAACGCTGCCAGCGTTCCCATTGGCCGCCCCATTTCCAACACGCAAGTCTATATACTTGACGAAAACCGCCACCCCGTCCCTATCGGAGTCGCGGGCGAACTCTACACCGGCGGCGACGGCCTGGCGCGCGGATATTGGAATCGCCCTGAACTGACCGCCGAAAAATTCGTCCTGCATCAGTTCACCCCCGATGGCCCCTGTCAATACCTTTATCGCACCGGCGATAACGCGCGTTTTCTGCCCGACGGCAACATCGAATTTCTCGGGCGCGCGGATGGCCAGATTAAGATTCGCGGTTTTCGCGTCGAACTCGGCGAAATCGAGGCCGCACTCTCGAAATGTCACGGCGTGAAGGAATCCGTCGTCATTTCCACCGGCGCAAGGGCAGGGGAAACGCGGCTGATCGCCTATTTCACTCCATCTGGAAAACGTCCGCCAAAATCCAGCCAGCTTCGAACTTTTCTGGAAGAACATCTGCCCACTTACATGGTGCCTTCAGCCTTCGTTCAAATGGAAGCGCTCCCGCTCACGCAAAACGGAAAGGTGGACCGCCGCGCCTTGCCCGAGCCCGAGCGAGTTCGCCCCGCGTTGGAAAAAAAATACGCATCCCCTCGCGACGCTATCGAACTTCAATTGACCAAAATCTGGGAAAACATCCTCGGCGTCGAACCGGTCGGAATCGAAGACCGCTTCTTCGACCTCGGAGGACATTCGTTGCTTGCTGTTCGAGTCGTCGCGCAAATTGAAAAAACCTTTGGAAAAAAGCTGCCCCTTGTCTCAATTTTCCTCGCTCCAACGATTGAAAAACTCGCCGAACGAATCCGCGACGAAATGCGCGGAGACAATGTCGCGCCAGAAAATTCTGTGGTCGCGCTCCAGCCCAAAGGCTCCAGCCCGCCATTCTTTTTCGTGCATGGCGCCGGCGGCGGAATGTTCTGGGGTTACGTCAATCTCGCTCAGCGACTTGGGACAGACCAGCCCGTTTTCGGTTTGACTTCACGCGGATTGGATGGCCGCGCCGAATTTGAAAAGATAGAAGAAATGGCCGCGCATTACATCACGCAATTGCGGTCCATCCAGCCGCGCGGCCCATATTATCTGGGAGGATACTGCTTCGGCGGGAACGTCGCATTCGAGATGGCCCGCCAACTCGATTCCCAGGGCGAAAAAGTCGCGTTGCTCTCGCTCTTCAATTGCGCCCCACCCAACTCCAGCTACCTGCGCCCGCAGTGGACCGCGAAATGGTGCGCGCGCCTTTTTAAAAATCTGCTTTACTGGATCGGCTATTGCCGCCAATGGACGCCGACCCAGCGCCGCGATTTCATTCGCTGGAAATGGTCACGCCTGAAAGCATGGTTGACTCCCAGCCCGCGACAAAACGCCTCCGAACCGCCGCAAATCGACGCCGACAAACTCATCGACCTCGCGTCTTTGCCCGAGCAGCAACGCGGCCTTTGGCAGGCTCACATTCGCGCGCTGATGAATTTTCATCCCAGGCCTTATTTCGGGTGTGTGCAACTTTTCCGCAGCCCGGGCCATCCGCTTTGGTGCTCCTTTGAACCCGACTATGGCTGGGGCGAACTCGCTCGCGGCGGCGTTTCCATCACCATCGTCAGCGGAGCGCACGAAAAAATCCTGGAAGTGCCGTGGGTGGACGAAACCGCCTCCGCCTTGAAAACCGTCCTCGATCAAAACCGCGAAGGCGACCTGGAGTTTTGGAAACGTGAACTCGCCGGCGCTCCAGCGTTGTTGGAACTTCCCGGTTCGCGCTCCCGACCCGCGAAGCGCACCGGCAAATTCCGCGAGGAAACGAAAGTTCTTCCCGTCGCTCTAACCGAGCGCATGAAAGCTCTCGATCCTTCGCTTCTCGCACTGGCCGCGTTGAATATCGTGCTCCACCGCTATAGTGGCCAGGAGGAAATTTTGATTGGCCTTCAGGTCGCGCCGGATCAAAAACCGAGTAACGTCGTCGTTTTGCGCTCGCGCTTCTGTGGAAATCCGAGTGGAGAGCAGTTGCTCGACCAAATGCACGCCTCCAGCAAAGCCGCGTTGCAGCACGCCGAACTTCCATTCGCGAAAGTGATCGCTGAATTGTGTCCAACACCTGACCCGGCGTTTCACCCACTTGTTCAATTCTTCTTTACCTCAAGCAATTTGCCCGCGCCTGAAGGAATCGATCTTCGCCTGTCAATTATTGCTGACGAGCGCGGAACATCTCTTCGCCTCGCCTATGCGGAAGATTTATTCGAGCAGCCCGCGATGCAGCGCATGTTGGGGCACCTCGAAACAGTTCTTTCGTGGCTTGCGACTGATCCGGCCCAGCCACTCTCGCAGCTTTCAATTCTGACATCAGCGGAGTCAGACCTGATCCTCAACCAATGGACACGCACGGAAAAAAAATATCCGAGCGACAAAACGCTGATTCAATTATTCGAAGAGCAATGCGCGCAATCGCCGAACGCGACGGCGCTGGTTTGCGGGACAACACGGCTTTCTTATCAGGAACTTTGCTTGCGATCGCGGCGCGTTGCGCGGCAATTGCAGGCGCATGGGGTGGGGGTCAATGACAGGGTCGGGATATGCCTGGAGCGTTCCGAGGAAATGGTGGCGGGGATTCTCGGCGCACTCCAGGCAGGGGGCGCATACGTGCCGCTCGATCCTGCGTATCCAAAACCCAGGCTGGAGTTCATCGCGGGCGCCGCTGAAATGAAGGTATTATTGACGCGGCAAAAATTCCGAGACTTGTTCCCGACCGGAAATACGCCGTTGCTCTGCATCGAAGATTTTGCCGGGGAAAGTGATGGGCCAGTCACTGGCGGCGCTTCCACGTCGGACCTCGCTTACGTTCTTTATACGTCCGGTTCCACTGGCCAACCCAAAGGCGTCGCGCTGGAAAATCGCAGCGCCGTCGCGTTCGTCTCCTGGGCGCGGGATGTTTTTACAGCGGAAGAACTCTCCGGCGTCCTGTTGTCAACATCAATATGCTTTGATCTCTCCATTTTCGAATTGTTTGTGCCCTTGTGCTGCGGCGGAAAGGTCATTCTCGCCGAAAACGCGCTCGCGCTGCCAAGGCTTCCCGCCGCCGGCGAAGTCACGCTGATTAACACCGTTCCCTCCGCGATTCGCGAATTGCTCCGGGTCAATGGCGTGCCGCCCTCCGTGCGCGTCGTAAATCTTGCGGGCGAGCCGCTGCAAACAGCCGTGGTGGATCAGATTTACAGCGACACTTCAGTCAATAAAGTTTACGATTTATATGGCCCCACCGAAACGACAACCTATTCCACCTTTACTCTTCGCAAGTCCGGCGAGCCGGCAACCATCGGACGTCCGCTCGCCAACGAGCAAGTCTATATCCTTGACAAACAAATGCAGCCGATGCCTATAGGAATTCCGGGCGATCTCTACATTGGCGGCGCTGGATTGGCGCGTGGTTATTTGAATCGCCCCGATCTCACTGCGGAGCGTTTTTTGGCAAATCCGCACAGGCCGGGCGAAAGGATTTACAAGACCGGCGATGTTGCGCGCTGGCGCGAGGATGGAAATCTCGTTTATCTTGGCCGTTCCGACCATCAAGTAAAAATTCGCGGGTTTCGCATCGAGTTGGGCGAAATAGAATCGTCCCTAAAAAGTCATTCGAGTGTCTGCGACGCAATAGTCGTAGTCCGCGAAGACCGTCCGAACGATAAACGATTGGCCGCCTACGTCGTTTTTCGTCCCGGCCAGCAGGCAACCGCCGATGAACTTCGTGCCTGCGTCGCGCGGAAATTGCCGCAGTACATGGTTCCCGCTCACATCGTATTTCTTCCGCAATTGCCAATGACCCCGAATGGGAAAGTGGACCGTCAAGCATTGCCTGCGCCGAAACCCGATGAAGGGCCGTCCCGCGACTTCGATCCGCCGCTTGAAGGCCTTGAATCACAGATCGCAAAAATTTGGTCCGAAGTCCTTGGACTTGACAGAGTTGGCGCGACAGAAAATTTCCTGGAACTCGGCGGTCATTCCTTGATGGCAGTCCAAGTCACCTCCCGCCTCCGCGAAACTCTCAACGTGGATTTGCCTCTCACTTGTGTGTTCGAAGCGCCCACGGTGCGAGGGTTGGCAACCAGAATTAACTCAGGACGCTGGCAAACCGACACCACCGCAATTCCCGAGCTAAAGCCCTCTTCGCGCGGCAACAGTTCCCCCGCTTCATTCATGCAGGAACAATTGTGGGTCCTCCATCAATTGGACAAGAACAGCGACGCCTACAATGTCCCAGTCGCGGTTCAAATAAAAGGCTCTCTCGATTCGTCGGCGCTCCAAAGCTCGCTGGACGCAATCGTTCGTCGCCACGAAGCATTGCGGACAACGCTGAAGATTTCCGACGGAGTTTTAGTTCAGGTTGCAGACCCTTCGCTCGAAATAAAAATAGCCTTGAAGGATTTGCGCGGCGAAACCGGACCCCAGACCAACGAATTTCTGCGCGCCGAATCACAACGGCCTTTCGATTTGGAATCCGGCCCGCTCATCCGCGCGACTCTCGCGCAAACAGGCGAAAAAGAACACGCGCTTGTAATCGTCATGCAGCATGCGATCAGCGACGGTTGGTCGCTCGATGTTCTATTTCGCGAGCTCGGCGCGAATTACAGATCGTTGGTCGAAGAGGGCGCGGCGCAAAATGAGTCCTCGCTCGAAGTTCAGTTTGCTGATTACGTCCAGTGGCAGCGCGCTTGGATGCAAGGCGGACGCCTGGACCGTGAACTAACCTACTGGAAGGAAAAACTCGCCTCCGCGCCCTCAGAAATAAGCCTTCCCACAGATTTTCCTGCCTCGGAAAACTCAGTCAAGAAAGTAGGTCGCCACAAAATCGAATTGCCAAAACAGTTGAGCCGCGACCTCGCGCAACTGGGCAAAAGCGAAGGCGCGACCCCTTTCATGGTTTTAATGGCCGCCCTCGCCATCACGCTTCGGAAATGGTCGGGTCAAACCGATTTGGTCCTCGGCACAGTCGTCGCCGGACGAAATCGCCGCGAGGTCGAACCGCTCATCGGATGCTTCATGAATTTCCTCCCGTTGCGCTTTAAGATTTCTGGCGAGGAAAGCAATTTGGAAGTGGTGCGCGCGGCAAAAGCTGAGGTCATCGACGGCCAGACCCACCAGGATTGTCCCTTCGGAAGAATCGTCGAATCGTTGTCCGTTCAGCGCAGCGCAAATCGCAACCCCATCTACAATGTCGCGCTTCTCTACCAAAATTCCCCCGAAATGCCGCGATTCGGCAAGGCGGTTGAATGCGCTCCCATCGAGTTGGGGTCCGGTTCCGCTCTGCTTGACATGCGTTTCGAAGCCAACGAAACCGAAAACGGAACGGTGCTTCAGTGCGAATACAACGCCGCCCTTTTTGAAGGAAAAACAATCCAGCATCTCCTCTCCGCGATTCAATCAGAACTCGAAAATTTGTCGCGATCTCCAAACGCCAAAACACTTGACGCAAATCTACACTCCGCGCTAGTGGAACAAGCTCATTCGGCGCGCGCTCGAACGAACCTCCAAACCGTTGTCATTTCCAGCACCTTTACCGCCGAGCCAATTGAGACCGCGTTGCGTTATTGGCTCGACGAATTGGAAATCCCTTCGGAAATAAAATTCGCTCCCTACAACCAGGTTTTTCAGCAGTTGCTCAACAGTTCAAGCGAGTTGGCCGCCAACAAACGCGGCCTCAACGTTTTGTTAGTCCGTCTGCAAGATTGGAAATCCTCCTCCGCCCGCCAGGAATTCGCGCATGCGATTCAGTCTGCCTCCGCTCGTGGAAGCGCGCCGATGCTCATTTGCTTCTGTCCGCCTTCCCGCATCATCGCCGCCGATAAAGTAAAGGCCCGCGAGCTGCAGCAAATCGAAAATGCGCTTCAAACCGAATTGTCCGCCTTCGAGTCCATTCACATTGCAACATCGCGCGAACTCACCTCGCTATATCCGCTTGCCGATTACGATGACCCCGCTTCCGACGAACTCGGCAACATCCCTTACACCCCCGCATTTTTCACTGCGCTCGCGACCACAATCGCCAGAAAATTCCACGCCGTGCGTCGCCCCGCATATAAGGTCATCGCCCTCGATTGCGACGAAACCCTGTGGTCCGGCCGTTGTGCCGAAGACGGCCCGAACGGCATCCGCATCGACCCCGCCCGACAAGCGCTCCAACAATTCATGCTGCGTCAACAAGAGAACGGCAAATTGCTCGTCGTCTGCAGCAAAAACGACAAAGCCGACGTGGACGCCGTATTTTCTAATGGAGTCCCGATGCCGCTCAAGCGCGAACACTTCGTCGCCTGGCGCGTCAATTGGCGTCCAAAATCCGAAAACCTCAAATCCCTCGCCCGCGAACTGAATCTCGGTCTGGACAGCATTATATTTGTTGACGACAACCCCGTCGAATGCGCCGAAGTCGAGGCCCATTGCCCTGAAGTCGTCACCCTCCATCTGCCGGACGACCCCGATCTTATCCCGCGTTTTCTCGATCACTGCTGGGCATTCGACCAGCCGAAGACCACCGCCGAAGATCAAGCCCGCGCTGAGATGTATCGCCAAAATCATTTGCGCGACGAATTCCAATCGCAGTCGATGACCTTCGCCGATTTCATCGCCGGCCTGAATCTTGAAGTCAAAATTGCTCCCGCGACATCCGCCGACCTCCCGCGCGTTGCGCAACTCACCCAACGCACAAATCAATTCAACGTTAGCGGAAAGCGCCGCGCCGAAAGCGAACTTCGACAGCTTCCAGATCAATTCAAGATTTGGACAGTTTCCGCCAAAGACCGTTTCGGCGATTACGGCCTCGTCGGCGTCCTGATCTTCGAGGTGAAAGAGAAAAGTGTTGTCGTTGACACGTTCCTCCTAAGCTGCCGCGCCCTCGGCAAAGGAGTCGAACACCGAATGCTCGCGGAGTTGGGAAAACACGCCGTTCAAATCAGCGCATCTCAGGTGGACATTCCTTTCATAAATTTGCCCCGCAACAAACCTGCCCTCGATTTCCTCCAAAGCGTTCGCGCAACCCATCAACAACCATCCGCCGATTCATCCGTATTCCATTTTCCTGCAAACGCCGCCGCCGCAATCGAATTCAATACAACCAGTCCGAATCACGAATCGCACAAAAGTGCCGAACCCGCTCGCGAAGCACACGCGCTCTCTTCCACGAAATTTTCCAAATACCGCGGGATTGCCCTCGACTCGCTCGACATCACAAAAATTCACGAAAAGATCGAGCATCAACGCGCATTTCGCCCCGCCGCATCCACAGCCAAAACCGCCCCGCAAACCGAAACCGAACGCAAACTCTGCGATCTCTGGCAGCGCCTCCTCCGCGTCGAACGCGTGGGAATCGACGACGATTTCTTTAAACTCGGCGGTCATTCGCTGCTCGCCGTCCGCCTCTTCGCTGAAATCGAAAAATCAACCGGCAAAAAGCTTCCGCTCGTCACAATTTTTCAAACGCCAACAATCCGTCGGCTCGCCGCTATAATTGACACCGAATCTCCCCAGGAATCCGACACCGTCTTGGCGCCGATCCAGCCAAACGGCAGCAGGCCTCCGCTTTATCTCGTGCATGGCGCGGGCGGAGATGTCCTCTGGGGCTATGCCAATCTCGTTGCGCACATGCCGCCCGACCAACCCATCTTCGCGATCAAGTCCCTCGGCCAGTCCGGCAACGTTGAATATCAGTCCCTCGAAGAAATGGCCGCCCGCTACCTGGAAGCGGTCAAAGCCCGCCAGCCGGACGGCCCCTATTATCTCGGCGGCTACTGCTTCGGTGGAAACGTCGCCTACGAAATGGCCCGCCAACTCAAGAGTCAAGGCGAAGAAGTCGCTCTCGTCGCTCTGCTTGACACTGCGCCTGCCAATGCTGGTTACGAAAAAGTTTGCTGGTGGCGTCCCGAATTCCTCGGCCAATTCACGCGCAACTTTTATTATTGGATGGAAGATTTTCGCGCGCTCGAAGTCCGGGATCGCCGCCGATTCGTGACGCGCAAACTCCGAACATTCGCCCGAAAACTCGCCGTGGCGATAGGAGCGAAACCCGTCGAATCCTCCGTCGATCTCGAAGAAGTCATTGACCCCGCGCACTTCTCCCAACACGAACTGAAGCTTTGGGAAATCCATCTCCAGGCCCTCGAATCGCACGTGCAGCAACCCTATTCCGGGCACGTCACACTGTTTCGCACGCGCGGCCATCCGCTCCTCTCATCGTTCGCTCCCGATTTGCGATGGGGCGGTCTCGCGGCTGACGGCGTTACTGTCAATCTAATTCCCGGTTCGCACGAAAATATTTTCATGGAGCCGAACGTCCAGGCACTCGCCCAAGTATTGACAAAGTCGCTTTCAGAAATTCAGGCGCGCGCAACAGCAAACGAAAACAACTCGGCCCTTCGCCATGACATTGCTTAAATTCATCGTTCGCACCTGCCGCGGACTCGTCATCGCCACGATCGCGATGGCTCTGTTAAGCGGCGCTTGCAACGCCGGCCTGATCGCCCTCGTCAACGTCGCCCTCACCGAAACCACCCCGGCAGGCCGCGGCATGATCTGGGCTTTCGTCGCCTTGGGATTGGGCAAGGTCGTCTCGCTTTTCTTCTCACAAGCAGTCCTCGCTGGCTTCTCGCAAAAAGCCGTTGCTGAACTCCGCCGTGACCTCATCAAAAAAATCCTCGCCGTTCCCTTGCGCGATTTGGAAAAACTCGGGACGCCCCGCATCCTCGCTGCGCTTACCGACGACGTCTTCAACGTCACCCAGGCCCTCCTTGCTGTTCCTGTGATCGCCGTGAACGCCGCAATCCTCCTTGGCGGCGCAATTTATCTCGGCTGGCTCTCCTGGAAAATCCTCGCGTCGATCGGTGTCGTCATCGCCGCCGGAGCGCTCGGTTATCTCGCGGTCATTTCAAGCGCGCTGCGATTCTGCCGATGGGCGCGCGAGGAAGAAGACAAACTCTTCGGCTACTTCCGCGCGTTGACCGACGGCATCAAGGAACTGAAGCTCCACCGAAACCGTCGCGGCGCATTTTTCTCCGGCAACATCGAGACTGTGACTGCCGCCTGCCAGCGCCACAACGTTTCCGCCGAAGTCCGTTTTGCCGCCGCGCAAAGCTGGAGCCACCTTCTCTATTTCGCGTTGATCGGCTTGATTCTTTTCCTCGCTCCCAGCCTCGGCGCTTTCAGCAACCGCACGCTGACCGGCTTCGTCGTCACGACTCTGTACTTGATGGGTCCCTTGCAAGGAGTTCTCAGCAGCTTTTCGCTTTTCGGCCGCGCCCGTGTTGCGCTTCAAAAAGTCCAGGAACTCGGCGTCTCGCTCGCAGAACATTCCACGGAACAATGGGATGCCAAGAACGATGGAAAACCTCCGCTCTTCAAAAGCCTCGAATTGCGCGATGTCGTCCACTCCTACCATCGCGAGCAGGACGACACCAGCTTCGTCCTTGGCCCCGTCAACATGAGTTTTCAACCCGGCGAAACTGTTTTTTTGGTCGGCGGCAACGGCAGCGGCAAATCCACTCTCGCAAAAATCATCACCGGCCTCTACCTGCCGGAGCAGGGCGAGATACGCCTCGATGGGAAGTCGGTGACGAATGAAAGTCGCGACGCCTACCGCCAGCTTTTCTCCGCCGTCTTTGCGGATTTCTTTGTTTTTGACAATTTGCTCGGGCTTGAAGGCGCGGATCTCGATGGCCGCGCCGCGATGTATCTCGAGGAATTGCATCTGAATCACAAAGTCCGAATCACCAACGGCGCGCTTTCCACAACCGCCGTTTCGACGGGCCAGCGCAAGCGCCTCGCCCTGCTGACCGCCTACCTTGAGGACCGCCCTTTCTATCTGTTCGACGAATGGGCTTCCGATCAGGACCCCTATTTTAAAAATATTTTTTACACCAAAATTCTTCCTGACCTCAAGGCGCGCGGCAAAACGATCCTTGTCATCACGCACGACGACCGCTATTTCGATTTGGCCGACCGCATCGTCAAACTGGACTACGGCAAAGTGACCTCGCAGGAGGCGCTGAGTCAAACATCGGAGCCAGTCCGCGTTTTTGCGGGATAAGTCGAGAGGAAAGGGGAAATATGGATTACGAGCCGATTGAAAATTACGGGGTCATCGGCGATCTGCACACGGCGGCGCTGGTGAGCATGAAAGGGTCGATTGACTTCATGTGCTTCCCGCGCTTCGATTCGCCGACCATTTTTGCAGCTCTGCTCGATCACGAAAAAGGCGGGCGATTCCAAATCGAACCAACGCACGACGGCCACAAAACCCGCCAGCGCTATTTTCCCGATACAAATATCCTCTTGACGCGATTTTTGGAGGAGCGCGGCGTCGCCGAAATTTCCGATTTCATGGCGATTGAGCACCTCGGTCACTCTCACACTCTGGTGCGCCGCGTCAAAGTGGTCCGGGGCCAATTCAAATTTCGGATGATTTGCGCGCCGCGATTCGACTACGGTCGCGCCCCGCATAAAATCGAAAGGGCCGACGGCACAATCCTCATTCGCCCACAAGGAAAAGATCTCCCTGTGCTGCGGTTGCGCTCGACCATCGACTTAAAAATCCACAACGGCGACATTTCCTCGGAATTCCAATTGCGCGCCGGCGAAACCGCTTCATTCATCCTCGAAGAAGCCAAGCCCGGCGAAGAATCCCCCTCCAAATCTCCGGATTACGTCGCCGACACATTTAAGGAGACGATGAATTTTTGGCTCGACTGGGTCGGCCACTCCAAATATCGCGGGCGCTGGCGCGAAATGGTCAATCGCTCCGCGTTGACGCTCAAACTTCTCACCTCCTCGAAATTCGGTTCCATCGTCGCCTCGCCCACTTTCGGACTCCCGGAAAACATCGGCGGCCCGCGCAATTGGGATTACCGCTTCACCTGGGTGCGCGACGCTTCCTTTACGCTGTATGCTCTGATGCGCCTCGGTTATCGCGACGAAGCCCGCGCTTTCATGGGCTGGATCGAGCAGCGGTGCGACGAGTTGAAACCAGGCCGCCCCTTGCAAGTAATGTATCGCATCGACGGCAGCACGGACTTGCCGGAAAAAATTCTGCGCAACTTTGAAGGCTACAAAGGCTCGCGCCCCGTGCGAATCGGAAATGCCGCGTGCGATCAACTGCAACTCGATATCTACGGAGAACTGATGGACTCCGTATTTATTTATGACAGGCACGACGAACCGATTTCCTACGGCTTTTGGATGAATCTCACGCGCCTCGTGGAATGGGTCTGCTCGAACTGGCGCAAACCCGACGAAGGCATCTGGGAAATGCGCGGCGGCAAAAGGAATTTCCTTTATTCACGCGCCATGTGCTGGGTCGCAATCGACCGCGCCATGAAAATCGCCCAACGCCGCTCCTTTCCCGCGCCGCTCGTTCGCTGGCACAAAATCCGCGATGAAATCTACCAGAGCGTTTACAAGGATTTCTGGAATCCCAAACTTGAAGCATTCGTCCAGTTCCGCGGCGCAAAGGCTCTCGATGCCGCTGCGCTTCTCTTGCCGCTCGTTAATTTTATCAGCCCAACCGACCCCCGCTGGCGGTCAACTCTAAAAGCAATAGAAACCAACCTCGTCGAAGACTCGCTCGTCTATCGTTACCGCCGCAACAACGGCACGCCCGATGGAATTCCCTTCGCGGAAGGCACATTTTCCATGTGTTCCTTCTGGTACGTCGAATGCCTCGCTCGCGGTCACGATCTTAAAAAAGCCCGGTTCATTTTCGAAAAAGCTCTCGGTTACGCAAACCACCTCGGCCTCTACGCCGAACAACTCGGCCCTTGCGGCGAACACCTCGGCAATTTCCCGCAAGCCTTGTCCCACATCGCCCTCATCAGCGCCGCCTGGACCCTCGACGAACGCCTCAACCAAGCGGAGTAATCCGCCATCGCCTTACCCGCGAAGCGTCTTGGAGTGCAGCACCGCGAGCGGTGCATCTCTTGTCTGTTCTGTCTCCATCCCTCTGGTGCTTTTTATTTTAAACATCCCTCCCACACCTCGTCATCCATCCTCCAATCCACCTGTCAGACAAACACTGACACCCCGCCTTCATTCCGTCTGACAAGAGAAATCGTTCTGCGCTGATTCCCTGCTTGCATCGGGGCGCCCACTATGACGCCCTATGGAGAAATACCTATCCGCTTTTATAGGTCTGCTCGCATGGGTGGGAACTGCGCAAGCAGCGACCACCCCTTTCAATGCCTTTGCAGTCGATAATTCCACGAACGCCTTGCCCGGTCTCACCTCGGTCGATGACATGATGCTCCAACTCCCGCAAGTCGGCGATGCCGCTTTGCACATCTTGACTCCTACAATGTTGGAGCTGGACCTCGTCACAACAAAACAGCTTAACGCCCCCGTTGCCAATTGGAACATTGTCACTCCCACTTCCCAACTTCAGGTTCCTCCTCAAAGCGCATTTTCCGTCAGCGTCAACGGCCAATCCGTCAAAATCGCAGCCGTCGGATTCAAACGCCGCCCAATCTACGCACCATTCTCCAACTACGACCTGCGCATCGGCAATTCCCTTTACCTCCAACTCGCTGCGCCCCTTGCCGACAACCAAACCGTTCAAGTCCAAAACCCCACCGGCAGCCTGTGGTCCTCCGGCACGACCTATTCTGCGACAGCGGACCCCCTCCGCTTCAATCCCGCAATCCATGTCAACCAGGAGGGCTATCTTCCCAACTACGCCAAACAAGCGATGATCGGCTACTACGCCGGCAGCCTTGGTGAACTCCCCATCTCGACCAACTCCGGCTTCACAATCGTTGACGCCGCCTCTGGCGCGGTTGTTTTTAAAGGAAACCTCACCACGCGCCAGGATTCCGGGTATGAATACTCTCCCGCGCCATACCAACAAGTCTATCAGGCCGATTTCAGCAGCTTCACGACCCCCGGCCAATACCGCCTCGTCGTTCCCGGCATGGGCGGCTCAATGCCCTTCCGCATCGACGAAGGCATCGGCATGTGCTTCGCGCGCGCCTACGCCCTTGGCCTCTACCACCAACGCTGCGGCGCAGATCTTGGGCTGCCTTACACCCGTTTCGCCCATGCTGCCTGTCACACCGCTCCGGCCAGCATTCCGTTGCCCGCGTCTGATTTTGCTTTCTCTTGGACAACCATCTCCAACTACGCCGTGACAATAAACGACGAGAATCCCGCCCAAACCGCCCCCTTCCTGACCAGCGACCAAAAAAGCCTCTATCCGCTCATCAATCAAGGAACCGTCAACACTTCCGGCGGTCACCACGATGCAGGTGACTACAGCAAATACACCATCAACAGCGCCAGCCTCATCCACTACCTGATCTTCGAGGTCGATTCTCTCCCCGGCGTGGCGCAGTTGGACAATCTCGGAATCGCCGAAAGCGGCGACGGCATCAGCGACGTCATGCAGGAAGCCAAATGGGAATCCGACTACCTCGCCAAATTGCAGGATGCCGATGGCGGATTCTATTTCCTCACCTACCCGCAAAACCGCGAATACGAAGACAACGTCACCCCCGAAAATGGCGACCCCCAGGTCGTCTGGCCCAAGACAACCTCCGTCAGCGCCGCCGCCACCGCCGCGCTTGCCCAATGCGCCTCATCGCCGATGTTCAAGAAAACCTACCCCGAAACCGCCGCCCTCTATCTCCAAAAAGCGCAACTCGGCTGGAGCTTTCTCACCAACGCGATCGCCAAGCACGGCAAACACGGCGCTTACCAAAAAATCACCTCCTACGGCGACAATTTTGCTGATAACGACGAACTCGCCTGGGCCGCCTGCGAAATCTACCTCGCCACCGGCGACGAAAATGCCCACCAAATGCTCCTCTCCTGGTTCAATCCCTCTGACCCCGCCACCTGGCGTTGGGGCTGGTGGCACATGTCCGAATCCTACGGAAACGCCATCCGCAGCTACGCTTTCGCCGCTCAAAGCGGGCGCGTCGCCTCGACAAATAAACTGAACGCCGCCTTTCTCGCCGCCTGTCAAACCGAAGTTGCCGCCGCCGGCAGCAACGCCTTAACGTGGTCCCACCAATGCGCCTACGGCAGCAGCTTTCCTCCTGCGACCAAACAAGTCCAAAGCGCTGGCTGGTATTTTTCCGCCGATCAAGCTTTCGACATGGCCGTCGCCTACCAACTTAACCCCGACACGAACTACATCACCGCCCTCGTCGCCAACATGAACTACGAAGGCGGCTGCAATCCCTTGAACATGTCCTACATCACCGGCCTCGGCTGGAAACGCCAGCACTGCATCGTCAGCCAATGGGAGGAAAACGACATCCGCGCCTTGCCACCCTCCGGCATCCCCGTCGGAAACATCCAGGCCGGTTTCTATTACATTTGGGATTACCAGACTGAACTCACCGATCTCACTTTCCCCTCGGACGGAACATCCTCGAACGCCGCCACCTATCCTTACTATGATCGCTGGGGCGACACATGGAACGTCTCCACCGAAATGGTCGTCCTCAACCAAGCGCGCGGTCTCGGCTCCCTCGCCTTTCTCGCCGCGCAAACCGCCTTGAAAACTCAACCCTGGCAGGCCGTCTCAGCCCAAATCGTCGTCCCGCCCGGCATCGTCCCTGTTGGCTCAAACGTCACCGTCTCAATGCAAGCGCCCGGCCTCGATTTGACCGGCGCTCGCATCACCTGGGAAGCCCACAACCAGCAACCCGCATTCGGCCAGACCTTCACCTTCGCCCCCCTCAATAACGGCGCGCAATGGATCGAAGCCGAAGCCCAATTCCCCGATGGCCGCCGCGTTTTCGCCAGCAACAGCGTTACCGCAAATTCCCCTAACGTGATCTGGGTGGACGATTCCATCCCCGCCGGCGCGCAACCCGGTTCCGATTCCGGCGATTCCTGGAATTGGGTCATCTCAAATCCCACGCCGTACTCCGGCCAGGTCGCCCAGCAATCGCCCATCATCGCCGGCGAACACCAGGTCTATTTCGACTACGCCACCGCCACCCTCACCGTTCAATCCAACGACACTCTTTACGCGTGGGTTTATCTCGATCCCGCCAATCCTCCCGCTGAAGCCATGCTTCAATGGAACGACGGAACTTGGGAACACCGCGCCTACTGGGGAGCAAACGACCTGACCTATGGAATCGACGGAACCGTCAGCCGCATCAACATGGGCGCGCTCCCTCCGCTCGGAAAATGGACTCAATTAACAATCCCTGCCGCGTCAGTAAACCTCGCCGGGAGCACCCTCACAGGAATGGCCTTCACCCTCTTCAACGGTCGAGCAACCTGGGATTGTGCCGGCCTCCTGAGTCCCATGACTGTCACCACTAATTCTGGAAATCCCGGCCAACTTTCTGGAGCAACAGTCCCCCTCGTTTCAATTCAAATGGCCGGAACATTCCCGACATTTTCGTGGGCCTCCCAAACTGGTGGAATTTACCGAGTAATGTACAAAAATAACCTCAGCGACCCCACATGGACCGCCGCCGCCCCCGACATCACCGCCTCCGACACCTCCCAGGCCTGGTCCGACCCCACCACCGCGAACCAGCGTTTCTACGTCGTCATGCGCGTCCAATAGTGTGGTAGGGCGGTGCCACTCTCCTGGGTAGGGACGCCTCGCCGAGGCGTCCGGGCGGTAAAGCGTAACTGCCACGACGTATGTCCATGCACCTCATCACGTCCACTTAGTCCACGCGGTCCATAAAGTCCACTCTGGCGTAGGGCATTATCGCCGCAACGGCTCCGGCTCCGCTCCTACCCCACACCCGGCACCACCGGTATATTCATATTATACCGCTCATCCTCAAAATCGTATTGAATGACCAAATTCCTCGGATCCATCGTAAACGCGCAAAGCGTCGCCCACCACCCATTCCGAAAATCCCGCGCCTTCTTCGGATTCTTCGTCCAATGATCCTGTGAACGCAGATACTTCATCGTTTTGTCATTCCGCAACAACACCCGCATTGCAGGATGCGGCGGCTCCGAATGATGCACCGGCTCAAACTCAAACCTCAATTTCTCCCGAAGCACATCCCGCGCAAGGACAGGGGACACGCTCGATTTCGTTTTAGTCCGATTACGATTATGCGCAAGCGCATGTGCAGCCCCGCCATGCCGCGATTCCGCCCGCAATTTTTTCCGTGTTGAGGTGAAGTGTAAATTTATCATTGTGATCTCCGATATTCCATTGATACCACGCCACCTAAATCCAACAAATAGGGTGATTACCCAAAACCCTCCCACCCTCATTGCCCACCAAACGAAACCTCGCAAAAATTCACCACTCGGTAGGGCGGTGCTGCGACGCCGCCACTGATATTGTTTTTATTCATTCCTCTCAGAAATTGGGCGGTAGCACTGCCATCCAGTGCCGCTCTTGTATTGTGCCGACTCTGCGACGCCGCCACTGAATTTTCGTCGTTTAAAACGTTCGTAATCCCGGCCAACTAATTTTGGAATTGCCGTCCAGCCTCTTCATTCCTCCCATTATTCCCATTCCTCCCATCCATCTCGTCTCCCCCCATTTCCGTTTTCCGGCAAAGCGCCGATAAACCGGGCAGCTTCCTTTCAACGGCCTGAAAGGCCATCTCAATACAGCCAGGGGCAGAGCGAAGCGTCGCCCCTGGAGAACCGAACGTATCATTCCAAAGCCCTGAAAAGGCGCATCACTTCCGTTTCGCAACAAAACGTCGGTAAGCCGCAAACAAACCTCCTCCAACGCCCATCAACGCCATCGCATCCGGCTCCGGCGTCACCGTAATCGGATTGGACGGTGAACATTACACCAACCGATTCGCAATCTGCTCGTCCAGGATTTCTTTCACCGTTAAAGCCACGATGACCTTGTGCGAACGTTTGAAAAACGCGCCAATCTCGCGAAGGGCATCATCCGAAAAAGCGAACGATACAAAAAAGCCCTTCTCGCATCCCTCCCGCATCATAACAGCCTCGAAAGCGTCGATATCCGGGCGGCCCGTCTTGTCTTTTTGTTTGACTTGAATTGGATACCAGCGCTCCTGCAACTGCAATTCCCCCTCCTTCACCTTGCGAGGCGTCGCGCTCGCCGATACCGGGAAAATGCGTCCATCTATGCCCAGGTCACCGACCTGAACCTTGTTTGGTATGCCTCCCAGGGCAATGATAGCCCAATTCTCAAATTCAAAGTGCGGAAGTGCCCGCAGCTTTTGTTCGGTCCAGGGCAGATCCCGCACGACGAAGCCGCGTCTGGCTTTCCAAAGCGGTTCATTTTCTGGCAGACCGCAAACGTCGCGCAAACGCTTCGCCATAACCCGGCAGGCGGTCGGCGAAATATCAATTCCGATCCACTGGCGTCTCAACTTTTGCGCCGCGACCAGTGCCGTGCCGCAACCGCAAAATGCGTCAAGCACAATGTCATTTTGTTCACTGCTGATTTCGAGAATTCGTTCGAGTAGTTTTAAAGGCTTTTGCGTAGGGTAGCCTAGACTCTCTTGCGCAGATCCCTGGAGCGGGGCGATGTCGTCCCAGATGCTGCTGAGCGGCACACCTTTTCCTTCGTCCAGATAACGTTTGTATGATGGGACAGTGCCGGGTTTTGTTTGAATGATGCGGCCCTGTCTGAAAAGGTCTTCCATGTTTTCTTTGCTGTAACGCCAATAACGCGTCACACCCAAAAATTCATAATGCGGATTTCCTTTGGACTCTGCGCCGCCACCGGGTGCCGTTAGATTGTCGAGTCTATAACGGCGGCCAGTTTCTTTTTCCACATGACGATATGCATTTTCTACATAATTCGGATTGTACGCCTGATAAAGATGCTTAAATTTGTATTCTTTATCACCTCCGCAATAGAAAAAGATCGAGTCATGAACACGTCCCAAATGCTTTGAACCCTGCTTGGCGTCGTTGTGGGAAGATTGCCGCTTCCAGATAATTTCGTTGACGAAATTGTTTTCTCCAAAAATCTCATCAAGCATGACTTTGACGTAATGGCTGGCATGCCAGTCGCAGTGATAATAAAAACTGCCTGTCTTTTTGAGGACGCGCGCGAGTTGGACGCAGCGTGGCCGCATATAATCAATGTATGCGCGCGTGGATTCATGACGGTCTTCAAACGCCCTTTTCTCTTTGCTCTCTCCCCAAAAAACTTCGTAATTCCGGTTGGAGTTGAACGGCGGGTCGATGTAAATCAAATCAACACAGGCATTAGGCAGCTTGGGAAGCTGTTCAAGATTGTCCCCACAGTAGATGACATTCGTATCCACCAGCGCGGAGCGCCTTAAGCGCTGCTGATTTTTAGTGGCGTCTGCGGTGACTTTTTTGGCCATTTCGGCAGAGTAATTATTTCCACGCAGCTTGCAAGTTCACGATTACCCCGTCCACTTCGTCCATTCATCCTGCACCATCCTGTCCAAACTCCCCGCCCATATGGGCATTTCCCCTAATGCGCCTTTTCGGTGGGCAATTCACAACCGCGAAAAAAAGGAAGACCCGCTTCCAGTCGTTTACCCCGCGCTCAATGTCAAAAGTCACCCCGCAAACCGCCCCACATCACTTCCGTTTCCCAACAAACCGTCGATAAGCCGCAAACAACACCCCTCCAACACCCATCAACGCCAGCGCATCCGGCTCCGGCGTCACCGTAATCGGATTGGGCGAAAATGTAATGTCATCCAATTGCACCCCGCTAGGAGAGAACTGCTGGTTTCCTGTTGGCGGAGCCAATTGCGTAATATCCAAAAGCGCTGTTTGGCCAGCCCAGTCTGAAATATCGCCTCCATACACCGTGTAATTTGGGAATGTCTGTAAAGGCACCATGTTGACCGCAAGACCGTTAAAGCTGAGAACGAATGATCCCCCGTTTACTTCATCTGCATCAAGTTGGATTGACTCTGTTCACGAAGGCACAGCGCCAGTTTGAGTCAGGCTTACACTATCACTTAAAAAAGATCCGGGATCGCCAATCGATGCACTAGCTAGTTCGGCGGTATAATTCCCTTGGATGGGCTGAAATCCAGTCTTGTCATCCCAAAGCGAAATCGAAGGAGTGCTTAGACCGAAATCATCATAGTAAACAAAGGTAGTCGGAGTCGTCCCTATATACATTTGCCACCCTGGAAACAATGCCGCAGATGTTCCCGTCCCGGGGTTGGCTTCTTCAAAATCCAAATCTTGAAACGCTCCCTGTCCTTTCGCCGTTGCGATAATTCCAATCATCAGAATTGGCAGCAGCTTCACCGTGCGTAATTTCATAACGACATAACCCATTCCAGATCGCCTCTGCGGCAAACACCTCGTCGCGTATCCACTTGCGCCCCGGTTTTCAGGTGCAACCGTCCTTTGGCCGCATCCGGGCCAACATTCTTGGGCATTCCCAAACAATAGTTATTTCCAACCCGCATGCAAGCCCAGGATTAATCAGAAGCGCATCTCATTTTTTGGCAGCTTTCTTTCATCCTTCTCATTCCTCCTATTCCTCCCATTATTCCCATCCCCGTTCGTCCACCTCCTCCGCACATGGGCATTTCCCCTAATGCGCCTTCCACCATTCTTACCGTATCCTCCCTTCAGGCCATGAGAACATGTCTGCAAACCCTCCTCACACTCGCCATCGCATTCCTCTCCACAACCCTCTCCTCCCAATCCCTCCTCCTAACGGACGACCAACCCCTCCGCGAACCCACCGTCGGCTCCTTCCAACTTCGCGTCATCACCCCCAAATTATTAGAGTTGACCCTCATCACCACAAAACCCGCCGATCCCGCCCCCGTCTCCCATTGGGATTTCGCAGACGCCAACAATCAGCCCCATTTGCCCGACCCCGCCAAAATCCAAGTCACCTCCGCAGCCCGCGACATCGCTGTCACCAACCTCGGCTTCAAACGCCGCGTCCTATTTGCCTCTTCCGTAAAACGCGATCTGCGAATCGCCAACGAACTCTACCTTGAACTTGCAACACCCATCGCCGAAAACGAAAAAGTCCACGTCGAGAACCCCGCCCACGACCTCTGGCCACCCTCAATCGACTTCACCGTCACCAACAACCCTCAACGCTGGAGCCCTGTCCTGCACGTCAACCAAACCGGCTACCTTCCGGATTTCCCCAAAGTCGCCAAAATCGGCTATTACCTAGGCAGTCTTGGAGATCTCGACCTCTCAAAACAGGGCGCAACGCAATTCAAAATACTTGACGCAAATTCCGGCAACGCCGTCTTCACCGGCCCACTCCACCCCAGTCCAGATCAGGGCTTCCCCGAATCCTGCTATCAACAAGTTCTCGAAGCCGATTTCACCGCGTTCAAGACCCCCGGCGAATACCGCCTTTACGTCGAGGGCCTTGGAACGTCATTCCCATTCCGAATCGACAACGCCGTCGCCGGAGCTTTCGCTCGCACTTACGCCCTCGGCATCTATCACCAACGCTGCGGGACCTCCAACGAATTTCCTTTCACCCGCTTCACCCACGATAAATGCCACACCGCCCCCGCGGAAGTTCCCGATATGTCGCGCCGTTTCGCCGAAGTCAACCGCGTCCTCGCCAACGAAAGCGCCGATTACAAGGACAACCCCCGCCACACCGCCCCGCAATTGCGCGATGTCGCCGCCAGCCTTTACCCATTCATAAATAAAGGCCCCATCAACGTTCGAGGCGGCCACCACGACGCCGGTGATTACAGCAAATACACAATCAACAGCGCGTCCTTCATTCACCACCTCGTTTTTGCCGCCGACGTTTTTTCTGGCGTCAGCGACCTCGACAATCTCGGCATCCCCGAAAGCGGCGACGGCAAAAGCGACATCTTGCAGGAGGCAAAGTGGGAGGCCGATTTCCTCGCTGAAATGCAGGATGCCGACGGCGGCTTCTATTTTCTCGTCTATCCCCGTGATCGCGAATACGAAAACAACGTCACCCCCGATCACGGCGATCCGCAAGTGGTCTTCCCGAAAAATACCGCCGTGACAGCCGCCGCGACCGCCGCTTTGGCCCAATGCGCCTCCTCGCCGCAATTCAAAAAGCAATTTCCCGAAGCCGCCGCGCTGTATCTCCAAAAAGCCCGCAAAGGATGGGGTTTTCTTCAACGCGCCATCGCCAGATACGGCATGGACGGCTCGTACCAAAAAATCACCCATTACGGCAACGAATTCATGCACGACGACGAACTCGCCTGGGCCGCCTGCGAACTTTTCCTCGCCACCGGCGAGCCGGCCTATCAGGAAAAGTTGCTTGACTGGCTTCATCCCTCCGACCCCGCCGAGCGCCGCTGGGGTTGGTGGCGTCTCTACGATTCCTACGGCTGCGCCATTCGTTCCTACGCCTTCGCCGTAAAATCCGGTCGCTTGCGCAAGGAGCAGTTGAACCGAATACTCCTCGAAGACTGTGAGAATGAGATCGCCGCCGACGGCCAGGACCAATTGGATCGCGCCCGCCAATGCGCCTATGGCACGAGCTTCCCCATCGAATCAAAACGCGCCGGTTCCGCCGGTTGGTATTTCTCCAGCGATGCCGCCTTCGGCCTCGCTGTCGCCTGTCAATTGGATTATCCGATCCTCAACGATCCTCGCCCTCAAATGCGCGCCGCGCTCATCAGCAATATTGACTACGAAGAAGGCTGCAACCCCGTCAATATGACTTATCTCGCCGGCCTCGGCTGGAAGCGCCAGCGCGAAGTCGTCGATCAATACGCCTGGAACAGCCGCCATATCATGCCTCCCACCGGCGTCCCCTTCGGAAATCTCCAATCCGCCGTCAGTTGGACCGACCTCTACCAAAAAGAGCCCGCCGAACTCGCTTTCCCCTCCGATGAAAACGGCCCCCAATCCTACCCGCTCTACGACCGCTGGACCGATATCCGCAATCTCACCCAGGAATTCGTCACAGTAAACCAGGCCCGAGGCCTCGCCGTCGCCGCCTGGCTAATGGCCCAAACTCCCTTGAAGACCCAACCCTGGAAATCCGCCGCCGCCCAAATCACCAACCTCCCCGACAATCCAACCGTCAATACCACTTATAAAATCACCCTCTCTTCCCCCAACCTCGATCTCTCCACCGCCCGCATCCTCTGGGAAACCGACGGTGAAGACCCCGCGTTTGGCATTTCATTCACCTACTCTCCGCCCGTCCGGGGCCCCCACTGGATAGAATGTGAAGCTCAATGCCCAGACGGCCGTCGGGTATTTGCTGAAAAAAGTATAAACGTCCGGTAAATCACCCTCATACAAAGAGCTTGCTGACGATAAGGGTTTTTTCTTGGGGTTCAGTGTCCCGGTATTTTCTCCCTTCACCTACCTGACGCATCCGCCTCCTATCAACTAAAGTTTCAATCGTTATGAAGTATCGCGGCACACAAACGTAACATGAATTCATCATTGGAATCCTCAAGCCACCCGATGAAAATTCTCTTCGTCCATCAGTTCTGCGGAGCAATGGGCGGCGCCGAGACGGATATTTTATTGGAAGCCGATTCCATAAAAACCCGCGGCCACAAGATCGCTCTCCTTTACGCTTCCCGCACCGGCCGCAGCGAAATCGCTTGGGACAATACCTTCACCGAGCAATATTCCCTGGCAACCACGACCGTTCCCGATGTCATTCAGAATTTCAACCCCGACACCATTTATTTCCACAGCCTGAACGACCTCGCCGTCCTGGAAAATCTCCTCGACTTCGGCGCGCCTGTCATCCGCCGCGTCCACGACCATCGCCTCTACTGCATGAGAGGCGGCAAGTATAATTATTTTACACGCAACGTCTGCCAGCGCCCCGCCTCATGGCGTTGCGTCTTTCCCTGCCTCGGCTTCATCGCCCGTTCCGGCGAAGGTTCTCTCCCCTTCAAATGGGTCAGCTACCGCGCCAAACTCCGGGAAATCCAACTCAATCGCCGCTGCGAACGCCTCGTCGTCTATTCCGAATACCAAAAAACCGAGCTCGTCCGCAACGGCTTCGACCCCGCGAATATCGAAGTCCGCGTCCCCGCCCACATGGAGGAAGAATCCGTCGAAGCAATCCCCGCAGTCGCCGACAACAATAAAAACAATGTCCTCTTCGTCGGCCAACTCATTCGCGGCAAAGGCGTCGATCTCCTTTTGCGCGCTCTCGCCAAAATCCGCGTTCCCTTTCACGCCGACATCATCGGCGAGGGTAATCACCGCAATTACTGCGAACGCCTCTGCGCCGCCCTCGGTCTCAGCGACCGCGTCACATTCCACGGTTTCATGGGACGCGAGCAGGTGAACCAATTTTACAAGCAAGCGAGCCTCCTCGCCGTCAGCTCCGTTTGGCCCGAACCGTTCGGACTGGTCGGCCGCGAGGCAATGGCCCACAGCCTGCCCATCGTCGCCTTCGATTCCGGCGGAATCCGTGAATGGCTCTTCGACGGCGAAAACGGCTTTCTCGTTCCTTGGAAGGACACCGACGCCATGGCCGCGTGCATCGAAAATCTTCTTCACGACAAGGAACTGGCCCGCCAAATGGGAATGCGCGGAAGGGAACTGATGAGTCAACAACAAGAAGCATCGCGCCTGGACTGCGCGTTGGAGCAGGTGCTCCTTCAGGCGGTCCGGCGACGATGCCAGAAAAACCTCGTAACCGTATGAACCACGAAGAAATTGCCCACCTCCTCATGCGCCGTTGCGCCATGGCGCGCCACCCCATGATGCGCCTCTGGCTCGCGATTCACGTCGAACTCCAACGCATCCACGCCCACTGGCTCGCGCACGGCGCGGACTTCACCAAGCGCCTCCTCGACATCGCCGTCGCCCTCTTCCTCCTTGCGCTCGCGTGCCCGCTCCTCTTGGTCATCGCCATCCTGATCAAACTCGAAGATCGCGGCCCCGTATTTTTCGCGCAAACCAGAATCGGCCAGGACGGACGCGAATTCAAAATGTTCAAAGTCCGTTCAATGGTCCTCGGCGCTGAACAGAAACTGTCCGATCTCCTCGGCAAAAACAAACACCACGACGGCGTCACCTTCAAAATTCAGGACGACCCCCGCATCACCAGCGTCGGCAAATGGCTCCGCAAATTTTCCTTCGATGAACTCCCCCAGCTCTACAATGTCCTTATTGGTGACATGTCCCTCGTCGGCCCGCGCCCGCCGCTGCCTCGCGAAGTCGCCAAATATTCCCTCGCCGACCGCCGCCGCCTCTCTGTCAAACCTGGGATTACCTGCATCTGGCAGATTAGTGGCCGCGCCAACATCGACTTCTCCGGCCAGGTCCAACTCGACGTGGACTACATCGAAGGCCAAAGCATCTGGACCGATCTTTTGATTCTCACTCGCACCGTTCCTGCGGTGCTTTCTGGAAAGGGCGCCTGCTAAATGAGGACCGTCCTGATCTGTCCCACCGACCGCGGCGAAGTCCCGTTGATTTCGTCGCAAGTACCCCTCGCAATGGCTCCCGTCTTGGGTGAAACCTTGCTGGAATACTGGCTGAGCCATTTCGCCTGCGCGAAGTTGAAACAAGTCGTCATCGCCGCACACGACCGCCCGGACCTCATCCGCAATCTCGTCGGAACCGGCTCGCGCTGGGGAATCGAAGTGGAAGTCACCTCGGAATCTCAAGACTTGACACACGAACAGGTTTGTCAAAAATACGAAGGCCACGCTGTCATCGTTGATCACCTTCCCGGATTGCCCGAGCAACAGATCTTTGCCGGATACGACACCTGGTATCGCGCCTTGCTCACCTGGATGCCCCGCGCAAATACTCCCGATCGCGTCGGCCTCAGAGAACTTGCCGATGGCGTTTGGGCCGGCCTGCACACGCGAATTTCTCCCACAGCTCGACTTGACGCCCCGTGCTGGCTCGGCAACAACGTTTACGTCGGAGACCGCGCGATCATCGGGCCTGGAACAATTCTGGAAAACGGCGCATTCATCGAACCGGAAGCCGTCATCAGCAACAGCGTCGTCGGCCCTGACACTTTTGTGGGCCGTTACATGCGAATCGCCAATTCCATCGCTTGGGGCGACATCCTCGTCGATTGGCAAACCGGCTCGGAGACAATCGAACAAAACGCATTTTTACTCTGCTCCCTCCACCCGCGCCATATTGCCGTCAAACACGTTCCGCTGATGGAACGCATCGCCGAATGGCTCGGCCGCTGGGATTCCGACGTCACCCTAAAAGACGATACCCTCCTCTCAAACGAAGTCCAAACCTTCAAAGAAATCTCATAAACTCTGTGGGACGCCTCGCCGAGGCGTCCGCGACCGTGGTAGCGCGTCGCTGCCGCGACGCCCAAATATCTCTCCAGATTCGCGACCATCTTAGATCGCATTAGTCCCATCTTTCCCATTCATCCCATCGCCGTCCCCACATCTTCAAACGAAATCACCTTCACATCCCTCCGCTGCGCCAGCCACGCGCAAGTCTCATGCAACGCCTCAATCAACGGCTCATTCCGCTGCCCATCCTGAAAATACTCCCACCAATGCGTCACCAGCACCGTCAATTGATGCGACTCCACATGCCGGACAATCGCGCTCACAATTTCCTTCGGCACACGATTGCGCGAAAGAAAACACCCCGGATGCGTCAGCAAAGACGTTCGCCGGATTCGCCAATGATCAGTCTGTCGCAATTTTTTCACCGCAAACTTTGGCCACCACAAAAACGGCAACCGCCGCAGCTCAAACCATCCTGTTGACAGCACCCCAAACCGCGCCGCCGCTTCCGACAGGCTCCCCCGTGAAAGCTTGTCATACGGCGCGACAAACGTTTTCGGTTTCGGAAAACCTGCGTCCATCAACATTTTTGCCCCTCGATCCATCCTCGCTGCGGCCGCCTCGCGCGGCAGCGAATTAAACTCCAGAAAATCGTGATGACAGCCATGTTGAAGCGCGTGAAACCCCGGATTCGCCTTCAAATAATTGACAAGCGGCGCATTATAGCCGACGGCCATCTTGTCCGGCGGACTCCCGTTGCGCGCAAATAAGTATCCCTCCGGCATCCCGTTTTCCATCCGCGTATTGACATCCACCTCCGGGATCACCGCCAGATTCACAGGGAAGCCTCGATCCAAAAATGGCCGGTACAACGTTTCCAGGCACGACGGAGGCGTCAGCGCATTCGTGTCATCATCGCGGAGAATTACGTATCGCATCGCTTCTCGTGAATGAGTTCTTCGTAAAGCCTCTTCAACCGCCCCGCCAGCGTCGTAAGACTGTACTGGTGGCTGACAGCGTGGCCCAATTTCGACATGGACCGCACCAACTCCGCGTCCGAAAGGATACGATCAATTCCCTCCTCAAACTGCTCCGGTTCCTCCAGATCGAAAATCCACCCGTTCTCCCCATGCCGAATCAATGCCGACGGCCCCGAAGTCCGGCTCGAAATCGTCACCGCGCCCGCCGCCCACGCTTCGAGGATGACCAGCCCAAACGTTTCGGAAAGTGAAGGCAAAACCAGTGTCCGTGATTCCTGCATCAACCCGATCAAACGCGGGTCGTTCGGCGGCAATCCCCCTGTCAAGAATACATGTTCTCCCAGCCCCAATTCCTGAATGCGCCGATCGACTGTCTTCCCATAAGGCTCATCCGTGCAGGGACCCGCCAACACGAGCAGGATTTTAGGATGCTTCTTGAGAATTCGCGGAAGTTGCTCCAGCAACCAAGCCTGATTCTTGACACGGTCAACCCGTCCGACGCACAAAAGCACATCGCGTCCGATAATTTGCGGGAAAGCCTCCCGCGCCGCGTCTCGATAATCTTGCCGATACAACTTGGCCGGAACCCCGTGCGGCTGCACAAAAATTCGCTTCTTTGGAAAATTTTGCCGGAGCAAAGCAGCCTCCGAATCGTTGCACGCGATAATGCAATCGGCGTCTCGAAAGAGCAGACGAGACCCCAGCACCCAGCCAAACGCCTTGCCCCATTCCCACCCTCCGCGATTCGATGCCTTGAAATCCCTCTGCACATTTTTTGGCAAATCCAAAGCCCCTCCATGAATCGACACCACGAGCGGAACCCGCCGAACTTTTGCCGCGACCCGCGCGATTCCTCCAATCCGCCCAAGAGTATGCGTATGGATGATCGCCGCCTTGCGCTCTTTGATCAGCGAGCACCCCAGATCAAACGACATCAGATTCCCGCCCATCGCGACCATCTGTCGGCGTCGTTGACGAGAAAGCCCAACCACTGGCACGAACGCCCGAAACCGTCGAATCTCCGCAGATTCCTCAGGTCTGGGATCTGCCAGGCGAGGCGCGTAAAAAATCGCCTCCACGTCATTTTCGCGCAACCCCTCCACCAACCGCTCCACCGCAGTCTCCGTCCCGCCCCACTCCGCGCGGTCAAACTTCCTCAAAACATGAACAGTCCTCAAACTCATGCCACCCCAAAACCTCCAAAACTCGGTAGGGCGGAGCTGCCGCTCCGCCCAATATGAAAAGGTGCAGACAAACAGGTCGGGCGCATCTCACTTTCCTGAAATGGCCCCGGTTGTGAATATCTTGCCATTAGCCGCGAAGCGTTTTGGAGTGCGGCAGCCCTCTGCCGCTTTTCCCACGGCCACACTACCGCTCCCCCCATATGAACAAAGCTCGACAAACGACTTCCCTTCCCAACTCCCTCTCTTCCACAAAGTGGAGGAGAGGGCCGGGGAGAGGAGGCTCTTTGTTCAGTGCAACTCGTATGTTGTGCCGACTGTTTATCGCCAGGTTCAGAACAAAATCGGAGTCCCGAAGGGACGAATCGAAAATAGCCCGGCAGTGCCCGCTTTGCGGTGCATCTCTTATATTGTGCTGACTCTTCAGTGCCGGGTCTAAAGCGAAAACAGATTAAGTCCCGAAGGGACGACTGAAAGTTTGAGAACCCAACCAATGCCTTTATCCCTTGTTGTCCACTGCGTCCACTTAGTCCGTGTTGTCCATTCCGTCCACACGCTTTCCGCCAGCCACCGATAAACACTTCCTTGAGTCCCGAAGGGACGAATCGAAAATAGCCCGGCAATTCATTGCCGGGTACGCGGAAATAAGCGTTTAAGTCCCGAAGGGACGACTGAAAACTTCGCAAGTAAACCAACACTTCTTCACTAATCCCCACAAAAAACCGGCGTGCGCCATTCTCTCCCTCTCTTCCACGAAGTGGAGGAGAGGGCAGGGGAGAGGAGGTTCTCATTTCAGCGACGCTCCCACCGAAACGCTCATTGTTCTCGTAACACTGTTGCGCCGCTTCCTCCTTCACCTCATCATGACTTTCCTCTGATAATACTTCTCCCGCCCCAATCTCTTCTACAACGTCAATCTCCTGTGGATGCCGCCCGATATAATAAAGACTCGCCAACACCCCCAACAAAATGTGGAACACATAATAAATGGGCGATTGCCTCCAAACCCACTCCGTAAAACTCTGCAAAAAAATCCCCCCAAACCCGAACAAAATCCCCACGCCAACCCGCCGCATCGGATCAGGCGTGCGCTTCCACAAAAAACTCGCCCCCATCTGGAACCACCGCATCCAAAGAATCACAAAGAAAAACAATCCCGGATACCCCAATTCCCCCGCCGTCAACGCCGCAAGACAATGCGCCGGGGCCGCCTGCGCTTCGTCAATATTGCTATTCGGCGGAATCACCGTGCTCGGCTCCCGGTCCGTGCCGCGATACGGAACAAACCGGTAACCAAGTTTCGGCCCAAACTCATTGCTCACGCGATACGACCAATTGTTCAGCCCAATCCCAAACCAATGCTCCTCCACAATCGCCGCCGCGACTCGAATATAATAACCGCGCCCCAGATTGTGATGATGCCCATATTCCTGTTCGAGCGTCGATGACCCAAAACGCTCGCTCAGAGAATGCCACGACTTTGCCGTAATTCCCGCCGCTCCAATGACGACAACCAGGCAAATCGCCAATTTTCGGGCCGTAATCTGATAGGACATCGTCGCAATCGCCGCGAAGGCGAGCATCGAAGCCAGAATGGTCACGCCCGCGCGCGAAATCGTGAGCACCTCCGAAACAACCGCCAGCGCAATCCCCGCCGCGCAAAGAATTTTCAGCAACGTCGGAAGTCGCGAGTTCACCGCCGCCACCAGCACCGGCGCAGTCAAACAAACGAACACCGACAAACTATTAGAGTCGTCGATGGTCCCTGGAACGCGATTGATCCCATCAAAGTACCGCTGTTTCAACGCGAGAAGCCCTTCATAACAAACCAGCGCCGCGAGCGCGAACAACAGCAACCGCAACTCCCGTTCGCTCCGAACAAAAAGCGCCACCGCCAAAAACAAAATCAGCCCCCGCACAATCTTGAAAAGTTCAAATAAGCCAAACAATTTTGGGTCCAGCGCCGCCACATTCCCGCACGCGTAAAGAAACGACAGAATCATCAGCCCAAGACTCGCCGGCCAAAACCACCGCGACTCCCCCCGCCGCGGAAACAACACCGAACTGACCAGCAAACTGATCGAAAGGATGTCAAGAATCGAAAATTCAAACCCCCTCGAAGTCCCCCGATACCACTCCCGGCTGACAAAATTCACATCCAACCGCTCGATCATCGGCGAAAAAAACACAAGCGAGACAAAAAACAAATCCCGAATCCTCTGCGAAAGACAAGCCACCGCGCACCCGCCAAAAACCGCCGCGGGAATGACCGTAAAACCAAATAATTCTTTAAAACCCATGTCCAGCTCGCTGAGATACAAAAAAATCCGCAGAAAACCCCCCAGCGGAAAAAAACCAGCGCCAAAAAACCCACCGTAGGAAAATCCTGATATCTTTATTCCCCGGCTCAGTAAAAAAATACGTCAGTACTAGTAACCCCCGGCCTGCACGGCCCCACACTCTGAAAAACCCGATACGACTTCGCCCGATGCCTCTCCCGAATTTCTGAATACCGCCAGGAGTCATCCACCACAATAATCCCTCCAGGTTTAACATGCCTCTCCGCCTTCTCAAAACACACTGGCCGAATGCGTGTCCATTCCTCACTCCCATCGACGACAATCACATCAAACTTTTCATCCGGCATCGCATGGAGATATTCCGATTTCTCGAAGCCAATCGGATTCTTAAAATCAAACGGACATAATTTCATCGTGACATTGCCAACGAACTTTTCCTTGATCCGTTCCGACACAATCTTGAACCACTGCGGATTGTCCTCGATCGAATAAACCGAACTCACCCGCCGCGCGAAAAAAAATGTCGAACCGCCTGAACCATATTCGCACACCGTCATATCCGGTCGCAGAAACTCCTCGAGAAAATCAATCGCCGCATAAGAAAACCACGGTAACTCAAGGTCCGCTGGCGTCTTCCCGCCGATCACATTGTGGGTCAGGCACCGCGTCGCATATTGCGGATGCAAACAAAGATTAGTTACGACTCGCGCAATTTTTTGTGGAATGGTTCCTTGCATAAAATCCTTAAACATTAAAGCCCGCCGGATTCAATCCGTGCCGCTGGGCTTGCGGCCAATAATCAGTGCAACCCGCCTTCAACGCTTTGAATGCGAGAAGCCCGGAAATCAAAGCAAGCGAAGAACCCGCAATCGCCGCCGGAAAACAAGCGAGACGTTCACCCGGCTTGAGACGCTTGAGCCGGCGCAACCCGACACCAATCATTCCCGGGTAAAGACGCCACCAAAATTTAGTTCGTTGAAGATGTTGAACAATCAACCGCTTCAACCAGGTGGGATCCGTCCGATCTTTTTCCTTCAACGTGTCCGCCAATTTTCCCCGTTCTCCCACAGGAAGACTTTGAAGGTAGCCGTCGAGGAGAATATGCAAAATGGTTTGCCCCATGATCTGCCGCTTTTGATTTTTGAGAATCGCGGAAATCGACGAATACGATTCAAAAATATGTTCCGCGCCATCGGCCACGCGTATCCTTTGGGGTGCTGAAGGATGAGTAAGAAAATCGGTGCAAACAATCGACTTGATGAAACCGTCTTCACACGCGGACAAATCTTTCGGCAAATAAATTCGCCGCGCTATCTCCGCTCGAATGCAATAAAGCTGTCCGCACAATTGAGCATCCGCCGATGAAGTCAGCCGCGAGAACGCCAACGAACACCGGTCCGCAAGGGATTTTTTCTCGTTGAACGAAATATGTTTTTGCGGGCGATCCACAGTAATGGAAGCCTGATCATCCACCTCAAGCGCGCGCAGCATGTTCCACAGCGTTTCCCGTCGATTGATAAGAATATCTGAATCCATCAGATACAGAAATTTCGCTTCTTTTGCGGAATGCAGATGAACGAATTGGTTCCACGCGTTTATTTTGCCTCGCTCAGGCAACTCGATCACGCGCGCGACAAATTCATTGTGCTCAGGATGATATTTTTGCTGCGTGTCGAAAATGACGTGCGCCACTTCAGCCGTTCTGTCCGTGCAGCCATTTGCCATCAACAAAATTTCACAGCGCCATCCGCGCTGCGCCAATTCTGAAAAAAGGGATTGCTCAAAAAGCGATTGAACCGTCGCTCCAAGCCGCGCCTCTTCATTGCGAGCCACAATGCCAATCGAAATCTGCACAGGCAGGCCGTTAACATTATCATCGGAGACAGATTGCATCCTCACAAAAGATAAAACTCCTGCGCTCTCCCATACAGGGGCACTTGACCCCAGTTTGATCCCTGGTGACAACGGCGGGACTTGCCCGCGCCTTACTAAGGTGTTCACCCACTAATCCCGGCAGGCGCACAATCCTTAAGCTGGGTGAGGTTGATCTAGGATGAACTCAAAGCCCAATAACAACGGGGCAAAAACGCCCAGCAACAGCACGCCATCCTCCCCGGTTGATATTTGGACAATGCTGGATTTGCTGGGTCGTCACAAAATACTGCTGGCGATGGGATTTATAGTCGGCGGCGTTCTGGCTTTTTTTGCGGGAAACAAAGTAGTTCGGCCAAAATTCACCGCGACCGCCCAATTGCTCCGCTATGAGACGCTCGGGGCGAGCGACTTTTTCAAACCTGACGCACCGATGACTCCCGACACTTTCGGTGGACTTATTCGCGCGCCGGAACTTTTTAATCGAGTCGCCGATCAAGCGACGCCGCCGATTCCTTTCGAGACTTTCGTCAAACAAATAAAAATCGATCCCGACGAGGAATCCGACCTGGTGAATGTCACGCTTGTCGAGCGAACGCCGGAACAAGCGGTGAATTTGCTCAACAATTATTTAACGAACGCGGTCGATTATTTAAAAAATCTCCAGGCGCAGGAGGTTCGACGTTCCGCCGACACGTTTTTGGGCAAGCAAGTCGAGCAAATGGATCAAGACATTGCCGATTTGGACAAGGAATTCCGAAGCTTGGCCCTCCCGCCGCAAATCACAAACAAAGTCGCGCAAATCGGCGGACAATTAAATCAACTGCATCACGCGCTGGCCGGCCCGCCGCGAGCAAACCCTGCGTTCGCGATGGAGACTGAGAAGTTGAATCAAGCGATGGAAGAACTGACCTCGCTCTTGGCAAAGTACACAGAGATTCATCCGCTTGTGCAACAGAAGGAGGCCGAAGTTCAGGCGCTAAAAGCGCGTGTCACGGCGGATTCCACCAATAATGTATCTCCGCCCGTATCGGATGAGGTTGTAGCCGCGCCCGTTGCGCCCGTGCGGCCCACGGCGGAAACATTCAATCCAGAAATCGACATTGTTCGTGCGCGCCTTCTTTCGCTGGAACAGGGGCGCGTTCAAGTTGTCAACAGGCAACGCGAAGTTGAATCATATTTGGCCCATCCTCCTGGCATGGCGCGGGTTTTTGCGCCCGCTTCAATGAAAACAGTTCATGCCGGTATGCGAGGCGTGAAGGTCGCGATTGCGACGGTTGTTGGCTCTTTATTTGGCATTGGATTTAGTCTGTTCCTTGTATTGACGACGGAATTTGTTGATGGCCATTTGAAAACAGCCGACGACTTGCGAAGAGTCACGGACCTTCCAGTGCTTTCCACTTTGGGCGACATTTCGAAAATGGACCCCGAAACACAGTCCCTCTGGGCATTCCGAACTTGGACAATGTTGCAGGGACTGCTCAGCCCAACGGCGCAACACGGGCTTGTCTGCGGATTTACGTCTTCATCAGCAGGAGAGGGGCGCACGACGTGGATTCGTCTCCTTGCCGAAGCGGCGAGTTTGACTGGCTTTCGGGTGTTGACCGTCGCAACGCGTCCATCCACTGAGGAAACCAGATCGCATCCAAATCACGCGGGGGATTTTCTCGCCGAAAATCTTGAGTCCACCGAACTCGGCGGAAAGCTGGCGACTTGCAACAGCGACGCGCTCAATTCGCCGGCCCAAATTACTGATCGTCTCACGCATCCCGATGCGCCGCCGGTCGTTCATATTCCGCTACCCGGATGGGTTTGGAACCGTGAGCGCCGCCAGCAATGGCACGAAGCTCTGGATCGTTGGCGACAGATCGAGAACATCGTCATATTAGTGGAGTTGCCACCCGCCGCTGTTCCGGAAGCGGTGCTGCTCGGCTCAAGTTTGCCCAACTTGGTGTGGCTTGCTGGACGCGGTTCCGCCCAAGCTGCGCCCACGCGCGAACAATTGAAAACTCTCCGTGACGCCCGATGCAAAATTGTCGGCGCTGTGTTCAATCGCGAAGGCGCGCGCTCACTTAAGAGTCGGTTTCCTCGATGGATTCCCTATGCGGCGATTTTGGCGTTCCTTGTTTCAAATCAAACCAAGGCGCAGACTTCCATCGCGACTTCCACTGAATCGCCGGCAACAAATTATTCTTATTCGGTCGTTCGCCCGTCTCAGCGAGCTTCGTGGCAGGAACGTCTGACCCTTGGCCCCGGCGATGTGTTAAACTTCGGAATTTACGGGCAGCCTGACCTTGCCGTTTCGGACGTTGCGGTAGGCCCGGACGGGCGCGTGAGTTATCTTGAAGCGCAAGACGTGGTTGCCAGCGGACTGACCATCGACGAATTACGCGGACGTCTGGATGATGAACTGGGAAAATATCGTCGTTCGCCTCACACCGTAATTACGCCAGTTGCCTTCCGAAGCAAAAAATACTTTATGCTTGGCAAAGTCATGGTCAAGGGGGCCTATGTTCTGGACCGTCCATTGACGGTGTTGGAGGCAATCGCGCGGGCAAAGGGTTTCGAGAATGGTCTTGTTGACCGAAGCGTTGTTGACCTTGCTGACCTTTCGCGGAGTTTCATATCACGAGGCGGCAAGCGCCTGCCGCTCAGTTTCGAGAAACTTTTCGAACGCGGCGACCTGTCACAAAATATTTCAGTCGAGCCGGACGATTATATTTACATCGCCGCCATCAACGTTCAGGAAGTCTATGTTGTCGGGGAAATTCGCCTGCCCGGGCCGGTAACGTATTCGCCGGGCGAGACGTTGATTGGGGCCCTCACAGCGCGCGGAGGATTTACAGAAAAAGCATATCGGGGGCGAGTCCTTGTTGTCCGAGGCTCGTTGGATTCACCGGAGCGCTTTGCGATCAACACCGCGGACATTGTCAAAGGCAAGATGCCGGACTTCGAATTGGAGCCGAAAGATATTATTTTCGTGAGTCCGCGCCCATTTGCGAGAGTTGAGGAGTTAGCTGATTTGGCCACCACCGCGTTCATCCAAGGGCTGATTACGGCGTGGGTGGACGTTAAGGTCGTAAAACCATTTGCGAATTAACGTGAACTCGGGATGGATCAAGGCGGAAAGAGGCTGGGTTGTTCTTCTGATTTGTATCCTCGGCTGTCAACAAACGCCGGTTCGCGCGTTGCCGCCAATTCACACTACCACCCCGGACAATGGAGTAGTCGCTTCGCTGGCGGTGACGAATCACCTTGACCCCGCGTGGTTAAAAGCTCCTGTCGAGCCATTCACTCTCGGCCCGGGCGACCGCTTGGAGATCGAACTTTTGGGTGATCCGGCTTCCAAGGCCGGCGCAACTGTCGGTCCGGACGGCAAACTTTATTATGGTCTTCTGCCCGGTCTTGATGTGTGGGGTCTGACTCTTTCGCAAGCGAAAGAGAAAATTGAACAAGGCTACACTAATTATATGCGACAGATGCCAAAAGCATCGCTCATACTACGCGAGGTGGCCAGCAGGCACGTCTGGATACTGGGCCGAGTCCAGGCGCCGGGAGTTTATCCAATGACCGGACCGATGACCGTTCTGGAAGCGATTTCATTGGCCGGAGGAACCATGAGCCTCGCCTCATATCGCGATCAGG
Organism: Verrucomicrobiia bacterium; assembly: GCA_036501665.1. Classification (GTDB taxonomy): domain Bacteria; phylum Verrucomicrobiota; class Verrucomicrobiia; order Limisphaerales; family Palsa-1400; genus DATAUD01. Next base: position 119,119 of record DASXZW010000035.1, read on the forward strand.
ACGCTGCCGGGGTGGGGGAAGAGCTTGCGGATTTGAAACGCAGCTTTGTCGCGCGAGAAGGCCGATTTCTCCCAGTCGATTTTGAACGATTGCTGGCGGAGGGCGATCTTTCCCAGAATATTTATCTTCAGCCCGACGACTTCATTTATTTTCCATCATCTGTAGCGCGGGATGTTTACGTTTTGGGCGCGGTGACAGAGCCGCGAATGGTTTCGTTTCGCGACGGCATGACGTTGGCGGGCGCGATTTCCGGCGCGTACGGCACATTGAAAGGCGCGTATTTAAGTCATGTCGCAGTGGTGCGCGGCTCGCTGTCAAAGCCGAAACTTACCGTCGTCGATTTTAAGCGCGTTCTCAGAGGAGAAGCAGCGGACATGACGCTGCGACAGGGGGACATCGTTTACGTGCCTCTGTCGCCCTATCGGTATATTGATCATTATCTGGAAGTAATCCTGAACACGTTCGTAAGCTCGGCCGCAATCAACGAAGGCTCGCGTCTTGTGGGCGTCCCGTCAACGGGCGCGGCGGGAGTTTTTATTCCAGTTGGCAGCGGCGTCTCGGTCATTCCTCCCGCGGCGCCCCCGGCTATTCATTAAAATTGATTGGGGGAATCTCCCCATTCAACATTAGCCCGAAATCCGTAATTTAGTGTCATATGCCAAGTAAAAGATCATCTTCATTCGCAAAATCGACAAGAAACGAAAACTTTCGATCCTCCCCGTCAACCGGAAACGGAGACGGTAACGGGGCGTCTGCAAATGGGCCAAGTCACGATCAAATCGCGGAGCTTGCGCGGCAGATTTATCAGGAAAGCGGCTCCGTGGAGGGGAACGACGCCCAGAATTGGTTAAAGGCGGAACAAATCCTGCGTGACCGCGCGAACGGTCGGTCAGTCGGCGCGGGTCCGGGCCTTGTTAGCAAACCAGAGGCTTGAGCCGATCGAAATTCCTGTCAATAATTTTGACAGGAAAGATCCTTTTCCGTTGCGAAACCGGCGGAAAAGGCTCAATCCAGAAATGGCCACGCCGGCCATTCGCATCAGGGACTGTCCTTTCGTGACGGTTTCCTCAATTCCTCGAACGGAGGTCTTCAGATCAGTCAAGCATTGGCGCATTTGCATGCGGTGGACTTCCGCCTCGATAATCAGCAATTGCTTGCGGGCCTGGAGGCTGGTTAGCGAAGAACTTCTGTCAGACATGAAACATCCTTTTGCAATTGACTAGTCGAAGCTGAAAACGACACCCAATCCCGTCGCAAGTGAGTCAGACGCGAGCTCAAAAACAGCGCGAGTCCCGCGTAAACCGCTGTCAGGATTGATGCCGCGCAAACCGGGTGCTCCCAGAACGCCAGCACAATGACAATCGTGAAAGCGATCCCGGCAAGCAATCCAAATGCAAAAATGCCGACGCCCAACATCACGGCCCTAAGGACTTTATCTCGCTCCTCCTCCAATTCCAGAAGGAGAAGCTGCAGCCGGTTCTCGCCCATGTCCAAAGCGGTCTTTGCGAGACGTTTGGAGGCGGATTTTATCTCGCTGAGCGGCGACCCGTTTTCGTTCATGGCCGGAAATTACTTTCGGGCCAGGAGGAATCCAATTAATGCGCCGACGCCAAAGGCGATGCCCATGGATTGATAAGGATTCTCGCGAATCGTCTTATCCGTGGCCTTGGCAGCGTAAACGGCCCGCTCCTGAATGCGATTGCGCAGATCCTTGCTGGATTCCAGGGCTTCGGTCAGCCTTTGACGCGCATCGGCAACGGCTTCGTCCGCAATATTCGCGGTTGCGTCGAGCAAGGCGCGGGCGTCGGCAGCGAGCGTGTGAGAATCGTGGCGGAGAGCATCGGGGGTTTCATAACGTGACATAAAGAGCCTTTCTTTTTTCTTTGATTTATTTTCCTTACAAACCAGCATCCCACTAATTTGCCGCTTGTCAAATGGGGGAAAATGCTACGTATCCCCTGTTAAATTACTCTATGGGGTGTATCAGGTAATATAACCCATTACTATCAGTCGGGGAACTGGCCCGATTGCTGGCAACGTTGCAGAATGCAAGAATCTACGAGTCAAAGAAATTTTTAATTATGAAAAAAATCACAGTGTTGCTCGTCGATGACCACACAGTTGTTCGCCAGGGATTGCGCGCCCTTTTGAGTCAGGCTGAAGACGTCGAGGTTGTTGGCGAAGCCGAAAATGGAAGGCAAGCCGTGCAGATGGCGGCCAAATTGCTGCCCAACGTCGTCGTCATGGATGTGGTGATGCCGCTGATGAACGGGTTGGAAGGGACGCGGCAGATGTTGAAAACTGTTCCCACCGTGAAGGTATTGGTCCTGAGTTCGTACAGCGATGACGATTACGTGCAGCAATTGACGGAAGTCGGCGCCTCCGGATATTTGACAAAGCAAACCGCAGGGGACGACCTTTTGCTCGCCATTAGGGAGGTGAACAAGGGAAACGCTTTTTTTAGTCCGGCCATTGCGAAACGATTGCGGGACCGATGCCGCCAGGCTTTTGCAGACGGCCAGCCTCTCAAGCGAAATGTTGAACTGACTTCGCGTGAGTCAGAAGTGCTCCAGCTCATCGCTGAAGGGCTGCCCAACAAGCAGATTGCCGGTGAACTGGGAATCAGCATCAAGACCGTCGAGAAACATCGCCAGCAAGTCATGAACAAACTTAATATTCATGACGTTGCCGGCCTGACCCGTTATGCCATTTCCAAAGGTGTCGTGGAACGCGCTGTTCCCGCGCCAATGTAACTTTCAGGGCAGGGCAGGGAGCACGTCACAACGGCTCCCTGGCCTTCGCCCGGCTTCACATCGAGCGATCCGCCGATTAAGTGGGCGCGATAGCTCATGATCCGCAGGCCGAGGCCACCGTTCTTATTGACTACTGAGGGGAACGGCGCGCCGTCGTTGTGAATGGAAAGGTGGATTTGATTGCCGCCTTTCGCCAGCCGGATATCAACGTTTTTCGCCTTGGCATGTTTGATGGCGTTCGTGACGGCTTCCTGCGTAATTTTATAGAGTTGACTGACGGCATTCGATTCGAACTCAGGCGCATCGGTTTCGCAATGAAATCGGCACGTCACATCGAAAGTCCTTTGCACCCGCGCGACCATCCCTTCCATTGCGGAGGCGAGGTCCTTTTCCTGAAATTCGCTCGTGATGAGATCGTGTGAAATGTCACGAGTCTGCTTCATCGTTTCCTGGATGAGCCCGTGAATCCGTCCCGCTTCCGCCGCGCCTTCGGTATTGCGGCGTTCGAGTTGGACCTGAAGTCCCTTGCACATCAGCGCGATGCCTGTGAGCTTCTGGCCGAGGTCATCATGAAGATTAAGCCCAATGCTGCGGCGTTCCTTGTCGGTAATTTCCAGCAATTCATGCTCAAGGCGTCGTCGCTCCTTCAACGCGGCCTGAAGCTGGGCGTTGGCCTTCGAAAGTTCCGAAGTGCGCTGGCGCACGCGCTCTTCCAATTGTTCGTGAGAGCGACGAAGTGCATCCTCAGCCTCTTTCCGCTGTGTGATATCCGTGAACGAACTGAGCCAGCCTGTAATATTTTCAAATGGGTCCTTTAACGCGGTCACCAGAACAAGAGCGTCAAATCGGTCGCCATTTTTCCGGCGCAATCGCAATTCCAATCCTCCCGCCGGCGCACTTCCTTCAACAACCCGCGCCAGCACGCCAGTGATATGTTCGCGTTCTTCTTCAGGCCAATAATCAAAGGGAGGTTTGTGCCCGATCAGTTCCGCTTCATGCCAGCCGACCAATTCGCAGAAGGCGGGATTGACGTAGGATTGTCGCCCGTCTAGGTCAACCACCGCGATGCCCGAAGGAATGGAAGTTTCGATGGCCGCGCGAAAGGATTGCTCTTCGCGAAGTTCCTTCTCAAACGCGCGTCGGGCGCGGCGCATTTCCGCCTCACGCATTTCGCGCGCGATCGCCGGCACAAGGCGCGTTAGCTTGTCCTTCATCACGTAGTCATGCGCGCCTGCCTTCATCGCCGCCACAGCGGTATCTTCTGTGATGTGCCCGGATACAACGATGAACGGCACGTCGATCTCGCGCTCCTTGATCAAGGCCAAAGCGGCAAGGCCGTCGAATTTTGGGAGAACGTAATCGGCGATGATCGCGTCCCAATTTTGTGTTTGGAGCGCCGCCGCCATTTCTTCCGCGGTTTCGACCCTGCGGCAGCGGCATGGGGCGCCAGATCGTTGGAGGGCCAGCTCGATCAGGAGGGCGTCGTTTTCGGAGTCCTCCACCAGGAGAATTTGCAAAAGGCGATTGAAACTTTTCATTTTGTCTATGCTTTGAGTTGAGATTCGCGATTCATGCCGGGAAGCGTAAAGTAAAATGTTGCGCCCTCATTAACCGCCCCGGTCGCCCAGACGCGCCCGCCATGGCGATTGAAAACTCTTTGAACCGTTGCGAGGCCAACTCCGGTTCCGGGAAATTCGGAGTTGGAATGCAAACGCTGAAAAACACCGAACAACCGCTTGGACCGCGTCATATCGAAACCCGCGCCGTTGTCGCGCACAAAAAACGACGGTTCACCGCCGTTTGCCCAACCAAACTCGATGCGGGCGTCCTCGCGCTTGCCGCTGAATTTCCACGAATTGCGAAGCAGATTATCCAGCGCCAGGCGCACCAACCGTTGATCCCCGCAGGCGGAACAGTCCGGCTCAATGACAAACTGGACCGACCGCGAAGAATCGCCATGGGTTAACTCCGAAGCAATGTCCTGAGCCAGCAAACTCAAATTGACGTTCTCCATTTGAAGTTCGGCGCGCGAGACTTGGGCCAGCTTCAACACATCCTCGATCAAACGTTCCATTTGAAAACTTGCCGCAAACGCGCGGCGCAGAAATTCCTGCCCTTGACCGTCGAGTTGCGCGGCATGTGTCTCCAGCAACACTTCGGTGAACCCGCGCATGGCGCGCAGGGGAGCTCGCAAATCATGCGAGACGGAATAGCTGAACGACTCCATTTCTTTGTTGGCGGCCTCCAATTGCGCAGTCAAACGAATTCTTTCTTCTTCCGCCTTTTGTCTTCCCGTGATGTCTTGAGTGTGGAGAAGAATGCGGGGAGTTTCGCCTTCCTGGATTATTGAGTTGGAATTGATCAGGACATTGCGCACCGAACCGTCGCCTCCACGTAAATTCGCTTGGTAATCGCGCAAAGGTTCGCGCTGGGCGAGTTGGGCTGCGACCTTGGACCCTTCAGAGGGGTCCGCAAAAAATTCTGTGAGATTTCTTCCAATCAATCCCTGCCTCGCGCAACCCAGCAATTCCGACTCTGCGTTATTGCTCCAACGAATTGCCCCATCTGTGCTCATGAGAACCAGGCCAGCTGGGGCGTTTTCGGCGATTTCCGCCATCAGCTTATGTTTAGGGGAATTCCTGGCGCGCGCTAAGCCGAAGCGGTACATCACAACGCATAAAACCACTGTGATTAGCGCGTAGATAAAAAACGGCCACGGCCACGTTTCTAACGTCGCCAAAGACACTGCGGGAAACTCAAAACTCATTGAAAGACTTCGTTTGCAAATTTTCGCAGTTCGATCCAAACCAAGTTATGGGGTCAATACCTACCAAACTTTGCTGTATTGTTTACTCGACGAGGCGATTTTGGATGGCGTAATGCATCAGTTCCGCGTTGTTTTTCATTCCCATTTTTTCAAGGATGCGAGCCCGATAAGTGCTGATCGTTTTGACGCTCAACGATAATTCTCGCGCGATGTCGGACATCATTTTTCCTGAAGCGATCAATCGAAGCACCTGGAACTCCCGGTCGGAAAGCTTCTCCTGGGGCGATTTCTGGGTGATTGACAGGGACGCCGCCAAATTCTCCGCAAGCGACAGGCTGACGTAACGCCCCCCTGCGAGCACTTTTTTGACTGCGCCGACAAGCTCTTCCGGCGCGCTTTCCTTCGTCATGTACCCAGACGCCCCGCTCTTGAGCACTCGAACCGCGAACTGATTCTCAGGATGCATACTCAGTACGAGAACGGGCAAATTTGGCTTGGACCGCCTGATTTCGCGCAGCACTTCCAATCCATTTCTTCCCGGCATCGTGATATCCAGCACCACTACGTCCCATGGGTGTTTCCAAACCAGGTCGAGCGCCTCCTGGGCATTGCGGGCTTCTCCGTAATTGGCGCGTTTGAACGCGTCAGTGAGAATTTGTTTCAACCCATGCCGGACGACGGCGTGGTCGTCTGCCAGAAGAATGTTCATGGTTTATCGGGTTGTTGACTTTCGCGCGGCGTGTTCGAGGACGGCGCGGAATGGCCACACAAGCGCTGGTTCCTTTGCCGTCACGAAGACGCTGAATTCTGAAATTTCCGCCCAGTAAAGCCGCCCTCTCGCGCATGCCGAGTAATCCCATCGAACGGGGATTTGAAATTTCATCCCGGCTTATTCCACGCCCGTTGTCTTTCACTTCAAGAACAATCCGCGCCGCCTCTTCCTTCAATTCAACATCGACATCGGTTGCTTCAGCATGGCGAATGACATTGGTCAAGGTTTCCTGAAAAATTCGGAAAAACGTTGTAGTCAATTCAGGGTCGAGAGGCGGGCCGCGCAAATGAGTCGTCACATGACAGCGAATGCCTGTGCGCGACTGAAATTCCTGAGCCTGCCACTCAAGCGCCGCCGCCAATCCCAAATAATCGAGAATGCCGGGGCGCAGCTCCGTGGAAATTCTCCGGACAGTTTGAATCGTCGAATCGATGTTGGCCGAAAGTGTTTCAGCTTTTTGCAACAATTCTTTTTGACTTCGACTCAGGCGATGCGCGATCCACGAGACATCCAGCTTGCAGCCCGTCAGTGCTTGGCCCAGTTCGTCGTGGACTTCCCGCGCGATGCGCGTCCGTTCCTCTTCACGTACGTGCTGAAGATAGACCGATAACGCGCGCAATTGTTGGTGTGATTCCCTCAACTGAACTTCCGCAAGTTGGCGATCATTTCTTTCCTGCGCTTCCCGCAAGGCGCGATGAACCGCTGGAACAAGCCGCGCAAGCCGCGTTTTCAAAACGTAATCGGTCGCGCCATTTTTTAGCGTCTCAATCGCCACTTCCTCCCCCATCGTGCCAGTCACAAAGATGAACGGAATGTCCGGCCTCTTCTTTTGCGCGACGCTCAAGGCGATATGCCCGTCGAAGCCAGGCATGGAATAATCAGACAAAATGACATCAGGAGGATTGCCATCCAACTCTTGCGCAAAGTCCGGCTCCGACTGCACTCGTACGATTGAAAAACTGAGACCGCCGTCGCGCATCGTTCGCTGTTCCAACGCCGCGTCGGCCTCGTCGTCTTCCAGCATAAGAATGTGGATTGGCTTTTTCATTCTGATTTTGCGGTCAATCCCGCCATGCTGGCCGGTAAAGGCAATGAAAAGTAAAACGTCGCGCCGTGATTGGGTTGTCCCTCCGCCCAGGTCCTTCCCTGGTGTTGATGAATAATTCGGCGAACGTTGGCAAGGCCGATCCCGGTGCCTTCAAATTCTGAAGAGGGATGGAGGCGTTGAAAAACTCCAAAAAGTTTATTGACATAACGCATGTCAAACCCAATCCCATTGTCCCGCACAAAAACGATAAGGTCGTCGTCGGATTTGTAGCTGCTGATTTCGACGCGCGCATCCCTCCGCCGACGCGTGTACTTGACCGCGTTTCCCAGCAGATTCGACATGACCTGGCGGAGCAGGGCGACGTCGCCGCGGACCGTTGGCAGGTCGTGAACGAACCATTCCACCGCGCGTCCTCCCATTTCATTGGCGAGGTCGCGAATGACGCTTTGGCAAAGCGAATGCAGGTCCACTTTTCCCTTCCGCATTCCACTCCGTGTGGCGCGTGAAAACGCCAGAAGGTCCTCGATAAGCTGCCCCAATCTCCGCGCCGAAGCGGCGATTGCCGTCAAGCATTGCGTTGATTCTTCGTCCTTCGGCGACGACTTGCTTGAACCTAAAATCTGGATGTACCCCTCGATCTGCCGCAACGGCGCGCGCAATTCGTGCGCCACTGAATAGCTGAAGGCCTCCAACTCCGCATTGGCTGCCTCGAGGTCCGCCGTTCGTCGCGCGACGCGGTGTTCCAACTCTTCATTGAGCCGGTGGATTTCCTGTTCAGCCTTTTTCCGTTGAACCTGCGAATGTGCCTCGCGCAACGCCCGATGAAGGGCGGGCGCGAGCGTTCTCATGTGATGTTTGAGGACAAAATCGGACGCGCCGCTCTTCAACGCCTTTGTCGCCATCTCTTCCCCCAACGAACCGGTCACAAAAATAAACGGAACATCGGGGCAAGCCTCCTGCGCCAGCGCTAAAGCGGAAAAACCGTCGAACGCGCACAGCCCGTGATCGGACAGAATCGCCGTAGGACGAAAATCTTTGAGTTCCTTCACAAACGCGTCTTCCGAATCAACGCATTTGAAAACAAAATCAAAGCCGTCCTTGCGCAAAACTTGCTGGGCAAGTTGAGCGTCGGCGACTTGGTCCTCAACCATTAATATTCGCAACTTCCTTTTAATAAGCCTGAACCTTCCATTCCATCGTAGTCCAGACGATCCCGCCAACCATATGGGGTAAAGACCGGGGGAGGAATAGCTTTGTGGATTTGGGCCAACACCCTATGGGATAATCCGCCCCCTGGCCGCAAATTAGATTCGCCGCTGGTCCTCCAGGGATCCGTGGTTGGAAAACATCATAATGAGAAAGAAGAACAACATGAAAAAATCCAACACCATAAGGTTGAATCGTCTGGTCGCGCTAAGTTGTCTCTGTGTCACACCCCTGGTGGCCGGCTTGATGGTCGGCGGATGCGCGGGTGACCGATACCATGAGAGCACCGGTGAAGGCATCGATGACACTGCCACCACCGCGCGAGTGAAAAGCGCATTGGGCGGCGACCCTCAATTTAAATACGAAGACGTCCACGTCACCACTTTCAAAGGGACGGTGCAATTAAGCGGATTTGTTGACACGCGCGAGGCCCGGAGCCATGCCGGCGATCTCGCGAAAAACGTGGAAGGCGCCAAGGAGGTGCAGAACAACATCAGCATCAAGCAGTAGCCATGCAGATAGGACGCCTGCCTTCGGGGTGATGGCAGGCGTCCCGAATTTTGAATCCGAATATTCCTAGCGTTTCATGAAAAAACTTATTTGCCTTCACGGTCATTTTTATCAGCCACCCCGTGAAAATCCGTGGCTGGAAGCCGTGGAATTGCAGGATTCAGCCAATCCCTACCACGATTGGAACGAGCGCATCACGGCAGAATGCTACGCGCCAAATGCCCACTCGCGCCGCCTTGATGGAAGCAACCGAATCGAAGGCATAGTCAATAACTATTCTCGAATCAGCTTCAATTTCGGCCCGACCCTTCTTTCGTGGATGCAGGAAAAAGAGCCCGAAGTTTTTGCAGCCATCCAGGAAGCGGATCGCGAAAGCCAGCGCCGATTTTCGGGGCACGGTTCCGCCATTGCTCAATGTTATTGCCACCCGATCATGCCTCTCTGCAATGCGCGCGACAAACAAACCCAGGTCGCCTGGGGCCTGCGCGATTTCGAGGCCCGATTTGGCCGAGCATCCGAAGGAATGTGGCTGCCCGAATGCGCCGTGGATATCGAAACGCTCGAAGTCCTGTCGCAGTTCGGCATTCAATTTACAATCCTCTCTCCATTTCAAGCCAGCAAAGTTCGTCCGCTGAATACTTCTGATTGGACCGACGTAAACGGCGGCAAAGTGGACCCCTCCATGTCGTATCGCGTTCAACTGCCCTCGGGCCGTTCCATCGCGGTCTTTTTCTATGATGGCCCCATCGCCAGAGCTATCGCTTTTGAACGCCTGCTCACCGATGGCGGCCGTCTGGTGGAGCGATTGTTAAGCGCCGCCGATGACAATCGGACATGGGACCAATTGCTTCATGTCGCGACCGACGGTGAATCTTATGGACATCATTTTGCTCATGGCGACATGGCTTTGGCATATGCGATTAAAGTCGTCGAATCGCGCTCCGACGTCGCTTTGAGCATCTACGGTGAATTTTTGGAATCGCATCCGCCAACTCACGAAGTTGAACTCCATTCGCCGAGCGCATGGAGTTGTTCCCACGGTGTCGGGCGATGGCAGCGCGATTGCGGTTGCAATTCCGGCGGGCACGCCGGCTGGAATCAGTCGTGGCGCGAGCCTCTCCGCAATGCGCTGGATTGGTTGCGCGATGAAATTGCCCCGCAGTTTGAAAAACGTGGCAAGGAATTGTTCAAAGACCCGTGGGCCGCGCGGGACGATTATATCAACGTCATCCTTGATCGTTCTCCCGAAAACATTAACGCATTTTTCGCGCGCAATGCGGTTCGCGAATTAAACGAAAAAGATCAAATTGCGGCGTTGCGGCTGTTGGAAGGCCAGCGCCACGCGCTCTTGATGTACACCAGTTGTGGTTGGTTTTTTGATGAATTGTCAGGTTTGGAAACCGTCCAGGTAATCCAATACGCCGCGCGCGCCGTGCAATTGTTTGGAGAGAATGGCCACGGCGATTTGGAGAAAGGATTTGTTGACAGGCTGGCTCTTGCCAAGAGCAACATTCCAGAAAATGCCGACGGGCGTGTCATCTACGAGAAATTCGTCAAACCCGCCATCGTGACTCGCGAAACAGCAGGCGCTCATTATGCGATCAGTTCCATCTTTGAGTCATATCCTGTCGAGGCCCGTCTTTACGCCTACTCATTTCACCAGGAAGACCGGCAAATGTTTAGCTCCGGAGTCGCGAGGCTTGCGTTTGGACGCGCCAAAGTCACTTTTGAAATAACGCGTGCCTCAGAATATCTCACGTACGCCGTTCTGTACATGGGCGCGCATAATCTCTACTGCTGGGTTCACATGAACGGCGGCCCTATGGAACACGCGCAACTGGTCAAAGATGCGCACGAAGCTTTTGATCGCAATGATTTCCCGCAGATCATTCGTCTCTTGGATCAGCATTTCGGTTCCACCCAATATACTTTGAAGAATCTTTTCCGAGACGAACAGCGAAAGTTGCTAAACCAAATTCTTGCCGCAACTCGCGAAGAAATTCACGCCACTTATCGGTTGATTACAGACCGCCACGCCTCGCTTTTGAGGTTCCTCGCCGACCTCCATGCGCCGCCCCTGCATAGTCTCAAAGTCGCCGTGGACGTTGTGCTCAACAGTGAAATCCGAAGCCAATTCTCAGGCGAACGCGCGGACGCCGAGCGCGTTCGCGGCTTGATTGCTGAATGCAACGCCGCCCATGTCCCATTGGATCGCGATTCTATTGCTTACGCGTGTGGAGGTTACCTTGACCGCCTAAGCGAGCGCTTCCGCAAGACCCCCGAGGATACCGCGCTTTTGCGTCTTCTGGTTGAAGGTGCCAAGTTGGCCAGGGCCCTTCCCTTCGATTGCAATCTCTGGAAGACCCAAAATATTTTCTATGATATTTCCCGTTCTGTGCGACGCGAATGGGCAGAAAGGGCCGCTCAAGGTGATGGAGTCGCCAAGGAGTGGGTCTCCCTTTTTGGTGAACTTGGCGACGGTTTGGGATTTTCAATTCCTGAACATCCCGACGGTGCGAAAACCAACGCTGCTCCTGGCGATGCGGCCAAACCAGAATTGGCTCACGCGGGTTAGCAACATTTGAACATGGAGTCTGCGAATACTAAAGATTCGCCGAGAGCGCCACGAACGCCGCGCGCAACGTATCGCTTTCAATTTAACAAGAATTTCACTCTGGCGCAGGCCCGAACGCTTGTTCCTTACCTGTCAGAGTTGGGCATCAGTCACATCTACGCTTCGCCAATTCTGAAAGCGATCAAAGGCAGCGCTCACGGTTACGATGTTTCCGACTTCCAGGAATTAAACCCCGAAATTGGAACTGCCGAAGACCTTCAAGCCCTTCACGAGGAATTGTCCTGCCACCAAATGGGCCTTATTCTTGACATTGTTCCAAACCACATGGGAATCGAAAGCCCTGAAAATCGCTGGTGGCAGGACGTGCTGAAATTGGGACAAAAAAGCGATTATGCGCGCTGCTTCGACATTGATTGGAATGGGTCCGACCCACGGCTTCGTGGCAAGGTCGCGCTCCCTGTTTTATCAGAGCGTTACAACGAGGCCTTGCTCGGTGGGCGCATCAAGTTGATTGAAAAAGAGGGATCGCTTCATTTGCAAATCGGAGACCGAATGTTGCCTGTTTCTCCCGAAAGCGAAGCCTTCGTAACGCGCCGGTCGGATGAATTGGAATCAAAGCGTAAACCACTAGGCATACAAGCCGCTTTGGCTGTCATCAACAGTAGCCACGCTGCGCTCGATGAATTTATTGAAAAGCAGAACTATCGTTTGATGTCGTGGCGCGACGCCAACTCGGTTTTGAATTATCGGCGATTCTTTACGATTGCAAGTCTTGCCGGCATCCGAATTGAGGAGGAATGGGTTTTTGATCAAGTCTTCGCGCTCGTCAAGGAATGGCTTGGTCGAGGTTTGGTCAATGGATTAAGAGTAGACCATATCGATGGTTTGCGTCTGCCGGACCAATTCCTCAAACGATTGCGAAAACTTGCGCCTTCCGCGTGGATCGTTGTGGAGAAAATCCTGGAAACCGGTGAGTCGCTCCCATCGCGATGGCCGATTGACGGCACTACCGGTTATGATTTTCTAAATAATCTGAATAACGTCTTTATTGACCCGGAAGGGAAGGGGCCGTTGACCGATTTCTATCGCGAATTTACAGGAGACGCTTTGGATTATGACGCCGTTGTTCGAGAAAAAAAACGGTCAATTCTCAATAACGAACTCGCCGCGGAAACTAGCCGTTTGACTGATTTGCTGCTTCGGATTTCCGCCGAACATTGGGAGGTAAGGGAGTATGCGAGAAGCGAATTGCGCGAAGTATGGACGGAACTGGCGATTTGCCTTCCTGTTTATCGGACTTATACGGAGCCGCGCGGCAACCCGGAGGTGAGCCATGATGATGCGCGATTGATTCGTGATACGATTGAGACAGCTCGACGAGATAAGCCGAGTCTTCCCGCTGAACTATTTGATTTTACCGAAGACCTTCTTTTGCTCCGGCGTCGTGGAAAGATCGAGGAGGATTTTGTGCTCCGCTTCCAGCAGTTGACTGGCCCTGTCATGGCCAAAGCTGTGGAAGACACCGCCTTTTATTGTTACCCCCGATTTGCGGCTTTGAATGAAGTCGGCGGCGATCCAGATCAATTCGGGATTTCGACGCAACGTTTCCATCAAGTGTGTCAAGAACAGCAAAAAGCATGGCCCTCTTCAATGCTGGCAACTTCAACCCACGACACCAAATGGGGCGGAGACACCCGGGCGCGCCTGGCGATTTTGTCCGAACGGCCTCAACAATGGATCGAAGCCGTTCGGCGCTGGTCCGCAATAAACAAAAGCAGGAGAAGCGAAAATCTGCCGGATCGAAAAATGGAATATCTTTTCTATCAGGCCCTCGTCGGCGCGTGGCCGCTGTCGAAGGATCGCGCGATGGCTTACGTCGAAAAAGCCGCCCGCGAGGCCAAGGAAAACACTGGTTGGCAGCGGCCCGTTCAAGCTTACGAGGATGCTTTGCGACGCTTCATCGCCGAATCGATGGACGATAAAAGTCTTATGTCCGACGTCGAGAATTTCGTTTCTCAAATTGCCGATGCCGGTTGGGTCAATTCACTGGCGCAAACGCTGGTAAAAATTACGGCTCCCGGCGTTCCGGATTTCTACCAGGGCTCTGAATTGTGGGATTTATTTTTGACGGACCCTGACAACCGCCAGTCTGTGAACTACGATCAGCGAACCATTTTGTTAAAGCAGGCTAAGAAGCTCTCCGCCAAAGAAGCATGGGAACAGCGCGAATCCGGCCTCGCCAAATTGTGGTTGATCGCGAAAGTGTTGGAATTGCGCCGTCGATCAGAAAGTTTGGACGGCGAATCAAAATATCAACCACTCACCATTAAAGGATCAAAAGCCAACCACGTCCTAGCCTTCATGCGAGGGAAAGTTATCACCGTTGTGCCTCGCCTTGCAGGAGGGTTCGACGGCGATTGGAAGGATACCACCATTGAGCAGCCGGCAGGCATTTGGAAAAACTATTTGACAGAAGATTCAGTGGACTCCGGTTCAATTGCGGCGTTGACATCGCATTTCCCAGTGGCGCTGCTCGTCAAAGACTTGAAATAATAATGCAAACCTTTCGAGTATGGGCGCCCAAGCCTCAATCGGTCGAGTTGGCGATTTCTTCGCGACGAATCCCAATGACCCGTCAACCCGGCGACTGGTGGACCGTTGAAGTGCCTTCTTCGGACGACGAATACGGCTTCATTCTGGACGGTGAAGGGCCTTTCCCGGACCCGCGCTCGCCTTCGCAACCTTACGGGATTGCTGGCCTGTCCCGTTCAGTGAATCATGCCGCTTTTGCATGGGCCGATTCCGGTTGGCAAGCCCCTCCGCTTGCGTCAGCAATAATTTACGAACTCCATGTCGGCACATTCACCCCTCGCGGAACATTTGAGGCCGCAATCGAAAAGCTCGATCACCTCGTCGAATTGGGCGTGACGCACGTCGAACTGATGCCGGTCAACGAATTTTCTGGCGAGCGTGGCTGGGGCTACGACGGCGTCGGCCTCTTCGCGCCCCATCACACGTACGGAACGCCTGATTCGTTGAAGCGCTTGGTGGAAGCGTGCCATCTCAAGCACCTCGGAGTAATACTTGACGTTGTCTATAACCATTTCGGGCCGGTCGGCAACTATTGGCCGAAATTCGGCGCCTACACGAAGGAAAATTTCGCAACCCCCTGGGGCCCTGCCATCAACTTCGACGACGCCGACAGCGACGAAGTTCGCCGTTTCTTCTGCGATAACGCCCTGATGTGGCTGCGCGATTATCATTTCGACGGCCTTCGACTTGACGCGCTTCACGCCATTGTTGACAACTCCGCTGTGCCGTTTATCGAGCAACTATCCGACGAAGTAAAAAAGCTCGAAGCGCAACTCGGCCGTCATTTGTCGTTGATCGCCGAAAACGACCGAAACGACCCGCGAATGCTTTGGTCGCGCGTTCGCGGAGGCTTCGCGCTAAACGCTCAGTGGAATGACGATTTCCATCATGCCCTCCACACAGTCCTGACCGGCGAAAGAGACGGCTACTATTCGGATTTCGGCTCGCTCGAAATCCTCTGCACTGCATTGGAGCGCGCATACGTTTATGCCGGAAATTATGCTCCGTTCCGAAAACGACGCCAAGGCCGCCCGCCCGACGGCCTCGATGGTTCCCGGTTTCTTGCCTATCTCCAAAATCACGACCAAATCGGCAATCGCGCCTTGGGAGAAAGGAGCGGACGCCTGATGAGCATTGGCCGCTTGAAAATCGCCGCAGCCCTTGTGTTCACGTCGCCTTTTCTGCCGATGCTTTTCCAGGGCGAAGAATGGGCCGCCTCAACTCCGTTCCTTTATTTTTGCAATCACGCGGATCAAGAGTTGGCTGAAAAAGTGCGAAAGGGCCGTAGGGCCGAATTCCCCGCATTTTCAAACAACCCCGAACAAATTCCCGATCCTCAAGCCGAAGAAACTTTTCTCCGCGGCAAGTTGATTTGGGAGGAAATGGATTTCCCAGTCCACGCGGACATCCTCGATTGGCACAAGCAATTGATCCGTCTCAGGAAGTCCAATCCAGAACTCTGCGATGGTCGAATGGAATCCGTTCGCGCTCGTTGCGATGAAACCACAAGATGCCTTATGGTCGAGCGCGGCGCGTGGACAATCGTCTGCAACCTTGGTTCCGAGCCGTTGAGCGCAAAACTTGAAGGCGGTCCGCGCGAAATCAGAATGGCCTCTCAAGCCGGGATAATTCTCGAACCGCCCATGATAACTTTGCCCGTCGATTCCGTCGCAATCCTCGGCCCGCGTAAAAATTAAAGTTTTTCAAGGCGGCGCACTTGAAACTAAAAAAACTTTCCCCCCCCGCAATTTCAATGCACCGCAGCCTTATCCGTCCAACGCTCCGCAAAAACCACTGGCAACTTCAATGACCGAATCGCGGTGCGAAGTTCCTCCGCGCTTATCGGCTTGCTCAAAAAAGTTCTCGCGCCCAATTGGTACGATTTCCGTATTTCGCGCTGGCGGTCAAATGAACTCACCGCGATGACCGGGATCGCCGAATGCCTCGGCTGATCTTTCAACCATTCAAGCAATTCCAGTCCGGTCATCTCCGGCATCCTCAAGTCGAGCAGGATCAGGCAAGGATATGGAAATTGTTCCCGATCCGCAAACTCACCCTCGCCGTCCACCCATTCCTTAAGCTCTTTTGCGCACGTCAGCACTCGAACGGCGCATCTGGGATGCAAGCTGAACACTGCGCGTTTGATGAGCGCCGCATCGTCCGCGTTGTCATCGACTATTAAAATTGATTCATTCATCGCGAGCCTTAATCCCAGTTTTCGCTACCGAACACTAAGCCGGTAAAACTGCCGGGCTGCATTAGCTGCCGCATCCGTCAAAGTCAGAATCGACCCGGTGCCAGTGGCCGACTCAACTGAAGTCCAATCGGGAGGAGAAATAGAACCAGTGGATTGCAAAGTGTAAGAAACGCCTTTTTGCGACAAAAAAATCACGCTAAAGTCATTACTGCTCAGACCAAAATTCGTAATCGTTAACGAAACGGGGGCGATGCTCAAAGCGCTCGATAGCGCGAGGCTATAATCCCAACCTGCGGCGATGGACACGACATTTGACAAACCTTCCGGCACAACCGTTTCGCTTGATTGATTTGTCCCCCATGCCAAAACGCTCCCACTGCCAGTGAGTGCCAACGCATGATATTGACCTGCTGCGATTGAAACCAAGTTAATCAAACCGGGAGGAAGAGTTGGCCCAGTTCCCCACATGTTGACCGTGCCTCCCGTTCCCAACGCAAGCGCATAACCTCTGGCTCCTGAAATCGACTGGACTCCCGACAATTCCGGCGGAACATTTGTTTGACCCGAATCATCCAGCCCCCAGGCGACGACCGTGCCAGCGCTCGTCAACGCCAAACTGTAATCTCCAGCGGCGACAACTCGAACCAGGTTTGAAACAACAACAGGAATCTCAGTTTGCCCAAACGCATCAGAACCCCAGGCGATGATCGTGCCGTCTGCTTTGGTCGCAAAACAATGCGCGTGACCCGCTGAGATCGCGACAACATTGCTCAATCCTGTAGGGATTTCGCATTGGCCACGATCATCCGTCCCCCACGCCACCACAGTTCCATTTGTCAACAAAGCCACGCTAAAAAAATCGCCTGCCGCAATTGAGGCGACGTTTGTCAGGGCCGACGGGACATCGCACTCTCCGTCATCGTCGCAACCCCACGCCGAAATGGTTCCGTTCGCATGAAGCGCGAGACTGTGATCGACCGAAGTTGAAATGGCAACGATATCGGTCAATCCGCTTGGAAAGGCCGTCTGCCCTCCGCCCCATGCCGTAACCGATCCTTGCAAGCCGTAAACAGAGCAGGTGGTCACAAATTGAAGCCCTGCCATCCCTGCCATCCGAATCAACTTACGGAGCAACATCCTTTTCATGCCACATGTCAATTGAACCTATTACTGGATCCCTGACAATGGAGGTGAAACCCGCAGCAGGTCTTTTCCGTGTTTCCACTACGCAACAAACCCTATGGTGATTAACGCTTTAAGGCCTATTGTGCAATCCATGAAGGGAGCCAGAGGATTTGCCATTACGGTGACGGCGTTGCTTGCCCTTGCGCCGGCTGTTTTGTGTCAATCACATTACGAATATAAATTCGTTTTCAATGGTTTCGCCTACCAGACCAATGCGGTTGGAAAACTTGCGTCAACACCAATCTCTGACCAGACATTTCTGCGGGATATCGCGCGGCGGGGCGGTGTCGCCGATGTCAGCACAATTTCACTCGTGTATCACCTGAACGGAAACCCGTTGGGTGACACAATTGATGTAATCTCAAACGCCACTGGTCAGACGTTGTCGGGCTTTTTAGGATTGTATTACGGATCTGCTGGCAACCTTGGCCGCACCGCCGTTACCAACGCCGCGCAATCCTCTCAAAGGCGCATTGACTACATCTACACTTCCAACAAATCCACATATTCATTCGACAACGATGATTCTGTAGGCGCTTCAATGACGATCAAGAATCTTGTCGTCAACAACAACATGACGAATTGGGTGATTAGCGGGAATATGTCATGGGGTGTGCAGCCACAAGAAACTAATGGCCCGATTCTTTGTATCGGAAAATTTAGTTTGGGGCCCCCTATGTTCTGACAAGTAAAACGGATTGCTATGAGACTAACAAACCTGATCTTCGCCTTTTTGCTCATCGGAGCCAGTGCGTTGTCAGCACAATCTTACCACGAATACAAATTTGTTTTTCGCGGCACAGCCTATCAAACCAATTCTTCCGGCGAAATTGTCGGCGCCCCCATAACAGATCAAACATTGCTCCAAAGCCAGGCGCAACGGCTTGGCATCACGAATCTGGATACCGTCTCGCTCGTCTATCACTTGAACGGCGGTCCACCGTTTGGCGACACTGTCGATGTTATTTCCAATGCCAACGGCCAGACGTTGACGACTGAGTTCGGCTTTTATTTCGGCTCTGACCTCAGCCTGGGCCGTTACGCCGTGACCAATGCAACACAAAGCGAGGAGCGCCGCGTTGACCAGCTCTACACTTTCAGTAATACGCCGTACACCTACCAAAACGGCGATTCTCTTGGCGCCGCTTTTACCTGCAAACGTTTTCTTTCCGATACAAATGGAAACACCAACGTCATTGTAGAAGGCACGATGTCCTGGAACGTGACGCCAACTGGAACCAACCCCGCGTCGGTCCTATGCACTGGAAATTTCACCTTGGGCCAACCGATGTTTTAAAAAGGAGAAGCGTGCGGAAACTATTCAAATTTTGGATTGTTGCTGGAATATTGCTCATGCTGATGCAATCCGCATTATGGGCTGATGACACTTTTGTTTACGCCGTTCAAATCAGCGCCACCGTTGAAACGAATCCTCCCTCTATCACATTAAGCTGGGCGCAGGACCCGTTCGGTGCAAAAAGCTACGCAGTTTTCCGCAAGTCCGAAGAAGCGACGGCATGGGGTTCAGCAATTGCAAATGTCGATGGGTCGATTACTAATTTTACCGATTCAACCGTCGAAGTGGGCGAAACCTACGAATACCAAGTCACCAAAAATTCCGAGGAAGGTTATATTGGCTATGGTTACATTTATTCTGGCATCCAGGCGCCCTTGATAGAGAATCGAGGAACCTTGGTGCTGGTGGTTGCAACCAACTCAGCCATCGGCCTCGATGACGAGCTTTCGCAGTTGCAAAGCGATTTAATCGGCGACGGCTGGAATGTCATTTCCCAGGAATGTTCCAGCAACGACACCCCGCAGTATGTCCGCTCACTAATCACGAATGTTTACTACGCGGATCCAATGAATGTGAACGCCGTTTTTTTGTTCGGCCACGTGCCGGTTCTTGAGTCCGGCAACTTGAATTACGACGGCCACTACACCCGGTCCATGCCCGCCGACACTTATTACGGCGAAATGAAAGATGACTGGACGGTTCCCAAAAACCCAACCAACGGCCCAAGCTACATTCCTTCCGATGTCGTGCTCGAAGTGGGGCGCGTTGACATGTTCGGAATGATAGGGCAGGGCGCTCTTTCTCCATGGCCCAGCGAACAGGATTTGCTTCGCAATTATCTCAACAAAAACCACAATTGGCGCAATCATCTCATCCCAGTCCAGCGGCGCGCGTTGATGGGAGATCGCCGCGGAGTCGTCGATGGTTCGCTCGCAATGGCCGCCAGCGGCTATCGGGTTTTCCAACCTTTGGTCGGTCCCGGCAATATCGTTCAGGCAAACATTCAAGACAACGCCCCCGTTCCACAACGATGGATTTCGATGCTCGGATCAGGAAATTACCTCTGGTCCTTCGGCGACGGCGGCGGGGAAGTCAATGGAGTCACTTACCTTGGCACCAACGGTCAATATAACGAAGTCCTCAGCACGGACATCGTTGGCGTGGATGCGCAAGCTGTGTTCGTCATGCTTTTTGGAAGTTTCATGGGAAACTGGAACATGCAGGACGATGTTCTGCGTTCGGTGCTGGCGACGCCGACAATGGGCCTGGCCTGTTGCATGTCCGGCGAACCGCATTGGTTTCTGCATCACATGGGTTTGGGGGAGACGATTGGCTACGGCACAAGGTTGACGATGAACAACAGCACTCTTTACAAGAACGCCAGCAACGCCTTTACCCGCGCTGTCTTTATAAATCTGATGGGCGACCCCAGTCTGCGCGAAGACCCCATCAACCCGCCGTCCGGTTTAAATGCCGACGCCACTCCAACCGCCGTCACATTGACATGGAGTCCTGGCTTCGATCCTGTGCTCGGTTACAACCTCTATCGTTCCGCATCTCCCACAGGACCTTATTCCCGCCTGAATGATTCTCTCGTTTTGACGACAAACTATCTCGATTCCGACGTTTCACCAGACACCTACACGTACATGGTTCGCGCCGTCCGTCTTGAAACGACCCCAAGCGGAAGCTACTACAATGCCAGCGAAGGCGTTATGGAAACCGTCGAAGTCCCCGTGACCGTGACACCGCCTCCCCCGCCGCCTCCAATTTCCGTTGCAATCGCTGTTCAGCCTGCGGGCTTTGCGTTGACCTGGAATTCCGTCCCTGGAACAACCTACCGCGTTCTTAACTCCTCCAGTCTCTCCCCGCCAATCTGGACTGACATCAGCGGCACAATCACCGCGACAGACGTGACGACGTCTTGGAACACCCCGGGAGCTTCAACCAACGCCGAGTCCTACTACACAATCTCCAGCCCCTGACCTCTCCGAGTCAGTTCGGATATATCTAACTTTATAGGGTAGGGACGCCTCGCCGAGGCGTCCGCTTTGGACATGAAACCTTTGTCAGTCCCATTATTTTGTGGAAGATTGTCAGAGTGGGGAATGGACCTGTTCTTTGAAAACCCGGCAACAATTGCCGCTCGTCCCTCGCGGTTCGGCTGAAATCAGCCAATCAAGGTTGTCTTTCTTGGCCTTATCGCCCGATGGACTAAAATCGCCGTGTAATCTGCTGTCAATCAGCAATTAACGTCCGGGCGAAACGTGGTTGAGTGAGCCATCAATCAAGGCTAATCAAGACCAATCAAGGATGATTCGTGAGAAGATGGAGCCTCTATTTTCGGTCCATCGGGTGGTCGCAAATCAGATTTTGGTAGGGTCGCCTCGCCGAGGCGACCGTCCTCCGACACAAAGTTCGTGGTCAAAACCTGGTTTCTCCTAAAAACGCTTGCGGATGGTTTTGTCAAGGCGACTATGGAGACAAGCTTATGTTTTTGCGCGTGTATTGCTTTTTTCTGTCAATCGGTTTGGCAGCGGCGGCGGATTTAAAGGTCGGCATGATCGGCCTCGATACATCGCACGTGGTCGAGTTCACGCGCCGACTCAACGACTCGGCAGACAAAGACTTCATTCCGGGCGCGCGAGTTGTGGTGGCGTTCAAAGGCGGCAGCCCGGACATACCCTCAAGTTGGAACCGCGTGGACGGCTTTACCAAAACAATGCGGGAAAAATACGGCGTTAATATAGTTGACAATATCGGCGCAGTATTGACAGAAGCAGACGTGGTGATGATTGAGAATGTCGATGGGCGACCGCATTTAACCGAGGCACTGGCGGCGATCAACGCGCGCAAGCCGCTGTTCATCGATAAACCGCTGGCAGGTTCCCTGCGCGATGCGCTTCAAATTTACCGGCAGGCGCGGGAAAAGCATGTTCCAATTTTCAGCGCGTCATCTCTCCGCTACTACCCTAATTTGCAAGAAATGAAGTCTTTGGGAGCGGGCGAAATCAGAGGCGTGGTTTCATCTGGTCCGTGTGAATTGGAGTCGCATCATCCCGATTTGTTCTGGTATGGCATCCACTCGACCGAGGCGCTTTATACGATTATGGGCGCTGGTTGTGAAAGCGTCGTTTGCACAGCGACGGCAAACACACACGTCGTGACCGGCACGTGGAAAGACGGACGCGTGGGAACAGTTTGGGGCCTTCGCGAGGCTCCTTACGAATTCAGAATGACCGTTTTCGGGTCGAAGAAAGTGTTGGACGAAAAATTGGAAGGCGACTACACGCCCTTTCTGCGCGAAGTTGTGAAATTCTTCCAAACACGGGTTTCGCCCGTGCCGTCAAACGAAACTTTGGAGATTTACGCGTTCATGGAGGCTGCCGACGAGAGCAAACGCAACGGCGGTTGCCCGGTGAAGATTGCGGATATCATTCGGAAGAACGGAGGCCAGGGCGAAGAGATTGCGAAATAACTTTAGCGTGTTGTTTTGCGCGCGATGGACAATGAAGTCGTGCGAATTGTGCCGTCGAATTGATCACTTGTGAGACGGTAGGGAAGCCAGTCGCTGAGCTGTTTGCCACCGAGTTTGTCGTAGAAACCAATCGCAAGTTTGTTCCAATCAAGGACCATCC
The DNA here is from genome assembly GCA_036501665.1 of Verrucomicrobiia bacterium. Classification (GTDB taxonomy): domain Bacteria; phylum Verrucomicrobiota; class Verrucomicrobiia; order Limisphaerales; family Palsa-1400; genus DATAUD01. The sequence continues at coordinate 141,659 of DASXZW010000035.1, forward strand.
ATTCCATCCGCCCGCAACCCTTCTTCTTCGCCTCAGCAACGCACGCGTGGAATAATGCGGCGCCAGCCTTGCGTTTGCGGTAATCCGGCAGCACGAAAACGTCCTCAAGAAACAAAGTCGGTCGCGCCAGAAATGAAGAGTAAGTGTAAAAATAAATCGCGTAACCGACAGGAACGCCATCAATCAACGCCAAAAGCGACTTAAACTTCGGGCGCTTCCCAAACGCGTCCTTGAGAAGACGTTTCCTCGCTGCCAACGTCGGCGGCGCAAGCTTTTCGTAATCGGCCAGCGCAACGATAAGCGAAATAAAACTCTTCCCGTCGCTTTTTCGCGCTGGACGCACAATCAGTTTCGGTGCCGTAGCTGCTTTCATTGCGGCACTAAAACTTTATCGAAATGCCGGACTGATTTTGTAATTCGCCGATCCATTTGCGCGCGCCGGAATCAAATTGTTCCTGACTTTGAGGCCCAAAGAGGACCCGTTTGCAGTACGTTTTGTTGTCCTTCAACGTCGCGAGGAATTCGACGATTCCATCGCCATTTTCGCCAGACTGCTCAGCAGTGGAAAAATCCAGATTGGCAGACAACGACTCAATGTTCGGCTTTTCCTCGGCGAGCCAATCTTGAAATTCTTCCTGTTTTATGCCGCTTTCCTGCCAAAACCTGGTTTTGTTCACCGGAAGTTCAGCGAATCGGCGAACAACGAAATCGCGTTCGAGAAACGAAAGAAAATTCCCCGCTTTCGGGCCGTTATCACGGTCAAGAAGAACACGATAGATGGCTTTGAAAGCGCCGGGTTGATCAATGGGCGTCAAACGAGCCGCATTGAACACGCAAACCTGGAGCGGGTCGCCTTCCCATTTGGTCTGCGGTAATAATCTGGCCAACGTGTGAAGAAACGCCCGCTGCGTTTCGGTGAGTTCCTGAGCGCGGGTTGGCAACGTTTCCTGGAGGCGGGTTTTTTCCTCTTCAGTGGCGTAACGCTCAACCCAGTATTTCGCGGCGCGAATACGGTATTCGAGGTGCTTCCGCTCCAAATCCGTGAAAGGCGTGCCTTTGCGCTTTTCCAACTCCTTCAAAATGTCGAGGTGCGGCATTTGTGTGAGCGCCGCCACGAGTTGGAAATCCGCCACCCAATGATCTGGCTCAGGCGTAACTTGTGAAAGTTCGTAAATGCGCTTGTCCCCGAGTTGCGTATTTGGGTCTTTATAATATTTGTGCAGGTAACGATCGAACTCATTGAAAAGCTTGATTATATAGACTTCCGACGGTTCAAAATTGACCGGTTGCCGCGGTGGAGGGCGAATGAGCAGAAAGCGAAGGATTTCAGGAGGAAGAAAGTCCGCCATCTCCCGCGACGTAACGCCGACCCCTTTGCTGGAACTCATTTTTGCGCCTCCGACAAGAAAAAAATCGTAAGGACAATTCAGCGGCGGCTTCTGGCCGAAAATAGCGGTCAGGCACGCCATCGCGACATCGCGAGAACCGCCTTTTGTGCTGTGATCCTGTCCTGCCCCCTCGATGGTCACCGGAAATGTCCGCCATTTCGCGCACCATTCGAGTTTCCAGGGAAGTTTTCCCCTGCCGTCAAAGGGCGACATTTTCCCGCGATGCCCGCAACCTTTGGCCCACTTTACAAGATCGGGTTTGCACTCGTAAGTGACCTCGCTGCCATCGTAAGCGCTGATAATTGTGGTGCCAATCCGTCCGCAATTTTCGCAGATTACCTGAAATGGAAACCAATTGTCGGGCCGCTCAGAACCGCTGACTTTTTTGTAAATACTACGAACGACATCCGCCTTTCGGAGAATGGCGTCGATTGCTTCGTTAAACTTTCCGGCGCGATAAATGTCTCGCATCCGGTAATATTCTGGGTGGATTCCAAGCTCGCCGAAGACCGAGAAAAATTCAGAAATATAATGCTCCGCCATATCCGTTGCCTTTGAACCGGGCGGCGGTGGAGTGTTGCACAGTGGCGCACCCAGGTATTTCTCGAAGTGCTCGGCCTGCCCGTAAGGAATTTCGTCCACCGGATCATAGTCATCCACGCCGAACAGAAATCGAACCGGAACGCCCTTCGCCTTTAGCGTCCGAAAAATGGCATCGTGTATCAATGGCCCGCGCAACGCGCCGACGTGCGCGCGACCCGAAGGAGTCTTCGAGTCGTTAATTGTCTGCGGCCCTTCAATCTTTTCAACTAATTGGTCACACCAAAACATGATCGTGCCGGAAGCAATAACACGAAGTTTGAAATCAGGGAAATACCAAATGGCGTATAATTGACGCAGAAGACATCGCGCGGCTCCATGTTGGCTGCGGTTCGTTGCCAACCAAGCGGAATCTCAACCGCATCATCTCGGAAATTGTGACCAAACCTGTGATGTAAAGAAAACTGAAATGGTCTTGCGGCGATTCGTGCGCTATATTGGGTTTGGGATTTGGAATATGATTCAGGTGAAACGAGTCTATGAACCGGTTGCAAAAACCGACGGAAAGCGCTTCCTCGTTGATCGACTTTGGCCTCGCGGCGTGAAGAAGGAAGCGTTGCATTTGGAGGCATGGTTGAAGGAATCGGCGCCCAGCGACAATCTCCGACGATGGTTCAAACACGAACCTGCCAAATGGAAAGAATTTCAAAAGCGTTACCGAGGTGAACTAACCAAACACCCTCAACACTTCCAGCTTCTGATTGAAGCGGCGACAAACGGCAGTCTAACGCTTCTCTTCGGCGCCCACGACACAGAGCACAATAATGCCGTCGTGCTGCGGGATTTTTTGAATGAGCAGATTCAACCGTCAAAGAAGACTTAGTCGTTGCGAGATTTTTCGCTGTCCTCGCGGAAATCGGGATGAGTTTCCCGCAGAATTGTGAGAATGCGCTGGCGTTCGTCAGCGGGAATGTAGGCGTATCGAGGATCAGGTTGGTCGGGATTCAAGGCTTTCGATAGGCGCGCATGGATGCGCTTTTTTAGCGGTTGAGGCAGCAACGAAAAAGAATCGGAGTAAATCAGGTAACTGCAACGGTTTTTAAAAATATGTCCATCCAGCAACAGATCCTTTAATGAATCGCCATCCTTTGACCTTGGGTTGTTTTTGACAAAATCCCTTTGAAATTCAGCCGACCCCGAAATCTTCTTGGGCAGCGGCGCTTCGTCTTTAAACAGCAATGCATCACGACCGCATCCGCAGAGTGATCGAACACATTGCGAACGCTGTCAAAAAACAAATCGACATTCGTCGCTTCGCCGGGCTTTGGCTTGAGCACTTCCATCAAATCCTTTTGGTAATCGAGCATGTGTCGGCAATTTATTCCTGCGCGCGTGAGAACGTTTTGTATCGACGTTTGTTGCTCAAATATCAGCAGAGAAACGATGTCGCTGCCGGTGGCAAGATAATCCCGCGAGTCAAAAAAGGAGGACAGATTCGTGATGTTTGCGCCGCGCGTCGGATCAAATACCAGGCGATCACCATTTTCGGAGGCGAAGACATTGCCTCGATGCGTCGCGTTTCCGTGCAGGCCCGTGACGTACCATCCTCCCCACCTCTCCGAGAATGGAGTTTTGTAGTCAACCACTTCACTGCCCTGGCGAAAAATCGGCTGCCCCTCCTTATCCGCATACAGCGAGCGAGCAAACACCGCGGGAATGCCCGGCACAAAGCTTCCGCCATGACAACTCATGCACTCCGTGTCCCTGGCGAAGGTCGGAGGATTTTTTTCTGAGAGACCTCGCGGATCAAAGGAATAGAAAATCGGCCCCAATTTCGGATCAATGGCCGCAACTTCGACAAGCCCGCCAGGCACCCATCCGACGTAACAATCATCGGCAAAGTACAAGGCGCGCGGATGTTTCGGGCTGATAATATCCTTTTGAAAACTCGTTTTTGAAAAAACAAGCAATTGGCTCGCGAGAGAAATATGAAGCGCGCGCAAAAGATTTTCGACGACTTCGCGATCTGTTCCCTCCATTTTCAATTCGCCGGAGGCCAGCATGTTTTGAAGATGTGTGACAGCATCATGCGGCTTGGTCTGCGAATAATTATTGGGCGGCAATTCGTAAACCTCCTTTTCCTGGCCTTGGCACTGAGAACCAGCAAAGCCTGCAACCGCGAGAGCAAAACAAAATAGAAGTTGGCGGTTCACGAATTAATTTCCAAAGCGCGACGAAGCCTGTAGGGTCTGCGAACGAGATCGGCCAGCGTGTAATTGTCGAGCGCGTCGAAGAAGGCCGACCAGGCTTTTCCAAGCGCCTGCTTGAGGAGGCAAGCTTGAATCAAAGGACACGTATTGGCGGCGGCGTCAAAGCATTCGACCAGTGGTGAACCCGTTTCGGTCTGGCGCACCAATCGCCCGATGACAATCTCCCTGGGTTCGCGGCCAAGACGAATGCCGCCTCCGCGCCCCCGTTGAGCGCGAAGATACCCACCCCGTGTGAGGAAGTTCACAGCCTTTGCCACGTGATTGCGAGAAAGGCCGTAGGCTTGCGCTACGTCATCAACGCTAAATTTGTTTTCATCACGCAGCGCGGCAAACATCAGAATCCGCAGCGAATAATCCGAAAACTGAGTCAACTTCATAATTGGAGTTTACGGTTGAGAGAGAACGATTGCGGCACTCCGCAGAACTCACGCAAACGAAGCGCGATCTGCCGGGCATGTGCAACAAGCTCATCCGCACAGTCGGTTGGCGCCCAATTTCGGCAATTAATTTCCCATAGGCCGAGCCAGGCTTGAAAATGCTCCTCGCGGAGACCGAGAGGGATATGTCGCGCGGGCATTCGGCCTGAATAATTAGTAGGACCGCCGGTGATTTGCGTCCAAAAGTCCGCGATATTTTCGATGTGCTCCGGCCAATCTTCAATTTGACTCTCAAAAATCGGCCCGATGACGCGATGCTGGCGGACGTCGGCGTAAAAATGGTTGAGCAGACGGATCAATGCCAAGCGGCCTCCCAAGCGATCAAACAAACAAGTTGAAACTGTCATAATAGATGTATTTTAAATACATCTATTATGCGAGCAAGTCAACCGATTCAGTGGCGGGATGAACCGCTCCTTGGTGCTATGCCGGTTCTATTGCGACGGCGCACGATTTGTATGACGGCTGCCGCGAATAGGGATCGAAAGAGGCCAAAGTCAGCCGGTTGGTTTCAGCGTAGTGCATCGGAATAAAAACCTGCCCGCGTTGCACTGTCGGCGTGATAAACGCGGTTGCAGTCAGCCTGCCACGACGCGATCGCACATACACCTTGGCATTTGCCTCGATGGCAAGCCGTTTCGCGTCTTCAGGATTTATTTCGACGTAGCAAATCGCGGGTGCCAGCGCGCGGAGCACTTCGCTCTTGTTGGTTCGCGAGCCAGTGTGCCATTGCGCCGACGAACCGCGGCCTGTCAAAAGCGTAAATGGAAACGAGGCGTCGGTTTTTTCTGGTTGGATTCGAGGCTCCTCGAAGATGAACCGGGCTTTGCCGTCGGCATGATAAAATTTTCCATCAGCGAACAATCGGCGTTCTTTGAGTTTATCTGGTGCGCCGCTCTGTGCGTTTATCTCGGCAGTCGCCGCCTCTTTTTCAGAAAAAGGCCATTGCATGCCGCCTTCGCCGTCAATAAATGCATAATTCGAAATGCCTGTGATGTCGCATGGTTGATCACGCGAAATTTCTTTCAATAATTGAAAGGTCGCTTCGGGCGAACGCCATTTGCGAAACATTTCTCCGCTACCCCATTCTTCCGCGACGAGCTTGAATATATTAAAATCGGAGAGCGCCTCGCCCGGAGCGCGCCGCACTTTCTTGACAAGCCCGACTCGCCGCTCGGAATTGATGAACGTTCCTTCTTTTTCGCCCCAACCGGCGGCGGGAAGGTAAAGATGCGCCAGTCTCGCCGTTTCCGTTGTCGGATACATGTCCTGCACAACGAGGAAATCGAGTTTCTTGAACAAGTCGCCTAGTCCGCCCTGATTAATCCAGGAGTGAGAACTATTTGTGGCGATGATCCAAAGCCCTTTGATTTTTCCATCGCGGACGCCATCCAAGATTTGGTCATAAGCCAAACTCGGTTCCGTGGGGATGCTCGATTCGCGGATGCCGAGGATATTGCTGACTTTCGCGCGATGAGCCGGGTTTGCGGAATCATGCCCGCCGATCAAGCTTGTGATGTTCGCATAAAGGCGCGAGCCCATGGCGTTGCATTGACCCGTAATGGAATTTGCGCCAGTGCCGGGGCGGCCAATATTGCCGGTCATCAATGCCAAATTAATCACAGCCTGGGCGGTGCGCGTGGCTTCGTGGCCTTGATTGACCCCCATCGTCCACCAAAAGCTTACGGCGCTCCCCGTATGGATTGCTTCCGCGAACCGAAAAAGATGGCCCACGCTCAAGCCCGTCTCCAAAGCTACTTTTTCAGGGGTGAACGCCCGCACAAATTGGGCGAATTCAGCATATCCCGCTGTGTGTTGGCTGATAAAGGTTTGGTCAATCCATCCGCTTTGCGCGAGCAGATTGGCGATGCCGTATAATAAAATCAGGTCGGATTTTGGTTTGATCGCAAGATGATGCGTCGCGGCCAAAGCGGTTTCAGTTTTGCGAGGGTCAATTACAAATATCGCGGGCCGCCGTGAATTTCGCATGACACGCTGCCACATGATCGGATGCGCGATGCACGGATTTGAGCCGATGAATATCAAAGTGTCGCTCTGTTCGAAATCGGCATAGGTGTAAGGAGGCGCGTCGAAACCAAACGACTGCTTGTAGGCCACGTGCGCCGTAGCCATGCACTGGCGCGTATTACTGTCGCAATGCAAACCGCCCATGCCAAATTTGAAAAAGCAACCGAGCAGCGCCATCTCTTCCGTGCAAATCTGCCCGGTGCCGAGAAACGCGATGCTGTGGGGACCATGGCGCAACTGAATTCCTTTCATTTGCGCGCAAAATTCTGTGACCGCCGTTTGCCAATCGGTGGGCCGAAGGACCCCCTGCTCGTCGCGCAATAGCGGTCTCGTTCCGCGATCGGGCGCTTCCAACGGCGTGAGCGCTTCCCAACCTTTCGGGCAAGCCATCCCGAGGTTGACCGGGTAAGCCGTGTCCGCGCTCAGATTTACGGCCTCGCCGTTCTTGAGATGCACACGCAATCCACATCCTGTCGAGCAGAAGCCGCAAACCATCGTGGTCGTCGCGTCAGGCGCCAGTTTTGCCGGCAAATGACCGAGGCCGAAATGACCCGGTCCAAACGCGTGATCCTTCGTCAGCGGCCCGTGCCATTGCCGGACGTTGGGATTCAAGTCAGTGAACGAGAACTTCATTCTTCAATGCGGCCGGGCATTCGCGGCGCGGGACACGCGGCAAAGAAAACGTGCTTTTCGAGAAGTTGTGACGCTACAGTGATTGCAGCCAACACAACAATTGCCCAATTAAATCCGATCTGCGGTTTGACAAAAATCGCCAGCATTGAAAGCGCAGTAGCCAGGGCGAACAAGAATCCCCGCGCCACCAGCACGTGACCGAGAAGCTTCAATTCTGTCCGGGCCGAACGTTGAAGTGGCGATTTAGGATTGTGCCTGGCGCGAAAGAGCTTTGTCATTTCCCAACTGAACAGCGCCACGCGCGTAATCGCTGAGGGAGTTATCAATGCCGGCATCAGTTTCGGCGCAGAAAAAGCCGTAAGCATCCCACCAATCGTCGTTCCCAACAGGAGCGTTGCCCCAAGAAATTTTGGGAAGACGACGCTGGCAGCCCAAGTCGGCCGACGAGTGTCCGCATAAATCATCGCGGAACAGCCAATTGCTCCCAAACCAACAAACGCGGTAACAATCGAAATTATCAAACTGTCCGGACGCCATGCCGATAGCGCCGCAAATCCCGCGTAGATCGAAAAACCGATAATCTCCCGGCTCATCCACGATTCGCGCCAGCCCAGGAACGCCCGCCACGCCTTGAGTGGACGTCCCAGATGAGTCGTGCTTGCAGTCAATCCCGCCAGCAAAAAAATCATCGCCGCCCAAGGCATGGATCGCACAGTCACGCCAGTTGCTAATTGAAAAGCGGCATGGACCACGCTTAATCCGCCCGCAAGTTGAGTCAAAACTAACATAATCGCCAGCGGCCAATGCGCCGCCTCAAGCCGCAACGCGCTGTCGTTCGCCGATCTTGCGGTCGCCGGAATTTGCTTTGTGGAAAGGTAACGAGTTGTCGGAGCAGTGTAATTTGAAGGAAACGCTCCAGGCACGAGGGTTGCGCCGGCAGCAACCGCCGAATAACTCGTCACGGATTGATTGACGATTTCAATCCGTATGGCTTCGGTTGGGCATGATTGAACGCACGCAGGAGCCTCGCCAACGGCCAGCCTTCCGTGGCACATGTCGCACTTACGCACGATGCCGCGTTTGACGGAATACTTCGGCACGTCGTAAGGACATTTCATGACGCAGTATTGACAGCCGATGCATTGGTCGTCCAGATGGAGCACAATCCCGGTGACGGAGTCCTTTTCATAGGCGAGGACGGGACAGCCGTTGAGACACGCCGGATCCACGCAATGATGACACGCCGTCGTCACCGTTTGCTGAAAAGGCTTGTTGTTCCGTTCTCCATGCAGCGAGCCGACGCTGCGCCACATTTCGTTTTCATCGAGGCCGTTCATGCTGTGGCAGGCGGCAACGCACGCCTTGCAACCGGAGCATTTATCCAATTCCACAACGAAGGCGTATTGCTCGCCGTCTCGAGGCTTGGCGAGGGGAATCAGGTTGCGATAATTCTGCCCCAGGCCAAAAGAATTGTGGCGGGGATGCGCTCGGGCAAATTGGTCAACGGCTGTCAAGCTCCGCTGTTCAGCCAACAATTCGTCGATCAACGTGCGAGTGTCGGATGGCGCAAGATCGGTCATTCGTCGTTCGAGAAAATCGCCTGCAACGTGTTCAAATCGTTGCGTTGCGTGAATTTTTGAAAGGTTTCCCCCTCGGAGCGGTGCCGCAAATATCCAGCCAGCATTTTTTCCAAAGTATTCTTTACGTCTCCGAAGGAAAGGCCGGTGAAGACCTGCCGACCCACAGCCTGGTTTGCCCCAAAACCTCCTCCTACAAAAACGTGGTACCCCTCCGCGCCTGCGACCTTCGTTCCCAGCAACCCGATATCGCCCATGTAATGTTGCGCGCAGGAATTTGGGCAACCCGTGAGGTGAATGTTCAGCGGCAGGTCGAGATCAAATTTCTTTTCCAGATATTCCGCCAGTTCCAGGGCGTGGGTTTTCGTGGCGGTTTGTGCGAATTTGCAATAGGCGTTTCCCGTGCAGGCAATCAATCCTCCGCGAAGCATCGATTGACGTGTGTCAAAACCAATCCTTCGCAACGCTTTTTCCGCCGTCGCCACAAAAGCGTCGCTGACGTTGGGAATGATGAAATTCTGCCAGACGGTTAGGCGGATTTCGCCCGAGCCATAGAGATCCGCGATTTCGGCGAGGCGAATCATCTGTTTGGCCGTGATTTGACCCACAGGCATTGCCACCCCGAGATAATTCAATCCGGTCTGTTTCTGTGGATAAACGCCGATGTGCGAATGCGGGGGAATCGACGGCTGCGGAGCGCACTTCAAATCGGCCGGAACACGACATAATTTATATCCGATCAACTTCTCCGCTTCTCCAAGAAATTTTTCCAATGACCAGGTTTCGAGGAGATGCTTTAGGCGGGCCTTCTTGCGGTCGCCGCGATTGCCGTTCGCAATATAAACTCGAGTCAGCGCGACAACGACCTTGTTCAGTTCTTCCGGCGGCACCAGCACGCCCAGATCGCGGGCGAAACTTTTGTGGCCTGTTGCCCCGCCTACCGCAATTCGGAAATAAACGCCCGGTTGAACTGCTGCTTCCCCGCAAGTCTCTGTAACCCGAATCGCCTTCGCGCCGATGTCGTTGGTGTCCTCCACTGTTCCAATCAATCCGCCGCCGTCGTAAGCAATGTTGAATTTGCGCGGCAAATCGTAAAACGCGCGGTCGTTGAGAATAATCTGACCCAATTCCTGACAGAGCGGCATGACGTCGATCAGTTCGTGCGGATCAATTCCGGCTGTCGGATTAGCAGTCAAGTTCCGAATATTGTCCGCGCCTGCGCCGCGCGTGTGCAAGCCGATCGACTGGATGCTTCTCAGGACTTCCGGCGCGTCTTTGGGCTGGATCAACCGCATTTGAATGTTTGCGCGAGTGGTGATTTGCACGTAGCCGGTGGTCAACTCTTTCGCCACGCGCGCCAGCTCGCCCAGTTGAAATGTTTTCAACATGCCGCCCGGAATGCGCAATCGCGCCATGAACGCCTCCTTGCTCGGTGTCAAAAAGAAAAGGCCGTTCCATTTGAACCGGAAAATCTGCTCTTTGTCCGGGGCCTTGTTGGCGCCGGCGTTTTCCAATAATTGTGAATAAGCGTCGAGCGGGTGAAGTTCGCGCTTGATTCGTTCTTCAGCGATCAAGTCCTCAAGTGAAACCTTCTTCTCCGGTTGCGGCGCTGGCTCGACATCGGAAAATTTCACGCCATTCGCAGCCAGCCCTGCAAAAAATCCATTGAGGTATTGGCGTTGCACGTCCGTGAGCGGCTCGCCGTTAATATTTTGGATTGGAATGGAGTCAGTGTTCATTCAGCAAATTTAATAGACATCACGTTGGTAGCGTTTCTCGGACTTGAGGCGCGTCACGTATTCCGCTGCTTTTTCCCCTGTCAAATTTCCAGCGGTCGCAATGGCCGAATGCAATGCGGCATCCACATCTTTCGCCATGCGTGAGGCGTCCCCGCAAACGTAGAAGTGCGCGCCGTCCTGAAGCCACGCCCAGATTTCGGCCGCCTGCTCGGCCATGCGGTGTTGCACATAAATCTTTTCCTGCTGATCGCGCGAAAAGGCGGTTGAGAGCTTGGTGAGATGTCCATCGGCTCGCATTTTCTCCAATTCTTCGCGGTAATAAAAATCCGTCGCGGCGCGTTGCTCCCCAAAGAGAAGCCAGTTGCCTCCTTTGGCTCCCATTGACCTGCGCTCATGCAAAAACGCGCGAAACGGCGCAATACCCGTGCCTGGCCCAACCATGATAATTGGAGTGTCACCGTTTGCAGGAAGACGGAAGCCGTGCGACGGCTGAATGAAGACCGGCACATGCGATTCTTCTCCAACGCGATCCGCAAGAAAGGTCGAAGCGACACCCTTTCGTCCGCGCCCGTGCGAATCGTAGCGCACAACGCTGATGGTGGCATGAACCTGTCCTGCGTGAGCCTTCGGGCTGGAGGAAATCGAGTAGAGACGCGGAGCTAGGCGTTTCAAAATCGAAACAAACTCGCCGGGAGAAAAATGCAATTCCGTTTCGGTGATTAGAAGATCAATCACTTCGCGCCCCCACAGCCATTTCCTCAAATCTTCAGCGCGGCCTGGGCCGAGCAACTCCCGTAGAGTTGAATTGCGCTCGGCGATTTTTTTTAAGAAATCAGGCGATGGTTTGGTGATGTCGAATGTTGTGGTGAGCGCCTTGCGCAACGGAAGTTCACCGCCGCTCGGAGTGGGGACAGCCTCTTCGCCATCGAATCCAAGCGCGTGTAAAACGTCCGCTACGAGCGCGTCGCAATTGGTGGGATAAACTCCCAGGGCATCGCCAGCCTCATAAGCGAGACCGGAGCCTTCGAGAGAGATTTCAAAGTGTCGCGTTTCCTTCGCCGATCCTTCACCGGAAAGTTTATGATTCGTCAACAACCGCGCTGGGAAAGGGTTGGTCTTGGAATATTTTTCGACGCCCGACTCAACTTCTGCGGCTGTGGCCGAAATCGAGAGGCTCGTTTCTGGTTCCGTCGCGGATGTCAAAACTCCCAGCGCGCTGATCATCCAGCTTTTTGCCTTGGCTTCGTAATCCACGTCGCACTCCGCCAACGGGTGAATTCGCGTTGCGCCAAGCTGTTCCAGCCGCGCGTCGATTTTTTTTCCAGCGGCGCAAAAGTGTTCGTAATTCGTGTCGCCCAGCGCAAGGACAGAGAAGCGGATGTGCGCCAGCGAATTCACGGCCTCTGTTTGCAGCCAATCCCAAAATGGTTGCGCGTTATCGGGCATATCGCCATCACCATAAGTGCTGGTAACGACGAAAAGATTGGTTTCCTTTTTCCAGTCGATCGTCGCAAAGGCTGAGGCATCCAAAACGCGAGAATCACACCCTTGCACTTTCGATTGTTTCAAAATATCGCGGGCAAGCTTTTCCGACGTTCCGGTCTGACTTCCAAATAGGATCAGCAGCGGAACGGTTGCCTTGATCGAGTTAGATTTTTCAGAAGCGATCTCCCGTTCCATCCTCCCGGCGAGCAACCCGGCCATGTAACCATTTAACCAAGCCCGTTGCGCGGGATTGAACGGTGCGTTGTCAGGAATAATCGGTGAGGGTTTTATATTCACGGCGGCGATTCCAAATTAGATGCGAGCCTGGGACAAAGCTCCCCAAGTAGTGCGCCAGCGTGTTTTCACTAATCCAAGCCCTGCGATGGCACAGATGCAAAGCCCCGCAAAAATTGAGAACCCAACGGCGTACGAACCGGTTAATCCTTTTGAAAAACCGAGTGAACTGGCCAGGTAAAATCCGCCGATTCCACCGCCTGCTCCAACCATCCCTGTCATTATTCCGATGTCTTTCGCAAACCGTTGCGGCAAGAGTTGAAACACTGCTCCGTTGGCGATTCCCAACGATCCAGACGCCACGATGAGCGCAATAAAATTAAAAGATAAATTATGCCCGACCGACCCCGCAATGAGCGCCCCGCAGGCCGTTGCGTAAGCGCGATGTAAAGTTCTGAGTCCGCCCACTCGATCCGCAATGGCGCCGCCGACGGGACGAAGGAGCGCTCCTGCCGCAGTGCAAACCGCCGCCAAATCCCCGGCATGAACGGGCGAAAGCGCAAAATCGCCTTTAAAATACAGGACGTAGGAACTGGCCAATCCGACGAACCCTCCAAAGCTGATGGTGTAGTAAAAGCAAAACCAATGAGCGTCCCGTTCTTTGAACAACGTGAAGTAATCGGAAAGTGTCTTCTTTTTGACATCCACGTTCGCTTCCTTTGAAAAGACAACGTAAGTCGCCAGGACGAGCACGGCGGGAATCAGGGTCATTCCAAACACGGCGCGCCAGCCATAAGCAGTCGCCAATCGCGGGGCAAGAAGAGCGTCAAGCACGGTGCCGATATTTCCCGCGCCAGCCAGGCCCATTACGACTCCCTGCATTCCCGGCGGATACCATCTGCCTGCTTGCGGCAGAGCCACCGCGAAACTCGCACCCGCAAACCCGAGTATTATTCCGAGAAGCAGGGTTGCCTGGAAGTTTTGCAGACCGGCCACCCACGCATAAAACAACCCGGCGATAACAATCAGTTGCGCCGCCACACCGGTGGTTTTCGCTCCAACGCGATCCACCGCGAGGCCGAGAATAATGCGCAGAAACGCCCCCGATAAAATCGGCGCCGCAACCATAAGCCCTTTTTGCTGCGCGGACAGATGAAGCGATTCGCCAATTTGAACGCCGAGCGGTCCGAGGATTGTCCAAACCATGAACGAAAAATCGAAGTAAAGAAACGCGGAGAGCAACGTCGGCCAATGCCCGGAATTTTTCAGGTCGGATAATTTCATATTTTGGGGCCTTGATGAATTGTCCCGGCAAAACTTTCATTTGATGAATCCGCTGTTTGAAATTTTCTCTCGGAAGCGCTTTGGAAAATATCGGCGCGGAACATTCCGGCGGCGAATTTGTTGTCAATTACGATTGAGCGCGGCAAGAGGCCGCTTTCTCGCATTTGGTTTAATAACCACAAGCCTTTGGTCGCGGAAGGTTCGTGAGACGATGAATCAACGGTTGATTTGGACGCGTTGCCATAAACATTCACGCACCCAAGACGGAGCGCAGCGGCGGGAGCATTGACGAATTGCGGCTCGCCGAGAGTTTCAATGATGCGGTCCAAATTGGCGGGTATCGCGCAGAATTGGCATGCTTCGAGCAGCGCAGAAACCAGGCGTATATGCTCGTCGGCGCGTTCCTCGGCGAATTGACGGCGGACCATCAAAACTTTTTCCAGATGACCGGGCGCAATTTCCGCGCTTGTCGCCGCTTGCCAGCCGAAGCCGCCTTTGACTGCGACCGAATTCCATGGTTCGCCGGAGCAGTAACCGTCCAGGTGGCCCGCTTTCAGATTCGTCGCCATCTGCGGCGGGGGCACGACCACGAATTGAGCGTATCGGGAGGGATCCAGTCCTTGCGAGCGCAACCAACTTCGCGCTAGAAAATAATGCGAGGAGTAGAGGAATGGAATTCCGAGGATGAGCGGCGTTCTTCTTTCCCTCATCCAGTCAAGAAGCGAGCGTTGATTGGGCTCGACCTCATCCCGAATCGAGGTGGCAAGCGTTATGGCATTGCCTTCGAGATTGAGAACCAAGCCTGTCAGACAATCCGCTTTTGCCGAACCGAGGCCGAGTGTCGTCGCAATCAAGAGGGGAGCGAGCGCATGGGCGGCGTCGAGGTCTCCGTAAATTATTTTGTCGCGAATTGTGGCCCAGCCGACTTCGCGGCTGAGGTGAACTTTCACGCCGTGCTTTTCGAAGAGGCCAAGTTCCTGGGCCATCACCAATGGCGCGCAATCGCAGAGCGGCACGAAGCCGACTCGCAGGGGGCGGGCGCTGGACGGGGTACGAGATATCATTATTTTCCCACTGGCGGAAAAACGCTGCTATGTCTGTGCCAATGGCCCGCGGGTTGCTGTTAATTCACAGTGATTGTGTTTATGGCATTGATAGATTTGATTCATACATGGGGATTCCTATAGATAGCAGGCAGTTGCGGACATTCTCGGTTGTGGCGCGGACGGGGTCGTTTACGAAGGCCGCGCGGGAGCTGCATCTCTCTCAACCGGCGGTCAGCCACGCGGTGAAGGCGCTGGAGAATGATTTGAGGTGTCGCCTTTTAGACAGAGTGGGCAAAGTCGTGATGCTGACACAGGCGGGGGAGCAGTTGTTGGCCCACGCCTCGAAAATCCTTGCGGAGATGAATGCGGCGCGCGAAGGGCTTGGCGAATTGGGAAAATGGGGACATGGGCGGCTGCGGTTGGCGGCGAGCCTGACGGCGTGTCAGTATATTTTGCCTTCGGTGCTGCGCGAATTCAAGGAGAGTTTTCCGAAGTGCGTCATTCAAATCGAGCCGGGTGATACGCCGGAAATGCTGGACTTGTTGCATCAAAACCGGGTGGATCTGGCTTTTGCGCTTGAGCCGGACGACCCATCGCGCTTTGAGTTTCATCATCTCTTCACCGATGAATTGCAGTTTATCGTGGGAGCGCTGCATCCGTGGGCGGCGGGAGGGCGGGTGGAGCGGGACGAGATCAAGCGGCAGAATTTTATTCTATACAGCAAGGCGAGTTATCTTTTTGAAATGGTGGAGAGCTATTTTCGGCGGGAGGACATTGTGCTTTCGACGTCGATCGAGCTGGCGAACATGGAGGCGATCAAGGAGTTGGTGAAGATTGGGATGGGGGTGAGCATCCTTGCGCCGTGGGTTGCGAAGAAGGAGCTTGAGGAGCGGTCTCTTTACGCTTTTCCGTTGGGAAGGCGCAAATTGGAGCGGCGCTGGGGCATCCTCGTCCGCAAAGGCCAGCCGCTGACGCTCGCGCAAGAGACGTTCATGGGGCTGTGCGCCTCCGTAACGCGGGATATTCACGGGGTTTGAGCCGATTAAAGCGCTGAATTTTGACAGGATGAACAGGATTTTACAGGATTATGAAATGAAATGGCCGACGTCAACTTTGCCCCTTGTTGCATGCTTCTCCAAAGTTCAGTCGTCCCTTTGGGACTTATCTTCATATTCACTAGTTTCCCGGCGCTGAAGCGACCGGGCTATTTTCGATTCGTCCCTTCGGGACTCCTTTGATTGACGGACCGGTAATTCACTTACGGAGCAACAACTTAGACGTTATGGGGAGATACTTGTCCGCTAAGGCCAGCCGCTGACTCTCGCGCAAGAGACGTTCATTGTGTTGTGCGTCTCAGTGACCCGGGATTTTCATTGGGCTTGAACTGAAAACAGAAACTTTAAGCAACCTTGTGAAAGACCCGGTTGACGACTTTTTTGGAATACGCTCGCCCTGGGTGGCGTCCCACCCGCACGACCGATAAAACTTGCATAAGACAATTTTGAGGCGTGAAATGCATTCTATTCATGCAAATGCAGACCAATCTCGTTGGCCGATTACGAAACACCTCGCTGCCCACGACTTGTGGACTTCTCCCACTATTCGAAGCTGTGGTAAATTCGATTCATAGCGTTGAAGAGGCTGCAATTCCATTGGACAAAGGCGTTGTCAGAATCGAGATACTAAGAAAACCGAAACAAAACATTCTGTTTGAAGATCCGAAGAAAAAGAAAGGCCCGGATGCTCACGAGGAAATCACGGGATTCAAAATTTCGGATAATGGAATAGGTTTCACAAATTCCAACTTGGAATCATTCAAGACGTTAGATACTGAACGTAAAATCGCGAAAGGTGGGCGAGGCATAGGACGCTTATTGTGGCTTAAAGCGTTCAAATCCGTGCATGTAAGCAGCATTTTCGAGGAAGAAGGAAAGTGCAATAGAAGACTTTTCCATTTCACTCCAGCGTCAGGAGTCAGCAATGAATCGAAAGATGTGCTAGTAGAAAAACAACCAAATGAGACCATCGTTCATCTTGATGATTTTGAAGCGAAATACCGCGACAATTGCCGCAAGACGCTTAAGGCCATCGGAGAAAGTGTCCTTGAACATTGTTTGTGGTATTTTGTAAGGAAGGGAGGCTCCCCCAAGATAACGATTTTTGATGATGGTGAACCATTGGAGCTCGACGACCTCTATGATCAAACAATGCATTCATCTGCCGTGCCAGATAGTTTAAAGATCAATGGCATTCTTTTCGAATTGATCCACGTGAAATTGCGGTCTAATTCTCTTTTGACACATGGAATCGCATTTTGTGCCGACAATCGCTTGGTAACAGAGGAAAAAATTGAAGGGAAAATCCCAGGGCTTTACGGAAGGCTTTCCGATGAAAAAGGTGACTTCGTTTACGAATGCTATGTCAGCTCAACATTTCTCGACGAAGCAAAGCGCCCGGAGAGAACAGGGTTTGATATATCTGACAGTAATGAGCCGCTATTTTTAAGCACGCCTCTTGGGCTGCCTCAGATACGAAGCGCAATCCTCGAAAAGGCCTCCGTCCATTTGTCGAAATATTTGGAGGCGAACTTGCAAAACTCAAGAGAGCGTGTTGACAAATTTGTGTCACAAAAGGCACCACGCTATCGACCGATAATGGGAAGAATTCCGGAAGGAAGTCTTTATATAGACCCTTCGGTTTCAGACAAAGACCTTGATCTTGCTCTTCATAAACAGCTTTTCGAAATTGAGAGTCAACTTCTTGCGGAAGGACACGACATAATGAAGCCGGCGGAAGCTGAAAACGCAACCGATTATCGGAAACGTCTCGCTGATTACTTAAGCAAAGCCGAAGATATCAAAAGGTCTGATCTGGCCAACTATGTTTCCCATCGGAAGGTCGTACTTGATTTGCTCGGACATGCAATTCAACGCACTTCAAATGGTTCATACGCCCGCGAAGACTTGATCCATAACCTAATCATGCCAATGCGAAACACTTCGTCCGACGTTCTTCTTGATAGCTGTAATCTATGGTTAGTGGATGAGCGCTTAGCTTTCCACGATTTTCTCGCTTCTGACAAGACACTGAAGTCCATGCCCATAACCGGATGCGACGATACGACGGAACCGGACCTCTGCTCTCTATGTGTATTTGACAATCCAATTCTTGTCTCGGAGGGGACAAAGTTACCGCTAGCTTCAATTGTCGTTATCGAAATTAAGAAACCGATGCGGAACGACGCAGCGGCTGGAGAAGACGACGACCCCATCGAACAAGCAATTGGCTATCTCAACAGAATTCGAAAAGGCGAAGTGACCACATCAAAAGGCCGGCCAATCCCCGAATCTTTGGAAATTCCCGGCTTTTGTTATGTTTTAGCGCTTCTTCGACGTTTTCAGTGGAATCAGTAGCATGGGACTTGGAGCTTGCCCGCCACGAAGTAGAGCATAGTGAGAAGGTTTTTCGTAGTGCGATAGCCGCGGGCTTTGCGCTTGGTGGCGGAGAAAAGGCTGTTCAACC
>DASXZW010000036.1:0-9906 GCA_036501665.1 Verrucomicrobiia bacterium
CGCCGCCAGAACTTGCGCGCGCTGGACGGCATCGGTGCGCCGCGCGCGACGCCGGGGAGAAACAGTCAGGCTCTTCATCGGCGCCGTTTCTATCACGACTGCCCGCCGCCGCATAGGCGGTCGCTCCTTTACCGCTTACAACATGCCAGATTCGGCTCATTTTCGGCTCACGATCTTCTCACTAATCTTCTCATTGCCTGAGAAGATAAATTCATACCAAGCACCACGGGTCGCACCCCTTTTTTTGAGCAACCCCATTCGTATCAATTCGGCTAAGTCACGATTGGCTGTGGCCCTCGGCACACCCGCGACTTTTTCATAATCAGCGCGAGTCAGTTTTCCATGTTGCATTGCATGTCTGACGGCAATCTCTTGACGGGCGTTAAGATTCAACTGCGACAACGCTTCATCCACCGATATGGGCCTGCGAAAAATGATCCGAAATGAAGATGCGCGTGACTCAAACTCCGGCTCCGGCACGCTGGCCTCCCGGCAATCGCTAATCATCCGGCCCGTCCCGGTTCCAAACTGCTCGATATACTTGATGAGGAAAAACGCGCGCGCGATCAGTTTATTGCGCGGCTTCGATTCGTGGGATTTTCTCAAGTCGTCCACCGTCAGATCGAGTGGCAGACTGCCGGGATTCCAAATTTCGAGCCGGTCGTCAAAAATCTTGACCACCACATTTCCGCTATCGGCGTAGTCACGATGGCATACCGCATTGATGATTCCCTCGCGCACGGCGTCCAACGGGTATTCCCATCGCTCTTTGCGTGCCAGTTGTCCTTCGATTTTCACCGCCATTTTGATATTTCGTTGAACGAACGCCATCGCTTCTTCCACCTGTGCAACGATGTCCCCTTCAATCACTTTCATGTCGAGGAATTCGACCTCTGAGTTTCCTTTAAACCGGGCACACCGGAGGTATCCTTGCACCAGAAAATGTTGCGGCCGCTGGCCAAAGAGCAGCAAGGCAGCTACCGTCAACTGCCCGCTGCGTATTAGGTCCAACTGATTGAGCGCCTGTTGCACAGGCGTCTGCGGGTCAATCGGCCATTGCCGTTCCGCTATGGCGCGGCTCAGGAATTTGCGAACCTTCTCAGGGTCAATGTCGCTGAGGCTCGCGTCAGATTCGACTGTCTGATCCCACGTCAACCCTCTCGACGCGAGATACAGTTCGGCAACTTCACTGGCCGACAACACCTGATTGGTGCGTCCCGCCCGACGATACGGGCGTCCGAATGCTGTAACAGGCTTGGTTTGGTGTTCTGGAACCTCCACAATAATGACGGTCGCCCCCGGCTCGTCCTGGGTCGTAATGGCTGGCACGACCTTTGGCGTGGTATTCTGCGCGATTCTGTTGGCCAAGTCCTCCAAAGTGCCTTTGCCAATCTGGACGCCGGGGATGCGGCCATCGTCTGCCACGCCTACAAAAACCTTCCCGCCCTGTGCCGTGGCGAAGGCGGCACAAGTTTCCACAATGTCGCGCCACAGGCTCAACGACTCTTTCCGTTCAACTGTTTGTCCTTCTTCGGGAATCATTATGTTCGGCTTTTCTTCAGATCAGCCGCTGTTTCCCAATTGTGTGATTACAGGGCATGAATTGCAAGTGGACGCGCTCCTTTCGCAAACTTGCTGGCGAGTAGTTGTCCGAATGGACTGCTGCGCCCCGAATGGGCCGAAAATCTGCGCTTCGGTCTGGATTTGCGGCGCGGAGAGTGGAGCGGAGCGATGGAACAGGGCGTCAGGGGTGGAATCCGTAGCAGAACGCCGCGACGCAAATCCAGACGGAAGCCAAAGGGAAGCCGCGACGAGCGCGCGGTTTGGCGACTGGAACGGACAGAGGCGGGTGGGGTGAGGGACGCCTGCTGTCTGTGGAAGGAGCCAAAATGAGCGTTGGTCGCAGCGGGGAAAATTGAGGCGGCGTTTGCCGTCCTCGTAATCACGCGGTCGCATGGGCGGGTTTTCCTTTCTCAGCGACTCCGGGTAGGAGCATTTCCTTGACCGAATCAAGCTGCTCGTAAAAGAGGCACTGCCAATTGAGAAGGCGTTGCCGGTCCATGATGGTGAAGTCCGAGCCTTTCACCGCAACGGTGGGAGTGACCTTGAACCGCTGCAAGTCCTCCACGAGCCATTTGTACATTTGCGAGACGAGGATTTCCTTCGCGCCAAGTTCGTTCAACAGTTTCTGACGAACTTTGGATTTGTCGAACAGGTCAAAGCCTTCGCCATGAGCTTCATTGCGGACGACCAAGAAGCTCGCTTTGTCCGCCACGCCGCTCACCAGGCGCTGGATTTGGTGAATGCTGTCGAGTTCGTGATTAACCGGGCAGGCGATGGTCAGCCTCGCGCCCATAGATTCGAGCACGGCGGCCAGATCGGTGTCCTCAAAATACTTGAGGAAAATGCGGGTGGACGCCGCCCGGCAATCCACCACGACAACATCGGTATCCTTGAGGGCCTCGACCATTCGGTCAATCTCCACCGGACTGTTGGGATTGATAAAGCCCGCTTCCGGGTGGAAGCGTTTCAGGGTGGAGTTTTCGTCATCGCTGTCGAACGCCGCGTGGGCAATTTCGTTGTCTTTGAGGTACTGGATGAAATGGACGGCGAAAAAGCTTTTGCCCACGCCGCCTTTGCCATTGAGAATTAGAATCAGTCGTTTTTTCATAATGTTTATTCGTCGGTGAATTCCACCTCGGCGATTTGCGGCCCGTCCACACTTGGGTTCCGGGCGGGTCGAGGCGAAAGGGTTTGAGCCGGTTGGCGGCTAGGCATGGTCTGCGTCTGCGCCGCCTTGGCCCGCCGTCTGGCTGGTCGCTCCTGCAAGATGTCACGGCAGAAATGGCGCACGGTGGTGTCGGTGACTTGAAGGCTGTGCCGCTCCCGCAAAATGGCGACGATGGTGTCATACGAGGCGCGATTGCGCCGGAGTTCCCGAATGAACTCAGCGTGCGGATGAAGCCCGGCGTAGCGTTTGGGTCGCTTCGGGCTGAAACGTGCGATCAATTCCGCCGCTGACTCGTTTGGAATGTTCATTCGGAACTTGTTTCCGAACTGGTTTAGAAAATCGCTTCGGAAATCGGTTTCCATCCGCCCCATTGCTCCAGCAAGGAGACAAGCGTCCCATAACCAATTCACATTATAGGTAGCATCACCGACCATATTTTTTGCGCACGCTTGGGAGCAAAATTTTGCCCACTCGATGATAGTTTTGAGACATGCTGGCTACGAAAGCCCAATACAGTTTGTCGAATGCGCAGGAATACTTAATGAGCATTTGCAGGTTGGCGACTATTACATGGAAGGTCGTCGTGTGATGGGGCAATGGATTGGACAGGGCGCTGAATCATTGGGGCTTTCAGGAGTGACGCATACGGATGATTTCCTGAAACTGTGCCGGAACCTTCATCCAACCACAGGCGAACGATTGACCCAGCGGCATAATGGAACACGGATGGAAGCGGGGAAGGACGGCAATCTACATGAGGTCGCCAATCGCCGGGTGTTCTTCGATTTCACATTTTCGCCGCCCAAATCAGTGTCCATTGCGGCGTTGGTGGGAGATGACCGGCGGATTTTGGAAGCGCATGATGAGGCCGTGAAAGTGGCATTGCGGCAACTGGAAATGTACGCGGCCACACGGGTTCGGAAACAGGGAGAAACGTCATATCGTTTGTCCGGCAACCTGGTTGGAGCAGTTTTCCGGCATGATACGTCCAGAGCATTAGACCCGCATTTGCACACCCATTGCATCCTGTTCAATGCCACGAGGGATTCAGTCGAGAACCGTTGGAAGGCATTGGAAACGTGCGAAATGCTGATGGCCAAAAAATTCGCAGTTCAGGTCTATTACCATGAACTGACCAAGGCGCTGGTTCGTTTTGGTTACGGCATTGAGAATAATCCGCGAGGGGATTTTGAGATTCGGGGCGTCTCTCAGGAATTGATTGGGCGATTTTCCAAGCGGCATCAGGAGATTGACCGGAAAACGCGGGAGTTGCTGGCCAAAGAACCGGAGAAGGCCGGTCGGAACATCAACGCCATTCGGGACCATATCGCCCACAAGGAACGGGCGCGAAAGATCAAGGATGTGGGATTTGCCCGGCTGCAATCGTTGTGGAATGGACAGCTTTCATCCGACGAACGCATTCAGTTGACCCGGCTTGATCGAAACCCGCCGTTGCAATCTGACGCCCCGAAAATGACCGCCGCTGAAGCCGTGACGTGGGCGGAAGATCATTTGTTTGACCGCCGCTCGGTTGTCCGGGAACAGGAACTTTGGCGTCATGCGCTCGAACATGCTCGCGGGCGGGAAGTGTCATTGGCTGACATTCAGGCCGTCACAAAAGATCGTGGCTACGTGCGGGACGAGGCTTCCCCTAGCAGGGTGACAGCGCGGGAGGTCTTGGGCCGGGAATGGGAAATTGTCTGTTTGGCGCGAGAGGGAATGCGTAGTTACAGACCCCTCTGCGCCCGTCCTCCGGTGGGCAATCCCGTCCTGGACAAAGAGCAGCGTCAGGCGGTCAATCATATCCTGGCCTCGCGGGATTTTGTCACCTTGTTTCGCGGCGGGGCTGGTACGGGCAAAAGCTACACGCTCCGGGAGGTTGATTTGGCGCTCAGACGAAGCGGCTGCGCGGTTCAAGTCCTCGCCCCACAACGCCAGCAAGTGATGGATTTGGAGCGGGACGGGTTCAATGGCGCACAGACACTCAGCGCATTTCTGGCTCGTGGTTCGCTGCTTCGCGGCGCGATCGTTCTGGTGGACGAGGCCGGACAGATCGGGGGCAGGCAAATGCGGGAACTGCTCCGACTGGTCAAGGAAAACGAGGGGCGTGTCATTCTCTCCGGCGACACGCATCAGCATGGGGCCGTGGAAGCCACAGACGCGCTTCGAGCCATCGAAAAATACTCCGGGTTGGAATATGCCGAATTGATTAGCATCCGCCGCCAGAATCCCGACGAGGCGAAAACTCAGGCGGAACGGAAGTGGCTGGAACAATACCGGCTGGCAGTCGGCGAAGCGCAGGCCGGGAAGCTGGCTCAATCCTTTGACCGTCTGGACAAGCAGGATGCCATCGTCGCCTGCACCCTTGCCAACCAACGGCAAAAGCTCACAGAGCGTTTTCTGGGACTGGTGAACTCGAATTACTCCACCGTGGTCGTCTCGCAAAGCTGGTCAGAAATTCACAAGGTCAATGAGCAGGTGCGGGATGGATTGAAAGCTCAAGGATTGATCGGTCAGAAAGAAACCACCGTGACCGCGCTGGAACGGCTGGATTTGACGGACGCCCAAAAACGGGATGCGCGGTCGTACGCTCCTGATTCCGTGGTGGTGTTCAACCGGCCCGTCAGTGGTTACAGGCCCGGCGACACTGGCCGATTGCTCGCCGTCACCGACAAACATCTGCTGATTGAGGCCAACCAGCGCATTCGCCCGGTTCCCTTCAAAGACCTCGACCGGCTCACGGTTTGCCAGCCCAAGGAATTGCCCTTGTCCAGCGGCGACCGGCTGCAATTGAAAGCCAATGGCAGCGCCACGGACGGGAGCAAGGTGGTCAATGGCGAACTGGTCACGGTCAAACAACTTCACTCGGATGGACACATCGCCCTCGCGGATGGTCGGACGCTGGACAAGTCCTACCGCCAGTTTGTGCGCGGCTATGCGGTCACTTCCTACGCCGCCCAGGGCAAGACGGTAGATTACGTCCTGTTCTCCGATTCCGCCGTGCAGGCCGCAACCAACGACCAGCAATGGTATGTGACCATTTCGCGGGGCCGGAAGGGCGTCCAGATTTTCACCGCTGACAAAATCCAGCTTCGCCAAAATGTCATCCGTTCTGGGGGCCGCGAACTGGCCTTGGACATTATCAAAGAATCCGTGGTCCATGCGCTGGCAAAGGCTTGGGGCCGCGATATTGGATACGTCCTCAGCGTCCAGGACTCGCAACGTCGAACCGCGCAGCGCCGGGCTGAACTGTTTGGGCAGGCGGAAGCCGTTAAGGCGTCCGAGGCGATGCCGCAAACGGAAACGCCGAAACAATCAGAATCGGTCCGGCAATCGCCAGCCGTTCGGACGGCGCGAAGAATCATCCAAAGTCAACAGCACAAACAAAGGCATGGAGGAGGCATCGGAGTATGAGCGATTTAAAAATGAGAGAATTCAAAGAACGCCCGGAGTGTTATCACCTGAGCCGCGAGGTGATGGGCAACCACGTCCCTCTGGACAACTTGCGGTTGGAACTAACGTCCACTTGCTTTTATTTGCTGCCTTATCACCTCTTGGAAGTGGCAAAGTTCGAGTCGGGCCACGACGGTGACATCATTGCGCTCTCGTTCGTCAATCATAACGTGAAGATTGCAGGCCGGAATCTGCGTGCTCTGGCTATTGGCTTTCAGGAACGCGCCGTCGAGTGGGTCATGCCCGTGCCGGAAAAGTACGCGGAAGCGTGGGGCGCGCAAGGCTTGATTCAGTCAATCGAAATAGAAAAACCGGAGGATTTATGCTCAAAGAAAACGAACAGTTGACCAAACCGCAGACACCCCGTCATTGCCAGATGAACGGCTCGGAAACGAAGTCCATTGTCGAGAAAAAGGGATTCAAACGCACCGAGGCCGCGACGTATTTGGGGGTGAACCCAGTTACGATTGACCGATTGGCAAAGCGGGGCCTCCTCCATCCTTCCCGCGCACTGCGCCACCCAATCTATTCCAGAGACGATCTCGACCGATTCTTGCGCGAGACATCCTAGCCGTTTGGCGAAGGCGGATAAATCATTTGGCTGCTGGGCGGTCAGTGGCGTTTTGCGCCGATGTTCTGGCGCTAACTTCATCCAGTGTTGTCGTCGGAATTCTCGCGGACAGTTCATCAACCAAAGCCTCGCGGTCGGTCAATTCCGATTTGAGAACCTCTCGGCCCATCGCCTGCTTGGCGACTTCAAGGAATTTCACGACCGAAACAATTCGTGTTTCCTCGTGCAGTTGTCCCCAAAAAACCTCCAGCGGATTTTCCGACGCCCACCACGGATACCCGTATCTCGCTTTGGCGTTGGCGATTGCGCGTCTGTCCTCGGCGAGAGCAGGATGCTTGTCCGCAGTTTCGGCATCCGCGGGTTTTGCGAGCGGAACGATATTTGCAGGCTTGTCAAAGCTCACCCGTTTAATCATCGCGAAACTGTGTTCTTGCCGGAGATGGCCATAGCGTTTCATCGCCAACGCGCCGCCGTCCTTGTGACCGAGCCAGCGGCTCACTGTCGGAATATCCACGCCGGATTCGATACAGGTGGTCGCAAAAAAATGCCGGAAGTCGTGATGGGTGAATTGCGGGAATCCCAATTTTTTGCAGGCGGTCTGCAAGCATTTGCGGGCGCTTCTCGTTGGAATTATCCGGTCGTTTGGCTGAGGATTCTTCTCCTGTCTGAGACGCACCAAAAGCTCCCGCAGTTTCTCCGACATGGGGATGGTGCGCGGGGCGGCTTCGGTCTTGGTTCCGGGGAGAAAGATCGTGCCGCGCTCAGTCTGAACGTCGGCCCAAAGCAAGGGCCGCTTCTCATTGGCGTCCGTGCCGCCGGTCACTTCCCCGATACGCGCTCCGGAATAGGCCAGAAATTCAACCAAGTCCGCGCCATCTTTGGCCTTTTCCTGGCTGTCCTTTCTTCCGTCCGATTGCCGGATTGTGCGAACGAGTTCCTGAAATTGGTCGAGGGTTGGGACAACGATTGTTTTGGAAATGACTCTCCGGCGTTTGATGTGCTGCGCTGGATTGGAAAGAATCAAACCCCGGCCTAGGGCAAAATCGAAGACCGCTCTCAAAACATCCAATTCGTGAACGAAGGTTTCCGAGGCCAGCGCCGCGCCCCGCTCTTTGACCCAGCGGTCGCAATCCTGCGGCATAACATTGCGAACGGGCATGTTCTCGAAATAGGGGAGCAGCCCTTTGACGTACATCTCCTTGCGTTTGACAGTACTGCTGCTCAGGGCGTGCTTGTTGGTTTCCAGCCACAGTTGCGCGGCTTGGGTGAAGCTCAACCTGGCCTCTGGCGAAATTTGCAAACAGCCGATTTTTGCGCGAAGATCATTGAGGCGGCGGTCGGCGAGCTTCCGGTCTTTTGTTTTCAAAGACCGACGAAACTGCTTGCCTCCGCGTTTGAGTAAGGCATAGTAACCGCCCGATGATTCGAGCCGATACAGGTTCTCTGCGACTTTATGGAAAACTGGTTGTTCAGCAACCAGTTCCGAGGCTTTTTGCTCTTTCACTTTCACGAAAGCAATGTAGCACGGAATGGGTTACAAGTCAAGGTGACAAGTTTGATTTTTCACCTGCAAAGAACATCTTTAACTGCTTGTATTTTAACATGATGGGTTGGTAGCTCAGTTGGTAGAGCAGTGCCCTTTTAAGGCATTGGTCCGGGGTTCGAGTCCCCGCCAACCCACCACTCCGCACACGGAGACGTTTCCGTGAAGTGAAACCATATATTTACGCTGGAACCAAGGGCTTTTTTGCCGTCGAGGATGAGGTTCGAGCCAAAGACTTCTTGGGCGAGAACCCTCTTTTCGAAATAGGGCTATGTACGTGACTCCACCCCTCCCCAACAGGTAGTATTTTGGATCGTGACCGAAGACTATCCACGCACGTTGCTGGAATTGGAACGGCGATTCAGCGACGAAACGCTGTGCCGGGCCTATCTGTATGCACTGCGCTGGCCAAAGGGGTTTGTCTGCCCTGTTTGTGGCGCTGGCGGTTTGGCAATCCGTCGCGACCTGCGGCGTTGCATCCAATGCGGTCGGGAAACTTCGGTCATGGCTGGAACGATTTTCCAGGATACCAAACTGCCTTTGACGCTCTGGTTTCGGGCGATGTGGCAGGTGGCGTCCCAGAAGAATGGTGTCAGCGCGCTGGGTTTGCAGCGGGTGCTGGGCTTGGGCAATTACAAGACCGCATGGTCGTTGCTGCACAAGTTGCGGCGGGCAATGGTCAGACCGGGGCGGGATCGGTTGAGCGGCGTGGTCGAAGTGGACGAAGCCTATTGGGGAGCAGAGGAATCTGGAGTTCGCGGACGTCAAACGGCGGCCAAAGCCTTGATCATGGTGGCGGCTCAGGCCGATGGAGGCGGCATTGGGCGCATCCGGTTGAAGCACATAGCCGACATCGATCGGTCCACCTTGCACGGCTTCATTGGCCAAACCATCGAACCGGGCAGCACCGTGGTGACCGATGGCTTGCAAGCGTACCGCGAACTGGAAGGCTGCATTCACGATCGGCAAGTCCAGAAGCGTCAACCGGCCGGCGCCGAGCATTTGTTGCCTCGGGTGCATCGGGTCATTTCGCTGCTCAAACGTTGGCTTTTGGGAACGCATCAGGGAGCGATTGCTCATGAATATCTCCAAGATTATCTGGATGAGTTCGCGTTTCGCTTCAATCGTCGGAAGTCCGCCTCGCGGGGAAAGCTGTTCTACCGTTTGGCACAGCAGGCTGTTGATGTCTCGCCAGTCCCATTCGACTCCCTTTTCCATCACAAGCTGTAGGGGTCAGTGGAGCCACGTACATAGCCCTATTTCGAAAAGAGATCCTTCCAGAGCGATTTTACACGTTGTTTTCGCGGTCAAAAATCCATGTTTTGAACCGTTCGAGCCAGTTATTTTTCGCCCGAGCGCAGTTTGCGACGTCCTCTTGGAGCGTCTTTCGACGGCTCATGATTTTAGCCTTCTCGGCAGTGTAATTTTCCCATTCGATTACCGCATCAAGGAACGAGTTGGTGAGCCGCTAGTGTTGTGTGTCATAATTAGCTAGACATATTAAAAATTGCGGGCAAAATTGTCCGCGATGCCAAAAGTTGCCAACCCTGTTGTCCTTTGCGAGACGGATCGAATTCAATTGCAGAGATGGGTGCGAGCCCAATTTAC
>DASXZW010000037.1:0-2447 GCA_036501665.1 Verrucomicrobiia bacterium
CGCCGCCAGAACTTGCGCGCGCTGGACGGCATCGGTGCGCCGCGCGCGACGCCGGGGAGAAACAGTCAGGCTCTTCATCGGCGCCGTTTCTATCACGACTGCCCGCCGCCGCATAGGCGGTCGCTCCTTTACCGCTTACAAATGTTATGAGCGACCTACCGGTTCAAACGCAGGTCGGACTAGAATCCCAGCCGCCGCTGCCGGTGCGTCGGTTGCACAACTTCATCTATTGCCCGCGCCTGTTTTATTTCCAGTGGGTTGAAAATATTTTTCAAGAAAATGCAGATACCGTCGCTGGTTCCCATTTGCATCGGAACGTTGACAAGCCATCGAAGATTCAAGACCCGAAGGAACTCGACCTTCCTGAAGGAGCAAAACTTCGCAGCTTGCAATTGCAAAGTGAAACGCTCGGGATCATTGGCGTCGTGGACATTATTGAGGGCACGTCGGATGGCGCGGAAATCATTGATTATAAGAAAGGCTCTGCCCGTCGTGATTCAGAGGGAGATCGTGTAGCCAAAGAACCTGATGCCATGCAGGTAGCGGCCCATGCGATGCTTTTGAAAGAACATGGAATCACCGCAGTTCGTGGAGCAATTTATTACGCCGCAGACAAACGTCGTGTGCCAGTAGAATTCAGTGAGGAATTATTTTCTAAAGTTCGCAAAGCCATTGAGGAAGCGAGGGCTGTCGCCGCCAGCGGCAATTGCCCGCCGCCCTTAAAGAACGACGCTCGCTGCCTCTATTGTTCGGCGTATCCAATTTGTCTGCCGAACGAATCCCATTGGTGGGCCAAACGCCGCAAGGAGTCCGATATTGAAGGGCAGCTTCACTTTGGGTTCTCCGGCCAAACGACTGATCACGTTCGCGACAAGATTCTTGAAGCCTTGGAATTTGCCGCTGAGTCCGGCCAAAAAGAGGCTCCCACATTGGAACCGCCGCGACCTGGAGGCGATGATAGCGAAGTGTTGGTCGTGCAGACTCCCGGAGCGCAAATTGGACAGCGCGGCGACCAGTTGATTGTCAGCCTGAAGGGTGAAGACGTTCGGAAAATACCCGGCCAACAAGTGCGATCCATATATTGTTATGGTGCAGTACAAATGACGGCGCAAGCAGTCGAAACATGCCTGGACCTTGGGATTGATGTTTCTTACTTTTCACCCGCCGGACGTTTTTTGGGTCTATTGCGCGGGTTACCAACCAGCGGCGTGGATGCTCGCCGAGGGCAATATCGGTTGTTCGAGTTGCCGGGCGTGCGGCTGCAACTCGCCCGCGAAGTCATCCGTGCAAAAATTCACAACCAACGTGTCATGCTGATGCGTAACGGCGATGTGCCGGATCGCGTTGCGCAGTTGATGGCAAATTTTCGTGATGCAACAGAATCAGCTCGCGATCTGACGGCGTTGCTGGGTGTCGAAGGCAGTGCAGCCGCGCTCTACTTCGAGCAATTCGAGTCCATGCTCAAGCAACGTGACGACTGGAAGTTTGACTGGCGCGGCCGCAATCGTCGTCCACCCCGTGATCCTGTAAACGCATTACTTTCGCTCGGCTATTCAATGCTGGCGAAAGAACTGACCGGAGTTTGCCATTCAGTTGGACTTGATCCATTTCTTGGCTTCATGCACCAGCCGCGTTATGGGCGCCCGGCGCTGGCGTTGGATTTGATGGAGGAATTCCGACCGCTGGTTGCAGACAGCGTCGCAATCAGCCTCATCAACCGGGGTGAGGTTGGCCCGGAAGATTTCATGCGTAATGCGAATGGAACGTTTCTTACCGATAAGGGCAGAAAGCCATTTTGGGAGGCTTGGTTTCGGCGGTTGGACACCGAGGTCAGCCACCCAGAGTTTAGTTACAAAATGGCGTATCGCCGTATGCTGGAAGTTCAGGGCCGGCAATTGTGGAGATTCGTTCGCGGTGAAGCATTGACCTATCACGGATTTGTCACGCGATGAGCCGGATTCGTTATCTCGTCAGCTACGACATCAGCAATCCGAAACGGTTGCGAAAAGTGGCGCGTTCCCTGGAGGGTTTTGGCGTTCGGCTTCAGTATTCTGTTTTTGAATGTCCGTTGGACGATATGCGGCTGGCAAAACTTAAAGCAGAACTCCAAGGTTTAGTGAACCACGATGAAGACCAAGTTCTGTTCGTGTCGCTTGGTCCGAGCGCCAGCGATGCCACCCTGGTAATTGAGGCGATGGGATTGCCTTACGAAGTACGCTCGCGCGTGACGATCATCTGATTTTCGACTTGCAACTCATGCCCGAAAGGATTGAACTAATCGTGGCAAACAAAGCTGAAAAGCCTCTGCCACCGACCACCTTTCTTCCGCCATTGGAAAGGCACTGTTCCTTGAAATCGCGACGACTGCGCCTGAGTGCGGCGGCGCACTGCGAGTGCGTTAATGCTGGCGCTCGCCTGCACGGACGCTCGCAACGTGAATTCATGCG
>DASXZW010000038.1:0-16880 GCA_036501665.1 Verrucomicrobiia bacterium
CCGGGGCGATGCGGCCAGCGCTGATTTTAGCAGGTCGCAAATTTTTTGTCGCGGCACAGTTATTCACCGTCGACTGCGGGGAGCTCTTCCTTCGGGCTCTCCTTGCCACCGGATGAATAACTGTGGAAACCGTATCAGGACACAGAGCAGAATTTTTACGCCCGTTTCCCTCTGCGTTCTCTGCGTCTCTGCGCGAAAACAATCCGCAAGCAAGAAACGTGGAGCTTAAGTGTTTTTGACCCTGCGCGTGAAAACTGCTGGTTGTCCGATCGGACTTGTCATATAACAAACTCGTCGATGGGAGGCAGGCGGCGATAGTTCCCATGAGCAGGTTCATCAACCTTGAAATAGGCGGCGAAGCGGAGGACCAGTCCAAAGGCGTTGCACCCGGGCCGGTAAGGGACGAGCATTTCTATTTGCAAGCAGCGCAGGCGGCCTTTGAGCGGGCGGAATTCGAGAAGGCGCTTCGTCACTATGGCAAGGCGCTGGAATTCAACCCACGACTAGCCGCCGCTTGGACGGCCCAGATTCGAATGCTGGTTGAATTGGGCCAACTCATCGACGCCAATGCCTGGGCTGACAAGGCGCTTGAAACTTTTCCACACGAAGCTGATTTGCTGGCGGCGAAGGCGGTTGTGCTGGCAAGGTCGGGCGATCTTGACGGAGCACTGGTTTTTTCCGACGCGTCGATTGAGGAGCAGGCAGACACGCCGCATGTGTGGCTGAGTCGCGGCGATGTGCTGGCGGCCCGCAAGGAGCGTCGGGCGGATTACTGTTTTGACAAGGCGCTGATGCTTGCGCAGGGCGACTGGACTTTTCTTTGGAGCGCGGCGCGCATCCGATTTTGTCACCAACAATTTGCGGCCGCTCTTCAATTGACGCAACGCGCCCTTGCGCGCGACGCGGGTCATTTTGTGCTTTGGCTTGAACAGGGTCGATGCCAGGAATCGCTGGGGTTGGTCGAAGCGGCGCGAGATTCGTTTTCGCGGGCATTGGAACTTGAGGCGACCTGCGACGCGGCGGCAGACGCTTTGATGCGTTTGAGATCGAGCGGATTTGCGGAACGCGCGCGGGGTTGGTTGCGGAGAATGAAGTAATGACCTTGGACGCGCGAACCAACAACGCAATCGGGCGCTTGATGAAGGCGGTGAGCAGCTTCGAGGCGTCAGACTTGCATCTGGTGGTGGGAGTTCCGCCGGCCTTTCGCGTGAACGGGGAGATCATTCTTGCAGACGAAGCCGGGTTGACGGCGGAAGAGATCACGCGCCTGGCGGAGGGGCTGCTCAACGAGCAGCAACGGAAAAAACTGGAGGACGATTGGGAACTTTGCATTTCGCTGCACCACGAAGCCGTGGGACGCATGAGGGCGACGTTTTACCGGCGCAATGGGCATCCGGAAATCAGCTTTCGTTTTTGCGGGCACGAGATTGCGCGTCGCGCGGAACTGGGCTTGCCGGAGAAAATTGACGAATTGGCCCGGCGACCGAACGGACTTTTGCTGGTCACGGGTCCAACAGGCGCAGGCAAGACGACGACGCTGAATTATCTGGTCGATTTAATCAACTCGGAGCGGCGGTGCAAAATTGTCACGATCGAGGATCCGATTGAATTTGTGCATGACAACAAACGCGCGATTGTGGTGCAGCAGGAAGTATTGACAGACGTCCGGTCGTTTAATCGCGCGCTGATCCACGTCTTGCGGCAGGACCCGGATGTGATCGTTGTCGGTGAAATGCGGGATCATGAGACGATCCAGACGGCGTTGACTGCGGCGGAAACGGGGCATTTGGTGCTGGCGACGATGCATTCCCCGAATGTTTCGCACGCGTTGGAGCGGGTGATCGGGGTGTTTGAAGGAAACGCGCAACGGCAGATCATTTTGCAACTGGCAAATTCGCTGCAGGGAATCATCGCGCAGGACCTTGTGCCCGCGACGGATCGCAGCCGGCGGATGCTCGCGTATGAATTGCTCGTGGCGAATGGCGCGATTCGCAACATGATTCGGGAAAACCAGTTTCATCAACTGGAAAACATGGTGCAAACCGGTCGCAAGGAAGGGATGGTGCTGATGGATAATTGCCTCTACGACCTCTATTGCAAATGCCTGATTTCCTACGAAACCGCAGTCAGCCGTGCCCGCCACCCGGAACACTTTTTGCGTGAGCGGAAGGGAACTAACTAATCCCAATTTGACTTTGCTGACTAGAGGTTGATATTGTGTCAGACGATGAAAGCAAAACCTCGCCTGAATTATCCCGATCAGACACGCGGGAGCAAGCTGGCCGCCGAGATACGAAAAAAGGCCAATGGCCTTTCATCCAAACAACGCGCTGAGTATTTTCGCAAGGGAATGTCGATAATTTATGGTGGCGAAGGGACAAAAGAAACTTCTCGCGCTTGACACAAATTTTCTGTTGGATTTGGCCCGAAAAGAACCCTTTGCCGAGGATTTTAGAGACCTTTTCCGCTGCCTTGGGTTTCAACTTCTCATTCCGCCAACAGTCGTGGCGGAAATAGCCGTTGCGAGCGAAGACGATTCGAAAGAAAAGCGGCTTCTGGCGTTAGGGGTATTAAAAAATTTGATTCGTTGGGGCATCCAGCCGTTTTCAGTGAATTCGACGTGCGAATTTATCGCTGAGCGTTTTTCTGAGCGTCTTCGCGAAAAGGGGATGTTGCCCTTTGAGGAAGTCAACGACGGGATCATTCTCGCTGAAACTTCGATCGGCGGAATCTCCATTCTTGTAACGCGCGACAAGCATTTGCTCAATATTGACGACACCAGCCTTTCCATCGCGTTTAATGATGCGGACTTGGTGCCCGTTAATCCCGCTCATCCGCGGCGCTTGCTGCGCTCGGCTCAGCAGATATTTTGATTGCTGACGAATAAAAGGCGCGACTTGGCGGAGGTCTTGGCACTCCAGGCTTGCAACGAAACTTTGAACTTTAAACTTCCGGGCAAGCGTTCCATCCTTGCTTTCTTGCAGGTTGAAAAGCATTTCTACATTTAAAATCGCAGGAAGGGAATTTCAGTCCCGGTTGCTCGTGGGCGCCGGCGTCGATTGAAAAATTTATTTGTGATGCGGCGAACGAACAACGAATCCGGCATTAATGAAAGACCATTCTGAAATTCGATTTTTGACAGTGAACGATTTCGCTGGTTGGGACCTTGCTCCTGAGGCCGTTAAGAAATTACTCCAGGAATTTCGATCCAAGCGGATTCTGGAGATCGGATCTGGTGCGCGCCCAACGATACCCATCGAGTTCGTAAAAGGCGCCGGATTGGAATACACCACCAATGACGTTTCTGAATCGGAGTTAACGAAGGCAGACCCTGGATATAAAAAGCTCCTGCTGGACATGGGTTGCGCCTCATTGCCTGGCGAACTGACCGGTCGGTATGACTTTATCTTCAGCAGGATGGTCAATGAACATGTAAAGAACGGCGAAAATTATTATCGGAATATTCACGCCATGCTTGCCCCCGGCGGAATCACGGTGCATTGGTTTTCCACGTTATACGCCCTTCCTTTTTTAATGAATTGGTTGCTGCCGGACAAACTGAGTGATGTTTTACTTAGTATTTTCGCTTCCCGGGACCGCCATCTCCAGGGAAAATTTGTGGCGCACTATAGTTGGTGTCGCGGCCCTTCGCCTCGATCGATACGTCGTTTTGAAGAAATAGGATTTAAAGTTTTGCGATACAACGGGTATTTTGGACATAGCTATTACGCGCGCCGGCTGCAATTTCTGGATAAGCTGGAAAAGAAAAAAATGACTTGGCTGGCCCGTCATCCTCAGGCGTGGGCATGCAGTTACGCGCATATTATCCTTCAGCATCCTGCAGTCTGAATTCGGCCTGAAAAGCGGCGAGACTTGGCGAAACTTTGAACTTTAAAGTTTGAGGCGGGCGTTCCATGCTTTCCGTCTTGCGGGTTGAATAGCATTTCTACATTAAAAATCGCAGGAAGGGAATTTCAGTCCCGGTTGCTCGTCGGCACCGGAAAGTTCGCCTCGTCTGAAATCATGCGCGATACCCTTGCCGCCAGTGGCACGGAGATTGTGACGGTGGCCTTGCGCCGCGCGGACTTGACCGGGAAGCACGACCCGTTTGCCAATATTCTTGACTTCATTGATCCAAAAAAATTCCTGCTTCTTCCGAACACCAGCGGCGCGATGAACGCTAAGGAAGCAGTGCGCCTGGCACGGCTGGCTGCGGCGGCAGGTTTGCCGAAATGGATCAAGCTGGAAATTCACCCGGACCCCCGTTATTTGCTGCCCGACCCAATTGAAACGCTGGTGGCGGCGGAGACGCTCGTCGGTGAGGGGTTTGTCGTGCTGCCATATATTAATGCGGACCCGGTCCTTGCCAAAAGATTGCAGGAAGCCGGCACGGCAACGGTCATGCCGCTGGGATCCCCGATTGGGTCGAATCGCGGAGTGGAAACGCGCGGACAGATTCGGATCATCATCGAACAAGCGACTGTGCCGGTCATTGTGGACGCGGGTCTTGGCGCGCCGAGCCATGCGGCGGAAGCGATGGAGTTGGGCGCTGACGCGGTGCTGATTAACACAGCCATCGCCGTGGCCAACGATCCTTGCAGGATGGCGCGCGCGTTCGCGGCGGCGGTTCAATGCGGGCGCGATGCGTGGGAGATTGGAATTGCGCCGTCGGAAACCAAAGCCAGCGCTACCAGTCCCTTGACGGCGTTCTTGAATCAATAGCATGAAACCCGACGCAACTCGGAAGCATAAACTCGAAGCGCCCCGCGTTCGCGAGATTCTTGAAGCGGCGACAAAGACGCGTGTTTTCGTGTTGGGCGATGTGATGTTGGATCATTTTTTATGGGGCCGTGTGAGCCGAATTTCTCCAGAGGCCCCTGTTCCCGTCGTCGAGTTTCAACATGAAAATTTGATTCCTGGAGGCGCAGGAAATGTCGCCAGAAATCTTGCGGAATTGAAAGTGGCGACTGAGCTTTTCGGGGTCGTCGGCAATGACGATTCCGCGCGGCAGTTAAAAGAAATTCTGAAGCGCGCGGGCGTTGGTTGCGCGGGGCTTTTGACCTGCCCGGAGCGGATGACCAGCATCAAAATGCGAATCATTGCGCACCGCCAGCAAGTCGTCCGCGTTGATCGCGAAAGCCGTGATTATTTAAGCGAGGAGACAACGAAACGTTTGATGGCCGCGTTGGAGGCGATGTTGCGGAACGGCGATGCCTTGGTCCTCGGCGATTATGCGAAAGGGGTCGTCACGCAACGGCTGGTCGATCAGGCGCGGATTCTTTGCCGTCGTCGCGGGGTTTGGCTGAGCGTCGATCCGAAGCCTTCGCATCATTTGAATTTGTCCCGCGTTTCACTGCTGACGCCGAATCGCAAGGAGGCGTTTGAGCTGGCAGACATCGCCGATACTTCAGGAGGCGGAGAACCACCGCTGAAAGACGCCGGCCTGCTGCGCGTTGCCGAGAAATTATTGACAGAAATGGAGCCGGCATTGCTGCTGATTACGCTGGGCGACCAGGGAATGTTGCTTTGCCAGCGCGGCAAAGAGCCGATCCACATTGAAACGGTTGCGCGGGAAGTTTTCGATGTGTCGGGAGCGGGCGACACGGTGATTGCGACGTTCACGCTGGCGATTGCGGCAGGAGCGTCACCATACGAAGCGGCGGTTTTTTCAAATCACGCCGCGGGAATCGTCGTGGGAAAACTTGGGACCGCGACTGTGCATCCCGATGAATTGCTGAAAAGCTTCAGCCAACAAGAAAGTCTGTGACGAACACCGAGAAAGTCAGCGCGATAAAAGCGATGAAAGGCCGCGAACGCATTGCGGCGCTGACTGTTTATGATTTCGCGATGTCGAAAATGTTCGAGGGGTCGGGTATTCCGCTTTTATTGGTGGGAGATTCTCTGGGGATGGTGATTCTCGGCTACCCAAACACGACGCATGTGACGATGGCTGAAATGGAGCATCACGTCCGCGCTGTCGCGCGCGCTAAACCAGAGGCGCTTTTGGCGGCAGACCTGCCGTTCGGAAGCTGCGACACTCCAGCGTTGGCGGTTGAGAATGCAAAAAGACTCGTCGCGGCAGGAGCGGAAGCGGTCAAAGCCGAGGGCGGACGAAGGCTCGTGAGCCAGGTGCGCGCAATTCTTTCAGAGGGCATTCCGCTGCTCGGGCATTTGGGAATGTTGCCGCAAAATGTCGTAGCGGAAGGCGGTTACCACATTAAAGGCAAAGTGCCCGCGGAACGAACGGCGCTGCTCGATGACGCCCTTGCGCTGCAGGACGCGGGAGCTTTCGGAATGGTTTTGGAATTGGTAACTCCGTCAGTCGCGCGAGAAATCACCGCGAACATTTCCATTCCAACGATTGGGATTGGAGCCGGTCCGGGTTGCGACGGGGAAATTCTTGTGACAACCGATTTGCTTGGAACTTCGCCGGGTTTTATTCCGCGACACGTAAAAAAACCGGGAAATTTCGCGGAACAAATGCGCGCCGCCGTTGTTGAATGGAAGGAAAGCGTTATTCATCCGAGCGCCCATGACTGAATTTTCTCATTTGGACGCGCGCGGCGAAGTTCGCATGGTCGATGTCTCCGCCAAACCGGCCTCGGCCCGCGAAGCCGTCGCGCGCGGCGAGATTCATTTGCTGCCGTCAACAATTGCCGCGATTGAGAAAAACGGAATCGCCAAAGGCAACGTGTTTGCGACAGCGCGCGTTGCGGGAATCCTGGCCGCCAAGAAAACGGGCGAACTTGTCCCGCTCTGTCACCCGCTCAACATCACACATTGCGCGGTGGAATTTGAAATTCCCGAAACGCGCGACCGCGTTGTGATTACTGCGACAACAAGAATATTCGCGGCCACCGGAGTGGAAATCGAGGCGTTGACAGCCGTGATGATTGCGGCGCTGACCATTTACGACATGTGCAAGGCCGTGGATAAGTCGATGCGGATCACGGATGTTGCGCTTGTCTCAAAACGGAAACAGTGATGCAAATCGCCATCGGCATCATCACAGTGTCTGATCGCGCTTCGCAGGGTATTTACGATGATCTTGGTGGCCCGGCGTTGCGCGAGGCGGTTTTACAACGGGGCTGGAGCGTCCTCGCGGAAACTTTGGTTCCTGATGAAAAACGCGACATTCAACGCGCCATTCGCGAACAGATCAACAAGGGTTGCAATCTCATCTTGACAACGGGTGGAACCGGAGTGGCGTTGCGCGATGTCACTCCTGAAGCCGTCCGGGAAATGGCGGTTCGCGAGCTGCCTGGTTTTGGCGAGGCGATGCGGATGGAATCGCTGAAACTGACGCCGAACGCAATCCTTTCGCGAAACCTTGCGGCGGTTGTGGATAAATCCCTGGTGATTTGCCTGCCGGGCAAGCCGAGTGGCGCTGTGGAATGCCTTGGTTTTGTGGCGCAGGCGGTTCCCCATTGCGTCGAAGTTTTGCAGGAAGTTCAAACCAGTTGTTGACGATATGCGCGCGCTTGGCTGGTGGATGTTTGCGGTGATTTTTGCGACGACGGGATGCGTCAGCAGCCGAAAAGCGAAGATGGAGGCCGCGCAGGCGTATATCCAGGGCCAGCAACAGGCAATGCAAGCGCAACAACGCGCAATTCAATCGATGGGACCGTCTGTTTTTTTCCAGGGACCGGTGCAAAACTCCGTAGTGGCGTGGCGCGAGGGAATGAAACTGAGCGAAGCCATCGTCGCCGCGGAATATACGGCGTTTATGAACCCGGAAATGATTCGCGTGATGCGCAACGGGCAAGTCGCCGGGGAATTGAAGGGAATTGACCTGCTTCGCCATCAGGACATGGAATTGCAATCAGGCGACACGGTGATTATCCTGCCGTGAAGTGGATGCACTCACAACATTGGGTGGTCTTCTCCCCTCTTAATCTTAATCGTAATCCTAATCCTAATCTCAGAGCGAATGAGTCGATTAGGATTAAGATTACGATTAAGATTAGGAACGGAAAGGTGAGCGTAGGCTATTCCCCTCTCTAATGCCCGACCTGCTCCAACAAGTTGATCGCACCTGGGTGATTTGGAAAAATCGCCGTCTCTCGTATTTCGCGGGGTGCGATTATTTTCGCCTCGCCAGCCATCCGAAAGTGATCGCAGCGGTAAAGGTAGGCCTGGCTCAATATGGATTAAACGTCGCGGCGTCGCGGTTGACGACAGGGCATCACGTGCTTTACGACCGGCTGGAAAAATCGCTGGTCGAATTCTTCGATGCGCCAGCGGCGTTGCTGGTGGGCAATGGTTACGCAACCAACCTCATCGCGGCCCAAGGTTTGCGAGGAGATTATTCGCACGTTTTAATTGACGCGAGAGCGCATGCTAGTCTTCAGGACGCCGCCGATATTTTGCGATGTCCCATCACGGAATTTAAACATCGCGACCCAAGCGATCTGACGCGTCGGCTCAAGAGAAAATCCAGGCCGTTAGTGTTGACTGACGGTGTTTTTTCACAGGACGGCGAAATTGCGCCGTTGCGGGAATATTTGAAAGCGTTGCCTCGTGGCGGAATGATTCTGCTTGACGATGCGCATTCAGCGGGAGTGCTTGGGGCGAATGGAAGAGGGACTCTGGAATTCGCGAACGTGCCGCGCTCGCGGATTATTCAGACCGTGACTTTGAGCAAGGCGTTCGGGGTTTATGGCGGGGCGATTTTGTGCGGGCGCGCCTTGCGGGAAAAAATCATCTCCGGGAGCCGCATGTTCGCGGGAAACACTCCCCTGCCCTTGCCGCTGGCCAACGCGTCACTGGCATCCATCGAGATTTTACGGCGCGACTCCAGTTTGCGCCCGCGCCTGAACGAGAATGTCAAGTATATCAAAAACGCTTTGCGTTCGATGGGCATGACATTGCCGGAAACGCCTGCGCCGATCATCGCGATCATTCCGCGCAATTCGGGCCAGACACGGACGTTGCGCAAACAATTACTCGCGCACGATGTACTCCCGTCTTTCATACGCTATCCCGGCGGGCCTGAGAGCGGCTATTTCCGCTTCGTCATTTCCAGCAAACATTCGCGCAGCCAATTGGACAGTTTGATCGCCAGTTTAACGAGGCACGCAGCGCATTTATAACGTTTTCAGCAGTCGGTGCAGTTCAGCGTCGGTATTGTAAAAGTGGGGCGAGACGCGGATGTATTGGCGTCCGCCGCGATCCACGCGCAAGGAAGTTTGCACTCCAGCAGTCAATAACTTTTTTTGAAGTTCTGCCATATCCGCATCCGGTCGGTAAAAGGTGACGATGCCGCTGGCGTTTGCGGCGGGCGCATCCGGTTGCAGAACCGTCATCCCGCGCTCGCGCAAAGCCGGGACGAGCCACGCGCGTTTGCGGAGAAGTTCGGCGGCTATGTTTTCAACGCCAACTTCCAGCAGAAGTTCCATTCCGGCGACCAACCCCGCCAGGCCCGTTAGATTTGCGGTGCCGGCTTCGTAACGGCGCGCGTCCGGGAGGTACACCATTTTTTCCTGCGCGACGAATCCGGGGCAACGAACGTTGTGCCAGCCGTGAACGAGCGGGCGGAGTTTTTCCTGCATTGACTTGCGGATGAAAAAAATGCCCGCGCCACAGGGTCCCAAGAGCCACTTGTGGGCGTCCGCGGCGAGAAAATCGATGTAGCGCGAAGGAGTCGGGAAAGCGCCGAGGGTTTGGATGGCATCGACGCAGAAGAGAATGTTTCTGTCGTGTAGAATTTTGCCGAAGGCTTCCAGCTCCAACCGCCAACCGGCGACGAAATGGCACGAAGCCAGCGCGACCAGTTTGGTTTGTTCGTCGATCTGCCCGGTCACGTCGATTGCGCGGATGCGGCCATATTCACGGACATTGAGGAGCCTGACTTCGACTCCCTTCTCCGCGAGCGCCATCCACGGATAGACGTTGGAAGGATAGTCGTCGAAGTAAACAAGAATATTATCGCCCTTGCGAAACGGCAATCCAGCGGCGACATAGCTCAGGGCAAGCGACGTTGGGCCGACCAGCGCGATTTCGCCCGTCTCCGCGCCGATCAGCCGAGCCGCCAGTTCGCGGGCCCGATGAAATTGCGCGGCGGGAAAGGATTCCTCCTGATCGCCCAATCCGGCGCGGGCGGCCTGATCGCGCATGGCGTCGGTGACGCGGCGGGGAAGCGCGCAAACGGCGGCGTGGGCCAGAAAGACTTTTTCCCGCGTGACGGGAAATTCGTTTTGACGCAACTCTTCGTTGGAAAGAATCTCCGCGACGGTCATTTCATGTCCATGATCTCGTCGATCTGATTGAAGTAGCCAGTGTAAAAAGAAATGATCCTGATGCCGACGAAAATGCAGATGCCGAAATAAACCAGCCGCGGCGTCCATTGGGCGACCATGTGCATTTTCCGGGTCCCCTGCTCCTGATAAAGGGCGTGCAAGCGATGAAGGGATTGATCGAGTTGTCCGCTGATTTCGCCGGTGTGGTAAAGGTTGCGGAAGATGTCAGGAAATTGCGGCGCATCGGAAACCAACTGCGCGGGAGTCGCGCCTTCTTCGAGCGGAGTCCTCCAGGTTTTCACCGTGCGGTTTAAGGAAGGCGACCCGCTGGCGGCGGCGGCCATCGGCCAGGCATTGATGATTCCGACCCCGGCATTGATCAACGCTTCGAGCGACACCGACAAGCGGGCAAGCGCCAATTCGCGCCGGGCCGAACCGAGCAACGGAATGGGATGCAAAACTTTTTCTATGATTGACCGCCACAGTTCGCCGCGACGCCCCTGGCAGGCGTAGATCAGAAAAAATGCGCCCGCATAAAGCGGAACAAAGACTCCAAGAATCGTTGCGGCGAATTTAAACATGCTCCCGCCAGGCTGGACAAAACTGACAAACGCAAACAGCACGACGGCAAAATGAAAAATGAACATCGGATACATTAAATCCGAAATGACCTGGCGCGCCATTTGCGCCCGGTCCTGATAA
This sequence comes from Verrucomicrobiia bacterium, assembly GCA_036501665.1. Taxonomy (GTDB): domain Bacteria; phylum Verrucomicrobiota; class Verrucomicrobiia; order Limisphaerales; family Palsa-1400; genus DATAUD01. Next base: position 10,941 of record DASXZW010000038.1, read on the forward strand.
TAAGTCGCGAGCAGCTTGAAACAGGCATCGAGACGTCCGCTTTGCTCGCCGGCTTCCAGCAACGCGAGATCAAACGACGGCAACGCTGCTTGTTGAAGGCGCAACGATTCGACTACGGGATGGCCTGCGTTGAGATTGTCCAGCCATTGCGAAATCATGGGCCGGAGAGAACGGGCCGGGGGGTTGTTTTTTGTGTGTTCCAAGGCCTGAGTGATGCTCAAGCCAGCGGAGAGAGTGACGCCAAGTTGATGATACAACTCAGAGCGAACTTGCAACTGTCCGGGAGTAATGATCAGTGGCATGGATGCCGATCAAGGCCCGGTTGCCGCGATTAAGGTCCCAGCAAACGGTCGATGTTCTGCTTGAGATCGCGCTTGGAGCACATTCCGACGATTTGCCCGGCAACTTCGCCATTCTTGAAAAAAAGCAGCGTGGGAATGGCGCGAATGCCGTACTCGGTGGCGAGCGGCTGTTCTTCGTCAATATTAACTTTGCCAATCCGCACACGGCCATCGTACTCGCCCGCGAGTTCATCAAGGAGCGGTCCGATCATTTTGCAGGGCCCGCACCATTCAGCCCAGAAATCTACGACCACGGGTCCAGGCACGTTCAGCACCTGCTCAGGGAAATTGGCTTGAGTCAGTTTCAATATTGATGAGGCAGTCATATTATCAGATTGTCGCGTTAAATTTCAGCCCAAATCCAATTAATCCTAGCTTCCCGCTGATGGGTCCTTCAGCACAAAGACAAGATAAGCCACAATCCCAGCAGATGCCAGCGCGATGACGGCTGCGGCGACGGCCAGACCTTTGTCCAAGCCTGATATTCCACCCGCATAAGAAGGACGGGGAGCGGGAGCCGGGGCGGTTTTGGGAGCAGCCGGTGCAGCGGCTGGCGCGGCGACGCGAGTTGCCGGCGCGGCGGATGCCGGTGGAACCGGAGGCGGTGGCGGAGCAGATTTGGCCGCAGCAGGAGCCGCAGCAACAGCGACAGCCACAGGAGCGGCGGCGCTTGGCGCGGACGGCGGCGGAGCGCCGGGAGCCAACGTCGGCAACTTGATCGTCGGAGCCGAAGTCGGCTTGGGCGGCAAATTGATTCGGACGGTTTCTTTTTTGGGCTGCACCTTGGCGGCCTCAGCGGGTTTCGGCGGCAAAGCGCCTCCCGGCGTAGTAGGAGTATTTTCAGCCATAACTTTACGTAAAACTCTGGAGTCAGCCTAAAGTTGCTCCGCCCCGCTGTCAAACCCCAATTGCACTTTCAAGACAGGCGCGATTAAGGGTTCTTTGGAAGGCTTCCGAGAAAGGCGCGGGCGGCGGAATCGTCAGGATTTAATTGAAGCGCGCGTTCGAGATCGGCCCGCGCTTCTTTGAAATGGCCGCGCCGTGATTCAACATAACCGAGATTGCCGTAAGCCTGGGAGTTTTGAGGATCAAGCTGAACGACTTTCTGAAGCTCTGAATACGCCGTCGGCAAGTTGTTGGTGGCAATGCAGAGCACAGCCAATTCATAGTGCGCATCGGCGAAATCCGGTTTGGCTGCGACGGCGGCGGCAAGATGGCGACCCGCTTCCGCAAATTTCCCTTCGACAAACAAATCGTGGCCCAAACGAACCTGCGCCTCGACGTTCGACGGGTCGAGTTGGGCGCGTTTTTCGTCGTACGCCATCGTGCCTTGAATCAAATGGTAAGTGTAATCCTTCGAGAGCCTCTCCCGATCCTGCGGCGTGCGGGTCAAGGCTTGGAACCATAACTCTCCCATCTCATCGGTTGTTTGTGGGCCTAATTGGACCCGGCGTGGAGGATTGCTTGGGTTTCGTACATTATTCGTCGAATTGTCATAGGTGTAATGCATCACTAGCCGCGTTCCTGCGGGAAGCGCCTGGGGACTTGAATATTCATAATCGCCCTGCCAGTCGAAGTCCCAGTTTTTGATCCAGATCAGCCACTTTTTCTCGCCGTTGGGAAGGATCGCGTAACCTTGCATTTCTTTCCCCAGATAATGCGCGTGAGGGGAAACTCGGAGAAGCGTGACATCGACAGGCAGCGTGTAAGAGTTGTCAACTGCATAATCGCTTGCGCCGGGCGGAATGTCGATGTTGAAACTCATCATGCCGATGCGGAACGGCGCATTCGTCGGCGGCTGGTCGGTGAAATAAAATCCTATCGAAGGCTGGACGGTCTCCGGTTTGCCCGAGGGATGCATGTGAAGTTGAAGCACCAGGTCGGTATTTGTCCGCAGCAACCACGAAAGCCCCGGCTCGCAAAAATAAGGCGCTTTTCCTGGTTGCCAGCCCATCAATTGACCGCTCGGCATTTGAGCGGTTTCGGGAAGTTCCATGCCATCGAAACCGGGCGGATTTTCCTTTGCCGCGCGGCGGCGCGAATCGCGGGTTTCATCGAAATCAATGAACGCATGATGCATCACCCGGAAATTGCCGGGGCGGAAATCGACGCCTCTGATGTAATGATTCGCCGACAAGGGAATCGGAACGACGAAATTGCGATAAACATCTTTGCCGTCGGCAGGAACTTCATACGCCTGCGGCAGTGTCATCACGAAGTCTGGATTTCCCAAACGCCACCCTTCATCAAATTGCGGGGCGCGCGGAAGATCGGCAGGTTCGCCTTCCACGGCTCCTTGAGCAACCCATCGTTGGATGAGATCGACCTGATCGTCGGTCAAGCGGCGTTCTCCGACAAAAGCGCCGTGACCCTTTTCGGGAAGCCAGGGCGGCATGTAACGGCGTTGAGTAACGTCGGCGATCGTTTTCGCGCGTTTCCGAACATCGGAGTAACTCAGCAGCGAGAACGGCGCGGCCTGGCCCGGATGATGGCAGCCGGCGCAATTTTTGAATAAAATCGGCGCAATGTCCCGATTGAACGTGGGAGATTCGACGCGCGCGGCATTAACGTGCGCCGCGTCCGATTTCGGCGTGGAAGAATTCGCGGTTCCATGATGTGCGCGCCAGAGGAAACTCCCCGCAACGACCGCCACAATAGCAAGCAAGACCAAACCTGCGACGAATCCCAAGCCGCGCGGTCGCGTCGCCGTCAAACTCGAAGTCGATTGATAACCTGGATTTGCAGAGGGCCGACGCGATGCTCCTGGAGTTTTAGCCCCCCGTTTTTGGCGCACTTTTTTCCGACTCATGCCGAATTTGGATTATACCGTTTCTTCCGAGTTAGGGAATCAATATAAAATCCACTCACATTAGAGGAATGGTTTAAGAGTTGTTGTGTAAAGTGGTAAGTCCATCGTTTCTTAGTCTGGCAACAGACGAGGAAGGGACCCCGTACCCAGGCAGTCCCCCCCCAATACGCGTTCCCCTTTCGGAGAACGTACTTGCAGTTGCCGGTCCTTGACGCGCAAGGACCGCCGTATAAGGTCTAGATCGCGGTTTATTGCTCGGCAGCAACTGAAATCCAATTGGCCGAAGAGGACATTGTCGAAGCTGTCCAAGTGGTGCCAGTGGTACTGTAAGCGGCATCTGACGTTCCATGCGCCACTGCGGCGAACGTTCCAGATCCGCAGGCCACACCAGTCCACGAATGGCTGGATGGCAGTGTGGAGGATGTCCAGGTGGCGCCGGTTGAACTATAAGCGGCGGTACTACCAGAAGACACGCCCGCGACGGCAACGAATCGGCTGTCTCCATAGGCTATACCGCTCCAACCTGTCGAGGCCACTGATGACGAACTAAAGCTAATGCCGCTGCTAAAGCTGCCATAATTAACCAGATCTGGCCCTGTTATTGCGACAAATGTGCTGCCTCCGTAACCTATACAATTCCATTTTCCATCTGCCGTCATCGCATTTGCGGTCCAGCTTGTCCCATTCGCGCTATAAGCACAATCATCCACCGAGCCACCCTCCGAACAAACGGCCACAAACTCGCCATCTCCATAAGTCACAGATGTCCAGGTTTGACTAGCCGGCATCGCGGCGGATGAAACGGTCCAGTTCACGCCATCGGTAGAGTGCGCCACACCTTGTCCGGCGCCAACAGCAACAAACATCCCGTCGCCATAGGTCACGCTATTCCATGAAGCCGAAAAGTCCGAGAGTGTGGATTCATTCCAATGAATTCCGTCGTAGCTGTAAGCCGCATGGTTTCCAGATCCAGCAACTGCCACAAACATGCCCTCCCCATAAGCAACGCTTGTCCATGCAGCCGTGGTAGGCATTCCGCCGATGCTGTTCGTCCAGTGAATTCCATCAGCGCTATAAGCTGCATTGGTTTGACTCTGTGCAATTGCCACAAAAGCTGCTACACCAGCAACCGCCTCATTTGTAGGGGTAACAAATTTCGTTCCGTTCGGTCCGTAGGAATCGATAACATAGTAATACGTGCCGCCCGGCGTCAAACCCGTATCTGTGTATTCTGTGGCTGTCGTCGAGTTTAGGAAGGTCAAAGTTCCACCAAGCGTCGCGCTCCGATAAATATAGTTATTCATTGATACAATCCCTGACCATGGCATTGAAAGGTTAACAGCCCCGTATGGGCCAGTTGCGGTAAAGACGGGCGGACTGGATGAAACGAATATCGCTCCCTCCGGTCCAAGGGTTCCATTTATATCAAAACTTGGCCAAACAACATCATGGAATGAACAGTATAGATTTGGGACAAAAGCGCCAGCACTGTAGGTGCCTGCTGCGGGGCGCATCTTGACACTGCTACGGTTTGGGTGAGGTCCAGAGTTCTTCCCAGTGGTGATTGTGTCTGGCTTCTTCCAGTGCGCAGAGATGGCGCAAGCCTTTGGTGGTCCAAAATTGTCCGGGCCGTTTGAAGCGGCACTGGCGTTGTCGGCAAACCGATTCGACGGCTCCAGAGCCGATCGGCCAGCCGCGGTCGGCGATTTGCTGATATTTCATCCGATGCTCTTGACCCGCAAAATAGTTCTGCTCTCGTCGCACCACTTGGCCGCGCTCCCCGCTCGGCACAGACAATCCGGCAATGGCCTTCAAGGCTTTTTTCTCCTTCCCATGCCGTAACTGATGCAGCAACGGTTCCACCCACTCCCTGGCTTGATCCTCGCCTCTGAGTGTTCGGCCCAACGCCCACACATGCTGGCCACCATGGTAAAAATCCAGCACCTCCACCGCTTGCTTCCAGCGATCAACCTTTAAATTCCAAATCCAATGTGACCCGTGCCCAACATTTCCAACTTTTTGGCCCTTCCCAATCCCGCCCGCATCGCCTCCCAATGTAAACGCGCTCCCAGATCGACCGCGTCCTCCAAGGTGCTCACCACGATTTTCTCGGCCAGTTCCCCGCGTCCGTTTTCTTTGACGACCGCCCGTTCCAACTGATAATAGACCCCCATCTTCATTTCATGCCATTCCACCCGGTTTTGCCGCGTTTTTTTCGCTCCCCACCCTGGACCGCGGTGCCGAACTTGCCACCCATCGGCCAGCAGCACCCCCAACTGGCTGGGGCGGCGTTCGGGTTGGCGCTCTTGGGGAATGCTCTTGATCCGCTGCCGAGCCTGTTCCGCCGCTTTGGCTCCCACCCGCTGCGTCAATGCATGCAAGGTCGAGTCATCCACAGCGCAGCCCCATTTGCCGGCCAGCCCCGCCGCGCTCTCATAGGATCCAGTCATCGTGACGGTAAAACATAACCGGTCTTGCAGCGCCGGGGTCATCTTCTGATGCGCCTCAATGCCCCAGACTTGCCGCTGCGGACAAAGCCAGTCTCCACCGCCGGCTTGTTGTCCGTAGTCAGTCTCGATCTGGATGGTTCCGACGCTGCTTGTCAGCGTTAGCCTTCTTTTTTGACGTCGCACCAGCCGCGGCCCCCGTGGGCATGTGCGTCAAGTTAAGCCAAGGCTTCCCACGTTTGGGAGTAATTGTGTCGTTTTCGCTGGTCGTAGCAACAGTAACGCAGGAGGGTCTCATGCAAGGCTCGATTGTCGTGATCTCCTAACAAGAGGCAACGCAAGA
>DASXZW010000039.1:0-8370 GCA_036501665.1 Verrucomicrobiia bacterium
GACTTGCGCGAGAATATCGCGCACAAGGAACGGCAAAGAAAAATCAAGGTCGGCACGAATGAATTGCAAAATCTATGGGACGGCCAGCTTTCTCGGATCGAAAAACGAAATCTTCACGCCCTCGTTCAACCCGAAGCCACAACCGGAGATCAGGCTGCGGGCGGTGGGACAGACCAAGCGTTGACCTGGGCGGAGGATCACTCGTTCAATCGAAATTCCGTGGTTTGTGAATGTGAACTTTGGAGTCATGCGCTCGAACATGGACGGGGCGAGACTTGGACCGTGGCCGAATTGCAGGCCGAAAGTCAGCGACGAAATTATATTCGCAACGAAAAGACGCCGGGCCGCGTGACGACCCGCGAAATGCTCCTGCGGGAGTACCACATTGTTTCACTGGCACATGATGGGATTTCGCGATTTTGGCCGCTTGCGCCTAATTACATTCCCAATGGATTGGCGAACGACCAGGAAAAGGCCGTCAAAGGAATTTTGAACTCACGGAATTTCATCACTCTTTTTCGAGGCGGCGCTGGAACAGGCAAAAGTTTCGCTCTAAAAACGGTGAACCAAGGGCTAACCGAAGCCGGACACTCCGTAATGGTTGTGACCCCACAGCGCCAGCAAGCCATTGATCTCGCGGAAGCGGGGTTTCAGGAAACGCAAACGGTGAGCGAACTTTTGGCAAGGCAGCGAGTACCAAGCGGCGCGGTCGTGCTCGTGGATGAGGCCGGGCAAATCGGCGCACAACAGATGCTGGAACTCCTGAAACTGGTTCAAGTGAATGGTGGCCGGGTCATCCTCTCCGGCGACACCCGGCAACATGGTGCTGTTGAAGCGTCAGACGCCCTGCGTGCAATTGAAAAGTATTCAGGCATTGTTCCGGCAGAATTGACGGAAATCCGTCGCCAGAATCCCGCCTTGGGCAAGACTGTCGGCGAAAAATCGTGGATCAAAGAGTATCGAGCGGCAGTGGCCGAAGCTCAGGCGGGCGACCTGGCCGCTTCATTTGACCGCCTCGACCGTTTGGGCGTCGTCATCGAATGCAATGACCAAATTCCGCGATTGGTGGAGCATTACCTGGCATTGGCCGCGCAAAAGTGCTCCTGCGTTGTCGTGTCGCAGACTTGGGATGAAATTCAACGGCTCAATGAGAACATTCGGCGTGAATTGCAAAGAGCCGGATTAATCGGGAAGGAGGATACTGTCGTCACGGCCTGCGTGCGCCGCGATCTGACGCCAGCACAAAAGCGCGACAAACGATTTTACGACAATGATTCGATTCTCGTTTTTCAGCGGAAGACGGGTGGCATTGGCCGGGGCGAAACAGGCAAGCTGTGGGATATTACCGCCACTCATTTGCTGGTCGAGGTGGGCGGGCGCATCCGTTCCGTTTCATTCAGCCAATTGGAGCATTTTCATGTTTGTCGGCCCAAGGAATTGAAACTGGCTGCTGGCGACCGATTACAACTCAAGGGCAATGGCGAAACCGGAACGGGCCGCAAACTCGCCAACGGCGAACTGGTCACAGTTAAGTCTGTTTCATCAGATGGCCGCGTCCGCCTGGCCGATGGACGCATCTTGGAAAAGTACTACCGCGAATTTGTGCGGGGTTACGCCGTTACGTCCTATGCCTCTCAAGGCAAAACCGTGGACTATGTGTTGTTCTCGGATTCGGCCGTCAAAGCAGCAACGAACGATCAACAGTGGTATGTCACGACTTCGCGGGGCCGGAAAGGCATACGGATTTTTACCAGCGACAGACTTCAATTGCGGGAAAGCGTTGTTCGCTCTGGTCGCCGCATGCTGGCTTTGGAACTGGCATGTGAGTCGGAACGGATCGAAGAACAGAACACTCGTCGCCGGGTGATGATGGTGGTTCGCCAGCGCGTACGACAGATCATCAACCAACGCCATTCGCCTGTCACCCATAAACCTGAAATAACAAATTATGAAAAACAGAGGCGTGGAACCCGAATTCGAATCTAACGAAGTTCAGTGTTGGGGTGAGAATCCAAACGCTCAAATGTTGCGCGTCGAATTGCGCGACGGAAGCGTCAATCTTTACCAGTATGCTTGGTTGGAACGGGTACAATTCTTACCGGCAGAGGAAGCCGACAGCATGACGCTGTTCTTCAACCGCCAATCCGTCCGCATCACCGGGAAAAAGCTCCGCGAGTTGGTTTTGGCATTACAGCGCATAGCCGTCGAATGGGTGAAAGAGCAGTCAGAACATTTCAATTCCGTCGGAACCACAGAAGGAGCTTGGGTTGAAAGCATTCAGATTATAGAAAAGTCATCGTTGAAGGCCGGCGGAAACGAATGAAATGGCCGTTTCCGTGCTGTTTCAAACGGCTTATCAACAACGAAACGGTCGAGAGATTCACGCTGTTCTTGCAAGGGACGGCGGCGTCGCGCAGATGTTGCGGGCGGCACTAATTTTCACGCGGAGAGATGTCATAGTCGCTTCGGGTATGAGGGCCACAAATTCCTCGATCAGAGTTTGACGATCCTCGGCCTCATGCGGAAAGACTTCGCGACCCATTGCCTCTTCTGCAGCTTTCAAAAAACGCTCGGTAGGAACGAGCCAAGTCTTTTCGTTAAGCTGTCCCCAAAATACCTCAATTGGGTTCTGCGAAGCCCACCAAGCGTAACCGTATTTCGCTTTCGCTTGCCCGACGGATTTCTTCTCGTCCTCATTAGACGCATTCGCATGGCCAGACCGAACTGCCGCATCGGCCACAGGAAGCGGCACGACATTTTGTGCGGTTTCGGTAAAAACGACTTTCTGCGCCATCGTGGTGGAGTGTTGATCGCGTAAGTGTCCGTAAGTTTTCATCGCCAACGCACCACCGTCTTTGTGGCCGAGCCATCGGGAAACAGTCGGAATGTCAACACCGCTCTCGATGCAACGGGTTGCGAAAAGGTGACGCAAGTCGTGATGAGTGAATCGAGCGATGCCCAATTTCTTGCAAGCTGAATCAATTGCCTTTTGGCATTCCCTTACGCCAACAACGGGTTTGGTAAGCCAATCATTCTCCGATTTTTCGGAACGAGTGCGCTCCAAGAGACGCCGCATGTCTGCAATCATTGGAATGTGTCGAACTTCCCAATTCTTGGTTCCGGTATCGGGATCGCCTTTGATGCTGATTCGGCCATTGGAGAAGTCGCAATCGGACCCAATGACGCGAGCAGCCTCACTTTTGCGGGCGCCGCTGTAAGCAAGGAATTCGATCAAGTCGCCGCAATCGTGACTGAACCTACCGCCCGCTGTTCTGACGGCCTGAACGAGGGCAGGGAATTGGTCATGTTCGGGCAGCTTCAAAATCTTTTGGCGGATTTTTACCTTTTTGAGTTCGCTTGCCGGATTCCCATACCGAGCGCCCGACTCAACCGCGATTTTGAGAATTTGGCGTAACGTGCCGACTGTATTGTTGAAAAACGAGGGGCAATAGGTCTTTGCGAATCCCGCCGCCCATTGCGAACAATCAGACGCCGTGATTTTCCGAAGATCGGTGGTTTCCAGCGCGCTCCAACTTTTCAGGAGGGCGTCAATCGTGCTGATCCGATATTCTTTTGCGCGGGGTTTTAAGTGTGGCGCATTTTCCACCTGTCGCTTGTAAAGAACCACCGCGTCGGCGAAGGTCATCTTACCGCGTGCTGCCGACTCGACGACCTCTGCCCGGTGGCCTTCCTCTTTTAGGAAATCCCCCAAACGCAATTTCGCGACGGCGAGAGCGTCGGTTTTGAGCGATTTCCAAATCAACTTGCCCTTCAATCGGACTCTGGCATAATAATTTCCAGACGCTGTATTGCGGACAAGATTTGCCACTGGAGTCGTTTGCCATTGGGCTTCTTGTTTCTGTTCTGCTTTGCTCCTTTTCATGCAAACAGTATAGAAAAGCAGTATAGAAAAGTCAAAGTTTTTGAGGCGAAAACTTAAAATTCTCCTCGGTAAGCACCCATAGCTCAATTGGATAGAGCATCTGACTACGGATCAGAAGGTTAATGGTTCAACTCCATTTGGGTGCACCACTTCGAACTCTCGTGAAATCAAGCATTTCCGCTTTTGCTTCTCGCATCCTTCAAAACTCCGAAAATCATGCTTGGCCAATTCTTGGCCAATTTTTGGGTTCTCACTCCAAACTGTGGCTTCGCATGCGGTCCCGTGGCATGCGAAAACGCTTATCAAAAGCGGGGCTGGCTTCCACCATTTAAGAAGTGATGAATTTCACTTCGTGCAATCAGAACGCGTCTCAGACCAGGAAGTTTCCGAAGCACTTTTCGCCGGACCAAACGGCGGATAGTTTCCTCGCACACTCCCAACTCGGTTGCGCTGGCTCTCACATCAAGTGTCTGACATTCAGGAATCATTGTTGCTTTCATAATTTCAATTTTTGACAACAGCATACGACTCGTCACGGCTTCTCGGATGTATGAGATACACAATCTGATTTTGCTCTTTCGAAGGCGCCCGCCCAGCCGGGAAAACCATCAAAAGCTGAACTGGTTCAGCGGAAGAACTGGAAGCCGAAGGCTGCTGAATCTGACGCAGTGGGCGAAAGATAGCTGGAGCCCTTTGCGCAAGAGGCTCCTCCCTTCGGCGAGGTCAGCAATAATCATCATTGCGAGGGTTTGATTCCCTTCACGCTTTATTTCCGGGGCCGAAACCACCAGAAAAAGAGAATATTGGGACGAGCTGCATGTTCAGGATGTTTTTTCACCCAGCGGTGGACCCACCAAATGATGAAGGGGCAAAGATAGACGAAGGCCATAAATAGGTACAGCCAATATTCGTCAATCAGCCGATTGAGGAACTGAAAAAATCTGTCCACGTATAATATTGGGTCCTCTTTCATACGCCTTTTCCAATCGCTCTCAAAAATAAGCCTCAAATATTGTTTTCGCAACTTGGGTTTTCGACGCGCTGGAACAGTCGTCGTTCAGCACTTCGCTGACGCCGTTCCGCCAGGCGGTTCGCCTTCCGCGCTTTAATGTCGCGCAGTTTATTCATGTGAGCCTTGTCCGCTTCGGAACGCAGCATCCACCAAAGCACGTCGTACAATCTCGCCGTGTGCTTGGCGCGGCGGCGGTGTTCACGGATGGTGATGAGATCACCTCGTTCGAGGACAACAACAAGTTTTCGAGCCTTCTTGCCGTGGCCATACTCGTCCCGCGTGAGACGGCGAACAGTTCTATTCAGAGTTGTCATATCGTCAAATCGAGTTGACGGGTTGTGAGGACAGAGGATTGGTGGCCGTCCAAGAATTTTTGCATTTCGGATTTGGAGTGGGCGAGAAGATCGCCTGCCAATTCTAATCGCAAGGCTTCGCGGGCGTTCTCACTCTGGGATTCCCGGCGGTCTTCATTGAGAAACAGGCCGTAATTCGCATGGCGGGCGAACCATCCACCGTCTGCGTACGTGACACGGAACATTCGCCGCCATTCTTCGACTGTGGCGTCCGTTGCTACGAACACAACCCTCGGGCCGAGTTTGAACACCTCACCTCGGAAAGAGGCTTCGCGGCCTTCGTAGCTATAACGTTGCGGTTCGGGACCCTGATAATCACTCGCGGGAAGCAACGGATAGCAGTTGGCTGCGGCAGCAACCGGACCAGAGAAAAACCCGCCTGCATTGGTAAAGAGACCGCCGCTGTGACTGAAAACCCTGACCCTCGGAAACGATTCGGCCGAATAGGCGGCTTGGATGTCGCCTTCGGGAACGCGCCAGAGACCGGACGCGAAGCGCCGCCAGTCCGTGACGATTTTGTCAGGCCATGTTCGGGCGACAGACGGAACGAGAATTTCGTTGTTCACTTGAATTCCTTTTGTTCTGAGTTCATTTCTTATCGCGCAGCGAAACAGTGGTGCGCGTGAAATCCTAAGAGCAGGCCCCTGGCGAAGGCGGAAAGCTCAAGGAGGAACGGAAGACGCGGACGTATAGAGAGCGGAACCGTAGTATCCTTGAACTTTCCGACGCCGCCATATAATCGCCTGCCCATTTCACGCGCTCAGGACGCCACGCGGCCCAACCGTTTAGGTCATGCGGGGATCGCATTGATGAAGCGACCGTGTTCAGGCATAAACAAGCCCTGTTGACGGCAGCCCAAAATTCGGCGATTCGAGAATTGATTCGCGCAAAATCAGATCGTGAAATTGCGCGATTGCTGCGGCAATCGTATCGAGTGTTGAATTTGCACCGCCGCCGGCGTTCCAATATTTCGCATCAGGAGCGATGGACGGATTATGAAGTTCGGTTGCTTGGTAGAATTAGCGATGAGGAACTGGCTAAATTTCTGCGGCGCGGCGTTTCGGCGGTGGCAGGGAAACGTGAATCCCTTGGAATTCACATTTTTGCGCCGCAACGAATTCTGTGGTCGAAACGTGAGATTGAAGTCCTGGGCCAGCGACCGGATGCAGTCGTGGCTCGGATGTTGGGGCGAACGCGGTATGCGGTACAGCTCAAGCGGCATTCACTTGGGATAGGGCAATGTTGGGAAAAACGCCGAGCTTGGACGCGAGAAGAAGATGCGATATTGGGAACTCAACGTGATGCGGTATTAGCGCAACGATTGAATCGCACGGTGCTTTCCGTGCGGACGCGACGCTTGGAAAAGACGAATGTTCGTTTTATCAAGACGCCAAGACGATGGAGTCCGCAGGAACTACGCTTGTTTGGCCGAATGCCCGATGGCGAAGTTGCCCGGCGCAATGGGCGATTCCTGGCCTCAGTTCGCAACAAGCGAGTTCAACTTGGTATCCGGCGTTTTGCGCCGCACGATTGACCAGTCATGTCTGCTTCGGTTCGACTATTGGTGGGCGGGAGTGGACTGAAGGTGGAGCGGAGGAATGCTCGGAGCAGAGCCGGAAGGGAACGACGCGCCGCCAACGGTCGAACGGAAGCCCTGTGCGACTGCACACCATGCCAGCCGCGACGAGCGTGTGCGTAGGGAGGCGACGCGGCCGGAGCGAAATGAGCGCAGGCCCAGTCGCCGACCGAAGCACACGTTGGTCGCGGCGCTGACCTTTTGTTCACACGCGGATGGCCGCTCGCTTCGCAGGGCGCATGGTTTTCGATTCCGTTTCGACGGTCTTTTCCTGAATTTCGTCGGCTGTTGCATCCACTTGGCTGGGAGCCTGGTTTTTCGTGAGGTCGAGTTTTTCCTCAATCTCACTTTGACGGCGGGTTAATTCTTGAAACCGTTCCTCCCGCTCAAACTTCGCGCCAACTTTCTCGCTGAGTTCTTTGACGCGCTTGTTGGCGTCGGTGATGTCCATCTCCAATCTTTCAGCGCGTTCTTCAAACCCCTGAATCGTCACCTCCAGTGAACGGATGGTGCCAAGGGCCGTGTCGGTGACCCGCGTGCTGTAACTGTTTTTGCCGCGCACAACCATTTCGGTGGTGTCGTTGTAGCTCGGGCGCAGGAACAAATCAAAACCGGCGAAGCGACCGAAACGAACATCCTCTCCGAACCGCGCCTTGAGTTTTTCCGCCCGGCGCAGAATCAATTCGCCCGCAATCCCCCGGTTGTTGGATTCCTGCCCATCAAGTTCGATGCGAAATTTATCGCCCGACGTGTCTTGGCGAACTCCCAAATCCTGCCGCAGATTTGTCAGGCGCGTGGCAAATATTTCCCCATCCTCGTGAGAGCGGCGGAGATTGGAGCGGATGCGATATTGTTCCTCGGCATGGGCTGAACGCAATCGTGTGAGCCGGATCAACTCCGCGTCCACCTGGGCCTTTTCGATCACCAACGGGTTTCCTGACGCGATGGCCTTGACCTCAGCGTAAGTCAGCGCCGCTGAATCTAAATCCTCAAGTCGGCGAATGGTTATGTCGCCGCTCATCACTTGGGCGATGAACTTCGCTTTCGTTTCCAACGTCTGCCACATATAAGCATCGAAGCTGCCTTCCGTGACATAGCGGAAAATCTGCACGACAGAATTCTTATTCCCTTGCCGTAGTATCTGCCCTTCCCGCTGTTCCACGTCCGCAGGCCGCCACGGCGCGTCGAGATGATGGAGGGCAATCAATCGTTCCTGGACATTCGTGCCCGAACCCATTTTCTGCGTGCTTCCAAACAACACCCGGACTTTTCCTGCTCGCACATCGCGGAACAGCGTCAACTTAGAAGCGTCGGAATCGTAATCCTGAATGAAGGCGATTTCAGGGCTGGGGATGCCAAGACGATTCAATTTCTGCGCCATATCATTATAGACGGAAAAACCCTTGTCTTTCGGCGTGGAGAGATCGCAAAAGACAAGTTGCGCCGAACGCTCGGGCTTGGATTCCTGCCAGATGTGAAAAATCTTTTCGACCGCCAGATTCACTTTTCCCTGCGGTTCATCCGGTGCTGTTGGCTTCATCAAGCG
>DASXZW010000040.1:0-12710 GCA_036501665.1 Verrucomicrobiia bacterium
GTAAATTGGGCTCGCACCCATCTCTGCAATTGAATTCGATCCGTCTCGCAAAGGACAACAGGGTTGGCAACTTTTGGCATCGCGGACAATTTTGCCCGCAATTTTTAATATGTCTAGCTAATTATGACACACAACACTAGATGTGTCGGTTGCCCGCTATCGTCAGACGTTATTTGAGAATTGGGCAAACTCATCTTGTTGACGGGCTGAATGGAATTTCAAAAACAGAACTAACCGTCAAATGGCGACACCGAATACGCTCGTCGAGAAATTCATTTACGGCCCGAGCCTTGAGCTGGCGCATCAATTTTTTGCACATTGCCTGAGTCTTGTTCTTTGGCTCGCATACTATCAGATGGTTTTCAACGGCAACTGATTTATTGCCTGCAATAACCGTTGCGGCCGCGCGATACGGATGGCCAGGACGGGACGTTCGGCGTATAACGACCAACGGAGGTGCATAGACCTTACCTGCATGGCGACGGAACTCGGTAAATTCGCGCATAATTTTCCAAGTCGGAACGCAGCGAGCATGGATGTAAGGATGATTTTTGCCGGTTTCTGGATCACGGTGAGGGACAACGCGTCCAACGTGAATATCGAAATAATCACCGACTGTTGTGCCTATGTGGACTGGCGTGCTTGTCCACGGAGCAGACCTAGCTGCTGAATTCTTCGCCCGGCGTGTCACGCGCAAAATAAACACATCAACGTCTGCGCAATCATCAAAAATTCCATAAGGTTCGACGAAGCGCACTGTACCTAGGTCTTCGACTCGTTTGCGCCACTGTTCCGTAAATGAGCCAGAGCGCAAAACGTCGGGCAAAATTGCAACCAGTTCTGCTCCTGGTCTTGCACGTTCCAATGCAGTAACAACAAAATTGGCTGAAGCGGTGATACGCCCACCCGACCAACTGCATCCATCGGGCGCAGCGGTGAGAACGAACGGTGGGTTTAGCACAAGATGCGAAGCTCGGGTAAACGCCTGATGTTGGGCTAGTCCGTCCGCCACGCGAATGTTGGGGAAAAGCCCACTAATCGACCTGACGCCAAGTGATTTCATTCCATGCCGTTGTTGCGCAAGAATCACCAGCCTTGTTTTCGCGCCTTCCACGAACTCGGAATGGATGTCCGTGCCGCTAAGTTGGTGCCCCCACCGTTTCAAAGTTTCCTTCAACGTTCGTCCAATCGGGAGTTTCCGCGCGGAGGCCAGCAACAAATCGCCCATCCCGAGGCTCGGGTCATGAATGGTGCTGAGGTCATCGAATTTGTTGCACTGCGATATAAGCCGTTCGGCCAAACTCGAACCTGTGAAGAAAGCGCCGAACCGACGCCGAGTTTTCAAAGAAATGGCGCGGCGCAATTCTAATGATGCTTGCCCGTCCAGCGCGGCAATGGCTCGTTCATTCCAGTCAGCAGCGCGCCGCCGTTCGCCCGCTAGGCCCCTCAAGCGAGCGACGTACGCCCGGTAGGCTGCAAATCCGCGTTGCCGAGATGTGGTTGATGCTTTGATCATGCGCTGCGTCATATCATATCATTTCTGTAGATAGGGCAAAGCAAAAGTTGAATGCTGACCCGGCTGTCAGACCGGTTGAAAATCTCCGCGAGTCGGTCCACTCCGAAAATTAAGGGTGGCTTCGTTCCACGACCTCGCTCCGTTTTTTAACCGGCCTGACAGCGCACCAACATTAGGCGGAGACTGCGGAAAGTTGACCCGATCGGGAAAAACCGAAGAGTCCCGCCCGCGCCAATTTTCCGCACACTCCGCCAGGATTACAAGGTTGGCGATGTCAGGTTGTTTGTCTTCGCCTTTTTTACGCCAGCCGTCACCCAACCGTTTGCTGCTCGCTGGTCCGACACCTAGCCGATAGCTGGGAGCGAGATCAAAAACCGCGCCAGCGTCGCCACTTCTCCCACTTCGCCACTGTCACGGTTTTAGCTTTCGCTAAGTTTTGACTGCGCTTCCGCGCCCCGGCTCGCTGTCTCCTCGTCTGTGAAGCGAGCAGCAAACGGCAGGGTGACGGACAGCGGTTTCAAAAAAAAGCTATGAAAACAATAAATCGAAAAATTGAAGCGTCAGCTCCAGCGAATGTCCGGCCATCGTCGGTTTCAAAAACAGGCAAGCAGGCGGACTTTATCAGGCATTGTGCCAACCGGAAACTGCCCACCGAAATCGTTTTGAACTATCTGCGAACAAGCTTGCCAAGGCAATACGAGATTGCCGAGGTCGTCGGCAAATGGGTTTGGCTGGACGTGTCCCCGGCCAGAAAGCCGAAGCTGGCTAGTCTGCTTTGGGCTTTGGGTTTCCACTGGAATCAACGCCGGGAAGTCTGGCAGCATCCATGCGGCAGTTTTAACCCGCTCGCCAGTCATCCCGCCGACCCGCGCACTAAATACCGCTCCTATTTTCCCGCCGACATGCTGCCCGCTTGAGCCGAAGAATATGCGGTCAGAAATGGCTAACAAAATGGCTAACAAACCAAGTGGAAACCGGGAGTCCCAATAGTGGCACAATCCGCTTGAATCACCCATGAAATAAGGCATAATAACTTTGTCGTCCGCCACCGAAGGCGCTCGATTCCGACCCTCGCCTCCAAACCTAAACAGTTGGAACTGAATGGTTTGGAAATCTTCCACTTGCGAGTGCCAGCGGATTTGCCAGCAAATTAGTACTCTGGCAGTACTCCGCGTAAATCAGAGCAACTCGCCCACTACTCGCTAACCGAGGCGAATTCAAGCGTCGTATCCTCATCGCTGTGAATGACAGCATGACGAAACGATTCAGACTCTACCGCCGGGCCAAAACCGGGCGGTTTTATATACATGACAACATCACGGGCAAGCAGGACAGCCTGCATACCAGTGACCGCGCCACGGCCACGCGCCTGCTCCATTCGCGCAACGAAGCGGAGCAACAGCCCGCCGTCAACCTGCAAATCGCCCGCGCTTACCTGGCGGCGACCGACAAAGAGATCGGCACGCGGACATGGCAATACGTCATGGACGAAATGGTCAAACTCAAGCAGGGCGAGACGCAACGCCGCTGGAAGGTGGCCGTCAAAGACAAGGCGTTAAACGCTGTTCGCCACCTGGCCGTATTGGAAACGCGGTCGGAGCATTTCCTGCGAGCGTTGGAAGGAGGGAAAGTGTCCACCAATGTCTATTTGCGGCGGTTGCACAACTTCGCCCTGGACATGAGTTGGCTGCCGTGGCCGGTGCTGGCCAAACGGCAATGGCCCAAGGTGCAATTCAAAGACAAACGGGCCATCACGCTGGAAGAACACCAAGCCATCGTCGCCCGCGAACAGAATGTGGAGCGCAAGGCGTTCTATCAATTGGCCTGGCACTTGGGAGCGTCCCAAACGGACATCGCGCTTCTGGAAGCGAAGGACATCGACTGGGAACACAACATCATCAGCTACGCCCGGAAGAAAACCGGTTCCATCGCCCTGATGCGGTTTGATGAGGACATGGCGGCGGTCT
Organism: Verrucomicrobiia bacterium; assembly: GCA_036501665.1. Lineage (GTDB taxonomy): Bacteria > Verrucomicrobiota > Verrucomicrobiia > Limisphaerales > Palsa-1400 > DATAUD01. Next base: position 3,484 of record DASXZW010000040.1, read on the forward strand.
TGCGAACACTGCCAAACAATGGCCCGCTGTTTCCGTATCTGCGGACGGTGCGGGCCGGTGACCGCGCCACGGAGTTCAAACAGCGGTGCGGCGGCCTTGGCATCAAAGGCATCTCGCTTCATTCCTACCGCTATGCCTGGGCGGAACGGGCGAAGGTAGCGGGCTATCCTGAACGGTTCGCCCAAGAGGCGCTGGGGCACAACAGCAAGGCCGTCCATCGCGCGTATGCTCGCAAGGCGCAAGTGGAATTGCCGTCCTTGGGTGAATACGAGCGGCAACGGGCGATGTTCCTGGAAGGCAAAGCGCAGGAGGCAATGCCTCGCGTTGTTAACGGATAGGGGTTGACACGAATTCAGAACAGCCAAATCCGAAAGCTCCGCAACAGGCGAGGCCTCCCGCGCGGGTCTATGACCTCAAGCCATTCATCAAGTCGGCTCAAGCTCCTTCGATGAACCCTGGGCCGGGGCGGAGCGGCGCGCCAGCGCCGCCCGCCCCGGCCCTTATTCATCTAAAGAAAAACAACGGCATTGAACCCCTCCCTGCCGAGGAGAAAACCGAATCGGAAACCAAGGCCGCAGTCACCTCCATGATCCTGGGCCTGCCGGGCAACGTCCGAAAAAAGATGTTCGCCCTTCAAAGCCGCATCGAAGCGATGGCCAAAACCTACGGCCTCGATCATATCGGAATGCAGACCCTGACCATCCGGGAGAACATCACCGACGGGAAGGAGTTCAACAAACGTTTCAAGTCCATTTCCACCAATATCTTTCCCAAACTCTACGCTGCGTGGATTCGCGTGTATGAGCGCCAGCAACGCGGGGCCTGGCACGTCCATGTGGTCGTTGCTACCAAGGCGGATATTCGAGGCGGGAGCGACCCTGCGGCGTTGAATAGGCTCTTTCAGGACAAGCGGGATCGGAAAATCATCAAGGCCCTCTATTACGCAGGCATTCAAAGGAATGCGTCCCCGAATCTCCGGGCCATCTGGAAGGAGTTTCGCCGGGTATGCGCCCTGCGGGAATTCAAGCACCGGCGAAAATCCAAGAGGTATTACAAATTCGACGCAAGCCATTTGCTGCCGATCATCAGCACGCCGCAAGCCTTGGCCGTCTATGTGTCTAAATACCTGGGCAAAGGCTTCCAGCATCGCCGCTCGGAGGATAAGGGAATGCGCCTGGTCGGCTGTTCCAAGAACGTCTCTCGGATTTGCAGCGAGCATTTTTCCTGGGCGGATGGGGCTGGCCGGGTATGGCGTCTGAAACTTGGAGCGTTGGCCGGCATGTTCGCCTTCGCATCCGAGGAGGATTTTGCCAAAGCCCTGGGCAAGCACTGGGCCTATCATCTTCGGCCAGCCGTGGACATTTTGGTGCTGCCCCATTACGCGACCATGCGGGAAGCGCGAGCGGACGGATGGGACTTGGTCAACAAGGCGGACGGTTCGCTTTGGCCGTGGCCGGATTTGACGTTGCCGCCAGAACACGTTCAACGGGCAAGAATCGAGGCATACAAGCTCGTCCGCCAACTCATTGACCGGCGTAGGCCAAAGTTGCGCCGGAGATCGCGTGTCGAGCGAGGTTGGGACCCGGAGCGATGGGAACACCCGCCGGAGCGCAAACGGGAGTACAAGTATTTCAAACCGCCCGCGAAACAACGTGTGTTATGCCAGATGAGTTTTTAGGGCTGAACCCGCCGCAATTTGTAAAAGACTGAACGCAAAAGCGCTGGAATTCATTACGAGAGTCCAAGAGGGCTTCGCCCTTTGGCGGGATGGGCTTGGGAAGGAGGCCGCCTTCCCAACAAAACGAAAAAACCCCGCGTAAAAGCGGGGCGCGATTTTTTTTGGCGATTAGCTTAACCGCAATGGCCAAGGGAGCGCAGCGAAGTGTAATTGCCAGCGCCGACGATCACATGGTCAAGCACTTCAATTTTCAAAAGCTGGCCCGCACGGATTAAATCCCGCGTCACCCGGATGTCCGCTTCCGATGGCTCGGACTGGCCTGATGGGTGATTATGCAGGAGAATCACAGCGGCAGCGGCGGTGACGACGGCCAGCCTGAACACACAGGAGGGGCTTATCAAAAGGGTGTCCTGTGTGCCAATGCTCACGAAGTAATGGCCTTTGACGCGGCGGCGCGTATTGAGAATCAGCACGGCCATACATTCCCGCTCCGGGTCAAAATGCGGGTTCGCGGCTACATGCAATCGCCAGTAATCGGCGGCCTTATCGGGCGTGTCACAATGTTGCAAGGTTTCGGGCGTCGGGCATTCGCGCAACGCCGTCACCTTGTATTCGTACGGGCTGGCCGGAAACTTGAACGGTTGCACAAGCGATTCAAAACCGGGAAGAATTTCAGAATGCTTCATGGTCGTTCTCCTTTAGGCTGGTTTCTGGTCGGCTGCAAAGTAGGAACGATATTTGCAGCGCGGGTCAAAATCGGCCCGTTCGCTTATCTGACCGCACGGATGCTGCCAGACTTGGCGGCGGTTGTTCCAATGGAAACCAAGCTGCGAGACTGCGGCGGTAATCTGCGGCGGTTGCTTCCCTTCAAACTGAATCCAAACCCATTGGCCAACCACTTCGGCCAGATTCCAAAAGTCCGGCGTTTCCTTCCGAATCAACTCAAGCAAGGATTCCACCGGCAAGGCCCGGTTGCGGTTTCTGCGGCCTAAATCAATCTTGGGCGATTCCGTTTTGCCTTCGACATGCTGTGCGGTCCGGCTCTTGAGCTCTGAATTAGAATTTGTATTTTTTGTTGTCATAATCTTTTTTTTGATCTGCTGTGCGTTCTCGGTCTGTCGCCCTTCACCGAGAAAGCCCGCGCAGACAGGGCGGCCAGTGGAAGGAGTCCTCGGAAGGTCGCCACGCCCGGCCCCCTGTTGAAGTCGGGCCAGTGACGGGCGACAGACCGGGAACGCGAGCGAGAAGGATTTGAAAACAACTCCAATGTGTTGGCCCTCACTTGATCGCGAAGCGGTGCGGATGGGGGGATTCGGGCTGGGCAAAGGGGCGGCATGAATCGTGACATCACGCGTGGAGAAGCCTCAATGGTTCTGTTCCAGTAGAATCTACTTGTGATTACCGCCGTGAGCGATAGAACGTTCCCGTGTAATCGTTGAATCAGGAAAGCTGAGGTCCTAGACTATGACGTACTCTGTGATCGTCTTTTTCAGCGTTGCCGTTTGGCGCTCCAAAGGATTTTACTTCAACTGGGCTCCCTGGTTGGTTCTTGCATTCGTCGCTTGGACGTATGTGCGCATCCTCCGTCCGCCAAAGTTCGTGCCCATCGCTACGGGTCCGCTTGAGCTCTGCTTCTATTGGGTTTACCCGTGGATCAGTGCTCTGTTGATTGCAGACAATCCCAATTTCATGTACGCTGGTGCTTCGCTCGGCTTGGCTTGGCTTCTGTTCCGCCTTGCTCCAATTGGGCTGAACATGATTCCGTCAAGGATTCTGCCACCCTTCGTGATTTTATTCTTCATCGCGGTCCTGTCTCTGTCGCCGAATCCTGGCATCGATGTCTTCCGCAGTGATTCTCTGGCCGCCGAATTCTTGCTTCACGGTCTTAATCCGTATTCGCAGAAATACCCAGACATCTACCACGGCCAATTCGATTACCACCCGGGATTTTTATACTGGCCTGGGGCCTTGCTTCTTCAGACGTTGTCCAAATTGATTTGCCGGGATGTTCGCGGCGTCCTGGTTCTTGCGTGGTGGTTGGGCGCCCTCTTTTTTCCCAAGAGTTATACTCATTACCGCGCCCTCCGCAAAATTTGGTGGTTCATTCCCTTTATTCCTTATGCCCTCGAGCAAGGCTGGCTCGACCCGCTCCTCTCACTGGCCGCCGCAATCACTCTTTGGGCAATGAGGAATAAACGTTGGTGGCTGATCGCGGTGGCTATCGCAATGGCCTGCTCCGTCAAACAGTATGGATTTGTTATTGGCGTGTTCCCGCTGGGAGCGCTTGCCTTGGATCGAGAATGGAAAATGCTGGCAAAGGCGGGTTTGGTGTCTCTCGCCATCCTTCTTGTGCTGCTTGGCTCCTTTTTGATTTGGGATATTCGCGGCTTTCTAACCATGACGGTCAATGAACACTTTTCAGCGGCGTCCAGAACGGACTCTCTGAATTTCGCCGCCTTTTGGGTCAGATGGGCCGGGCATCCCTTTTCGGTGTGGGCGCAGATCGGAATGAGCCTTTACGGTTTCGGGCTGGCCACTTTTCACCTCCTTCGGAATTATGCGAGAGGCAGGCTCTCCGTAATAGCGGAATCCTGGGCCATGTCTTTCGGTTTCGCCATGATGTTTGGGAAATTCGCGTTTTGCAATTACTATTGGTTGCTCATAAGTTTCTTAATATTGTCGCTGGCATTCGAACAGCCCTTGGAAGGCGGATTACCCTGCCCATCTGTAGTTGACGAAGCGCCACAACAAAATAATTTGCACCGCGAGGAAAGTTGCGACCGTAATGAAACGTAAGGATTGAAACGGTCGCCCCGGTTTGTTCAAGAATGTCGCAACCGCCACGAACAACGGAAAGACGACCGATGCAAATCGGGTGTACGAGACAAACATCCCGCTCATAGCCGGCACAAGACCGAGGAAAACGGCCCATAAGAACCAGCCCTTGTCAAGCCGCCATATTATGGGAAGGCTGTACAACAACAGGACAAATGAAACTCGATCGACCATCGAAGTGCGAATTTCGGAAAAACTGCTTGGGGTCAAAAACGTAAGTAGAAAGTGAGGCAAGTTAAAAATATTCCCTATCGACTCCATGCCAAATTGTTTCTGAGCCGCAAATCCTTCAAAGGCGTTGCCGGTGCTTCTTTTCATGAGTGCCAAATAGGCCAACCATCCGAAAATCGGGGGCAACAATAGCCAACCGCATTGGAGCGCAAAGCGGCCGCTTGAGATGGTTGAGACACAGCTTTGGCTTGTCCGCGTTGTGTCGGCCCTCTCAGAGCTTTTTCTTCTCCACAGAACTTGGGCCCTCAGTTTTGCGCACCACTTAGCAGTCGAATTCATTATTGCATACCAGAAGAGCGGAAAAATGCAGAAAAGACCCACGGCCCTCGTCAACGGCAACAAGAACGCCGCGACCACAGTCAGCCAAAAACGATTATCATCCAATCCCAGCAATAACAGCATCAGCAGCAGGAAAAAGAGTGATTCTGTATATATAAACTGAAAAAACAGCGAGCCAGGAAAGGTCACAAGTAAGGCCAGAGAAGACTTCGCGACGGACTCCCCGAAGCGTCGGCGGATCAAAATGAAACATAGCAACCACCCTGCAAGAGAAAAGACGTTGGCCAGAACCATTCCAGCTATCAATGGGCTGACTCCGGTTATGGTCGAAAAAATTCGAACTGACAGAGGAAACAGCGGATAAAAAGCGCACAGTGCGTCTCCCGCTTTATAACCATGAGAGGCAATGAACAGGTAGTGTGCCGCGTCCCAACTGGCAAAATGCGAGTCGAAGGTAAGATGTCCATCCGAGGTAAAGGCGTGAGGGAGGGAACGAAATCTGGGCCCATGCGCGCTTTCCGGCCAAATGCACAGCGCAATGGAAACGACTAGCAAATAGATGACTTTATATGCAACTAGAATCCCTAAAACGCGACCTACTTGGAGTGGCCTGCCACCCGTCGCAAAGACAACCTGGAAGCCTTCCGTCGATGCGCTCATCTTAAGACCGCTTCGGAACCGTCCGGGTTTGAGGTTTGTTCCAGCCGAATTTGTGGTTCATGCCGAAATTCCAAAGACTGACGATGACGATGGCAATCAAGTTCCCCAAGTACATGTTCATCTGGAAAAACCGAGTTTGGATGTTTAGCAGCAGCACGCTTAGGCCGATGCCAGCCAGACAAATCAAATTGAATTTGCCAAGGCGAGTCGCGCGACCACTCCAAGTCAGGTCAGCCCAGGCCAGATCACGAAACGTCCAAAGCTCGTTTCCGACAAAATTGCTGATAATAGCGATCTCCCCTGCCAATGTTTTGCCGAGCGAAATGTTCAAATGCAGCATACGCGGATCAGCCAACACGAATAGGGCCGCCATATCGACTCCAACTCCGGTTGCGCCTACAATCCCGAAAACGACATAGCGCCTCGCCATGAACATAAGCGACGGGCCGCCCCTGAGAAGTTTGGCGCATTTTCGAAAATGCGGTTGTGTAGGGTCATTCTGCGAGACATTCCGCAGCCGTGCGCCGAGATGCTCGAGACTTCGCTCGGAGCATTTATCTTGCTTTCTCACAACGTTATCACCAAGATCTGTGTAAAACCGTGATTCTAGGGGCACTTATTATACCAAGTGCCATGCCTCGACGATACTTGAACCGGTTCACCAGGAATGTCAAGGCCCATCTCGTATCATCTCGTATCTCGCGGCTGTTCGGCTGTTCTCATTTTGGCCGAGTGTAACGGGGGAGATTTTGAGATTAAGTGCGGGTTGTCGCGCCGACAGACCAATGTAAGGTTTTTGCCTACTAATCTATAGGGGCAATTCCCTATTGACATAAGTTCAGAAATTTGTTAAAAACCTCGCAAAGCTACGAAACAATGGTTGATCTGGTATGGAAGCCAAACACGAGCTGCGGGTGCTTTGGAAATTGGTCAAAAATAATTTGATTGTCGGCGGAATTTTGGTCTGCTGGACGTACTCTGCAAGCTCATCTCCTGGCGATGCCGCTAAGTTCAAGTCGTTTATTGAGTCTCCACCTATAGTTACAAGGGTCTCATATGCTCATTACTATCCAGGACGCACTAACCAGTATCCTGTGCAGTATTTTACTGCGAAATGGCAAACCAATGCGTTCTTGCGCATCGCGTCGGACGACATCCAGACTGTTACAACACTTCCGAAGGCAAATATAAAATGGAAAGCAAAAGCTTCCTGCCAATGTAAAAATATATGGTGGAAAATCGACGGTGCCCACAAAGACGAAATGGTTTGGGATCAGAATACCAACCCGAAGGATAACGAAAACCAGATAAAAACCGATGTTTCGGCAAGTTTGCAATCCTTTTCAAGCCTGATGAACATGGGCGTGGAGCACGTTGGAATCGCTTCGATTCACTGGGATGGAGATGCCTTTTGTTGCACAAATATAATAGATGGCGACAAGTGGTGCATAACAGGACAGTTAGTCACTGACGCTCTCGATAGGGCGAAGGAGATGGATTTGGATCTAGTCTTTTTTGATAAGACTCTCACGGAGCCTCGACGTTGGAAATGGGTCCTCGATTACTCTTATAACGTTCCTTTATCGGCTGCCTATTTGCCGGACAAAATCACGACAAGATCGGTCACAGATCACGAAGACGTAATACTGGACGAGTATAAAATCATCACATTACAGACCGCCGATCGGCCACTGCCTGCGGCGTCTTTCAGCGCGGATATTTTTAAAAATGCTGTTTCTAGGACGTATTTTGAAAGCAATAATGAACTCGCATATCTTGAAAATGGTGTGAAACATATTCGAATGAAGAATAATGATCCGAGAATTTTGAAACCTACCGATTGGCAGTTGCGGATTTTGTATTACATCTTGATTGTTGTGCTATTTATTCCAGTTATAGCCATTCTCTTGAAACAAAACGTCATAAGACACCCAAAAGATGAAAGGTCAAAATGAAATCAATGAGCTTTTATACAAAAAGAGCCTGTTTGCCGTTGTGCGTTGGAATCTCGACTGTATCGCTGCAAATTGCGGTAAATGCGTGTTATAGCCCCTCAACAGCCAACTGTGCGAGCGGAACATCGTGCAAGGCGGAGAGTCCAAACTGCAGCCAATATGCATACAAGTTATATTCAGGAACCGTTTCAGACGCAGGTTGTCAGGACGTCGTGACAAGTGGGTCGCCAGGTTTCACTTCGACGACGCAGGGTCCTAAGTGTACTTATTCATGCACCATAACATCTGATTGCAAGGGACAATCGCCCGATGTTGATATTGATGGCGCAAATGATGTTGACATTGACAGTGCGGCTAACCCATGTTGATCCCTAGGATTTGATTTACATTCAAACTGCCCTTTGCCCCATCAGAATGCAATATGAATGCAACGGAATAGCAAGTGATTACAAACCCAAATACGAAAGGTTAAAATGAAATCAATGAGTTATATCAAAATGGGAAGATGTCTGCCCGTGTACTTGGCGATATCGACTATAGCGCTCCAAATTGCTGTGCGCGCAGCATGTAATAAAGAGGCCACGGCTGAGTGTGCTACAGCAGGATCAACCTGCCTCGCAAATAGCCCAAACTGTAGCGAATATCATTACGGTTTTCGTGGAACAGTATCCAACCCAGGAATCCAGGACGTCGTGACGGCTGGGTCGCCGGGTTTCACTGGGACGACGACGGGGTCTCCTTGTACTTATTCATGCACCATAACATCTGATTGTAAGGGACAATCTCCGGAAGTGGATAAGCAAGGGAATGACGATGTTACGCCCTCAGGCCCTTCTTGTTAAGAATAGTCACAGCTCAGCCAATGCAGCGATTCACAGTTTTTGCAGCATAAGAACTGGGTTTCTTGACCATTTGCGGTTTGAAATTTTTTTGTATGGCTCCCGCGCGACAGCCCATTGGTGGGTTTTTTGTCTTCTACTGTTACTCATGCACGGCGATTCTGTGCGTTACCACAGGTGCGAAGCTTTGGGCGGCTCATTTCCGCATGCCAATCTTGGCTTATAAAGACCCATTGTTACAATTGGATATAAGACACCTGCTGATTCTTACGGCAATCTATGAGATTGTTATCTCTTGTGTACTGGTATTGCCGGTGAGAAGGCCAGTAAAAGCCATTTTGGTCGGCGTAACCGGTGCAGAGTTTCTTCTTTATCATGTCTTTAAGTCTGCACTGGGTTTGCCGTCCCCATGTCCGTGCCTTGGCAACATTCCCAAGGCGCTAGGTCTATCTGATCATTTTACTAGCTCAATCCTTGTTTTTACCTCGAGCTACTTTGTGTGCGGCGGATTAATCGCTTACCTATGGGGTCCACCGCCGATGCAACGACATATATCTGAATTGGTGAGACGCTGATCAACCAGCATGCCGCTGAATTGACATGGTGTCCATAAGGCGGCGTCAATAAATAACATTTACAAGTTCCTGTTTTGATTGGGGTAGATGACGTAATTCCATTCGCCATGAAAGCGCCCCGGTTTCAAACTGATGCTGGCCATTTGTTGGGGCGTGATTTTTCTGCCGGGCAGGT
>DASXZW010000041.1:0-33378 GCA_036501665.1 Verrucomicrobiia bacterium
GACGGAACAGCATTTGAAATCAGCACCAACGGAATCGTGCTCAACGTCTTTTCCTTTGAAGGAAACAACGGCGCGCATCCCTCCGACGGGATGGTGCTCGCCACGGACGGCAACTTGTACGGGACCGTGACCTATGGCGGCCTTGGCTACGACGGCTTAATTTCCAGCGGCGACGGCGCAGTGTTTCGGTTGGCTGGCAACATAGCCGCGACAGCCCCGCTCATCATCACCCAACCCGCAAACCAAACCGTCCACGTCGGCCAGACAGCCACATTCACAGTGGCAGCCTCCAGCTCAACGCCATTAAGCTACCTCTGGCAACGCAACGGAACCAACATCCCCGGTACAACCCTAAATACTTACACTCTCAACAACGTCCAACCCAGCGACACCGGAACTCTCTTCAGTTGCCTCATCAGCAACAACTACACCTCCACCCTCTCTTCTAATGCGGTGTTGACTGTTGGCGGTCCGTCGCTGCTTCAAAATGGCGGTTTTGAACTCGGCACGTTCGCAGGTTGGACGACAAGCGGGAACTTCGAAGGATCGACCATCACATCAACAGCTTCATTTGTTCACTCTGGCCTTTTCGGGGCGAAGCTTGGCCCGACGGGCTCGCTGGGTTACATTTCCCAAACCATCCCAACAGTCGTTGGCGAACTTTATCAAATCTCGCTCTGGTTTGATTGCGATGGCCTAACTCCAAACGAGCTTTCCGTGACGTGGAACGGCCTCACTCTATTTGACGGTAAGAATCTCCCCTCCAGCGCATGGACCAGTTTTCAGATCAACGCCGTTGCATCGGCAACAAACTCCGTGCTGACCATCGGCTTCCAGGATGACCCAAGCTATCTTGGACTTGATGACGTTGCGGTTTATCCCATTGGCCTCGCGCCGCCTGAAATTCAGTCGGTGTCTCTGAGTGATGGAACACTTTCTCTAACTTGGGGGGCAACTCTGGGCCAAAGCTACCAAATCCAATTCACCGCCGACCTAAGCTCCGGCAGTTGGACGAATTTGGACAATCCTGTGACGGCCACCGATTCTACGGTGACCGTTTCCGAATCCATCGGGGGCGGTTCGGCGCAATTCTATCGCCTCGTGCTGGCGCCGTAAACCGGTCTTAAGCCTCCCAGCCCGCGCGATTTTCGCGTTGGACGAATTGGGCGGCTTCAGGGAGGTTTGGCGACGTCATGTTCGGCCCGTCCCATTCCATTCGTTTTCCTTCGCCAACTCGTTCAGCCACGCAGCCAAGAAGAATTACTTCAGCCAGGTAGGCGGCGATGTCGAAGTTCGAATAAGCCGGGGTGCCGTCCTTCATCATCCTGAACCATTCTTCCATGTGACCGGGAGAGCGGGGAATGGTTTTCGGAACAACCTTGCATGCCTCGCTTAAGTCGCCGGAGATAAAGTCCGGCTTGTCCTTTAACGAAATGAAGAACTTCGCGCCATAATCGTCAGGTGAGAAAATTTTGCCTTTGTCACCAATAATGAGAGCTCCGCTTCGCGGCAGTTCGTCATCAAGGCTGAGGATTTCGTGGATGGCCGGACCGTCGGGGCGCAACGGCCTGAGTTCCTTGTCATCGGGATTGCCGTCGTACCACCAAAATTTGACTGGAGGCAGACCATCTCTCTCCGGAAACTCAAAGCGGATGCGGGAGGTTTTGGCAAACGTCTCTGGATACATGCGCGAGGACAATTCGCATTCCACAACGTTCGGATAACCGAGCTTAAGCGCGCGGAAAGGCATATTGACAGTGTGGCAGGCCATGTCGCCCAACGCGCCGGTGCCGAAATCAAACCAGCCGCGCCAATTGAAGTTGTGATAAACGCCCTTCTTGTATGGGCGAACTTTTGCGGGCCCCAGCCAGACATCCCAATCCAAATTGTCCGGAACCGGGTCTTCGCCCTCTGGACGATCCAACCCTTGCGGCCAGATAGGACGATTCGACCAGACGTGCAGTTCTCTTGGCGAGCCAATGATTCCCGACTGGATCACTTCGACGGCCCGGCGCAAACCATCTCCGGCGCTGCCTTGGTTGCCCATTTGTGTCGCAAGATTTTTTTCTTTTGCAAGCGCGCGGACGATGCGGGCCTCGTGAACCGTTTGCACGAGCGGCTTCTGGCAAAAAGCGTGCTTGCCCATCTTCATCGCCCGAATGGCGGCGACTCCATGATTATGATCGGGAATTGAAATGGTCACCGCGTCGATTCCTGCGCCGAATTCATCGAGCAATTTTCGATAGTCCTGGAATTTTTTTAAGTCCGGAAACTTTGTCTTAAATTGATTGGCCTTACGCTCCAGGTTGTTTTTGTCAACATCACAGAGCGCCACAATGTTCCCGCCGCATCGCGCGGCGTCGCTGCTGTCACTGTCACCTTTTCCGTTGCAGCCGATGCACGCGATGTTGATGCGGTCATTTGCGCCCAGGACATTGCCGACGTAAGGAAAATAAATCGCCGCCGCTCCTGCTGCCACCGAAGTTCTGCGAAGGAATTGCCGACGAGTGAGAGAAGACTTCTCTCGCGTTTTGTGAACGGAGTTGTTTTGCATAGTGCAAAATATCAAACTCCGCGCCGCCTGCGAAGTCAAGCCCTACTGCGGCGTCGCGACCAACTCGAAAAATTTCGCGCCGCTGCTGGTGTCGATGCCAACAGAATTGTTTGAGCCATCGCTGGCAATTCCGTTTGTGACAGGCGTCCATTTGACAGGCGGCGTCAGGCTTTGCGTTTCCTCCAGCACATATGCGGACGCATTTGCCGGCCAGGAAATGACGAAGTTCTTTGAGTTGCCCGTCATTTGCAATATCGGGGAAACAATGTTTGCGGCGAGACTTTCCGGTTGCGCAAGGGTGTAATTGGCGGAGGAAACGCCCGCCGGCGTCAATCCCGTGACAGTCACCGAAATCGCGTGGCCGATGCCAGCGGTTGCGAATGTCGCTGAATACGCATTGGAGTTGACGGTTACGGTATCTCCATTGAGAACGCCTGAAAGAACAACGTTGCTGAAACTAAGGCTCGCTGCGGTCATTCCGTCAAAAATCTTATTATTGGCAGTGACGCCGGACAAAATCGAAACGGGCGCTGGAGTAACAACTACAGTTACGGTATTTGACGCGTTGCTGAAGTCGGTCGTATCCACAGGTGTGAAAAGAACCGTGAGCAAATTGGTTCCCGCGTTCAGCAAGGCGCCGTTCGCAGGTGTATAAGAAAAAGTGCCCGCAACGCTTGCCGCGGCGTTAAGCTGGATGGAAGAAAGCAACGTGCCATAAGTGAATGACGCCGGACTGGCCCATGCAATGACCGGAGCCGCCTGGTCTATGATGTTCAATGTCCCATCGACAAGGGTGACCGCATAGTTCGTTTGCCGACTATTCGGATCGATCAACATCGGAACAATGGAATAACTCCCAATTGGACTGTTAGCCGTTGCAGTGCTACTAAAACTGACATTGATGCCGTCTCCATTTGTAACACCAACAATCGATCCCGTGAATACCGGATTCGCTTGGCCAAAAGCCCTGGTGGCGTTGTCTGCTGTTACCGTCAAAAGAGCTGGAGTCACGACGACGCTAACCATTGTCCTTGCGTCGATGTAATCCACCGTGTCTGTTGGAGTGAAGCGGACTGAGACCGCATTTGTGCCAGTGTCAAGAATTGTTCCATTGGTCGGGAAGTAGGAAAAGGTGCCTTGCGCGCTTGTTCCGGCATTCAATTGAATTGCCCCAAGTGGGGTGCCATAGGAAATTGGGGCTGGATTACTCCAGATAATCGTGGGCGCGGCCTGGCCAATTGTCAACTCGCCGTTGACCAGGCTGACTGTGTAATTAGTTTGACGCCCATTCGGATCAAGCAGCAGCGGCGTAATTAGATACTGTCCCGCAGGACTGTCGTTCGTCGCGTTGCAGAGATAGGTTGCCGTGATATTGTCGCCATTCGTAACGCCGGAAATGGTTCCGGTGAAGGTTGGGTTTTCCTGACCGAAAGGTCTAATTGCATTGCCGGCCGTCACCGTAAATAACGCGGGAGTAACGATAAGATTTACATTCGCTGTAACCGGACTAAAATCGAGAGTGTCCGATGGGGTGAAAGTCAGCGAAATCGTATTTGTGCCCACATTCAAAGTTGCTCCATTAGTGGGAGTATAAACGTAAGTGCCTGCAACACTGGCCTTCGCATTCAATTGCCCGATGCCAAGGGCCGTTCCATAAACTATCGGAACCGGGTTAGTCCATAGGATCGTTGGCGTGGTTTGGCCAATAGTCAGCGTGCCATTAACTAAGTTGACCGCATAATTAGTCTGTCGGCTGCTGGGATCAACAAGCGTTGGAACGATAGAATACGTTCCGACGGGACTGTTGGTTAGCGCATTGCAAATATAGGTGGCGGTCAGGCTGTCTCCGGTTGTGAGTCCGGTGATCGTGCCGGTGAAAACCGGGTTCGTTTGTCCGTAAAGACGGTTTGCGTTTGCAGCCGTGACAGTAAGCGGAGCAGGCAAGACAACAAGGCACACAGTATTTGTCACAGCGACATAGTCCACGGTATCAGTCGGAGTGAAATGAACGCAAAGACTATTGGTGCCCGAATTCAGAACTGCGCCCATCGACGGAATATAAGTTAAATTCCCTGCGACACTTGCAGTGGCATTAAGCTGAATTGACGACAATGCCGTGCCATAGACTATTGGAGTTGAATTTGTCCAGCTTACTGTCGGAACGGATTGACCAACCGTTAGAGTTCCACTTACTAAGCTTACTGTGTAGTTTGTTTGGCTATTGTTGGAGTCAACCAGGGTGGGGATGATGGCGTAGGTCCCAGATGGGCTATTGGTGGTCGCGACACAAGAATATGTAGCGCTAAGATCATCACCATTCGTAATACCCGTAATCATTCCGGTAAAAAATGGATTGGACTCGCCAAAAGGTCGGCTTGCATTTGCAGCAGTCACGGTCAACGGCGCTGGAGAAACAACCATGCTCACCGTTGCGGTGGCGCCAAGATAATCAACTGTGTCGGTTGGTGTGAACTGAACGGAAATCGTGTTCGTGCCTGACTTGAGTGCGACCCCGTTGCTTGGGGTGTAGGCGAATGTTCCCTGTGCGGTTGCCGTGGCATTCAACTGGATTGAATTGAGCGGGATCCCATAAACAATTGGCGTCGGATTTGTCCAAAGTATTGACGCCGTAGCTTGGTCTATGGTCAGCGCCCCATCCACAACGTTGAGCGTATAATTTGTTTGTCGGTTGTTTGGGTCAACTAGTGACGGAATAATGGCATAGGTTCCCGCCGGACTGTTGGTGGTCGCAACGCAAGAATAAGCCGCGCTAAGATCATCGCCGTTCGTGACGCCGGTGATTGTTCCAACAAATGCAGGATTGGATTGGCTGAAAGCTCTATTTGCGTTTGCTGCAGTCACGGTTAGCGACGCGGGCGCGACAACCAGGCTAACCGACGCCGGGACCGTTGTGAAATTCAAGCTGTCCGAAGGAGTGAAAACTGCGGAGATCGCATTTGTGCCAGCGCTCAACATTGCGCCATTAGTCGGAGTGTATGTGAAATTGCCGGACACGGTAGCGCTGGCATTCAACTGATTGGAGTTGACGCATGTGCCATAGGTGATGGGAGTCGGATCCGCCCAGTTAATCCCTGGAGTCGCCTGATTGACCGTCAATGTGCCGTTATTAAGACTAATTGTATAGTTGGTTTGACGATTGTTTGGATCCGCCAATGTTGGAGTTATCGAGTACGCTCCGACTGGGCTGTTTGTAGAAACGCTGCAATTGTAGCTTGCCAAAATATCATCACCGTTTGTTATTCCGGTGGCGGTCCCAGTGAAAAGCGGGTTGGCCTGGCCATAAACTTTGCTCAAGTTGTCGGCAGTGACAATCAATTGTGCGGGCGATACCACCAGTGCCACCGTATTTGTGGTGGTGCTGTAATCGACTGTGTCGGTTGGTGTAAATACAACCAACAAAGCGTTCGTTCCTGTGTCAAGAACTGAGCCGTTTGTTGGGAAATAAGCGAAGCTTCCCGACACGTTCGCTGAAGCGTTCAACTGGTTTGTTGTTAGCGCTGTTCCGTAAGCGATGGAGGCCGGATTTGTCCATGTTACTGTAAGTCCTGCAGGTTGCACGGTGAGAGTGCCATTGGTCAGGCTGATGGAATAGTTCGCTTGTCGATTGTTGGGATCTATCAGGGACGGAATGATTGGATAGGTTCCAGCCGGGCTGCCGTTAGTCGCAGAGCAGTTGTAGGCTGCTGAAATATCGTCGTTGTTCACGACCCCAACAATGCTGCCTGTGAAAGCGGGATTCGCTTGGCCGACAAACCGGCTGGCATTTCCCGCGGTGACGGACAGTGAAGCAGGAGTAACTGTGAGCGCAACATTCTCGGCTGCGCTGGTGTAGTCGGTGGCGTCGGTCGGAGTGAAATTTACGGAAAGCGTGTTATTGCCAGAGTTCAAAACGGCTCCATTGTCAGGGTTGTAGGAAAAGATGCCGGGAACATTGGCAGTCGCATCAAGTTGGTTGGAACTCAGCGACGTGCCGTAAGTCACCGATGCCGGACTTGTCCAAGTTAAGTTCGGAACAGCTTGCGTGATAGTCAAAACTACTTGGAACGACTGCGTTGCGCCGTCGCTGAGATTGGTGAACAAAATCGTGTTCGTATAGGTACCGACATGAAGAGCGTTGCCGGCGGAATTGAGCGCAAAATTGACAGTAGTAGTGACGCCCGATGCGACTGCGCCGCTGGACGGCGAAGCCGTAAGCCACGGTGAACTGGCTCCCGCGCCCCAGTTATACGACGCCGTCGCCACATTTGTCAGAATGTAGTTGTGGCTTGTTACGCTGAAAGGCCCTCCGTAAGGCCCGGAAGAAATAAAGCCGCCGGAAGTGGTTACAGACATAGGTTCAGGAGAAAGGGCATTTATCAACGCGGACCCTATTGGAGTTCCCCACCCAGTGCATAAGTCATAACCTGTCACCGCGAAAAACTGCCTGGAACTGGATGTGTTCGTATTGTTTCCCACCGTAATGTCGTGAAAGCATGAAGAATAACTCGATCCCTTTCCAATGGAATACAAAGCCGGGTTAAGAAATCCCTCTGGCGGCTGCCCTTGCGAAGCGCGTTGCTGATTGATTAACGCCGCCAATCCCGCCCAAAGCGGCGCGGCGGCGCTGGTTCCCCCGACGAAGTAAGTGGCTCCATTGTCCGCTGTCACATAAATTTGATTTGCCACCATCGCCACATCCGGAAGATTGCGAAAATTCGACGATCCCTGGTTTGCCGACATGCTGATTCCCGATTGCCAGGGCGGCAACAGATAAGTCGTGCTCGTTCCGCCGCTCGTGGCGTTATTGGACAATCCATCCATCGGCGTAGTGAACCAATTCCACGTTGTTTCAGAAGACCATGTTCCTGCGGAAGTGCTCAACGTCGTGCCGCCTACGCTGGTAACATTAGTGCTGTCACTTGGCGGTTCTACGGGATTGTGCCTGGAGTTATATTCTCCACTGTCGCCCGACGCCTGAAAATACGACTGTCCTTGCGCGGCATATTCCAGGAAAGCTTGTTCAGTCCCTGCGTCATCGAATCCCGTCCAGGAACTGCTAATTTGATGCGCCAGATTATCCGAAGCTATGCGGCTCAGTATCACATCGGATTCCGCTCCGCTATTAGTCGCTTCATAGACATAAATAGTGGACAACCCCGGCGCCATCGAGATAGCCATCTCAATATCAAGCGCGACTTCGACATTCCCGTCACCCGGTGGTCCTGTTAAACTTCCAACTACAATATTACTAAGTATTACACCCGACCCACTCAACCCCGCGCTGCTGTTTTTTAAGTAGCTCGTAATATCCGACGCATAATAGCTATCAAACTCCAACAGCGCGACAGATTGGCCCGCGCCCGTGTTCGTAACGCCTTGCGCGTAAGCGCCTCGAAAATCCTGCCCGATGTACAATCCGCCCGCCGACCCCGCTTGAGGCGTCAGGTCAGACGGTTTCGCCTTTCGCCGTGCATGAAGTGAAGCCGGGTGGGGGACCAGGTAATCCGAAAGCCCTGCAATCGCCAGCACCGGAACATTCAAATCCAGCGACGGCTCAACATCCGGCGCGAAATAATTCCGGCGCTCCGTTGGATGCGGATAAACCCCCAAATTAACATGAAACGCCTTCTCGACATTCGCGACCGGCCCTTCGACCTCGATTAACGCCCGATTCGCCCGCGTGCCCGTCAGGGTCAATCCCTTTGCTCGCGCAAAGTCCATGACAGATTGGTAATCTTCCTTTGTCGGCCCAAAAGCCGCCGTAAACTCTTCAACCGTCAGAAAATGATGAAACGAAGGACTGTTCGGATCATAAAGGTCCTTGATCAGCGTTCCAAGCGCCTCCTGATTCCGAAAAGGAAGGTTAATCGCAAGGCGCAAATGCCGCTCCGACGCCAGTCGGTCAACCGGAGCTACGCCAGCACTCGCAACGGGCACATGGCCCTTAAGCACTTGTCGTTCTGCGGCTTGGCTCATAGAAGCGCAAAGCAGAACCAGCCCAATGATCGCGGTCCTCAGATAAAACGGCATAGCTATCGAGCAAACGACCGGCAAGCCTCCTTAGCACCATTGCTGTTGGATCACGGCAGCCGGACGACCGTAATAAACAGTAAACGTGCCATTCTCGGCCAATTCTGAAGTTTTGCAACGCGAAGAAGACGAATTTCCCCTATTCCGCAGCCAGTGTTCCGATGGCTCCCAAGGGAAATTGACCCGCCCGCGGCAACAAACCGAGGAAGTCCCGCGCGCCAGTGTCCAAACCAAACACCTTCCGCAAATCCAACCCGCCCGCAAGCGCTGGTGAATTTGGCAAAGGCAGAAAAACACGCGCCGCCTGGAATCCCGGATTCTGCCGCGCATCCGCCTGCGACGGCCTGCTGCTCAAAACAGGGTCCGCGAAAAACCCAGTCGCCTTTCCGCCCACCGATTCCTGCCCGGTTCGACTGCGCCACTCCTGCAAACTCGCGAAAGAATCCTTGCCCCAAGTGACCCTCGTGGGCCCGCCCGCATGCCAATACAAATTATTCTCAAAGCGCACCCTGCCATTGGGCGATTCCACGCGCAAAGGCTGGGCAGAATCGCTCGCGATAAAGATGTTGTTCCTAAAAGCCCCTTCAAGTCCGCGCGCGTCGATCAACGCGGCCTGATCTGTCCACGGCCCAATCGTCACAGTATTATTATATACCTGCACCCCCGTAATTTCTCTGCCGTCCGTGCGAACCCAAAGCCCCGCGTAACGCCGCCCTTTCCGCGAATCATTTTCCGAAATGTTAAAGCGAACGACACTCCCGCGATCCGCAAACGAAGCGTAAGGATACGAATAAACCATCAGGCCGGGACCATCATTGTCATGGCTATAATTATATTGCAGCGCGCAGTCGATGCACCCGCCGTCAATATCAAAACCACCGCCATCGCCCCCGCTGGTGCGATTGCTGAAACTCTCGCAATTTTGAATGACCACATCCCGCGAAGCGCACACCCAAAGCCCCACGCCGCCTCCTGCGGAATGGCATAACGCGCCATTGTTCCACGCCGCGCAATTCTCCATCACTCCGCCATCGACTTGATAAAGAATAATCCCGCTGCCCGAATGATTCTTGAGATAGTTCGGGTCGCCGGTGTTGTCGAACGCCTGGCAATGTGTGACATGCACATCCGCGTGCGCATAAATGTTCGAGTCCCACGGCAGGCGTCCGGCCACTTCCATTCCCGCGCGCAAATTTCCGTGCATCACGCAATTGGTGACCAGCACATGATCGAATCCCGCCTGCGCGCCGCCCACGAGAATTCCAAAAACCCCGAAATCCCGCGCCTCAACATTGTCAATATGAATATAACCGAGGCGCCGGCCGTTGGTCAGCGTGTTGTCGCAGCAAACCCCATAACCCGCGTTGTTCGTGCGGCCGGAACCGACCACGATCAGGTTTTCGATGGCAATGCCGCCCGCGTTCTCGACGCTGATGCCCGTTTTTTGCCCGGCCAGAATCGTCGCTTTGCCTTTGCCGTAAGAGCCAATGACAACGGGCTTGTTGGAGGTTCCCGCATCGCCCGCCGTCAGCCGCAAATTCCCGGCAAAGGACGAGGCAGCCTCGAACAACACGCCATCCCCCGGCTGCAACTTCGCGTGATTGACGCGCTCAATGGTGTGCCACGCGGAATTGGACGACGTCCCTTCGGCCGAATCATCGCCATTTTGGCTCACGAAATAAGTCCTCCCGAAAACTGGCGCAGCCTGAAGAAGGGCTAAAATCGCAAATCCAACGGCCTTGGCCGCGCGGAATCGCAAGCGTGATGAAACGCCAATCATAAGCTTCGCGCAACTCTACCAGCGTCCCAATATTGTACACAACGTCTAAAAATCGGCGGAAATTGGTTATGAGAAACAACCGGCGGCAAAGCGGTCAGTTGGGACCATGAAGCGGAAGTGAGCGGTGCGCTAGCTAAACGCATGCTAAATCATCTAACACTTTTTTTGAGCTTTTCGGAATCGGTAAAGACAAACACTACCAATTAGCAAGGGGATGAGACCATAAAGAAGACTGATTTGCCACTGAGATCCAGCAACAATGGAACCAATTAAAAAAAGGGCTCCAGCTATGATGAGCGCCAAGCTCCCAGTACGAACAACTGAATTCGGTCGGGAAGAACCAGAACGGAACAGCATAAGGATGCAGATTCCAAGGAAAACAAGAGCTAATAGACCGATTACCGGTACTATAGATTGTCCGACTGCAAGCATAGGCTACCTACCCAAATAGAAAATGTCGTTCGGCGTTTTAATCACTTCTGCGCCTCATCCGGCAACGGAATCAACGTCGACACCCTATCCTTGAACGCCGGCAACGCAGGCCCATCGCCCTCCGGGTTATCCAGGTAAAAGAAACCGACCGTCGTGTAATGGTTCGAAAACGGCTTCCGTTGTTCGTCGCCGCCTTGTCGTCCATGTTCCAGCGTAAACAACAAACCTTGCTTGAACGGCACCGGGTCCTGAATGTGCCAGCGATAGCAAGTGTTCAAAATCCCGCGCTTCTCGCCGCCCTTCTCTTTATTGTCGTAATACGGCACGCCAAAATAAGGAGTCCAAAACGCCTTGCCGAAATCCCACGCCCCGCAAAAATAATCCTCGCTGCCAGTGCCGCTGATCGTCGGCTTTTCCGAACCATCCACATACCAATTGTCATTGCCCTCGCCCCACCAGCCATCGCTGTTGCACATCACTGAAATGAACGTCCCCACAAAATGTCCCGCGCCCTTCGTTTCGCAAATCGTCAAAGGCTTGCCGGTCGGCGCTGGAAACCATGTGCGGTATTGCGTGTGAAAATAACGGATGTCCGGCTGTGGATTCTCGTCCAGTCGATAATCAATGTTGAAATAAAAATTCCCGACCTTTTTCTCGCCTTCATTGACGACCGTGATGACCGCGTGCTTGTTGAACGGCATCGGCCAGTAACAATTCAACGCCGCGTGCGACCCGACCACCACCGCCGCGCTCTGAAATTCCACATACTTTGCGTGGCCTTGCGCAAAAAAATCGCCCACCGGACATTCAATCGCCGGGCGGCTCGCATCATCCCACGCCATCCGCAAAACCAATTCGCGCAAATGTTCCGGAGACGGCGAATTGATCGTAAACCAGATATGCTCGATCCGCCCGCTCCCCTTGACATCCGCCAACGTCAACGTCGCGCCCGGATCGATGCTCCTCGAATCGCCATTATGCCCGCGCGGATCAGTGCTCG
This sequence comes from Verrucomicrobiia bacterium, assembly GCA_036501665.1. Lineage (GTDB taxonomy): Bacteria > Verrucomicrobiota > Verrucomicrobiia > Limisphaerales > Palsa-1400 > DATAUD01. The sequence goes on from DASXZW010000041.1 coordinate 11,797, forward strand.
AAGCGCGTCCCGCCGAGAAATCCTTTTTGGAAGCGAGATTGAGAGGAAGCTGTGCCAGCGCTGAAATCGGCAGTAACGCAACAAACCCCGTGCCCAATACAAGTGTGGCAAAACGAATAATTTTCGTGGTCATGCCCGGCACCGTACCCAGATTCGCCGTGGTGTCAAGACCAAGCAACTCGCCCGCAAATTTCACCCAAGAATATTTCACCAATTTCTTTTATCCGCGAAATCCGTGTCATCCGTGGTTAAAAGAATTTCCGAAAAGGGTATTTTCTCTCCTTCGTTGCCTTCGTTTTCTTCTGTTAAGTTTTTCCGGTAGCAACGTTTGCCGGTCCCCGCAAAAAGTCAGCGCGTCAAACCCATCGGCTCCGGCGACGTGCTCGCCAGTGGAATTCTATAATACGTCCGCCCATTGAATTGGAACGGTTCCCAATTCTGCGGAACTTTGTCCGGCGACTCCTGTAAAGAAGGATTTTGCAATTGAAATGGGCTTTTACCAGGGAAATTCCAAAAATTTGGCGTGCCGTTTGTTTTCACTTTCGCCCCCTTTGGAGCCATGGCCAGACCCCGCGCCACGCTGAGATTATGGTCCCGGTCCGCAACCGCCCGCTGCAAATCGCCGACTTCAGCGGTCAATCGCTCCACAGCCACGCTTTGCCGCTGGATGACATGGTGCAGCCGAACTTCTTCCCAGATGACGCCGAAGAACATCACCGCAATCACTCCACAACAAAGCATTTTTTTCATACGCGTTCCGTTGTTAATTGGCTGGCCAAAAGTCTAATTCCTCCACCCGCATTTGTCGAGGCTCCTATTTCCGTTGCAAAATTCCTTAAATCCCCTTAATCTCCATGAAGTGCAATATGTAAAGCCCGTCATCGCTGAGGTTTGCACGGCTGTCTGTCAAACAAAGGGTGAAATGCGATGCGGCTTTGCGGCGAACCGGTAATCCCGGCATGAAAACTTCCTCGCCCGTTTCGGCGTTTGAACGCTGAAACGGAATCGTTGGAAATCGTTAGCGGAAAAGCCCGCCAAATCGCCCTTGCGTTCTGACGTGGCTGAAGCGCGAACCAAACTAAAAGTTGTTACAGGACGAAAGTTTTTGTTTTTGGAAAACGAACCGCAGATGACCCCAAACGAAAACGCTCCCCAGGCGTCTGGCGCAGACCTGGCGCCTTCGTTGCCGCCTGTCATTAACTCTTCAAACCCGAAATTGCCGGACGCGACCCCGGAATCGTCTTTGGCGAAAAAGTGGGTCGCAATGCTGTCAAGCATCTGCCTCGGATTGTTTTTGGCCGACGGAATCATTTCTTTCTTCGACGACTCCCTGATTATCTTCGCTGATATTCACCTGCTTTCGTTGATTCGCGGGGTGATTTTCTTTTTCACCATCGCTTCGACAGTTCTCATCTACGGCATGATGGGCCTGACCCCCTGGGTCGCAAAACGCTGGTTTTTCCCGGTCGCGCTTTTCGCTCCCATCTCGTCGCTGGCGATGATTCCGCTGACCATTTATTATTACAACCGGCTGCCCCAATTTGTTTGGGCATTTTCTCTCCTTCAGGTTGGTGTCGCCTTATATGTTGTGCGAGCTGTTCGAGGACGCCTGAAATTCCGCTGGGCGCTGGTTTCGGATAAGCAGCTTGATGGTCCCGGTTTCACTTGGAAGAATCTTGTGACATTCATTGCGGCGAATCTCTTTCTCCTGGTTCCCGGAATCCTCATCTATCTTGTTTTCTGCACCGGAATGGCAATCAACCATTTGACCGACGGCTTTATGTCCTTGCGACCTGCCGGTTTGACCGTTCAAGTCCGAAAATACGTCAATGCCGATGGCAAGATCATCCAGCTTTTTCCGATGTCCCACGTCGCCGATTCAGATTTTTATCAGAAAGTTTCCGAATCCTTTCCCACGAATTCCGTAATTCTCATGGAAGGCGTCACCGACCACAACAATCTGCTGACCAACAAAATCAGTTACAAGCGAATGGCGAAAACGCTCGGTCTATCCGAGCAACACGAAAAATTCGTTCCAGAGCAAGGCGAAACGGTCCGGGCGGATGTCGATATCGACCAATTCTCATCCAGCACCATCGCTCTCCTCAACGTTGCGATGCTGATTCATTCCAAAGGAATTAACATCGAGACTATCCTCGCGCTCTTGACATGCCCGCAACCGCCCGGCTTCCAGGATCAATTGATCGAGGATTTGGTAACCAAACGAAACCACCATTTGCTGGAAGTCATTCGGGCGCGCTTGCCGAAATCACAGGAAATCGTCGTCCCTTGGGGAGCGATGCACATGCCCGGCATCTCCCGCGAAATTGAAAAAGACGGCTTCCATGTCACAGAAAGCCAAAACTACACCGTAATCGGATTCGGCTCCTCGTCTCACCGAAATCCGCATTAAGCCAGTCGTTGACACTTCCCAGTTCCAAAAACCATTCTCCTCGCAGAACTGAGAACTGCTCGTTGCATAATCACTCTAGCCGCCGTACTCGCCTTGGGCGGCAGCTCCGTTTTGGCTGCCGATTTCTCCGATGGAGTAAAATACTGGCCGCTAAACGTTCCCACCGGGGGAAAATCCGGATTTCTTTTAACCCGTCCGGAACAAACCGGAATCACTTTTACCAACGAACTGACCCCCCAGGCTGAAGCCTCCAACATAAATCTCCTCGACGGTTCCGGCGTCGCCCTCGGGGATTACGACAATGACGGGTTGTGCGATATTTTTCTTTGCAACCTGAGCGGTTCGAGCCGCCTCTATCGCAATCTCGGCAATTGGAAATTCCAGGACGTGACCGAAGAAGCCGGACTGGCCAATTCCAATTTATTCGCCCACGGTGCGGTCTTCGCCGACTTGGAGGGCGACGGATTTTTGGACCTCCTCGTCGCTTACTCAGGAAAGTGTGTGAAGTTATATCTCAACGACGGTCACGGCCATTTTCAAAAACAGTCGTGGAACGGCGGCGCTTTCAAGGACGAAACTGGAAAACCGCTCGCCGCCTCATACTGGGACCTTGGCCTCAGCGCGAGCATTCACGATATCAATGGCGACGGAAACCCGGATATTTATGTCTGCGACGATTTGCAGGACCCGGACCGTTTTTGGGTCGGGGACGGCAAAGGTGGCTTTACTCTGGTGCCGGGGCAAGTGAGCGGCATCAAGGTTTACGGCGAACAACGCGGCTGCGCCTTGGCTGACTACGATGGCGGTTGACGCCTCGACCTCGCTGTCACTCAGAATAACGACCAGACGCGATTGTTTAACAACGTGACGGGCAAACCCGGTTTGCTCGTTAAATTGTCTGGCCCGCTTGGCAATCCCGATGGCGTCGGTGCGTCGCTGCGTTTGGATTTCGGCGATCACCTTGGCCCCATCCAGGAAGTCCAGGCCGGCAGCGGCTTTTGGTCGCAGAACAGCGCCGTGCAAGTGTTGGGCGGTGGCTCAAACGCCGTTGGTATTCAGGCGCGCTGGCCCGGTGGAAAAACTGTGACTGGCAAGTTGCCTGCCCGAGCCAAGAGCATCGAAGTTTCGTCCGCCGGAACGATCAACGCGCTGCCGTAATCCCCGCCATCGCGCGCTTCGCCGGAGCAAAATCAGGTTTGATTCTCAGAACCTCGATGAGTTGCGCAATTCCCTTTTCCCGATTGTGCCGCGCCAAATAAGCCTCAGCCAGATTGAAGTGCCCTTCGAGAAGATTGGTGTCGGACTCGACCGCTTTCTGGAATGACAGCAAAGCTTCATTCGTTTTCCTAAGTTTCTGTTGCACCACGCCAAGGCTGTTGTTGTAACTCGCCGATTCAGGCATTTCGCTTACGGCTTCGCTCAAATGTTTTTCGGCATCGGACAATCTCCCGGTGCGGGCCAGCAAATTGCCGTAATTATTATTGGCTTCCGGGTAGTCAGGCAGCAGGCGCAACGATTCTTTGTATTCGTGTTCGGCGCTTGTCATGTCTCCTGATTTTGCGTAGGCAACAGCAAGATTGAAGTGAAACGTTTCATCATCGGGTTTTAGCGCGGAGGCGCGTTGAAAAAATGAAACGGCCCGGCTGGGATCGCCTTTATCGAGCAATTGCACTCCTGCATTGTTTAAATCGTCGGCGCTGCCTTCAGCTTCGAGGTTCTTGATGGCGCCAGGCCTGTTTGTTGTTAGAGCGGCAGCAGTGGCTTCTGCATTTGCAGTTGAATTCTGAGTGGCGGACGACTGCTTTGATTGCCCTTCAATTGTGGCAGCAGGGTGAGTTGGCTCGGATGGCTTATGAATCAGAAAGTAGCCGACCAGCACCACGACTCCAATACAGCCACACCACGCCAACACCCGAAGGCCCGATCCTTCCGTCGCCGCTGCAGCGCTCTGTTTTTGGGTGGACGGATGCGGCTTGAGCCGGAGTCTTTGGCGTTTGCTTTTCTTCATAAGGCTGTCTAGCGCCGCCAGAATAAATCATTGGACATGAATGGGCAATCCGTTGCTCGCGCCGTGCTTTACCTGCGCGTCTTCATTAAGCGCGACCGTGGCGCGACCCGTCGAAGTGGTCTTTATGGCAACGTTCCACCCGTCAATCATAACGACCGGATCCTCGATTTTAAAAGCGGCCAATGCCGCCTCGACCGTAATCGTCTTTGTTTCGCCGGGCGCAAATGAAACGTAATTATCCGAATAATACGCGGGCAACACGCGGTCGTGCGAATCTTTGTGCCGCAATTGCAAATGCGTCATCAAAGCGATGTGCGAGCTGGAATTTCGCAATTTCACATTCAAAAGGCATTTGTCGCCGCGGTCCTCCCGCGCCACTTCCGCGTCGAGCGTCACGGTTGGAAGTTTTTCCAAAGCCTGGAAGTTATCCTGTTTATCCGGCGCAGCCCGCCAGTAAAAGTTGTCCGAGAGCTTGCCCTCCTTGTCCCTTAATTCCAGCTTGATGAAGTGAACGGCGGAAAGGTTGGTCGGCCAATCCACCGTTCCAAGGCGCATTTCCGCGCTGGGCGGCGCTTCGACTTCAAATTCGCGCTGATACACATTCGACCCGTCAATATTAAAAACGGAAACGGTTGCCCGCGCCTTCTCCAGAGGTCTTGCAAGATTGTTGATGACTTCAATGTCCCAATTCCTTTCGTTCATCTGAATATGAATCGGTTCGCACGCTTTTTTCGCGGCGAAAAATGACGCGTTCGGCTCAAGGTCGTGATGGTAAATCTGCCCGGCGAAACTTGGCTGCGCCGGATTGCTCATCCATGTCAAAACTCCCGTGCAAGGCGCGAACATTTTCGCATTGCGGCTTTCGTACATCGCCCGATACGCCTCGTAGTTGGCCATTTGTCCCTTGCGCGCAAAATCGGCCAGGTTGAGAACTTTCCCAAATCTGTCGGCAAGAATTTTTGGATATTGATCTCCGCGCAGCGGTCCTTTCGCCAAGTCGTGCTCCGCCCAATCATCATTGATGGAATCCCAATCATTTTTTGGCATCATCCCCTGAATGGAATCGAGCGTGGGAACCGAAATGCTTCCCGTTTCAGTTTTAAAAACCTCGCTCTTCTCATTGAAATTGTAAAACTCCCGCGGCGGCCGCCAGTAATACGGCCCGCGAGAATCAATGCCCGGGCGCGCATCGGAACCGGCGAGATAAAGCTGGGACGGCTCCAGTTCCTTCAGCAACTTGTGGAGCGCGCTGTCAATATTTGTCGCCGGGGAACCTTCGCCGCGCGCGCACCAGATCGCGATGGATGGATGATTCCGGTATCTCAGGATTTTATCGCGAACATTCGCAACATAGGTATCAACGTCCTCTGGTTCCGGGCCATCGCCTGGTCTTGGCTGGAAAAATTCATCCCAGACCAGCAACCCATATTTGTCGCACATCTCGTAAAAATCCTCGCCGCTGCTTTGCCCGCACCAATTCCGGATCATCGTGTAGTTGGCGATTTGGTGCATGCGAATTTCGGCTTCGAGCCGCGCGCGCGGATTTCGCTTCATCGCTTCGTCCATCCCCCAGTTGCCGCCCTTGCAGAAAACTCGGACGCCGTTCACCGACAGCACCAGGTTGTCTGAATCCGGTGCAGCGTAGGTAATTTTCCGAATGCCGAACGACGTTTCCTTTTGGTCGGAGATGGCTCCGTCAATTTCAAATTCCAGGTGCAGCTTGTAAAGATTTTGCGGACCGTAACGGTTCGGCCACCAAAGCTGCGGTTTTTCCACGCGCATTTCCGGGAAGGACTTCGGGTCCAGCGAAACAACTTTCGATTTCTTCGGGGCAATATCGACCGGCGTCGAAAGGCTGATGTTGCCGAATTCCGCTTTTAACGTTCCATGCTGCGGTTTGTCCGAGGTGTTTGTAAGTGTTACCTGCACGGTTACTTCGGCGGGCGCAAGCTTCGGCAAAGGCAAATCAGTGGTGACAAGAGGATCAGCGATGACAACGGGGCCGGTTGCTGTCAAATAAACTTTATCCCAAATGCCGGTGTCCCGGTCGCGAATCGCGGGCATCCAATCGCACCCAATCGTTGAATGAAAAGTCGGCCCGTCGATGGTTGTGATCCCGTCGTTCGTCCCGCTGCCGTCAAACAACGTGTGTTCGTGCGGCCAGCCGGGGTGCGGCTCTGGCGCGACTAGAACGGCCATCGCCGATTTTTTTCCAGGTTTTATCAGCGACGTAACATCAAAAACGCCGCGCGCAAACGCTCCCTTCATCGAGCCAACTTTAGTTCCGTTGACCCAGACATCCGCCGAGTAATTGATCCCGTCGAGATGCAGCCAGATTTTCCGCCCGGCGTAAGACCTTGGCGTCCTGAAAACCGTGCGATACCAATACGATTCGCGGCAGAGCAATTCGGGAATTTTATCCGGCCGATTATTTTCGCCGTAAAGCGGCTCAGGATAGACGCCGTCATTGACCAGACTTGTCAAAACGGTCCCCGGAACTGTCGCCGCGCGCCACTCGTTACCCGGATCCAATCCCGTCCAGGAAATATCAATCGGCGTCCGCGAAATTTCCGGCGCGCGCTGCAATTGCCAGCCGGAATCGAGCACAATCGTTTCGGGAAGCGGCGCCGCAAAGGACGCCACCGCCACAAAAACACTCTGCATTGCGACAAGAAAGCTGTGTTTCAACTTCATTACGCTCCCCGATTATTTTAGAAATGCGATGGAGTAAAAAGCAAGTCTCCGGCGACCCCGTTCCAAGGTGCGAATTTAACTGGGTGAGATTGCCGTTCATTTTCCCCAACGGGGAAAAGATCATTCAGCCTTGGGATTGCCCGATTCTGAGAGGGCTACCCCAGGTCAGGCCGCTATTTCCAACTACCCGGAACGGGTTGAATCAGATCTCTTCACCCACTTTTAATCACACCGTTCAAGGTCCAATTCGTTCTCCATTACGGTCCGATGTAACCGATATTGCGCGAATTAGCCGAGAATCCACTGGAAGTCCCGTTGCGTTGTGGAAAATTGATCAGGCGGAGGGCGGCGCGTTCTTTGAAATTGAGGCATTTTTTGCCGACCCGTTTTGGCCACATTTGGCTGAATTATTCAATCAAGGTAGAGTCTCCGCAGGCTGTTTTGCAGTCCTAACCGCAAGCTCTATCGCAATGCGTTGATTTTGAGCGGTTTACCCATGTTTCGCTTCTGCTTGGCCGGTTATTCAATCAAGGCTAATCAAGACCAATCAAGGTTCGCGATGCAACCGTGATTTACTTCCATCGGAGTGTTTGGCCAAAACCAAGCCCGATTCTTTCTTCGCCCTGTGCGCGCTTCTTGTGTTAGCGTCCCGGCGAATGACAATGATTCGATCTTGGGTTTTGCGCGGTTTTGCGACTTTTGCAGGGTTGCTTTTGACGGCCGCTGGCGGTCAGGCACAAACGTCTTCAGGTTCGGATGAAAACCTCAGCGTCAAAACGGATCATTTCACGTTGGACTTTCGTATGGGCAAGGACGGGCGCGTGTATCAACGACCTTTGGGTCAAACCCATAACGGCGGAAAACAGGATCGGGATCAGGAGGCTTTTCCACAAGCTGGCGATGGTTATATATGGGAACCTGCGCTCCAGGTTGTTCATTCCGATGGCAACACCTCTACGGATTTGCAGTTTGAAAGCGTCGAACGGAACAGCGCAAGGGAGGGACAGGAAATCGTCCGCATCAAAATGCGCGACCCGGAATACCCATTCGCCGTCACGCTTTGTTTTCGAGTTCATCCCGCGGAAGACCTGATTGAGCAATGGGCGGAAATTCGCAATGAGGAACAGGGGTCGGTGACATTGGAGCGAATGGACTCGGCGTCGTTGCTGCTGCCTACTAATATCTACTTGACGCATTTCTTTGGCGATTGGGCCAGTGAAATGCATCCTGTAACAGAATTATTGACACCGGGCATAAAGGTCCTTGATTCCAAAATCGGCGTGCGCGCGCATCAGTTCGGCAATCCGTCTTTTATTCTCTCCTTCGACGGCGCGCCAAACGAAACGTCGGGCCGTGTTTTGGCTGGATCGCTGGAATGGTCGGGCAGTTTCCAATGCGAATTTGACAACAATGGAAAGCAACTTCGCGCCCTCTGCGGCATCAACCCGTTTGCGTCGGCGTACCATTTGAACCCGAACGAAACATTCACCACGCCGACGATGATCTGGGTTTCGAGCGATCACGGGCTTGGCGACATGAGCCGCAAATTTCACAGGTGGGCGCGGAAATTCGGCCTTCGCGACGGCCAGCGACCTCGCGCCGCGCTTTTGAACAACTGGGAAGCGACTGGGTTTCACTTTGACTTCAACCGAATCGTTTCGCTGTACGATCCGGCAAAGGAAATTGGCGCGGAACTCTTTCTTCTCGACGACGGTTGGTTCGGCAACAAATTTCCTCGCACCGACGACGACGCGGGCTTGGGCGATTGGCAGCCGAATCGCAGCCGCCTTCCTGACGGGCTGGCCCCGCTTGCCGCTGAAGCGGTCAAGCGCGGCCTGCGCTTCGGCATCTGGATGGAGCCGGAGATGGTGAATCCGAAAAGTGAATTGTTCGAGCAACATCCCGGTTGGGTCATCCGCCAGCCGAAGCGAAAACTGGAGTTGCAGCGAAACCAGCTTGTCCTCGACTTGACACGGCCCGAAGTGCAGGCATTCGAGTTTGCCTCGATCTCCAATATTCTGAGTGTGCCGGGAACCACTTTTTCGAAGTGGGATTGCAACCGTTACTTGACTCAACCCGGTTCGTCATTTCTCCCGCCAGACCGGCAATCGGAATTGTGGATCGACTACGTTCACGCGCTATACACGTTGATGGACAAAACCGCCGCGACATTCCCGCAAATCCAGATGATGCTCTGTTCCGGCGGCGGCGGACGTGTTGACTACGGGGCGTTGCAACACTTCCAGGAATTCTGGCCCAGCGACAACACCGATCCGGTGTATCGCGTCGGCCTGCAATGGAATTACTCTTACTTCTTCCCTTCAATCGCCATGGGCAGCCACGTCACGCATATGGGAAAGCGCCCGATGCACTTCGCCAGCACCGTCGCGATGACTGCGTGTTTCGGCATGGACCTTGATCTGGTGAAATTGTCCGCGCAAGACAAAGCGATCTGCGCCGGGGCAATCGCCGCTTACAAACAAATCCGCGATGTTACTCAACTCGGCGACTTATACCGCCTCGAAAATCCCTTCGAAGGTGCGCGTAGCGCGTTGAACTACGTCTTGCCCGACCGCTCTCGCGCAGTGATTTTTGCTTTCCAATTGAAGGATGGCCCGTCAACGCCCGTTCGACCACAAGGTCTTGACCCGGCAAAAATGTACACTATTCATGAATTAAACCCCGCGCCCGGTCGCCCACCGCTCGCCGCCGAAGGCGCAAAAAAAACCGGCGAAGAATTAATACGCGACGGAATCATTCCAACGTGTCGCAACGCCATCGAAGCCTGCGCGATTGAATTGGGCTCCTAAGTCTTGACTTGGTTACAAATCCAGGACCGGATTATACTCGCGATTCACCGCAAAATGGAGTTCTCTGCCATTTAGATGAATGCGAAAATTTTTCCGCGCTGGTACTTCGCCTTGTTGACAGTCTGCCTTCTTGCCGCAGGGTGTCATAAAAACGAACCACCGCCTCCCACTCCGAGAGCTGCGCCGGAGCACCCAAGAATCGTTTCCGCCGAGAAAAACAGCTTCGACGAAGTCACGGCGAAGCTGGACAAAGGCGGAAATCTCTTTGTTTATTTGAGCACCGAAAAAGCTTTAAGCGGGCTTTCAAACGGCGTCCCGGTCCTCAGCAATTTTGTCGCTGCATTGCCTGCTGTTAACCAGGCTGACCGGGAAAAAATGAACCACATTCTTGACGCGTTCAACAATTTTGCGATGGGCAGCGGCGTCCGGCAAATCAGCGGCATCGGGATGAGTTCCATCGCGCGCGAGCCGGGATTTTATTACGGCAAACTGGTGATTCACCACTACGAAGGCCAGAACAGCGGCATGATTTGGTCGCTTTTCGGAAGCGCGCCGCATCCGTTGGAAACGGACTTGCTGCCCGAGAGCACTGCGCTCGCATTTTTTTCCGATTTCGATCTGCTGATGGCCTGGACGAACGTCACCCAAGTTGTCGCAGGTTTGGACATTCCCGGCGCGACGAACGCTCTTGATCAGGCTCCGGCAGGTTTTCGGCAACTCACCAGCCTGGAATTGAACGACGTGCTGAAATCGCTCGGCGGCGCTTATGGAATCATTGTCATGTTGGATGAGCACAAAAAAATCACCTTGCCTGTTCCGGGACATCCGCTGGAATTGCCAAGCCCTGGCATCGCCATCGTGATCAAGGTGAATTCCGACCTGATCTTCAATCGCGTCGATGAAGTGACCAAAGGCAACGTCCTTGTCACGCGAGTCGATGACCCGGATTTTAAAATGCGGACGATGAACATTCCGCTGCCGTTGCCGGTGGACGTTCGACCGAGCCTCGCGCGATTCGGCGATTATCTTGTGCTGGCTTCATCCGACACAGTGGCGCGAGCAATTTACGCGGTGAAAACTGGCCACGAAAAAGGATTTGCTGCGACTGATGAATTCAAAAAATTGTCGCAGGACGTGCCGAGCAAGGGAAATATGTCCGCGCTGCTGACGGGCGCTTTCTCGCGCACGATGCTCAAAATCCGCGATCAATATTCAGGCCAGGACGATTCCGCAATCCACGTTTATCGACAATTTCTGGAGAGCAATACGAATTCAATTGCTTACGCTGTGGTCGCCAATGGGCCGCAAGGCTGGGAAGGTTTCGCCAATGGAAACCACAGCCTGGAGGCGCTGGTTGTTCCCGCTGCGGTTGCTGCCGGGACTGCGGCGGCTGTTGCCATTCCGAATCTCATGAAGGCGCACGAAGCGGCATCGCAACCGAAGAGTCAACAACCGTAATCAGCTTGGGAGCGGAGCGCCGACGTTGATGTTGCGCGCGAGACAATAGGCGGCATTGGCAACATATTTATCGGCCCAATGTTTCAAGCCTGAGCGTTCTTCGGCGGTCAGCGAGCGCACGACTTTCGCGGGCGCACCGAGAACTAACGAGCCGGGAGAAATTTTGGAGTGCTGCGTGACGAGAGCCTTCGCGCCAATGAGGCTTTGCGCGCCGATTTCTGCGCCGTCAAGAATCACCGCGCCCATTCCGATCAGGCATTCGTCACCAATGGTGCAGGCGTGAACAATCGCCGAGTGGCCGACCGTTACATAATTGCCGATGATGCACGGAAAATCGTCCGCGAGATGGACGACAGAATTATCCTGAATGTTGCTGCCGACTCCGACGATGATTCGATTGATGTCGCCGCGCAGGACGGCGTTGTACCAAACACTCGACCCGTCAAGCAGAGTGACGTCGCCGAGGACGGCGGCGGTGGACGCGAGATACACGGATTTTCCTACCGTGGGTTTTTTTCGGAGATATTCGTCAAGGCGTTCTTCGAGTGAGCGGAAAGTTTTCACATTAGTGCGATTGTTCCGCTTGCGAGGGAGCAGGGGGAGGGTGGAAAAAGAGCGCCAGTGCAATCGCCGCTGCCGCCGCGACCCCGCCGGCGAAGACGAACAACGTTTTGAAGTCGGTAACACCGCCAGTCGTGTAATGGCCCATCATCCAGGGGCAGAAGGTATTAGCGACGATAACGCCGATGCCGAGAATCATGACGTTAAACAGCCCTTGCGCGCTGGAGCGGGCGTCTTTCGGGAAATATTCATCCACAAAAATGTAAACTGCCGCGAAGAAAAAGGCGTAGCAAACGCCGTGCAACAGGAAGACAAAAACAATCAGCCCTGTCGCCTGGGGGAAAAACGCGAACACTCCAAAGCGCGCAACGTGGCCCAAAATTCCTACGATCATGGTGATTCGCCATCCAAACTTTTTTAGCGCCGCACCAAGGACCAACATTGTCAGGATTTCGGCGACCTGGCCGATACTCATGATGGGCATGATCCAGTTTCCTTTGATGCCGACTTGCGGGCTTCCGAGAAATGAACCGGCCCAATTGAAATACGCATTGAGGACGAACGTATCCGCGAACGTCACGACCCAGAGCACCAGGATGAACGGCTTTGACAATAACCGCATCGCCTCCAGCCAGGCGAGTTTGTTGTCGGACGAGACGGCTTTTTTCGGCGGGGTGTGTGGCAGCGCGAGGCTGAATGCGGCCAGCAATAGTGACGCAACGCCCGAAACAACATATGTCCAGCGAACTCCATGTTGCAGTTCAACACCAGTCAAGCCGTTGCCAAGAACCGTTTGCAGCCAGTCGATAAATCCATGTGTCGGCGTCGCGTTGACTTTGTTCCAATCGACGAGAATAAACGTGAACGGCCACGCGGCTAATGCCCATCCGATGGTCCCCCCCATGCGTACAAAGCCGAAATCCTTTGGCTCCTTCAGACTGTTGAAGGTGATTGAGTTGACGATGGAAAGAGTCGGCACGTAGAAAAGGCAGTGGACGAGCATGAGCAGAAAAAACGTCCAGAAGTCGCGAGTGAAAGCGAGGCCGATCATCGAGATTCCGCCGATCAACTGGCTGAACGCGAGGAATTTTTCCGCGGCGAAATTGCGGTCAGCAAATTGGTTGCTGAAAAACATGGCGACGATGGCCGCGACCGGAAAGGCGTTCAGGATCAGGGACTGTTGAAGCGCGGTGAAACCGAGGCTGGGCAGGTACCCAAAAATCAACGGGAGCCACGCGCCCCAAATGATGAATTCCAGGACCATCATGATAAAAAGCCTGACTCGCGCGCTGTTGTTCATGGCGGGGAGCGTAAGGAGGCGGATGTTTTACTTCAAGCAGCAAAGGCGGGGAAGAGGTAGCAAGGTGGAATTCGAGCGGTATTGACAGGCGACGTATTGTGTAACATAATGTGTCACATGAGAACAGTGTCAATTCGTGAAGTTCATCACGATTTCAACCGCATTTTGGAATGGATCGCCGATGGAGAGGAAGTTGCCATAACTCGGCGCAGCGTGACGGTGGCGCGTCTGCTTCCCGCAAAACGCAAGAAATCAAAGCGGCCCAAAATGCCTGACATAGAGGCGCGCCTACGAAAGATTTTTGGGGACAGAGTAATTTCAGACAAGGCGATGAAAGAAATCTGGGATCAGAATCGGAGGGAATTCTGAAGGCCTACGCCGATTCGAGCTTTATCGTCAGTCTTTATCTTCCGCAACGTCACACCCCTGTTGCTACTGCTTTCACAAGACGGCACCAGGAGTTGCTCCCTTTTAATCCATGGCATCGGCTGGAAGTTCGGAACGCGATACGATTGGCAGTCTCCAATAGCCAGATCGATTCCCGGGAGTGCCGTAGAGTAATCGCTCAATTGGAAGCTGACTTGCGCGACGAGGCGGTAGTCTTTCACTTGCAAATCGATTGGATTGCTGTACTGCGACAGGCCGAAAAGCTAGGCTCCGCTCACAGTGAAACCATCAGTTGCGGAAGCTCGGACTTGTTTCATATTGCAGCGGCGATTGAGTGGAGTGCAGATCAATTTCTGACCTTCGACGCGCGTCAGAAAAAAATGGCCGAGGCGGCGGGCCTCGCCGTTGGAGTTTGATTTGTGATGTAAGCTAAGTATGCAACAGGCTTTTAAAGAGTGGGTGGTGGTCGTCGATGCGCTCATGCGTGGGGAGCAAATCGTGATTTTTCGCAAGGGCGGTTTGCGCGAGGGGCGCGGCGGTTTTCAAATTGAGCACTCGCGGTTCTGGCTTTTTCCGACACTGTTTCACCAACAACGCGATCAGGTCATTCCCGCCGCGCAGGCGCGGTTCGATGAACTGGCACCGCATTTTCCTTCGCCGAATGTTTTGCGGTTGGAGGCATTTGCGGAAGTTGTCGCGTGGCGGCAATTGGATGATTTGGAGAGCGCGCGTCGCTTGAAAGGGCAGCATATCTGGCGCGATGAGGTCATTGCCGAACGATTCGATTGGGGGCGTTCCAAACAAATCCATGCGATGGCGGTGCGGGTGTTTCGATTGGGCAAACCGGTGGAGTTGCCGATGCTTCAGTCTTACGGCGGATGCAAGTCGTGGATTGAATTGGAGTTCGCGCCTGACACAACCGATGCGCGACCGGTTCTTGATGACGCGACATTTTTCGTGAAACTGAAAGCGTTTCAGGATGCCTTGGGACCGGCACAAACGGCAATTAGAGAGACTGAATGAGACCTGACGTCAAGTCTTCCGGTGTTTGGCGGTGGAAGGAACTTTGCGAGGGCGGGTGATGGATTTATTTTTTGACCTGGAAGGTTTTGTGACGTCTGCGAATTCCTGGGTAAACACCAATTGGTCTTCGAGAAAATCTTCAAGCCGATCGCGAACTTGCCTCAACTTTGCCGGGGAAAGGTTTCGCGGTTTACGCTCGGCTTGTTTCGGTTTGGTCACGCACCAATGATGCACGGAGAAATGCGAGGATCAAGAAACATCGAGGGAAAGGAAGGGGTCGCGAGTGACCACTATTAACTACACGAATCTCTGACAATGAACGCGCGGGTTGCAAATCGCACGGGTGTGACTTAAATTTTTTGCGGGATTACGAGAAATGAATTCTCCGGCTTTTATTTTGGCTTCGGCGTCGCCGCGTCGCGCGGAATTGCTGCGGCAGCTTGGCCTGGAATTTCAGGTCATTCCCAGCAATGCGCCCGAAGTGGAGGGCGGCGCGCTCAGCGCTGGCGAAGTCGCACAAATCAACGCTTATCGAAAGGCGCGCGCCGTTTCAAAAAAGCATCCCGATGCCATCACGCTCGGGGTCGATACGGTGGTGGCGCTTGACAACAAACTTTTCGGCAAACCCTCCTCGATGCGCGAAGCCGAGGAAATGCTGATGTCGCTCCAGGGACGGCAGCACGAAGTGGTTACGGGTGTCTGTTTGATTCATTTGCGCGCGCATCGGCAAAAAGTTTTTTTCGATCACACGGATGTTCGCTTTCGCAGTTTGGACCTCGCGCAAATTCGCCATTATCTCGCGCAAACCAATCCGTTGGACAAAGCGGGCGGTTACGGAATCCAGGACCAAGGGGACGTGATCGTGGAATCCATTTCCGGTTCCTTCACCAACGTGATCGGACTTCCGCTGGAACGATTTCGGGTTGAATTGGCGGCCTTCGTAGAGTCTGCTGTGCCGGCTTAAAAGCACATGCGGAAATACTGGCACGTCATAAAAATCGGATTCGCGAACCAACTGGTCTATCGCTTCAATTTTCTCTTTCGCGCGGCATTTGGGCTTGTGCCGTTGCTGGCGACGATTTTCCTGTGGCGCACAGTTTACAGCGGGCAAAATACAGGGGTGGCTGGATACACGCTGCCGGGAATGATTTCCTATTACCTGCTTGTTACAATTATTGACATATTGACGGCGGTCAACGAGGACGATTGGCAAATCGCCGCGGACATCAAGGACGGCAACATCAGCCAATTTCTGCTCAAACCGATCAATTACATGAAGTACCGGCTTTGCCTGTTTTGTTCGGGGAAAATTATATTCGCGGCGGCGGCGCTGTTGCCGGTCGGGCTGTTTATCTTTTTCATGCGGAAATTCATGGTGGCCCCGGCGGACACGAGCGCACTGGTCGGTTGCATTCTATCCACGGCGCTGGCGGGATTGCTGCAATTCTTTATGTCGTACACGATGGCGCTGTCGGCTTTCTGGCTGTTGGAAGTTTCAACGTTCATTTTCATTATTTTCGCGTTTGAGTACATTGCGGGAGGACATTTGTTTCCGTTGAACATCCTGCCACCTGTTATGGAACATGCGCTTAATTTTACGCCGTTTCCGTACCTGCTTTTTTTCCCAGTCAGCGCGTATTTGGGGCAGGTCAAGGGCGTGGCGTTGTGGCAGGGGTTGTGCATCCAGACGGGGTGGACGGTTTTCTTTTTTACGCTGGCGCAATGGGTTTGGAGCAGGGGAATCCGAAAATATTCCGCCGTCGGAGGATGAACTCGCAACCGCCCAGTCGAATCGCACGTTTGCGGCGTTATCTGACAATTTACGCGGCGTTGTGGCGCAATTCCGTCGTCCGAGAGATGAGTTTCAAGAGCAATTTTATTCTTTGGATATTCGTGGAGATACTGTGGTTCGGCCTGCAACTGAGTTTCATCGGCGTCATTTATTTGCATACGGACCACATTGCGTCTTGGACGAAATGGCAGGTGGTGATGCTCGTCGGCGCGAGTCACGTGATTCAGCAAATTTTTCAGGCGTTTTTCCTGACGAATTGCACGGGGCTGTCGGACCTGATCCGAACGGGGCGGCTGGACTTCATGCTTTTGCTGCCGGTCAACGTCCGTTTTCTGGTGTCACTGCGTCAAGTCGATCTTGGCGGGTTCGTCAACGCGACACTTGGCGGGACGGTCATAGTTTATGCAGCGCATCAACTGCATTACGTCCCAAACGCGATGCAAGTCATGGGCTTCGCACTATTGTGTCTAGCAGGAATCATGATTCATTACTCGCTGATGTTCATGCTTTCGACGGTGGCGTTCTGGACGGTGCGCGCGCAGGGAATTATCTGGGGTTACTACAATCTTTTTAACCTGGCGCGAATGCCGGACGAGGCGTTTCAGGGATTTTTCCGCGCATTTTTCACCTTCGCAATCCCGATTCTGCTGGTGGTCAACGTGCCGGTGCGGGTCCTGCTAAATCGGCTGAACAGTCCCGCGCCGATGTTTCTACTGCTCGGAGCTGCTTGTCTCTGCTTTGTCGTGTCCGAACTTTTTTGGCGGTTCTCCATTCGGCATTACACCAGCGCCAGCGCGTGATTCCGGTTGCGCCTCGCCTTCGGACATCAACAGGGCGGCGATGGCAAGCGCGGCCGCAACAACGACGAGACCAACGCAAAAGATTTCGCGCCGGATCGAAAGCGGGGAAGGGCTTTTGTAAACGATCACCAACGCCATCGCGATCAATAAGGTGTCACCCGCAAATAAATACCAGCGCGGGATTTGATGCTTCGCTGGCTGCGGGGCGGCGACAGGCTGATTCTGCATTAGCGACTTGACCCCTGCGCTGAGAGGGGCGGGTTTGGCGGTTCCGGAGAGCGCGCTGCTTTCGCCCGGAGCGCGGCCCATCAACTTCCCCAAATCCCGACCTAATGCTGGTTTCGGCACGAAGAAAGCGTGTGAAAAGAATCGTCGCGATACAATACTTTTCTATCATTCGCGCCATCGCTTTGCCCTCCTAATCGTAATCTTAATCCTAATCTTAATCATTCCTGCTATGAGAAAATTGATTAGGATTAAGATTACGATTAGGATTAGGAATGGGACCGAATATGCGGTCGTTGTCTATTCCTTTTCTGGACATCGCTTGTGCCTGTTCTATTATTCAACGTCATGATTCTAACTAAGATCTTTGTTTTGAAACTGATGCTTGGGTTTGGAGTGGGGATGATCATTCTCGCGCTCCTGTGAAGCGATTCGGGTTTGTCTTCGATCCGCTCTTTTTGATCTGTTGCGGGCTGTATGCGGCAAATCGTTGGTGGATCAAGCCGCATTTTCACAGCGCGTTTTTCCATGACTGGTTCAACGACCTTTTGCTCATTCCGTGCGCGCTGCCGCTGTTGTTGCTGATTCAATACTGGCTTGGACTTCGCGAACACGATGGCGCGCCGACATTTTGGGAGGTCGCATCGCACGTCATCGGATGGTCAATACTATTTGAAGTGATCGGGCCGCATATATTGCCGACGACGGGCGATCCTTTGGATGCGGCGGCTTACGCCGTTGGCGGGGTCGTGGCGTGGGTGGTTTGGCGTCTTATTTATCAAGGGAGGGCGGCGGAAGCGGCTAATTTCAACTGGCTTGCGCCGCATTATCGTTGGATGGAGTGGGTGTTGGCGGGAACAAAATTGCAGCGATGCCGGGGCGCATTTTTGACGGAAATTGCTGCGCCGCGCCGAGCGCTGATTGTGGGGCAGGGGCATGGGCCGTTTGTGGCGGATTTACTGAAAGCGCACCCGAACGTCCAATGCGCCTGCATTGATGTTAGCGCCAAAATGCTGGAGGCGGCGAAGGCCCGGCTGCGTTCCGAAGGGGTTGAGGAGAATCGGGTTGAATTCATCCACGCGGACATTTTGGAATGGGAGCCGCCGCATGATTATGATTTGATCGCGACGCATTTTGTGCTTGACTGCTTTAGGCCGGATCAGCTTGAACGGATTCTGGCGAAGCTATCGAGAGCGTCGTCGCCCAGCGCAAGCTGGCTGGTGGCGGACTTTCAGGAGCCGGAAAGCGGGTTGGCGCGCTGGCGCGCGCTGGCGATATTGGAAATGATGTATTTATTTTTCCGCTGGGCGACAGGCTTGCCGGCGGCGAATCTCACTCCGCCTGATCCTTTTCTGGAACGCCACGGTTTCTCGCTTAGCCAGCGCCAGACTTTCGAGTGGGGGCTGCTGCATAGCGATCACTGGATTCGGCCCGGAGCAATGACTTTGAGCGGCTCGGCTTGACCTTTGCGCGGCTTGGTTTTAGTACGATAGAGATGCAATATTCTAAAGCACTTCCGGCGGGGATTTCCGTCGGTCCATTTGGACAGCTTCCTGATGGCGCGCCGGTGTCCATTTTTTCTCTGCGCAACACGAAAGGCGTTGAAGCGCGTGTTTCCAATTATGGCGGAATCCTCGTTTCGTTCACTGCGCCTGACCGGGACGGGAACATGGCGGACATTGTGCTGGGGTATGATCAATTGCAGGGTTATCTCGATAAGACCCCTTATTTCGGGGCATTGGTCGGGCGTTGCGCGAACCGCATTGCCAACGCGAAATTCATTTTGGACGAAACGACTTACTCTCTTGCCATCAACAACGGGCCCAATTCCTTGCACGGTGGAAAAAAGGGTTTTGATAAAGTCATCTGGCAGCCGACGATGACGCGCGTCGCCACGGGACCGGCGCTGGAACTGACTTATTACAGCGTGGACGGCGAAGAAGGGTATCCGGGCAATCTCAATGTGAAGGCCGTTTACAGCCTCGATGAGAATGACAGTCTGCGCGTCGATCTTTCAGCGACGACGGATCAAACGACGATCGTCAATCTCACGCAGCACACCTATTTCAACCTCGCTGGAAAGGGCGACGTGCTTTCGCATCAGGTGCAAATTGAAGCGGACCGATTCACGCCGGTCGATGCCACCATGATTCCGACCGGCGAATTGAAATCGGTGACAGGAACTCCGTTCGACTTCCGTCAACCGAGCGCAATCGGCGCGCGGATCGACGCGGACAACGAACAAATAAAACTTGGTCACGGTTACGACCATAACTTCGTTGTGAACAATCCTGCGGGTCAGATTGGGAAGATAGCTCGTGTTAGCGAACCATCGGGTGGGCGGGTGTTGGAAATTTTCTCCGACTGGCCAGGCGTGCAGTTTTATACTGCCAATCATCTGGATGGTTCCATTCGCGGAAAGGGCGGCTGGGTTTATCAACGCCGAAATGGCTTTTGCCTTGAACCGCAAAATTTTCCCGATTCGCCGAATCACCCCAATTTTCCGAGCATCGTCTTAAAAGCCGGACAGACCTATCGGCACACGGTCATTTACAAACTTTCCACAATGGCGGCCGGCAATGAGTGAAACCATCAGACTCAGCCGTGACTGCCAGGCGGTCCAAATTCCGCTGGGTCACGTTATGACGCTTGCGGAGGGAACCGCCGTCAGCGTGGTTCAGTCGCTGGGCGGCAATTTCACCGTTCACGCACCGGAAGGTTTGTTTCGCATTGCGGAACGCGACGCTGATGCGTTGGGGATGCAGCAGGCGACCAGCTTGATGGAAGAGATTTGCAAAAAACCGGTCAGCGCAGGACCCGCCGATGAAAAGCAACTCTGGCAGTGTCTCAAGAGCTGTTTCGATCCGGAAATTCCTGTCAACATTGTCGATCTCGGTTTGATCTATGACCTGCAATTGGAAACGCTCCCCAGCGGAAACAGCAAAGTGGCTGTCAAGATGACGTTAACAGCGCCCGGTTGCGGGATGGGATCGGTCATCGCCGAGGATGCCCGACAAAAGCTGCTTTACATTGAAGGGGTTGAGGATGCCGTGGTCGAAATTGTCTGGGACCCGCCGTGGCACCAATCCATGATCACCGCCGACGGTCGGAGAATTCTGGGGCTGGACTGAGTGTGCTGGCAGAAACTCAGTCGGCGGGAATATAATTGCAATCGCGAAACGGACGGCTAACGTACGCCCTCAAACCCAAATTGAAACGTGCCAGACATAGTTTTTGGAGATGACGACCGCGCCGTATTTCCGACGAAATTTCAAGGGAACATGACGTTGTCCAAAACCAAATGGACGATTATTTGCGAAGCGCCCGAACGGCACTATTATCGGTATAACGGCGATAAAGTTGCGACAACGCTGATAAACCCAGATGTGGTTCGTCACCACCTGCACAATAAATGCCAGTTGTTTTATTATAAAAAATTCACTCAACTTATGATGAGTGACCAGCTTGTGTTTGGGCACCGCTCTTATCCGGTTGAGCAGCCAAAAATGGGAAAAATGTTTGTGCCGCCAAAGTCCAAATGAGCAATCGATTCAAAATAGAAGACGATATTGAGATCCTGGAACGATACGACCAGGAGGACGATATTTATTATGTTAGGGCCTGTTAACACAAATTGACGCAGGACGGGGTCAACTGTAAGATTGGCCGATGGAAATTACTGAGGGCCAATATTTGCGGATTGCCGACTGCCTGCCCCGGCAGCGAGGCAATGTGAGTCTGACCAACCTTCAAGTGCTCAACGCCATATTATTTGTGGCCGAGCACGGCTGCAAATGGCGCGGGCTGCCCAGGCACTTCGGCAACTGGCACACCATTTATACCCGGATGAACCGCTGGAGCAAGGCAGGCGTCATGGACCGGGTGTTTACCCGTCTGCAACAGGAGCAAATTCTGGCGTTGCGCATGGAAGCCGTTTCTTTGGACAGCACAACGGTCAAAGTGCATCCCGATGGCACCGGGGCTTTAAAAAAAGCGGGCCGCAAGCCATCGGCCGCTCCCGGGGCGGATGCACCACCAAGATTCATTTGGTTGCCGCGAATGCTCGGTGCGCCTTGATTCTCGCCTTGACGCCGGGCCAGGCGGGGGATGC
>DASXZW010000042.1:0-26254 GCA_036501665.1 Verrucomicrobiia bacterium
AACCGCACACAACCGTCCTGGTATTCGGTCCGCCAATACTTGTACCCTTCCCGCACGCCAAACGCATGATACAAAAGACTTTGACTCATGTCTCATACTACCAAATCCTTATCCCAGACTCCAACTTTCCGGAAGAACCCAAAAACGTGTGCTTTCATGTCGTGGTAAGGTGGGTAGGTAATAGAGGAGCGAAAACCATTTCGGGCAACCTCTCTGAAGTAAATTCCGGCTTAAATTGTCTCGATAACCGAATCATACAAACTTCCTCTCTTGGGATGCAAAATCCTCCAAGAAATAGTCTTTCCAAGCGCCTTTTTTCTGAGATGCGACAAACGTAAGGAATATCTTATGGAGTTGTCAAGGACAATCGCGTTCACATTTTTATCCCCCGCTGAATTGGAACGATTGTCCGCGCCCCGCGATTTCGAAAAGATGTAAAGCAACTTTCACGCCGCAAGGCTTCAATTTTGCCACGTGAGGGCATCTGTTAATCGAGAACTGCCCCGATCTTTCCCCTCATGCAAAGGATGTTCCACTCGCTCAAACTGCGCTTTAAAACGATTCAGTCCTAAAGTTCAGTTATTTACTTTTCACCTTGGAATTTCCAGGTAGAATTTATTCATAGCCATCACGGAAAAAAAGACGAATGCCTCCCCTCGCTACATTGATTAAGTCGGAAAGTAATCAAAAGACGCCGAATCCGACATTGAACTTAAAGTCGGGCGCGGTTCTCGCTGCGCTTCTTATTGCATTCCTTGCGCTTCAAATCAACCTCCCCCTTCGATCTGCCATTCTAATAGGTGCTGATGAAGGATTTGAGGTTGCCAAAGCGACATTGTGCCTCAAGGGCTATAAATTGTACACTGATATCTGGAACGATCAGCCACCGTTGCACACGTTTTTGCTGACGGAAGCCCTGCGGCACGACTCATCGTCAATGCTCCTCCCCCGGCTCATCACTGCTGGTTTTACATTGCTGCTGATCACAGCGATATTTTTTCTTTTCTTGAGGTTGAGCAACCTTCGAATTGCGGCGATAGCGACAATTCTTCTCATTGCGTCGCCCGGTTTTCTTTTGCTGGGATCGTCATGCATGCTTGAAATACCGGCGTTAGCGCCTACGATTTGCGCGTTATGCGCTTTGGTCTTTGGGAGCCGAAGCAGACAGATGTTTACGACTCTGGTAGCGGGCATGGCATTCGCGATTGCCTTGGAAATAAAGTTGATTAGCCTCGTCATGTTGCCTGTGGCAGTGCTACTGATCTGGATTTGTTGCCGTGAAGAAATCCTAAGCGGGCAATATTTTGCCAGGAGTGTTCTAATTTTTGCTATCAGTTCGGCGGCAACCACGATTCTAATTGATCTTGCAGTTAGTCAGGGGGCCTACCTGGCGCACTTTCACGAGTCTTGGGTATCTCATTTTGGAAGGACGAAGTCTTTTGATTACGGTGCGCCCGACGACCATCAATTTTCCTGGATTGCCTTGCTCAAAAACTGGGATTTGTCTCTTCCAGCGTTGGGGGGCATCGCGATTTGTGCACGCAACTTAACACGCGCGCCGTCGATGGCAGCGCCGATTTCATGGCTTGCCTATTGTCTGCTTATATTCGGCCTCCACAGACCTTGGTGGAATTACTATTATGTGCATACAACAATCCCACTTTGTTGGTGCGCAGCCATTGGCATTGATTCTCTCTGGAAAAAGGTCACTTGGCCTGAAGGCCGGCTTTGGTGTGCACTCTTGGCGTTGTACGGTCTCTGCGCTGGCGCATGGATACAGGAACGACTGGTCGGAGAAATTCAATCGGTGCAGAATTCTCCGCAAACCTACGCTTCGCTTTTTTTGAAGCAGATTGAACTTTATAAATCCCAGGCCAGATGGTTGTACACCGAGGAGCCAGTTTATTCGTTTCATTCCGGCATTCCGATGCCTCCTGACTTGGCGGTCCTGGTTTTAAAGCGATATTGGTCTGGGGAAATGACGAATGCCCGGTTGGCGGAAGATTTGAAGTCGTTCAAACCGGAACTCATGCTGCTCCGAAACGACAGCAACCCTCGCCCGTTCCGTGACTTCATCAATGCGGATTACCAATTAATCTACATGGATAGTGGCAATCTGCTCTACGTTCTCAAGTCCATCGTACGTCCTGAGGTGCATTGAACTCGCCTGCGTACGCAAAGGCCAAAACGACATTCCAGCTTCGAAATCACTCCGAATCCGATTTAATGCCGAGCACAGCAAGGACAAATCCGCCAAAAACCGCCTGGACGCCGAGGGACATGCCGGTCACGCTAGAAATGATCAGGCGAAGTGTGTTTGGTGAGTCGAGATCGCCAAATCCCGTTTTTTTCCAATTCAGGAACCCTAAGACGAGACACAACGCACCACCAAGGAAGAGCATCCCACCAAAAAGCAATCCTTTCTCAAATGGGCCCGACTTGAGGACTGCATCACCTAGGTTGCGCGACGGCAAAAGGCCAGTCGTTTGACAAAACAACTCTGAAAAAAGGCCCATCAGCGTAACCTGAAATCCGACAAGGATTCCAGCTGCAGCAATCAACAAAGTTTTGGTATCAAACCGAATCCCGTGGAAAGTCACGGGGGCCCAGATTAGAGCCGCATATGAACATGCAGACAAGAGCATAACAGAAAGACCAGGTAATAAGAAAAGCCAGCGAGGAGCATGGAGCAGCATAAATCTTAAATGTCGCCAGCCATCGCGCCAAGTCCGGAGATGCGGTGGACGGTTCCTGCCATCCTGCCTTAGAGTGACCGGCACTTGAGCGATTTTCCACTTGGCCAGACTCGCTTTGACGATCATTTCAGATGCAAATTCCATACCGGGTGTGCATAGTCCCAGTTCCAATGCTCGCTCGCGACTAAATCCTCGGATGCCGCATTGGAAGTCGATGATGTCGGTAGCAAAGAGTATGCGCCCCAGGATTGACAAGACCGGATTGCCAAGCCAATGATGAAGAAGCGGCATCGCCCCAGGCAAGATTGTCCCTCCGCCGCGCGACATTCGACAACCCATAACCAGATCATTTCCTTGCCTGAGTTTTTCAATGAACCGTGGCACCTGCGTGAAGTCGTAGCTCATGTCGCTGTCGCCCATCACCACGTATTTCCCTTCCGCCGATCGAATTCCCGCCAAGAGCGCACTTCCATACCCGCGTCTTTGAACGTGTATCACTCGTGCTCCAGCGCTTTCGGCGAGTTTTTGAGAACCATCCGTACTACCATTGTCCGCGACGACTACTTCACCGACAACATTGGACGAACGGATCACTCCTAAACAATCCCTTACACAGGCTCCAACGGTCCGTGCTTCGTTAAGACACGGCAGCACAAAGCTAACTTCCACTTGGTTTGTCTTAATTTGGCATTCGCTCTGCAGATTCGTCTCCATGTTCCTGAATGTTAATTACATTATTGATCATTCTTGACGTTCATTGAAGTGGCCTTCGCAGCGTACTATCAGCTTTTGCAAATGATACCGCTTTCAAGCCAAGCGCGGGGACTTTTTTACCGAGGTCGTCGACGCGAATAAAGCCAAGAAAACAGACTTGAATTCCGTCCTTGTAACGATTTCGGTGAGGGCCATCAAAAACAATGGTAGCCCGGTTGGAAGCTACTTCAGCGTATTGGCGCCTCAAATATTCAAGGCCGATTTTTGCCTGAATCGGGGCGATATCATCCTGCGTTATCGTTGCGCCATCTGGTGAGAAAAGAGACAGAGTCAGCTGGCCGGGATCACGAGCAAATAAAATAACCGCAGGATCCACCGATCCGTTAGTTAAATTCCATCCCGTGCCGTTGAACGGAATTCCGCCATTGACCTGCCTTTCATCGCCAATTTGATACTCTGATTGCGCTGGCATCATTACCGGTCGATCTCCCGGCGCTGAGTCCTCGTCGTTAATCCCCGTTTCGGCAATACGAAGCTGTCCTGCTTGGTCAACAAACATTGGCTGATGCAAAGATTTAAAATTGCGAAACTGTTGGCTGTAATCAATTGTTCCTCGTTCCGTAGCCAGCATTGCTTGATGGATCGATTTTGCATCTAAAGGAACCTGCGCTATGTGCGTCGGGGAGATTTTCGCCGTAACGCCTTCGAAAACAATCCACAGGACCGACGCAATGCACGCGCTCACGCCAAAGGCGGCTCGACGCTTTTTCAGCGCGAAGTTAAATAGACTGGAAAAAAGCGCGGCAATCGCGACCACGACAGATGGAAGGAGATCGATATTGTATCTGGAACTCATACTAGGGCTGCGGAAGTAAAAAGCGAAAAGGCAAACAAACGTCATTATTGCCCATGGCAATCCCAACATCTCAAAGGTCGCTTCCCCCACGCCGGGTTTGATTGAATTTTTTCTACCATTTTGGAATAGGGTCCGACTCAATTGGCTGCGGGATGCACTCATTACCCAAACAAGGCAGCTCAAAACAAACAGCGCCAGATAACTAATATCAAAGCTTGTAAAATACATTTCATGCCAGCGCTCCGTCGGCGATTGTCCGAACACGCAGCCTTGTTTGTAGAAATCAAACCCATTCAGTTGCTTGTTAAAGAAGAGCGATCCCAAATCGTCTCGCAGGGCGGATAAAAATGGTTCGTGTTGAAACGGAGATCCGAACTTTAGCGAGAAAATATTATGACTGACGACTCCAACGTTTAATGAGTGACCGAATTCACTAACGGCCCCAAATCGGCGCCAGTTGGAATAGCACAGCATCGCGCTGCAGAGAGAAAATGGCATCGTAGTTGCAAGAAGAACGGGCAGCAGTTTTCCGTTTCGCCGGGCAATTGCAACACCCAACATCAACGTTACTATTCCGTAAAACAGCAGAGTTGGCCTAACTATCGCGCCAACGCCTGACCACGTCGACAGTAGGAGAAGTCTTGGAGTGCTCGGTTTGTCAGCCACCCAAAGCAAGGACGCAAACGAGATCAGACTGTAAAGGTATCCATACGCTACAATTTCTTCGTAAACCTCAAATCTAGTGCGTAGCAGCGTGACAAAAGGAGGAGCAAAAAGCAACAGGATCGCCATGCAAAGTTTCCGAGTCGTGGCAAACAACTCCAAAGTGTCAGCTGTTTTGAACGTCTCAAAAAATGTTGCAATCAAACAGGTTGAGCAAATGAAATAAGCAATCAGGAATGTCACCTTATCAGGGAAGCTGTCAAAACCGAAAGCCTTGACTATAATTTCGAAAACTAGACGGAAACTTGTAACACCAAGTCCCCAAACCTGCTGAATGCCATGATCCCAAACCAGATCCCAACGTAAAGGAATCGGCACCGAGTCCAACGTCACATGGCCTCGCAGAATTGCGTCTGTCTGCCAACGGAGATTGGTACTTGAAGAATACCACCTTCCCCATTCAGGTACGAACTTGGTCGCAAAATTCAGGCTTGCGGTCGCACATAATCCAACGCACCCGTAGAAAAAACAGGATTCCCATTTCTTCCAAACATTCTTTGCTTTTAAGTCGGCAGACCTGCGCGACGGCATACCGTGGTTGGTTAATCGACTTGGTTCATTTCGCGAGTCGCGCATGTGAATCTCAGGATAATAAACGCACTCGATTGCTTGTCCATCTTTGTCAGAAACAGCCATGTGCTCGTCATTGCAACCACCCGCACTATCGTGGCCAATTATTTCCGACGCCACCGGTACCTCGAGTTCGGGATTTCCCCAATCGGCATCTCGCACATTCCGATAGATTAATTTCCGTGCGGACTAAGAGCGGCGGCTCTCGCTACGACTTCACTGCCCAATTCCGCAGCATAGCTCCGCGAGAGACGCCGCACTTAGTCCGCCCCGATTTCAGCCGGTCACTCCGGCAGAATGGACTCTCCATTCCTCTTCGTCAAAGCCTCTCACGCTCCATTCCAAATCCGTTCTGCCAGAGAGACCGGTGAGCGCGGCCCCGCGTCCCTTGCTTATGACTTCAAATTTTTGGTTTTCAAATCTCTTGTCTGCTTCTGCGTTCTAGCCTGCCGCCCTCACCAGCCCGCTTCAACAGGGGGGCAACGACAGCGTGGTGCCCTCTGAAGATCACTCCCACGCGCCGCCCTGTCTGCACGGGCTTTTTCGGTGAAGGGCGACAGTCCGAGAACGCACAGCAGATCAAAAAAAAGATTATGAAAACAAAGAAAAATTCAAATTCAGTCAAAGTTTCAAATTCGGAATCAGATTCAGGGCTCTTGAACCGGACCGCACAGCATATCGAAGGCAAGACGAAGTCGTTGAAAATCGACTTGGCTGCAAGACGATACAATCGGGGTTTACCGACTGAAAGGGTATTGAAATTGTTGCAAAAGGAAGCACCGCGTTTTTGGGAATTGGCCGAAGTGGTTGGCAAATGGGTTTGGATTCGCTTCGACGACAAACAACCGCCAACCATTACCGCCGAGTTGTCAACGCTTGGCTTTCATTGGAACAACCGCCGTCAGGTTTGGCAGCACCCTTGCGGGCAAATTATGTCCGGCGTGTATTACGACCCACGCCGACGGTATGGTTCATTCTTTCCGGCAGACCAAAAAGCCGCGTAACACGAAGGAAATTGGATGAATTCAACGACTCGTATTCTAAAGATTGAAGCCGACGGCGACCGATGGACTGGCGCAATAAAACCGAAAATTCGCATGATCGGAAAATGGCTTGAACAAGCGGGATTTAAGCCGGGGAACAGCGTCTCCGTGCATTGTATCGGTCAGGGAACTATTGAATTGCGCTCACACGACGTTTCTACTCAGAAGGATGCAAAGCCATTGGGTATGAGTTGATCGACTTGTTATATTGCCCTGGCTGGACTGGCAACGGTTCAGCCGTTTGTGTTTTGTTGGGGGGCTCTGCCGTCCCCACCTATCCCCCAACGAATGGCCTCCGCCTCTCGACTCCGCTCATTCGCTTGCGCTCGCGTGTTCGCTTCCGCGCTGCTTTCCGTCTTCATGGAGAGAAAAGTGTTTAAAAAAATGATTTTTTCAGACACTAGACAGAATCCACTGTCAGTGAAACTGTCAGTAAAAATACTGACTATCATACGAAAAATAGTGAAGAGGTTATGCTAAATTCTTCTTGATTCTACGAGGGAAATCACCCATTCTCCTCGGAATTGAATCGGTAAGACCAGCCCAAGTCCGGCAACTGGCTCCATTCTTAATTGCGTCTGCGGCAAGGGTTTGCGAGCTTCGGATTGGCCACTGCCAATGAAAGTGTCAGTAAAACGAAGGCGCGACACAACAGTTCGCCTACCGTTCTGTCACCGTTACACTGAAACTCGCCGACTGTTAGCTAACGCGAACAGTCTGGGCTGGTTCACAATTCAGTGAATCAGTTAGGAAACAGCGGTTCATTTTGTTCCCGCGCTCCACAGTCTTTGCTTCTAAAAGTTTTGGAACCGGAGTCCAGGCCCACCGCAAAGAAAGGGAAATCCTGGTCCGATTCGTTGGCTGGGGAGGGACTGCCGCAAGTGTTCGATCTTCAAAACGACTCCCGACCGCGGATTGGAAAATCACAGACCGAAGAAACGCATTTGTTCTTTAGTTTGACTGCAATGTTGATGTTAAAACAAAATTTGGATTCCCAATGGCACCAGACAGAGCAGGGGACTATTGCACTTGCACTTTGAAAAACATTTGCGGATTTATCGGAAAAAATCTGTACGGTGAGGAGGCGGAGCTCGCGGTCCACGGGCCGCTGAGACTCGCGGATTGCAGGAGAACGCCTTGCGGCCAGCTAATGGTCACACTCCCGGAACCGGACGCGGTCACACTGACATTGACGCGCGGCACGGTCGTGCTGCCTCCGGGAATTTTTGGATTGGCTTCCTTATTGCCCACGTTATCAAAGGCCACACTGTAAAATGCATAGAATTGGAATAAGCGCCGGAAAAAATAACGGAGATATTCGTCGTGTCCAAAAGCCAGGGCGCCCACGCCGCGCCATTGCTGGAAACAAAGATATCGTAGCTGGCGATCCCCGAACCTGCATCTGAGCCGGACCAGGAAACGGGGATGCTGGGGTTTGAATAGGCCGGGAGAGCAGTCAAGGAACTGGTGGGTGGCGTGATATCTTGGGTGTTCGTGGTTACGGGCGTGACAATGGCAGCGTTGACGTCGAAAACGATGCTGGCCTGATTGGCAATTTGGGCGCCGGTGGACAATCCGATCGCCGGTTCAATCGTATAATTGACATATCCTTCGCCTTGTCCCTGGGCGTTGTCTGGCGGTAGGAAGCCGGCCAACGGATCCGTCACCAATTGCTCTGTTACCGGATCGATGGACGCCAATTGCCAGGTCAGGACGCCGTTGGTTGGGTTCAGTGAAGCGCTTACGTTCACGGGATTCGGATCTGTGACCACATTGACATTGGTGGAAAAGTTCTAGTAGCCATTGGGGAACGGCGTGGTGTCGTAGGAAATCGACCCAAAGCGCTGGCAGTCAGAGTGCCGAGCAAATGCGACACGCCGCCCGCGCTCAACTCCAGTTGAACAGTCGAGCCGGGACTAATCAGGAAAGTCTCCGTTTCGGTGCCGTGAAGTGCGTAATTGCCCGTTGCCCAATTGCCCGCGCGAGCCCGCTCCAGCTCAGAGTTGCGGCGGTTTTGGCATAAGTGAAAGAAATGCCCACGGGGAAAATAGCGGAGTTGAAAGTTCCGGAGTGGCTGCCGTATGTCACAAGCTGGAACTGGCTGCCTGCCGCCGGCACGTAGCCATTGTTGAGATTCATACTGATTGTGCCGGTCAGGGCTGCCGCTCCAGACAGGGAGAGGCTGCCGAAATTGCCCGGACTGTTGAGGCCGAATTTTACTGCGCCTTTGGCAAGGCTGTAAGCGCCTTGCAAACTGATATTGCCAGTTTGGGAGTCCAACGTGCCAGGATTGTTGAAGGCAACTCCGGGTTGGACCACGGTGCTGCCGCCGATCGAGCCGGTCTTGCGAAAGGTGCCATAATTATTGAAAACCATGCCACCGCAGATTTTTCGTCACAATGCCTCTAAGGCGTGAGCGCCTCTGGTGAATCGCCCCGGGCCGCTCGCAAAACCACGCTCCATTGCGTGGTGAGAAAAGCAGCGTTGACAACCGTAGTTCGGGGCGGTTTCCCAGACATGCCAATCAAATGTGGAACCAAACTTCAGCGATAGTATGAAAACTGCCGTCTCTCTTCGCAAGTTCCAATCTCAAACTGAAGGATGTTCAGTCTCGGAAGGTGAGGCTTGTAGAATCCATTTGACAGCGTGAAAAAGCAAATGCCGCCGTATGAGTCAATAATCGCGCAAGCTGCGATTCATTGTCGTTGAATGATAAACACCCCGGACGCCGGGCGCATCCAGCCGGGGCGGGGCATCCATGGGTGGTCCATAGTTAGCCCAGGCTGAGCCGGGTTGCTGCCCGAGCTGCGGCATGGGAATGCCGTTTTGAGCGAGCTTCCGTCGAAGTTTGTCCAACATCTGACTCACTTGCCGGGCTTTTTCTGCCGTGCTGTTTGAAGGACGCAATCCTTGCAATTCGCTTAACGCCTGGTCTGCTCCTTCAAGGCGCATGGCCTCGGCGTCGGGCGACTCCGGTCCGTTCGGACCTTTCATTAACTTTTCGCCCAGGGCCTGCAAGACATCTGCCAAATGTGACTGGGTCTTGGCCGCTTTTTTTGGAAGCTGGGATTGTTGCGGCTGCAATTCGGAGGCTTGTTGATAATGGTCGAGGGCCTGCTCCAGGTCCTGCGCCTGCTCTTCCAATTCGGACTTATCAGATTCCTGGCTGAGACGATCTCCTTCCTCTTCGTGAATTTGAGCGAGGCGTTTCTGTATGTCTCCCAACACTTGATGGGCAAGTTGATTCTTGGGGGATTGATCCAACGCTTGTTCGGCTAACTCCATTCCCATGCGCAGCGCTCCAAGCTTATTTTCAAGATTGGCAAGCTTCGGCTCGATACTTTCATAAATCGCCGCCTGTTGCGCCAGCGCATTGGCAAGCCGTTCACGTCCCTCATCCAATTCGCCGGCGATTTTTTTGTCCTCCGGCTTTAGTCCGTGGGCGTCTTCCAACATATCGACCCCCTCCTGAATTTGCTGAAAATCCAAGTGCATCACGGGCGCCTGGAATTTTGTCGGCGGAATCATCTCCTCTGTCATGGTCTTGCGAACCCCTTCCTCCGCAAGGGCGTTGGCCAATAAATCGCGAGCTTGTTGCTCGCCCTGGGCGGAACGCTGGTCTTGCGGCTCCATCTGAGATGCCTGATGAAACTGGTCCATCGCCTGGCGCAAAGGAGGAATCTTCTCCGCAGCCGTCTCATTGGTTTGCATTCCAGCTTGAAGGTGTTCCTCGGCTTTTTGTGTCAACAAATCAAAAAGTTTATGGTGAACCACATCGCGGTTGAATTGGGAATTCTTGTCGTGAGGTGTTCTCTTCAAGGATTCTTCATAATTGGCGATCGAATTTTGCCAGTGCGAAATCGTCGCGTCGGCATCGTTGGTCAAAGCGGCGGAGCCAAGCCGGAATTCTGCATTTCCCTTTTGGAACAGGGCCTTGGCGGCAAGCGAATCAGAAGCGCCGTTTTCCGCCTGATCCAAGTCAACCATCGCTTTATCAAGTTCCCCAGCCGCATAGGCGGCAATGGCGCGGTCGTATAGAAGACGGCGATTGCCCGGGTCGGCTCGCAGTTGCTCGTCGAAATGACGCCACGCCTCCATCGCCTGGCCTTGATTAACGTGTTGTTGCAAATCGGCGATTTCGTCGTCGGCATGTGCCGGGAGGCAAAATAAAACGGTTAACGCAGCGGCGCGCGCAATCGCTGGCAACTTGGAATGGCGGGAATGGCGGTCTCCACCCAAAAGCAATCGCGCAATCCAGGCGAGCAGCGCCACAGCCAGCGGAACAAAAAAGCATTCCCGGTAATTTTGCCAATCCCGCCGGGCGGATGATTCAGCGAGTTCATTCAAAACCTCTTCTCTCAGTTGGCGCAAGCCTTCGCCTTTGGCTCCCAGCGGAAAATAACGCCCTCCTGTCGCGTAAGCGAGGCGGCGCAGGCTGGTCTCGTCCAAACGGGTGGTCACAGTTGCGCTGTTCGTGGCATCGGCGCGATGCGCTCGAATGCTTGCTCCGGTGGTTGTGCCGACGCCGATCGTATGCACGACTAACTTCTGATCGTGATGCAACCGTCGGGCGAGACTCAAAGTTTGGGGATCCAAGTCTTCTCCATCGGAAATAATAATAAGCTCACGCAACGGCAGGGAGTTGCTGGTGAAATAACGGCTGGCCCGATCCAGCGCGAGACCAAGTGACGTGCCGGGGTCCACCAATGTTTCGGGGTTGATGTAACCGAGAATTGTTTGAAGGGCGGTTTTGTCAAAGGTCAACGGCGCATTCAAATAGGCAACCCCGGAAAACGCAATCAATCCAATCTGATCGGGGCCAGATCGGTTGAAGAAATCAACCAGCGCATTGGTGGCCGCCGCGTATCGCGACGGTTTAACATCCGTGGCCAGCATGGAGCGTGAAGCATCCAATGCGACGAGATAGGACGTTCCTTGCCGCTCGGTGCGCTCATCACGTTGAAAATACATCGGACGCGCCAAGGCCAGCAGCAGTGCTCCGACCGAGATAAACCACAAAACATAATCCGAAGCCATTCGTGGCGAGGAAAACCCAGCTTGGAGGCGGGCGGGGTTTGTTCCAACCCATTTTTTCCACAATTTCCTGCGGCGATGCCGGGCGGCAAACACACACAAGGCCATCACCAGCCAGACGACCGGCAACGCATAAAGAAATTGAAGTTGGGCAAATCTCATGGAAAACGAACCCGCTGTTTCCAAACAAAATCAATCAACAAAAGCGCCAGCGCCGCGCCTGCCGGCCACGGAAATAATTCCCGCCAATCCACAAAACGCTGCTGCAAAAGCGCCATTTTTTCAAGTTGATCAATCGAGTCGTAAACTTTTTGCAGCGCCGCCGTGTCGTTGGCCTGGAAAAATTGCCCGCCTGTCATTCGGCTGGCCTTGTTCAGCTCATGGTCGGCGGCCGCTGTGGGCGTCACCGTCTCTGTTCCGATAAGAATGCAATACAGTCGGACATTGTTCTCGGGAAAAGCCCGGGCGACCAGAACCGGCGGCCTGCCCAATTGATTTTGGCCGTCAGTGACAAGAATAACGACCTTGCTGCGGCTGGAATGCGCCTTTAAAAATTGCAAGCTCGCCGACATCCCTTCCCCAATGGCCGTGCCAGTGGCAAGATCGGTGTTTGTCAACGATTCCAGCGACCAGGCATGATCCAACGTCAACGGACTGACAAGAAACGGACTGCGCGCAAAACAAACAATGCCAATGCGGTCATAGGGGCGTCCGCTCATGAACTTTTTGACAACGCCCTCCAAAGCTTCGCGCCGTGAGATGCGTCTTCCATTGAGATGAAAATCATGCTCCGCCATCGAACGGCTGAAGTCCAACGCCAGCATGATGTCGATGCCCTTGGTCGGATCGGCTTGTTCACCACGCGGCGCGCGCGGACGCGCCAACGCAACAATCATTAGCGCCAGCGCCGCCAATCCCAATGCGAACCTCATTCGCCCGGGCCTGCGGTGCGCAGGCATTCCCAAACCGCGCAACGCATCCAAACTCGGCAAGGTGATGGCAGGCAACGGACCTTTTTTTCCAAGCCACCAGGCAATTATCGGCAAAGCCAGCAAGCCGAGCAGAACCAACGGATAGGTGAATTCCACACCGTTCAATGCGCTGGAAAAACTGGTCATGCTACTGGAGCCGTTGTTGTCGTTTGGCCGGAGCTGCGTCGCACGAACCGTTCGCTTCCTTCAATTGCCGCCAGTGTCTTATCGCCAGCAGGATTATCGCGCGCAAACTTCACGCCATCAAAAAATTGGAGAAACTCCCCCAACTCGCCGCGCCACTCGATTGCCAATGCCGCGTGCGCCGCAGATAAAAATTCTCGCGTCGTTTGGTATCGAAGAGGGAGCGCAAAACGCGCCTCAATGTAGCGGCGCAGGATTTCTGAGCATTCAATGGAAACTTCGTACGCGGTCATTTGGGGGTGGCGAACCTTTAAAGCGGCCAGGAGACGCAACGCTTCCTCATGCGGTGGCGGCCCGACAAACGGAGGCACCGCAGGAGCCGGAACCGAGACGGGTCTGCGTTTCCACAAATAATAGAACACTCCAACAGCAACTATCGCGATCACCCAAACCCACGGATTCTCCCACAATGGGGGAGGCGGAATAAGTCTCAGGTCCTCGATGATCGTTTGGTTCGTCATTCCTCAAGCAATCCGGCGCTGCGCGACATGCCCCAAAAACGCGCGCAGGGAATGACTCCATGGACGGTTGGTGAGAATTTCCAGATGGCTGACTTTCGCCCGCCGCAGTGTGTCGCGCAATTCCTCCTGCCGCCGCGCGTTGGCAGATTCGTAGCCCGCGCGCAACAAGGGATCGCTCGTGTCGATTTCCATGATTTCGCCCGACTCCGCATCGCGCGCAGTCGCCCAGCCAACGTCTGGCAACGCTTGCTCACGCGGGTCGGTGATTTGCAGGGTGAGCAAATCATGACGTTGATTCGACGCGCGCAAAGCCGCCTCAAATCCGGTGTCGCGCAAGTCCGAAAGCAGAAACAGCAAGGCCGGACGATGCGTGACATTTGCCGCAAAAGTCAGGGCCTTCGCCAAATGGGTGCGTTGCCCGCGCGGCTCGTACGTCAACAATTCCTTTAAAAGCCTCAACACATGCTGGCGTGTCTTTCTCGGCGGCAAATAGTGCTCCACTTCATCGGTGAACAAAACCAGACCCACGCGATCATTATTGCGAATGGCGCTGAAGGCCAGGGTTCCCGCCAACTCTGCGGCGAGTTCGCGCTTGGTCCGGTCTGCCGACCCAAAATGTCCGCTGGCGCTGAGGTCAACAAGAAGCAGAATCGTCAACTCCCGCTCCTCCACCATGCGTTTGATATACGGTTTTCGGAGGCGGGCGCTGATGTTCCAGTCGATTCGGCGCACGTCGTCGCCGGGCGCGTATTCCCGCACATCAACAAAATCCAGCCCGCGCCCCTTGAAAATCGAATCCGACTGTCCCGCCATCAGATCGTAGGAGCGCATCCGCGAGGCAATCTCAACCCGCTGCAAACTCTTTAGAAAATCCGCCGGAACCATGACTCTGAACGCTAAGGCACGTGCGTTTTGCCAAGGATGGTTTGAACAATCGAGTCGGCGGTGACAGATTCCGCCTCGGCCTCGTATGTAAGCAAAACGCGATGGCGCAACGCATCAAGCGCGATGGCTTTGACATCGTCCGGTGACACGAAGGCGCGTCCGTGCAAAAGCGCATGGGCTCTTGCCGCCAGTGTCAAGTGAATGGTGGCTCGCGGGCTTGCGCCGCAGCGAATCATCCTGCCCAGGCCAGCCTGTGTCTTCTCCGCGTCGCGCGTTGCCTGGACAAGTTTGATAATATACTTCTTGACCTGCTTGTCCGCATAAACCTGGTTCACCAGCTTTTGAAGCCGAAGAATGTCCTCCGGGGAAATGACCGGGTTCAAGGTCAAATTTGGCGCAGTGGATGCCATGCGATCCAATATGATCTCTTCCTCCGCTTCCGTTGGATAACCCACCACGACTTTTAACATGAACCGGTCCATCTGCGCTTCCGGCAATGGATACGTTCCTTCCTGCTCGATGGGGTTTTGGGTGGCCATCACCAGAAAGGGTTCAGGCAGGCGATAAGTCTGATCGCCGATCGTCACTTGGTGTTCCTGCATCGCTTCAAGCAGCGCGCTTTGCACCTTGCTCGGCGCGCGGTTGATTTCGTCCGCCAGCACCATGTTGGCAAAGACGGGGCCAGTACGAGTGGAATAAACGCCCTTGACCGGATCATAAATGAGTGTGCCGGTGATGTCTCCCGGCAGCAAATCTGGCGTGAACTGAATTCGGGCAAACGCGCACCGCGAACTTCGCGCCAGTGCGTTAATCGTGGAGGTCTTGGCCAACCCAGGCAATCCTTCCAAAAGCACATGACCGCGCGAAACCAGGCAAATGAGCAGCCGGTCAATCAAATCGCCTTGGCCGACAATGACCTTCTGCACTTCAGCGCGGACCGTCTGCAACGTCTTGGCGGCAGCCAGCATCTCCTCTTTCAAATCATCGGAAATCACAGACATATGTTAGAGAGGCGGAAGGTAAGTCCACGGCGAGACCTTCGCAACACCCGTTTCCAAGTATGTTTTTTAACCAGTTCTTGATGTGGCGAAGGCTCATTTTCATAGGCGAACCTGCTGACTTTTTTGTAAATGCTCGCAGGGAAATATTAAACATGGCAAGTTTCCACAAAGATTCGGCAATTTGCCGCAAACACCGCGACGGAACAGAAAGACCCCGCAAATCTTAATGTCGAGGGGATAAGATCAACCCAGCCCTGGTCGAGAGGCTTGTCGCATGAGTTGCCGGACTCGTTGAATAGTTTCAACTTCCGCATCCCCGAAATAGGGGAGTTTCAGACGCGCTGGCGTCTCCAGAATAGACCCAGCCCTTTTCAAGCGATCTTGCTATAAAACGCGATTGACGCAGGAAAGCTCCGTCTGCCGAGGGCGAAGAAAATTGTAAACAAATCAATCCATATGAAAAACTCTGATCGACTCACCCGCTTCAGGTTCCGACGCCTGGCCTGCTGGAACGCATGCCTCGTCTCCGTCTTCGCGGCAATTCATTTGCACGCGCAAACCGGTCCTTTCCCGGTGACTAATTGGCCTCCGACAATTGATGCATCCGCCCCGGTTGACTACGCGATTCTCGATCCTAATGCGGTTTTCGACAATACACCCGCCGGTTGGAACGCAGTCTTGACCATCCCCAACGGCGGGGATCAACCGTGGCAGAACACAACGATCGGAGGTTTTGAAGGAGTCCAGGAAACTGGAAATTACCTGAACATCGCCGATCCCGATTATCTGAACTTCGAGACGAATTCAGTGATTGATATTCTCTTGCAAGTTTATGGAAACAGCTCTCTGTACACGTCAACCGGCGCTGGAGCTAACATCAACTTCCTCGAAGGCCAGGTTGCCGTGTCTTTCACGGCAAACGTCCTGGCCGTCAATCCCCTGGGTGGACCGATTCCTGCGGGAGCCGACAACAGCCAGTGGAACTGGATGCTCCTTGAAATCACCAACGCGATTGATGCTAATGACGGCAACCGATATGTCGGAGACCCTAATTATCCTGGAGACGGTGTCGGCGGCGTCAACGGCGGCACAATGCGCATTCAAGGCGTTGGACCGGGATTTACCATTCGGGCCATTGCGTTTGGCCCGCAAGGTGCGTTCGGGACAACCAATCAGGTCAACGTCTTCCCAGCCGCCACAGCCTGCGCTCCAGAACCGGCAGTCAATTTGGCCTTCGTGGATTTCAATCAGAAAATCACAAATAACCTGGTGCCGATCAGTGATTCCGGCCAGGGCTTTACCTTTACAGTTCAAAGCGGCGTTGGCCCTTCCAATGACAAACGGACTGCGATTCAGGTCACTGGATCTGCAATGAACTTCGAGATCACCAGCAATTACCTCGGCTTGCCTTGCAATGCGCCGCATCCAATGAAAGTCTGCGTCGAGTTTTACGACGACCCGGCGCTGGCAGGCAACAGCTTTGGCCCCGCCAGTTATTCAACTGATGCCCAAGGCGACGCAGGCACTTACAGCGGACCTCTCTATACCATGACCGGAACAGGTCAGTGGCTGAAATTGGCGTTCTGGATTCCGTCGGTTGATTTGTTCGGCGTGAATGTGGCGTCGGCCACCGGTGGGCCGACAATCAGTTTTACTGGCCCGGCGCCGCTCATAGATCGTTTCGAACTTGGAGTCGTGCGCAGCGGCACCAATGCCCTGGCAGGCCAGGATCCTGATCCGACTTATTTCCTGGACCCGGACATTTGCAACACCAACTACGGATATTATGCGGAATGGGATCCGCACGACGGCATAACCAATAACCTGGATGTAGGCGGTTCTGGCGGCGACCAACAAATGGTAGTCCAACTGGCTGGACCCGCCAACGATATGCGCCTGGCGGAGGCCCCGGCGCCCGGGAGTGGCAACAATAACATTCAGTTTGCCCTTCAAAACAGTGTGTTTGGTCCCGCATATCAGGATAACTCGATCGTCTCCATGCTATTGACTTACTACGACGATCCCGCTCTCGTCGGTTCCACGCTTTTTCCCAATGCTTATTACACGATGAATTACGGCAATTTAGCCATCACAACGGCCCCGGCTCAACCCACCAGCGTGACACTTCAGGGAACAGGCACCTGGCAGAATGCCTATTTTGTGATGACCAATGTAAATTTCACAGGGGTCAATCAGGCTTATTCAGTCGTCCGTTTTGAAACCAGCCTGCCAACCAATAATACAACCGGCACCGAGGCCAGTATCTTTATCTCTCGGATTCGTTTCGATGTGGTTAGGCCCTGCGGTCCTTTTGAGGGGATCAATATGTTTCAAACGATTGGCATTACGAGCAGCACCAATGCCGGCATTGCAGTCAATTGGTCTGGCACGGCGACATTGCAATCGGCAGCTAACTTGTCAGGTCCGTACAAAACAGCCACGTCCGTCACAAACACTCTCAATAACTCATTCAGCCCCGCAGGCGGTGGAATAGAGTTCTTTAGACTGGCCTATCCGCCTTATCCAACCTATCTAAGCGCAAGTCCGATTTTCCCAGAGACGCCCTGAATGGCTTAATCGGCACAAATTGACGGAAATCAAAAAGCGCGTGTCGCCGTGCGTTTTCGTCGGCGCACGCGCTTCCTGGCTGCCGTCCCAAATGTTTCATGTGATGAGGAAAAAGTTCTTGAGATGTGTGTTGTTTCTGGCGGTTGTGGGGCTGATGAGCCTGGAAGCCTTTGGGCAAGTTCCCTCGGTGATTTTTTATCAAGGCTCGATCACTGCATCTGGTTCACCTTTTAACGGCCTGGGTCTGTTTAAGTTCGCCCTGGTCAATAGCAATGGGACAGCCAGTTTTTGGAGCAACGATGGCGTTAGTTCGTCTGGCTCGCAACCGATCTCTACTGTAACCAACACTGTCAATCAGGGGCTGTTCACTATTCTTCTTGGCGACACTTCGATTTCCAACATGACGTCGATTCCGCCCTCCGTTTTTACAAACTCGGATGTGCGGCTGCGGATTTGGTTTGGCGGAAATTCGGGTGATTTCACTTTGCTCGCTCCCGATCAGCGCATTACTTCCGTAGGCTACGCAATGGTTGCCGCGGGCGTTCCGGATGGCACCATAACCAGCAGCAAGCTGGCTTCTGGCGCTGTTCTTGCGCAAAATATCGCCGGAGGATCGATCACTTCCGCGCAACTCGCCAATGGCGCGGTGACCGGCGCGGCGATTGCCGTTGGGTCCATCAGCCTATCGCAACTCGACTTCCAACTCGGCTACATTAACGCAAAGAATCCGCCCTATGGAGCGATGGGCAACGGAGCCAACGACGACACGGTCGCCATCCAAACCGCGCTTAACGACGCGACCGCAGCCGGCGGAGGCGTTGTTTTCCTTCCTCGAGGAAACTATTACATCGCGGGAAATTTAACCATCCCGCAACACACGAGCCTTGTCGGCATCTGGCGCGCTCCGCAGGCCAATTCCCAGGACGTCGGCACCACTCTGCTGGCCATTCAGGGCGCAGGAAGCGCGAGCGGCACCCCATTCATTACACTTCAAGGGCCGAACTCCACACTGGACGGAGTGACCATTTTTTATCCAAAACAAGTGACCGCCAATCCACCAACCCCGTATCCCTGGACGCTGGCTGCTGGCGGCGGCGAGAACGTGACGGTTCAAAATGTTCTTCTTGTCAACCCCTACCAAGGCATCGATCTGGCCACTCATACTTCCGCCCGACATCTTATTCGAGGCGTTTATGGCCAGCCATTGTTGACGGGTATTGCCGTCGATCAATGCTACGACATTGGGCGGATTATGGACATTCACTTCTGGCCGTTTTGGAGCCAGAACACCAACATCGAGGCGTTCCAATCCGCCAACGCCGTCACCTTTGATTTCATGCGCACCGACTGGGAAGTTGTGGAAGACGTTTTTTCCTGGGGTTACAACATCGGCGCCCGGTTTCGCTCTTCGAGCAATGGCGCGATGAACGGACAGATGAGCAATGTCAACTTTGACAACGTGGACATCGGCCTCCAAATGATCAACACGCAGCCTTATGCCGTTCATATCTCGAATTTGAACATTGCCAATGCCGGAGGCGGCACGAATCACATCGGCATACAGGGCGTAAGCGGTGGCACTAGTCAGCTTAACGTCAATGGCGCTAGTTTTTGGGGTTCCCTCCGTCAAGGCGTTTCGTGGAAGAATAGCGGATTGCTCAGTTTATCCAACGCCCGCTTTCTTCAATGGGATTCCTCGCTGCCCTGCGTGAGCATTGCCAGCGGGCGCGCCATTCTTCAGGGCAATTTTTTCAACGATAATACGGGCGTCGCCATTCAAGTCCTTTCCTCGGTATACCGAGTGATGGTGCTGGGCAACATGCTCGCTGGCAACACCGTCTCCCTGGCGGGCGCAGGAACTTATTCCGCCAACAACCAGCCCTGACCTCATCGTTGCCTCAAAGATCCAACCTTCGCAGCGCAACCGCTTCCAGTCGGTTGCGCACGTGCATTTTCAGGCAAATATTCTTGACGTAAGTGCGCACCGTTTCCACTCCGATGCCCAATTCTTCGCCGATCTCTTTGTAAACCAAACCCGATGCCAGGAGCGATAACACCTCTTGCTCTCGGGGTGAAAGGTTCTTTTTTTCATGGCTGCCGGGGCCAAGCAAATGAAAATGTTTGACCACCTTCCTTGCAATGTGGCTGGACATCGGCGCGCCGCCGGTCGAAGCGTCGCGCACCGAAGCGACCAGGAGTTCAGGTGGACTGGATTTTACCAAATAACCGCTTGCTCCGGCCTTTAGCGCCTTGAATATCCGCTCGCTGTCCTCGTAAATAGTCACCATGACGATTTCAAGCCCCGGTTTGAGTTTTTTTAATTCAGCAGTGCATTGAATGCCCGACATTCTAGGAAGCCGGATGTCCATGAGAACCACATCGGGTTCCAACTGGGGAATTTTCTTGAGCGCCTCTTCTCCGGACGCAAACGCCCCGATGCACTTAATGTCCGGGGCCATGCCCAGCACCTCAACCAATTGCTCGCGCAACCCTGAATCGTCCTCGACTACCACAACTGTTTTTTTCATGGGATTTTACAGGCTTGGCGAGTTAAACTCCGCAGGGACACAGGCTCGCTCTTGAGAACAGTCAATTCGCCCGTTTTTCATCGAAGGCTCGATTTTCACGCGCATTCGGACCGTCGTTCCTTTTCCTCGACAGCTTTCCAGGACGCAACTGCCGCCAATATCCTCCATGCGCCGCTTCATGTTGGGCCAGCCATTTCCTTCCCGGCCATTATGCTCGTCGGGCTCAGACCCGTTGCCATCATCTTCGATGGATATGGCCAATCCGTTTTCTGAATAGGCCACACGCAGGGTGATTTGCGAGGCATTGGCATGTTTAATCACATTGTGGACAGCTTCCTTGACCGCCATGCAAATGTTGTGGCGCGTCTGGCTGGAAACTTCGATGCTGCGCGGCAGTTCGGCGACATCCAGGCGACAGCGCAACTGGGCTTGAGCGCAAAATTCGTTGACACGCTGGCAGAGATAATTTGCCACTGCTTCAAGATTATCGTTCTCCGGGCTTACAGCCCAAACCGTTTCGTACAGAGCCGAAACAAGGTCGCGGGACATTCGCGAAATGCGGCCAAACTGTGCGCGCGCCTGATCGGAATAACCCTGGTCCGATTGCGCCAGCGCGCTGAGGAGTGAAATCTGAGTCACCCTCGCTCCCAAGTCGTCGTGGATGTCCCGAGCGATACGCAGCCGTTCCTCTTCCAAAGCTCGCTGCTGATCGAGGCGCGACATTGTCCGCCGCAGTCGTTGCCATGCGGCGTAGCGCACTCCCCCTGTAGCTCCAGCGATTACGACTGCAGCCAGCAGCGTCCAGCACAACGGCTGCTCCCACAGCGGACGGGGAACGTGAATTGCAAGCGCGGTCTCACTCCCCGAGGGTTCTCCCAAAACGCCGCATTCTCTTACGCGAAATTTATAATCACCCGGTGGCAGCCGGTCGTACCGCGCCTCCTGCCAAACTTCTCCGAGGCCAACGCTGTAAAGCTCATTCCATTCGACGACCAGGTTGTCTCCCGGCGATACCCTTGGCCATGCACCCTTTCGATAATCCCATTCGGCGTGGCCGGAAAGATTGTCATCGACTATCGCCAGGGCTTTTGTTTTCGGAGCCTTTCCTAATTCGACGATTTTTGCCATCCTCGGACTGATCCCATCGCGAAGCCAGTCCGGCGAGAGTTGCTCAACATCGCCATCGTGCGATTTCTCGGCAAACGGTGCGGAAACAAGAACTTGCTCTTGCCCATGAGCCGTCAGCTTCCAAACCATCAAATCCTCCACGGCATAAATTCCGACTGTCGCTGGCGGGCCGGCGGACGAAATAATTATCTCCAGTCTCTTGGATCGCTCCGGCACGACAATGGTTTCACGCCGGTGAGTGAGCATGGAACTCTCCAGTGTTCCATTCCAGCCAGTGCTTTCACCTCGAACACTGAAGAATTGTTGCGACACCCGTTCTCCCTCCTCATCGCAGAAGCGCAAAGCCACGAACATCTCGCCTTCGCCATCCCGCCAGTCGCGGTCAAATCCTTCCATCTTGAATCGAACACGGACGGCGGATGGAACAACATTTGAAGGCGGTCCGAAATGGAAAAGAATGTTTTCCGCGAGCGAACCCAGGTTCAACGAGCCGCCGGCATGCCATTTGAGAGGCTTGCCTTGAACTGAAACAGATTCGATTTGCAGCGCATCAGGCTGTAATTGACTGGAACCAGGATCGGCCGCGTTTGCGCAAAGGCGCGAAAGCGCAAAAAAAAGAAAAATTTTGGTTTTGATCCGAGAATTCATGAAATCTTCTTTCTTCGTGCTTGGGAAATGCGATTGAATGAGGCTTCGTCCTTAACA
Source organism: Verrucomicrobiia bacterium (assembly GCA_036501665.1). GTDB lineage: Bacteria > Verrucomicrobiota > Verrucomicrobiia > Limisphaerales > Palsa-1400 > DATAUD01. Next base: position 22,088 of record DASXZW010000042.1, read on the forward strand.
ATTCTGGGAATGATTTCTGCACGAGCTTACCGGGGTGGCTTAAAAAAGCCATCCCCACTTTTTGGGATCAGCCACTTCGAATTAACTCAAAAAGAAAGTTACTGAAGGAGTGCGAAATGGTTCAAGGAAGTCAAGCGTTGACTCAAAAGGGGTGTTACCGGGGCATGGACACCAAAAAAGAGCCAGATTACGCGTCAGGAAGTGTTGGAAAAGAAACGTTTTCGCTGCGAGCGAGCTGGCAAGAAACACAAGAACAAGATCGTGGACGAATTGATCGATTTGTTCGGATACCCGCAGCTTAGGGATCTTTCAGCCCAAGCATAACGATATGAGTGAAGAGTAACACCCGTAACGCCAACCCGCCGACAACATCGCTTAAATTCGGTTGCGCGGTGCGCCTTGCGCAGTTTTCCAAAATTCATGAAAAGCAATCCCGATTTCGGTAGCTTCAGCAATAATGCTGCCAATTCATCGTCAAACCGCACTAATGACACGGTCTTAGTCTTTTTGCGGAAGAACGCCACAATCCGATTTGCCCAGTTCAATGTCTTTTGCGGTTAATGCGGCAGCGTCGGATTGCGCCGCCCAATATGCCAACAAATGCGCGGAAAGGACGGGTCACACTACTTGATTCAGGAAGACGCGCTTTAAGAAGTTTCGAGCAAATTGCCCTTTACAATCTTCCGATTGACGGACAGCCGGTATTTGCCATGCTTTGTGCATGGGTAAGTCCGCCAAATCAGACACAAAAATTCAATTGCCCCCGACGCATAACTGGCGCACAACCGACGCCGACGAAGTGAACAAGCGCCGCCAGCGTGCCCGCGAAGAGTTTTTTGTTATTTCTAACACCACACCGCAACACCCCATATTTTCAAATTTTCGCGTTAAATCCGCCAGCGGCCAAACCTACATGGTGGAGATTTGCGATTTGCAATCCCGCCATTCCACCTGTGATTGCGTGGATTTTCGCACCAATGGCCTGGGTTTATGTAAACACACCGAGGCGGTTTTGCTGTTTCTACAGGTACGTCACAGAAAACTCCTCAAGACTGCGGAGGCTTCCGGTTCAGACCGCATTGAAATAGTGGTGGATATCGCCGCCGACACCCTGCGCCTGACCAACGGCGCGGGTAAATTGCCAAGCGCCATTGGTAAATGGTTTGCCACCGGTGGCCTCATGCTTGATGTCGCGCCCGAGACCGCGCTTCCCGCGTTGCAAAAACTGCGCGACGAGGGTTTCCCGCAGATGCGTCTCTCGCAAGAAATCGAATCGTGGCAAGAGAACCGGCGCCGCGTCGCCGAACGTCGGCAACTTCGCCACGAATACGAACTCAAAGTTCAGAGCGGCGAATGGCCGGCGCAGGAAACGGTCGTGCCCCTGTTTCCCTACCAACGCGAAGGCATGCTGCATCTGGCTTTTACTGAACGCGCCTTGCTCGCGGATGAAATGGGATTGGGCAAGACAATTCAAGCCATTGCCGCGTGCGCACTCTTGCGCCGGTTGGGAAAGGCAAGCCGTGTGCTGGTGGTCACGCCGGCCTCGCTCAAATCGGAATGGGAGGAGCAAATCCGAAAATTTACCGCGCTTGATTTGCAATTGGTTTTCGGGGGCAAGATCCGGCGGCTAAAAGCCTACGACGCTGGTGAAACGATGCCGTTCTTTACGATCGTCAATTACGAGCAGATGGTCGCTGACGCGTTGGATGTTAATGCGCGGGTCAAGCCGGACATTGTCGTGCTGGACGAAGCCCAACGCATCAAGAATTGGAGCACAAAAACCGCCCAGGCCGTCAAGCGTCTCCGCAGCCGCTACGCCTTTGTGCTGACGGGAACACCGATAGAGAACCGCATTGATGAACTCCACTCACTGATGGATTTTCTCAACCCCTCCGTGCTTGGCCCACTCTTTCGATTCAACCGGGATTTTTATGAACTCGACGAGAAAGGCCGTCCCATCGGCTGCCGCAACCTGGATGTCCTGCATCAAAGGATCAAGCCCTTCATGCTCCGCCGCCGCAAGGCCGAGGTGGAAACCGAACTGCCTGAACGCACCGATCACAATCACTTTGTGCAATTGGGCGAATTGCAAAAACAAAGCTACGCCACCCACGAACAGCAGGTGCTGAGACTCGTCAACATCGCGATGCGCCGTCCGCTCACGAAGCAGGAACAGGAGAAGCTTCAACGTGAATTGGCCATGATGCGGATGATTTGCGACACCAATTATATTCTTGATCTTGAAGACCGCACCTGCCCAAAACTCCACGAATTGGAGAACCTCATCGAGGCGAGTTGCGAAAACGATCTCAAGGTGATCGTCTTCTCAGAATGGGAGCGGATGCTGGAACTCGTCCGTGCCCTTTGCAAACGGTTAAAGGTCGGTCACGCCTGGCATACGGGCACAGTTCCGCAACAGCGGCGGCGCGGGGAGATCAATACATTCAAGGATGATCCTAATTGCCGCGTCTTCCTCAGCACGGATTCCGGGGCGACTGGTCTTAATCTTCAGAACGCCAGCGTAGTCATTAACTGTGATCTGCCCTGGAACCCCGCAAAGCTGGAACAACGCATCGCCCGCGCCTGGCGCAAGCACCAAACCAGACCCGTCACCGTCTATAATTTGATTTCGGAAAACACTATTGAGCACAGGATGCTCGAAACGCTCGCCATGAAGCAGAGCGTTGCCACCAGCGTCCTCGACCGGCCGGGCGAGGTAAAGGAAATCAAACTCCGCAGCGGACGCCAGGCATTTGTCGAACGACTCCAACAACTGGTTACGCCCTCGCACAAAATCTTTGGCGCCAAGTCCGCCGGGCCAATTCCCCGAACGGAGGCGGCGAGAAAATTGCCGTCTGACCCCGCACTCGCCTTCGCCCAATTAGCCTCCGAGCGTCTGCCTGGGATGATTCACCGTTGCGAGGAACAATATCCCCTATCCGGAACCCATACCGTACTGACGGTAGTGGTCGAGCGCGGCGCGGCAGAGCAGGTTGAGAAATTAAAATCCCTGCACGGTGAATGGTTCGGCCCTGGAAAAACCGATCCGCTGGCGCCGGTGCAACTCGAAGTCATGGACCGAGCCACCCACGAAGCCATTCAACGCCTCGTCGCCGCAGGCATCATCAGCAAGACGACTCGCGCATCCCGCTCATTGCTGCCGTCCGATGAAAATCCGGAATCCTCGCTGCTTTCCTCTGAAGAAATTGCCAGAGCCCAATCCCATCGTGACCAGGCAACCCGCAAGCTGAAGATGGCACGGCTACTGGGGGAGGGTGGTTTTGACGAAGAAGCTCGGCCAATTTTGCTGGAAGCGTTGCACGCCCTTGGCCGGACCTTTGCGGTTGAACGGCGACTACCCGAACCGTCAGAAGTGAAGGAGGCCCTCCAACCGCCGCTGTCCCATGCTTTCGCTGAAGCATTGCCAAAGCTCAAGGTTTTCCTCGACGACGCTCGCGCAAATTGGAAGTCGACTGCGGAATGTTTGTCAGATTTAGTCGATCCTGCATAAACGGAAGTTTACCATCATTCGCCCGGCGAATTCGCTGCCGTAAGAAATCCGCAATTGCGTTGCGGATTTTCAAGTAGAGTCAAAACGATTCAACGACTTTTAATTACGCACACGGAGCGTCGGACAAAAAAGTTCGGCACAATCGGGCAATTCTTGATGAGCATGAATCCGCAATTCCCGGTTGGGGCCTGCTAACACTAACACGCAACGCTTCCACGATCAGTGCGAAAAGCACAAAGGCGGCGAACATCACGTCGAGCTTGTCAAACCGGGAGAAGACGCGGCAGAAGCCTTTGAGGCGGCGAAAGAGGCGTTCGACTTCGTTGCGCCGCCGATACATGACCCGGTCGTATTCCCAGGGGCAAAGGCGGTCGGCCTTGGGTGGCACCACAGGGATATAGCCCAAATCCAAAGCCAGTTGCCGGGTATCATCCCCCTCATAAGCCCGGTCCATGATCAAATGGCAGCCTCTCGGAGCGGGGCCGCCGGCGCGCAACAGATCGCGGCCTGCGGGAGCATCCCCCGCCTGGCCCGGCGTCAAGGCGAGAATCAAGGCGCACCGAGCATTCGCGGCAACCAAATGAATCTTGGTGGTGCATCCGCCCCGGGAGCGGCCGATGGCTTGCGGCCCGCTTTTTTTAAAGCCCCGGTGCCAT
>DASXZW010000043.1:0-7107 GCA_036501665.1 Verrucomicrobiia bacterium
ATGGCACCGGGGCTTTAAAAAAAGCGGGCCGCAAGCCATCGGCCGCTCCCGGGGCGGATGCACCACCAAGATTCATTTGGTTGCCGCGAATGCTCGGTGCGCCTTGATTCTCGCCTTGACGCCGGGCCAGGCGGGGGATGCCCCTGTGGGCCGCGATCTGTTGCGCGCCGGCGGCCCCGCTCCGAGAGGCTGCCATTTGATCATGGACCGGGCTTATGAGGGGGATGATACCCGGCAACTGGCTTTGGATTTGGGCTATATCCCCGTGGTGCCGCCCAAGGCCGACCGCGTTTGCCCCTGGGAATACGACCGGGTCCTGTATCGGCGGCGCAACGAAGTCGAACGCCTCTTTCGCCGTCTGAAAGGCTTCCGCCGCGTCTTTTCCCGTTTTGACAAGCTGGACGTGATGTTCGCCGCCTTTGTGCTTTTCACCCTGATCGTGGAAGCATTGCGCATTAGTGTTAACAGGCCCTAGACTCCTTTAATTTCGCCGCCATCCATTCGGATCGCGCTACCCGTCATCCATTTTGCCTGCGGCGACACCAGGAAGGCCAAGAGGTCGGCGATTTCCTCCGGTTGACCGTAGCGGCTAATCCCGGCTTCGGCGGGAAACTTTTGCATGGCCTCCTCAAAAGTCATGTTGTGAGCGGGCGCGTACTTTTCCATGTAAGTCCTGCGGCGGTTAGTCAGCACAGGCCCGGGAAGAACGCTGTTGACCTGGACGCCGTCCTTTACGCCGCGCTCGGCAAAGGCGCGCGCCAGAGCCACGATGGCAGCGTTGATTGTTGCCACAGCCGCATAGGCCGATTTTGGAGCCTGCGCGGAATTTCCCGAAATAAAGACCACCGATCCTTTGGATTCTTTTAGAGCATTCCAGGCGTGTATCGTAATGCGCCGCGCCCCATGGAGTTTCAGGGCCAGTCCGTCTTCCCACTGGGAATCAGTCATTTCGAGGAGATCAATTTGCGGCACTGCTCCCGAGATATTCAGCAGCGCGTCAATTCGGCCAAAGTGTTTCAGAGTTAAGTCAACCAAGGTCTTTGCAGCGTCTGCCTCGCGTAAATCGAGCGGCAACGGCAACGGCTCCGCCCCTGCATTCTTGACTAGAGTCGCAACTTGATTAAGCGCCTCGCCGTTCCGCGCAGCGAGGACGACATCGGAGAAATCTTTAGCCAGCCTTAAAGCTGTCGAGCGTCCGATGCCCTGACTCGCTCCGGTGACTATGGCAACAGAGGATTTCATGATGATCTATGTTTTAAGCGTATGAATTTACTCATTCAGGCTCTTGTTGACTGCGGACTGTATTCCCCTTCTCTTCGGTCCGGTGGGCGCGATCATTATTCGCGGCCGAACCAGTGAAGCTACGAATTAACAGATCTACAGAAACAGCTCCCGCCCCTCCAAGGATAAGAGAGATTAGTCCTGCAATGTACAACAGGGCGACCTCATACCCAGGTGGGCCAAATATAGGCCCATCCGGCGTTAGTCCAATGGTTTTTATCGAGCTGAACCCGTATTTCCAGTGAACTGTAATGATAGCCACCAGCATAACGCCTATAAGTGGAACGGAGACGAATCGCACAAACGCACCAATGAAAATCATAAACCCGCCCAGGACTTCGATGGAAGGAACGACCCACGCGGTTAGCCCTGGAAGCGGTGCTCCAATCTGAATGAGCAGCTTCTCAAAGCCGGCAGGCCCATTGTGGAATTTTGCCCAACCGTGAACTATGAAGCCGTAACCGATCACGAGACGAATGAGCAACGGCGCCCAATAATAATATTTCTGACCGGAAGGAACAAGCGTTTGAGTAGTCATATTTTTGACATTCGGGTGGAATTCAGTTGGAAACCGCCTCCCTATAGGTCATGGAACGGTCACCACGATCTTTCCGATCTGTTCATTCGACTCCATGAAATGATGGGCCTCAGCCATTTGTCGAAACGGGAACATCTTCGCTATTACAGGTTTGAGCTTTCCTTGAGTCAGGCCGTCCAGCACCCATCGCCTGGCTCTGGCCAAGCGTTCTGGCTGGGTCGTAATGATGAACAAGGCGTAGGTTCGGAACGTCAGGCACTTCTGGATGCCGACGAGAAGGGGCAAAGGTGATGGCTCCGCCGAGAGGGCGCCATAAGCAAAAATATTAGCATCTTGGGCGGCGGCTTCGCACAACTCGGCCAATTGTGGACCGACAACCGGATCAAAGATGTTATTTGCTCCTTTGCCCTTCGTGAACCGCATAACTTCATCAACCAATTTGCCTTCCTTGGTATTGATCACCGATTCAGCACCCGCATCAAGCAATGGCTGGACTTTATTTTGATTGTGGGTCGTGGCAATGGGCCGGGCGCCGACAGCCTTTGCCACCTGAATTGCAGCCAATCCGACGCTGCTTGCGGCTACGGTGATGAGCACGTCGTCGCCGGCTTTCATGCCGGCAAACTCAATGAGCATATAAGCGGTCAGGTATTGCATCCAGCAAGCGGCGGCTTCAACAGAAGAAAGATTATTGGGAGTCGCGACCATCGCAGTTGCTGGGAGAACGACCGAGTCACCGTAAGTGCTGTAACGATTCATGGAAAACGCAGGAATGGTGGCGACGCGGTCCCAGGATTAAACCCCTCTGCGCCGGGGCCGACTTCTTCTATAATACCCGAAGCTTCGTAACCGAGGGACGAAGGGAGATCGGGCGCTTCGAGGTATTGACCTTCGCGGAACATGACTTCTGCGCGGTTGATCCCAATCGCTTCGACCTTGAGTCGAATTTCTTGTCCAGCAAGCTTGCGGAGGGGAACGTCCTCAAATTGGAGGACATCCGGCCCGCCGGTGCGGTAAAAACGTATTTGAATTGGCATAGTGCGTTAGATTCCTTTGGTCTCGCCATCGGCGGCAGCACGGGTTGCTTCGTTTTGTGCGTGGATGAGAAAAGCCAGATTCAGGCGCTGGATCGGACGCAGCCTGGCCTGCCGATGAAGAAAGGGCGGTGCGGGACGATGACCCACGACTATAAGCGCAACGGCACGACCTGCCTGTTTGCCGCGCTCAATGTGCTGGAAGGCACCGTCATCGGAAGCTGCTATCCGCAGCACCGGAATGAGGAGTTTTTGAAGTTCCTTCGTCAAATTGACCGTGCCACTGCGGCGGATTTGGATCTGCATCTGGTGCTGGACAACTATGAAACCCATAACCATGAGAATGTCCGCCTGTGGCTGAAAAAACATCCGCGCTTTCATCTGCACTTCACCCCGACCAGTTCGTCTTGGCTGAATCAGGTGGAAAGATGGTTTGGAGAAATCACGCGCAAACGAATTCGGCGCGGCGTTTTCAAAAGTGTGCCGGAGCTGGTCAACGCCATCGACGATTTCATCAAGGTCAACAACCAAAATCCCAGGCCGTTTGTCTGGGCGAAAACGACCGAAACCATCCTGGAAAAAATCGCCCGCTGTAAAGAGGCGACTGTTACACTACACTAGTATTATTAGAGCGTTTTAAAAAATTGTGTGGCCGTTTGGTGCGAGGATTTTTGAATTCTGGGGGTGCTTCGGCGAACGAGCATGGCATCCGCCCGCGGTGCCGCTCTTCTATTGTGCTGACCCTGCCGTGCCGCCTCAATAATTCGGCCTGAATTCTTCGAGACGCCGCAATCATCATTCTGAATAAAAGCCCCTAACGGAGGGTGTTTCAAATTGGGTTTTCGAAAAAGCGGAAAATAAGGGATTTTGGGCTGTTTTTGGAATTTGCTATTTTTCCGCCTCGTGCAGTTCCAGGCTCATTTGGGTGGACGTTAGTTCGTGCAGCAGCGTCGGTTGGCGGGGTTCTTGCACTGCATCCAGAGAAATCCGATTTGTTCTGGCTGAGCGCCGTCAGTTGCATTTACACCAATATTCAGCGTCGCGTGAAAATCACGTTTCAAAACATATTTTATTTAATCAGTATCTTCACAAGAATTGGGACGCAACCAAGAGGCCAACATAATTGACAATAAGACGGCAAAGCGGCACAACTGCCGAGACATAGCGGGGACAGTCGCATCCATGACCGAGGGCGATCCGGGTGTTGTGAGTGAAAGAACCTCCGACAACACCCTTGGTTAACCGGGACAGCGCCACGAGGCGGGCTGGGCGTTTGGGTGTTCAGTTTGATGTAAGTGAGCTTTGCTTCATGTAGGAAGTGTTCGTAGCCGAGAAGCTGCCCCGGCGTTTAATTTTCGTTGGCACCACGCGTGCTATGGTTGGCCCGTTAAGTTCTAATGATGAAAGACCCGCCGGACAATCCGGCGTAGGACGGATGCAACGCGGGCCAAAAGAAAAAAAGTTTGCAGACGACAACCAGAGTGATATGAGGATAAATATACTACCAGGGATAATACCCTTGACATAATACCTCAAAAAGTGGAATGTTTGGCCATGCCGAAAGTAACGCTGCACGGATTCCGATGTCATCGCTGCAACCACGAATGGCTGCCACGCGAGACAAACCGAGAGCCAACAGTGTGCCCGGGCTGCAAAAGCCCCTATTGGAACAAACCACGAAAAGGTGCAGCAAAACGGAACGGCTCGAAACCGGCGAAGTCGCCCGCGGGAGGCCACGAACCAAAAAGGACTCACAAAGTATGATGTTGGCAAGCCACCTGAAAAGGCTCGAAGCCAAATTTCCAGTTTGCGACAGGCCCGAACTCGGAGATTGCGTGCATTGGGCCGGTGTTGAGCAGTTACCTGTTCATCGTTGGTTTCGCTATCGAGAAGGCTATTCGCCTCTTTTGTTTTCTCACTTTACGGACTCGGAGTCACGCTTCGATCCTTTCTGTGGATGTGGCACTACCTTGCTAAGTTCAAGTAGTGAGGGCGTGAATTCATTTGGCCTTGACTTGAATCCTCTCGCGACCTTTGTAGCTACCGTGAAAACTCGCCGATACACGGTCGCCGACAGGAAAGCCTTTGCGGCAAAAGCTGCTGCAGCGGTGACGGAGTGGCGGAATTGCCTGGCGGCAATTATCCCCGCGTATCCGTTGCTCTCGAAATTGTTTCAGCCAGAGATTCTTAATACCTTGCTAAGATTGCAAACCTTTATCGACGACGTGCCGTCGGAAAAATGTAGAAATCTTCTCAAGCTAGCTTGGTTAAGTATTCTTGAGAAGACATCGAATGTCTTCAAAGAGGGCAATGGTCTTAAATACCGTAACAAACGTCGTCGCCCAGGCAAATACATAACCATTCCTGACAACGAGTGGATTCCAAAATACTTTGGCATAAATCTGCCGGGCTTTGTAATCAATCTATGGAAGCGGAAATGTTTGGACATTTCATCTGACCTTGAACACTATCCACAAGCCGCTTACTCGGAACCAGAAGTGCGGACTGGAAGCTGTTTCGATGCTGAAAACCTCGATTTTGGCAGGCGAGCCGATTTGGCAGTTTTCAGCCCACCCTATGCGAATCGGTTCGATTATTTTGAAGCGTTTAAGGTCGAGTTATGGATGGGCGGTTTTGTAAAGTCCACCGCTGACATGGCAGCTTTACGAGCCAAAAGCATGAGAAATAATCTTTCCGCACCGCGAGTTGATGTAGCTGAATGGTCCAAATTGTCACCATTCTTGGATGCTATGGATGAGGAAGCAAGCAGTGTCCGCATGGGCATCAAAAAGGCACTTGCAGGTTATTTCGACGATATGCGAAACCTTCTAAACAACATTAAAGAAAACCTCACTCGCAACGGAAAGGTTGTTATCGTCGTCGGAAATTCTGCATACGCGAAATCCATAATCCCCACGGATCTCTTGATTTGCGAGGTCGCCATTGAGGAGGGCTATCGGGTTCAGGCGATGGACATTGCACGACCGTTGCACGTCAGCTCACAACAAAGGAGTGGATTAAAGCAGATGGAATCCTTCATGCGCGAAAGCGTAATTGTTCTCCGCAAATAACAGGCATGCAACTCACACTTCTCAATGAACCCGTTGAATCTAAAGGACCACAGCCCGGAATCGAACGCACGGGCGTACGGCTCGAAATTCCAGAGGGAATAGCCACAATCAACTTCACGCACGGTCTGCACCGGTTTCCAGGAAAGTTCATTCCTCAAATTCCACAATATCTCTTCCAAAATCATTTGAGAGAAAAAAGCCTGGTGCTTGACCCGTTCTGCGGGTCTGGAACTACTCTGGTCGAGGCCGTCCTAAGCGGTCGGAATTGTGTTGGATACGACATTGATCCGCTCTCAATTCTAATCGTAAACGGTAAAATCCGTCCACTTTCGACGTCTGATCTTTTGAAGATAAGCGAAAAACTTAGTCAGGTTGTTTGGAAAACGGCGTGTTTAGATTTGGTGCCCGCTGTTCCAAATCTAGACCACTGGTTTTCGGACGAAGCCGTGGTCCAATTATCGGCATTGAAGAAAGCCTGTTTGGAATTGGACGAGAGACAGCGGACATTCGCTCTCGTTCTGTTCTCTTCAATAATCCGCAGAGTTTCTAACGCGGATGATCAAACGCAAAAAACATACGTCTCGGGCACGCACATAAAAAGCCCGCCCCTGCCACGGCAACTCTTTCCTGTAATTCTCCAACGCGGATTGGAGAAGATGTCTGATTTCAGCAAGGCAATGATAAATCCACCGAGTTGCGATGTCCGACTTCACGACTCACGAGCAAGCTTTGCCGATACGGTGTTCGATGATGTCGTGACTTCTCCACCATACATTGATTCGATTGACTACGTTTACAACCAAATGCTGGAATACTTTTGGCTCCTCGCGGAACTCGGCTTGAGTTCACACGAAGATTACAAGGCGTTGCGGAAGCGTCCGATGGGAATGGTTAAATCTGCTGTTGATTTGCCAAGGTCCATTGTGGAAAAGGTTCCCCAATTATGTGACATTTGCAGCACAATAGAGTCCGAAAGCATCAAGGAAGCACAGGCAGTGAGGACATTCTTTTGTGACTATGCAAAGCATGCTGCTGAAATTAGCCTAACTTCCCCCTGCATTTGACATAAGTCCTTGAAAAACCGAGGTTTTGTTCTTTTTATGTAGCAAGTAATATGTTCAATAATGCCGTTGACACGCTTGTAAATATCACACATGCTGTAGCCAATGTTCGTCCAAGTCAC
>DASXZW010000044.1:0-51674 GCA_036501665.1 Verrucomicrobiia bacterium
CAACAATGGCCGGATGGAAGGCATCAACAACAAAATCAAAACCCTTCTCCGACAAACCTACGGACTGCGAGACCAGCGTTACTTCGTTCTCAAACTCTATGGCCTTCATCATTCCAGACACGAACTTCTCGGATGAACCAATTATCTTATCAATCCGCCGGGGGCGAAGCAGTATATGGCGGCGGTTGCGGCTATCGATAATACTAGGCAAACCCAAATCATTCTCTTGCGAACTGCCAGATCGAACCGATCAATTACGGCCCAACGAGCCAGGATTGGCGCGCGGGCTTTTCTTTGGGGATCGTCGCTGTCTAGGGCATGAAAAGTGTCAAATAATCCGCCGGAAATGGAGCTGGTCCAGCAAACGGCAGCGGATGCTTTCATTCCCATAATTATTGACGGTAACAAACCGCAACCGCTCAATGCATAATTCACCATGAACCCTGGAACATTGAGGAGAAATCCATAGGCCGTGTCCGTAAGTATCGCGGCGCAATAGGTTGGGAGAGAATTTGGAGTTAGCAGACCAAACATTCTGAAGATTTCATCGCGGCCATTGCTGTAAATTCCGCACGTTCCAAGGGCGGCCCAACCATTTGCCAGACATCGGCTAATCGCGCCATGCGCGGCGCCGGGATGAACGAACAACATATCGCTCGCGGCAAGGTAGGGATTATGGAAAAGGGATTGACTGGCAAAGCCGACCCATTGCTCCCGGGACTGAAGCAAACGACTGTAATAATTTAATAACCGGGCGAGAGTGCGCCAACAGCGTTTTGCCAGTTGCGCGTAGTTCAGGGATAGGCCGTCCACGGAAATCCACGGTATTGTGCATCTACGCAAAGTCAAGATATTCACTGCAATTTACAGGATATTCACATAGGCAGAATCGCTCCTCGATCCTATTAGTGATAGGAATTGTTACGACTGCACGACAGCAATGTTACAGTCATGTAATATTTTGCCCTCAAGGTATAATTCATGTTGAATCACGATAGGAAAGAGAGGACAGTGACTGCGTCAAAACTAATTGATGATTGTGAACCCTGAATTTCTAGACGGAAAGAACATGCGCTTTCGATCGGTTTGGATATCGGATATTCACCTCGGCACCAAGCACGCGCAAGTGGACGCGCTGTTGGAATTTCTGCGCAACTGCGAATGCCGTTATCTGTATCTCGTTGGTGATTTTATCGACGGATGGGCGTTACGCTCCAAGTGGTATTGGGAGGATAGTTACAACGTGCTGATCCAAAAAATACTTCGCAAGAGCCGCAAAGAGACTCAGGTGATTTATATCACGGGCAACCACGACGAATTTCTGGAACAGTTCGTCAACATGAACTTCGGAAGTGTTGTGCTCGCTCGCGAAGTGATTCATACTGCGGCTGACGGGAAGCGTTATCTTGTGCTGCACGGCCATCAGTTCGACGGCATCATGCATTTCAACAAGCTTTTGGATAGAGTTGGGACGCGGTTGTATGACTGGATTTTGGATTTTAACCTATATTTCAACCGGCTTCGTAGAACCTTTGGGTTTGGCTACTGGTCGATCGCAGCCTACTTGAAATACAAAGCCAAGCAGGCCGTCAAATACGTTACCGACTACGAGGAAGCTATCATTCAGATGGCCCGCAAACAGAATGTTCATGGAGTAATCTGCGGCCACGTCCACCGCGCTGAAATCAGGCCCGCTGACGGGGTTGTCTATCTCAATTGCGGAGATTGGGTGGAAAGCTGCACGGCGCTGGTCGAGGATTTCGACGGCGACATTCGCTTACTGCATTTTCATGAAAATAATGCTCAGCATACTCGGCGAGGGCCGGGGTCACATGACTCAGGCGATAGCGGTGAAGGAGATGGTCGAGAGGGCGGGGCACCAGGTGACCAAGGTGGTCTTAGGTTTGGGACCGCACCGGCAGGCCGCCCCATTCTTTGCATCGGCAATGAAGATGCCGATTACGCAGATATCGACGCCTGACTTCGCATCGAAAAATAATCGCAAGATCAACATGCCTGCCACCCTGGCCGGCATCGTTCGGCAATTGCCCGCCTACTGGCGCAGCTTGCGCACGGTAAGAGCGGCGGTTCGCGAAAGCCAGGCCGATGTTATCATCAATTTCTTTGAGCCTGTAACTGGCATCTACGCGCTGACTTCTCGCAATCGTCCGCCTGTCGTTGCGGTTGCGCATCAATTCATGCTGGAGCATCCGTCTTACGTTCGTGTCTCGGAAAATCGGCTGTCGCGATTTGTTATGATGTGGTACATCCGCCTCGTCGGCGCCGCGTCAACTAAAGTTGCGTTATCGCTATATGAAGCGCCGGATTTGCCGCAGGAAAATCTTGTTGTCTCGCCGCCGATTCTTCGCCGTCAGCTATTCGATCTACGGCCCAATCCCAATGGCAATTTCGTGCTGGCCTATCTGCTCAACCACGGTTACGCGGAACAAATCATCGCTTGGCACAAGAAGAATCCGCAAACCGTGCTCCACTGTTTTTACGACAAACCGGATGCTCCGCCGGAAAATCGTTACGACGACACGCTGACTTTTCATCGGCTGGATGGCGACAAGTTTCTTCGCATGATGGCCGAATGCAAATCTGTCGCTTGCACCGCCGGTTTTGAATCCCTTGCCGAAGCAGCATGGCTCGGGAAGCCGCTTTTTCTCGTGCCGGTTGAAAATCACATCGAGCAGCAGATCAACGCCGTCGATGCCGTGCGGGCGGGATTGGGCGTTGCCGATACGAGTTTTAATCTTGACCGTCTTACGGAGCTTCCCGACCGGTTGGAGAATTCCGAATATCGCGCCTGGCTTAATCGGGCCGACTCACTTCTACTGCGCACATTGGAACAGGCTGTTGCCACGAAGCAGAATGCGCCTGACCATGTCTTTCATATGGGAACAGAAGCATCAAAGGCGGCGTGAATCTCTTCTTCTTCGGACTTAACCGCTTGTCCAGTTTTTCTCCGCGGTCAGTGACATCGAACGTCGAAAGTATTGACAGAAAATAGCCATACCATTTCGCAATCGCCCGCGAACGTGAAGGTGTTGAAATTTCCCGATAAATTCCTTTGGGGGACGGCCACGTCCACGACGCAAATCGAAGGCCACGTCAACAACGAATGGACAAACTTCGTGGCCCGCGACGGCGGCAATTGCCGGATCGCTTGCGACAGCTATCATCGCTACGCCGAGGATATCGAGTGGATGCAGCAACTCGGCGTCAATGCGTACCGCATGGGGATCGAGTGGTCGCGTCTTCAATCGGGTCCGCGCGAGCCGTTAAATCAAGCGGAACTGTCGCGTTACATGGATCAATTGGACCGACTGAACGCCGCGGGAATCGCGCCGATGGTCGTGCTCCATCATTTTTCAAATCCACCGTGGATCAACGCTCTTGGCGGATGGACCAATCCAGGAACCATCCCGGCATTTATAGATTTTGTGACAAAAGTGGTTGCCGCGTTGCGCGGGCACGTTCGCTTTTGGAACACTTTCAACGAGCCGGACACGTACGGATGTTGCGGCTATTTGATCGGCGAATTTCCGCCGTTACAAAAGTGGCGAGTGGACTCGTTTCGCACGGTCGTTAGAAATATGGGAATCGCCCACGAACAGGCGTGTCACATTATTCGCGAAGCCGGGAGCGCGCTGGGCAAAGTGGAGGTTGGCTTTTCCAAGAACTGGACTTTTTTCAAGCCGTATTCACGCGCTTCGCCGTGGGACACGATGATTGCCGCGTTGACCCATCGACTCTTAAACCATCTGGTGATCGCGAGTTTTCTGGGCGGCGATAAAAAGACAGCCTCCACCTTCCTTGGCGTCAACTATTATGGGCGAATTCGATTCAGAAGGCTTCAGCCGCTGGTTCCAACCAATGGTTACACTCGCGAGGAACTCGCGCGATTGGGAGTCGAGTGCGATGACATGCTCGAACGCCATCCCGCCGGATTGGAGCTGGCTTTGCGGGAGTTGCACCGTTACAGCGGTCTGCCGATTTATCTCACGGAACACGGCTGCTCTTCCAGCGACGAGGGTTTTCGCGAGCGCGATTTAAGGGAGAATCTTGCGGCGTTGCACCGCGCCATCGAAGGCGGCGTGGATGTGCGCGGGTTTTATTACTGGTCGTTGATGGATAATTTCGAATGGCAATTTGGATACGCGAAAAAATTTGGTTTGCTATCGGTCGATTTCAACGATGCCCGGCTGCCGCGCAAAATGAAGCCACTGGCGAATATTTATCGCCAGGTCTGTTTGGAAAATTCGTTGAAGGGTTAGTTTGTAAAAAATAAATTTTTTCTTTTATGAGAAAAGGGCGGGTATTGAGATATCAGGATTTTCCTACCGTGGGTTTTTTTCTTCCCGTTGGATAAGACCACAAGCACATTTCAAAAAGCCGAAAGGCCGATCCTCCCGGGGGAAGATCGGCCTTCTTTGCTGCCGGAGAACGCGGGATTAGCTCACGCGGTTTCCTGGCTTCACGCTATTAGGAGTTGACCAAACTCTTTCCATTCCTCCATCCGTTGAGGAATGTTGATGCTTCCGTCAATTTTTTCTCGAGCTGCTGGACGTGGCGGGCGCCTTCGGCGGCAACCTGTCGCGCCTCGTCGCGCTCTTTTTCGGCGCGAGTCAACAATGACTTGTAAGGCTCGGCGGCTGTGCGAACTTTCTTCTCCGACTCCGCTTCCCACTGCGACTGCGCAGCGTTGAAGCGAGCTTCGGATTGCGCGGTAAGTTGCGCAACAATGTCCTGTTCGCGCTGGCTTGCGCGGGTTTGGGCGGCCTCTTCCTGCTGGTGCATTTCTTTGCGCAGTTGAGAGTCAAGCTCGCGGCGTTTGGCATCGGCCTCGGCATCGTGACGACGGAGGAATTCCTCGTTCTGAGCCTGCAATTCGTTGCGGAGATCGTCCAACTTAACCTGCCATTGCTGGTCGCGCTGGCGTGATTTGGCCATAAACACTTCGTCCTTCTCCTTGGATTCCAAGTCGAGGCGGGTTTCGGTGGCGCGGATGCGGGATTGTGTCTGGCGCTCCCATTCCTCTTCGCGGACGCGCAGATCCGAAGCCCATTGATTTCGCAATTCGGTTTCGTGGGAATCAGCCCGGAGAGCCAACTCTTGTTCGCGTTGCTTGAGCTTGGCCTGGTGAGCCAGTTCCTTCTGTTGCAATTCCTGTTTCAAACGCGCTTCCGCCTCGCGGGATTGAGCTTCAAACTGGCGCTCGAATTCTGATTCGCGGCGGCGCAATTCCTGGTCGGCCTGCGTTTGAATTTCGCCCTGGCGAACTTCAGCCTGCGCAAACAATTGCTGTTCGCGATGTTTAAGGCGCGTTTGCGAGGCCTCTTCACGTTGCAGCACATCCTGTTTCCAACGGGCATCCACTTCAAGCGCCCGGGACTCAAGCTGGCGAGTCAAGTCGGTTTCGCGGCGGCGGGAATCCTGCTCGATCTTGCTTTGCTCTTCAGCAAGCCGGGCATTGAACGCCATCGACAGTTCCTGTTCGCGTTGTTTGAGTTGATGTTCAAAGTCCTCTTCGCGCTGGCGCAATGTTTTTCCGAATTCCAATTGCTGCCTGTCGAAGCGGTGCTTCTCCTGGCGCAACGATTTCTCGGCCTCGCGGGCGGTGTCTTCTTTTGCCTGGGATAACTGCAACGAAAACGCGTCGTTTTGTTGCTTCAATTGCGCTTCCGCAGTGTCGCGGGCGAGGATCGCTTCCTTCAAGTCGTGGGTCAGCCTGGCTGTCGCTTCCACGGCGCCCAAATCAGCGTCGGCTGCCTGTCGGCGGGCCGCAATGACCTGGGATTTGGATTCTTCGGACACTTCCATCAATTTCTTGTGGTGCGCCTGCATCATCGCGGTGCGTTCCGTCTCGAAGGCAGCGCGTTGATCGTCCAGTTCCTGGCGCATCTGGCCGATGCGATCCGACCATGCGTTTTGACGCATTTGAACCTGGCGTTCAACTTCGGATTTCTGCAAATCGCGAAGGGCATCTTTTTCGAGCACAGTGCGATTGAGCGAGTCCGCCATGCCGCCAAGTTTCGCAACCCATTCGTCGCTCTGAACCTTGGCCTGGACGGTGTGTTCCTCTTCCAACTTTTTCAACTGCTCTTCGTGCGCAATTGCGGCGGCGGCGGCGGCTTCGCGAGCGGTCTGCAATTCTGTTTCCTTCTCCGCGATTGATTTTTCGCGAACGGCGATCTGGCCTGAAGCTTCGTTGGCGATGCGTTCGGCGCGATATATCTTCTGGCGACCGGCGCGGATATAGAGCGCGTGCAGGTGGCGACCGAAGAAACCGAGGCGATGGCCGGGGCGTTGTTGGTCGGGTTCAAACACCGTGGAGAAACCAATCTCAACCATCAAGGTCGGCAGGAAGGCGACGATGAACGCCAAGACTGGATAAACCCAGATGCGAACCATGCTGATTTGGTCGGTGTACAAATCGCCGCGCTCCCTGGCAGTGGCCTTAATCGAAACGGGCTTTTGATGCATCACCAGGCCGCGGATAATTTCCACTGTGGTGGCGATACGATAAACCTGGGTGTTCTTGATCGCGGCTTCGCGGCCTTCATAATATGCTTCCGCTTTCTTGCGGCTGTCATCCAATTGCGCGCGAATGCTGTCGGCCTTGTTGGCTGCGGTGTCAAATTCGTTGTCAATCTCCTTTTCCTCCGCGGCCCATTGGGCAGCCATCGTGGCCTGCGCCGCGAGCAATTCGTCGCGTTTGTGATCTGTCTCTTCGCGCTTTGTGGTGGAGCGCTGGTCAAATTCTTCGCGCAAGTGATGGGCGTCGGCTTCAACCTGGGCCACACGGTCGCGGCGCTTATTATTGACGCCAGCCAGTTCAGCTTCCTTGGCGGCAATTTGATTGTCGATTTCCGCAAGTTCCGCTGGCTTAAGAATCGTATCGACCTCGCGCACCGGGGGCACGCCGGGGTCAATCGGCTCGCTCATGAATTTGCGGTGAAGGTAACTCGCGTGGTCGTATTCGGCCTTGGCTTTTTGATAGGCTGCTTTCGTGTTGGCGTATTCGACCATTTTCGCTTTGTATTCGTTGTCAATGCGGGCTTCTTCAGCGTTCCATTTGGAAGCGCGGCCCAGTTCGACTTCGCGACGGGCGCGAAGGTCTGCAAGGGTTTTGGTCAGTTGTTCCGTGTCGGCATCAACCTGTTTGATGATGTTGGCCTGGCGGGCTTCGACTTCGGACAACTCTTTCTTCTGATAATCGGTCATTGAAATTGCATCCTGGCGCGAATCTTCATTGCGCTTGAGGGATTCTTCGAGATCAGCTTTGCCTTTGATTTTCTTCGCGGCCAGTTCGGCGAGCTTGCGATCGCGATCGGCCTTCTTGACGTCGATGTTCGCAAGGTCGGCGGTGAGTTGGGTGATCTTGACTTCTTCGTCGGTCGCCTGCGTGAGCATCTGGCTGGCCGGACTCAGGGCAACACCCATTTCATAGACTGCCATGTCCTTGACCAATTGAAATGTCAGCACGCAAATCAACGGCAACCCGAACATCAGCATGAAGCCCTTCTGGAAGCCTTTGCGCGACGCGGTCCAAATGGCCAGCGGCAGCTTCAGCAACTCGACGGCGAGAATGGTCGCGCCGATTGGGCCGATGCCAAAGAAAGTGACTCCCATCCCTTTTGGAAGACATACCACCTGCTGATACTTCCAGCCTGTCGCCAAAATGACGAACTCCGTAATGGTCGCCATCACGAGCAGCGGAACGGTGAGGTAGGAAATGCGTTTGCTCTTCAACCGTTGCCACGGTGAGAAGCCTGTGTCATTCGGCGCCTCGGAAAGGGCAGAACCTTGCGTATTCGTTAGGTCGGAATTTTTCATAAATAATCTTGGCGAGAAGCAGGAAGCAACGAGTGTGCCATGCCATGCACATTCGAGAAGATTCAGGGAGCATTCGCGAATTTGCGCAAAGACGACTTTAAGTGGCTCGGCACCAAAGGCGGGGACTTGGGCGGCGAATGTTGGAAGTTGTCCCGGATGCTGTCGGTCGGAAAGGAATGCCCCCTAAAAACAAAAGGTGGAAAGAATTTGCCTACAAGCCATCTCATGAATACCCGTGGCGGCGGATGCGGGTATCTTTGGGCCGGGCGCTTCGTTGCGCCTCAGTCAAAGTCCCCTGCGGGAGACGGCACAATATAAGAGATGCACCGCAAAGCGGATGCCATGCTCCTTCGGCGCGCCTCGCCCCCGGCTCAAATCTCCTCCGCCGCCATCCACGGCTATTCATGAGATGGCTTGTACTAAAAAATTCCAGCGCGCACACCAATGGAAATAAAATTATACGAAGCACGAGCGGCCTCGCCTTATTTTTATACACACTTCCTGCGACGCGAGACATTTCATCGGGGAATTCCGCATCGACAAATTGTTGGTGAATTTATTGGCAGCAGTCAAACCAGGCGCAGCGTCAGCGGGTAGCGATAGCACTGGCCTTTTGACGCATCGAACGCCGCGATGATCGCAAAAATTATCGAGCAAATGCCTATCAAGGCCAGCAAGAATCCGCCGATAATAACGAAGACGAGGGGAATGCAGCAGATCGCGTAAATCAGCATCGAAATGTGGAAATTGAGCGCTTCCCGGGCGTTCGCCGCGACATATTCCGAGTCATTCTTCATCGCAAGATAGACCACCAGGGGCAGCAAAAAGGGCAGTCCAACAAAGAGTGAAAGATGGCAAAGCATCGTCCAGATTTTGTCGCTTCCCTTTGGAGTATATGGCGTCACTTCGGTCATAATCGGAGTTTCCATAAGTTTGCTTTCTTCAATTTAGAGCAGTTTAAATAATGCTGTAGCCGTTCTGAGTGGTCTTTTTCGATTCTGGCTTCGTTTCGCCTCCGTCACAGGTCCCAAAGGACATGCTCCCTCGGCAAAGCCTCGCCAGAATCGAAAAAACCTCTCTCATAACGGCTACAGTGTTATTTAAAATGCTCCAGGCGACCATTGCCGCCGTGGTTTGGCTGCTCTGTTATTCAATTCGACAGTAGCCTTTGGGCACTCTTTCGCCATTACAATTTACACCGATTTTTATCTTCGCCATCGTTTCGTTCGTTGCCTCGAGCCCGGCTGCGAATTTTTTTCACCTGTTCTTTACAATTGGCCTTCCGTAAAACATAATAATGCCGCCTCCGGACGAAACAAACATGCCGTTGGCAAGTCAACAGCAGATTAACAACATAAAATTATGGGTGACAAATCACCGAAATCCACTCAGAAGAAATCCTCACAAAAACAGGCCAAAGTAAAGGCCGGCAGCGCCAAAAAGGCGCAGGCAGTTGCATCCAAGCAGGCAGGCGGCAAGAAAAAGTAATACAGCTTTTCGTTTACTTCTAATTTGCCACTGAACAGGGCGTCTCAAAAACGCCCTGTTCTGCGTTTAGGGCGCGGCGCAAGACTGACAACCCAGGAAAAGCTGGCGCGGATTCCCTTAAACAAGCATTCTCTTGCGTCGCAAAGGCGGCTCCCAAAGCGCGGCTTGCGATGAGTCAATCGGAATGAAATCAAGCGCCCCACTCCAGGACCGAAATCCACACGAAGGGCATGCCCGTTCGTCGCGTCGTCGTTACGCGGCATTCGTCCGGGACTACAAAAAAAGCCGTCTGGACGACGACGATGATTCGCCAGACAAAGCCGCCAAACCCGCAAGCGAAAAGAAGGACGACTCCGCCGAAAAGAAAGCGCGCCGGCGGAAATACGTTCGCGAATACCGACACTGGCTCTGGCCGCATCGCTATGAGGTCGGCGCGCTGTTCGCGCTGGCTTTGGTGGTTGCCGGGCTGGAATTGATCGAGCCGCTGTTCATGCGGTACATCGTCGATCATGTCCTGTTGAAGAAGGATATGTCGGCGGCGGAACGGCTGCATCTCTTGAATCTCGCGGGGGCCTTGTTTGTCAGCGTGGTCGTGCTGTCGCGATTGATTGGCGCCGTTAAGGATTATCGGCAACGACGAGTCAATGTGAATGTCATGCTCACGTTGCGACGCTCGTTGTTTGACCGGCTGCTCCATTTGCCGCTTCCGAAACTTTGGGAAATGAAAACGGGAGGGATTCTTTCGCGCCTAACCGGAGATGTGGAAACGACCACGGGCCTGCTGCAACTGGCGTTCATGTCACCGGTTATCTCAGTGATGAGACTGTTGGTTGCCATCGGGCTATTGTTGACGCTTAACTGGCGGCTGGCGTTGATGGCGCTGGCGATTGTTCCGGGTGTCATGCTGATGAGCTTCGCTTTTTCAAAGCGCATCCGGCCAATTTACCGATCGGTCCGCAAAGACGTGGAACTCATCGACGGACGCGTGGGGGAAACGATTTCCGGCATTCGCGTCGTGAGGGCGTTTGGCCGGGAAGTCCGCGAATTGCTCGGATACCTCGTCGGACGTCACACTGTTTTGCGCAAGGAAATGTTTGCCCAACGGCGGGAAATGATTCTCTGGACGTCGTGGGGATTGCTACTGGGCGCGGTGAACGTGGTCATCGTTTGGTATGGAGGCTACTTGAACATCGCGGGCGGCGCGTCCATCGGCGATATCATGGCGTTCCAATGGTACACGTTTCTGCTGCTCAATCCGGTCTGGAACATCGTCAATTCGTTCTCTGAACTCCAACGTTCGCTCGCCGCGATGGAGCGGGTGTTTGAAGTTCTTGCGATGGAAAAGGACAAACCGGACAAACCGGACGCGACATCCGCTCCGACCATAGTGCGCGAAATCCAGTTTGAAGGCGTTGAATTTGAATACCGCGAAGGCCAGCCGGTGGTGCGCGATTTCAACGTGACTGTTCGGGGCGATTCAGTGGTCGCGCTGGTGGGGAGAAGCGGCGCCGGCAAGACCACAGTGACCGATCTTGTGGCGCGATTTCATGACCCAACGCGTGGACGCATTTTATTGAACGGGACTGATATTCGCGACCTGCGTCTTGCGACTTATCGTGATTTGCTGGCCATCGTGCAGCAGGATGTTTTTTTGTTTGACGGTTCGGTGCGGGACAACATCGCCTACGGACGCCATGATGTGACGGATGCCCAGGTGGAAGACGCCGCCCGACGGGCCAATGCGCACGAGTTTATCGTCAAGCTGCCGGAAAAATACGGGACATTTATCGGCGAACGCGGTGTGAAACTTTCGGGCGGCCAGCAACAGAGATTGGCCATTGCGCGGGCCATATTGAAATCGCCGCAGATACTTATTCTTGACGAAGCGACGAGCAACCTTGATACGGAGAGCGAACAGCTTATCCAGGCTTCGATGGCAACGTTGCTTGCGGGGCGGACGACGTTTGTCATAGCGCATCGGCTTTCGACGGTTCGACGTGCGGATTTGATTTTGTTGATGGAGGATGGGCGGATCGTTGAACGCGGCACGCATGAGGAATTGATGCGGCTGCAAGGGCAGTATGAATCCATGGTGCGGCGGCAGATGGAATCGCATAATGAATTTGCTGAGGTGCCGGAGAGCGGTGCCGCGAAGCTTTAGCTGACCTCACTGGAATGAGCGCACCGCAGCCCCACACATCGCCAAGGCGCAGAGCGCGGTTTCTTTTCCTGCGATTTCGCAATTTGACGTCTGTGCTTCGCGCACATTGGCGCGCCCGGACTTCAGCCGAAAGGCTAAATCATGAGGCGCTAATCTTATATGTTGACTTTAACAATGAAGATAGCTTTTGGAAAAGATATTACATACCCTTGCTTTATTGCTTTCAGCACTGCGGCTACAGTATCCTTCTAAGATATCGGTGGCGTTTTTTCTCGAAGTTGGTGGAAGCGAACGATGTCGATCTATTTACACTAAGGAATCTCAAATTTACAATCAGTCATCCGCCTTCTAATGCTGCGCTCTTCTTAACGGATAGGGCGAACTCGCCTTCAGCATACGGCAACCGACCGGTTAAAAGCGTCATTGTTCGAGCAGGTTACAATGTCTCACTCGATCACCCCGCACAGGTTTCTCTTCCCTACCTTATGCATCCGGAAGTGTATCGTTATGGCTACCATCACGTTAAAAGTAAGCGAAAGGAAGATGACGCGGACCGGGATATCCTGGCTTTTTTTGCGGGCAACATCGATCCGGCGGAGTACGATAGGGACTCCTTGCGAAGCGAGCATGGAGTTGCCACGCGCTTTGAACTCGTTGAGGCTGTCCGGAAGAACATTTCTGAAACTCAGACGGTGATCGTGGAAACATGGGACGAGAAAGCGCGCCTGAAAGCGGACCTTCGCGACAAGGTGGTCATCGTCAATTCTCGCAAAAGCGGACTGGATAAGGAAGAGTATTTTGACCTTTTGGCAAGAAGCCGGTTCTTCCTCGCCATGCCCGGCATTTGGTACCCGTGGGCGCATAACCTCGCTGAAGCGCTGTTGATGAGCTGCATTCCGATCATTCAGTTCCCTCGTTATATTTCGGCTGAGTTGGTGGATCACGAAAACTGCATTGTATTTAATCAGCCCGCTGATCTTGCGCCTGCCATTCGGCGATGCGCGGAACTGCCAATTGAGGAGGTGCAGCGGATGACCCGCAAAGCGCGAAATTTTTATGAGTCAGCCTTCAGCCCGGAGGCTGTTGTTGCGAGCATCGCTCAACGCCCGGCTGAAAATATTGAGCTGCTGATAAAGTACGGCTGACCCTCGGACGGCCATTATTTATCGTATTCGCAAGCCGATTTTTTCAGAGGGGAAAAAGCCGCGAGAATTTTAACGTGTAGTGAAACCGATTTCGAGTTTCAAACACATTTTCTAGGAGAATTGGAAATGCTTGCCTCGTGAGGCGTTCGCCTTAACACTTGAGACCAATTTATTATGTAAATCCAAAAATAATTTAACGTCTGCATCGGCTTGGTTTCACCGTAAAACCGCGAATTTTTTGTGCGAAGACCGACCGAGTGCGCGCCCCATCGGGCGTGGCTCGGCGTTTTCTTCGCACGGGCGCTTCGCGGTGCCTACGGTGAGAGGTGTCGGGTCGCGCCTCTTTTATTCCATCCGTAGCGGCGAAAAACCAAAACAGGAATCCCGTGAAGGAATCATTATATCGTGCAGGAGTTTTTAGTGTTCTTTTTGCATTAGCAACATCGCTGGTGGTCGCTCAATCTTCGTTGCCAACAACCGTAACAGTGAACATCAGTGGAGACGGCTATGTAACGCCGAATTTATTTGGCCAGACTTTGAAAAAGGGCAAGAAGTATTCCCTAAAAGCAACTGGTGAAGGAGAGGAAACTTTTTCAAATTGGAGCGGCGACATCACTTCTGCCTTAAATCCGCTTTCTTTCGTCTTTGAATCCAACATGGTGCTTCAAGCCAATTTTGTGACCAATCCGTTTTTATGGTGGCAGGGTCAGTACAATGGTCTTTTTAATGTGGCGGGAGGTGTCACGGAGCAAACATCGGGAATGCTCAAAGGTGTGACGATTTCTCAAAGCGGAACTTATAGCGGCAAGCTTTTGATAAACGGCGGAAGCCATTCCATCAGCGGGCGTTTTAATTTGGCCGGGCAAGCCACGAATAGAATTGCGCGAACAGCTATCCAAGGTGGCCCGATAACGGTGCAAATGACACTGCAAACTCCAGATGAATCAATCCTTTACGATATAGGTCAACCACTGCGAGAAGAGTTGACAGGAACCGTTTCAGGAACTGTCGGCGGGTTTTCATGGAGCGCAAATCTGAAAGCTTATCAGACAAGTTTTATTTTCGGTCAATACAGTTCCAAACCGGGGACTTTCACAATGATAATTCCACCAGATGATGGTAATAATCCCCCAGATTTATCGCCCGGTGGCTATGGCTATGCTTCGATTAGTTCCGGCCATTCGATTATCGGGACCCTCGCTGATGGGACTTCGTTTAGTGGATCGTTTCCAGTGTCGCCAGATGGTTTTGCTCCCATTTACGCCAGTATTTACGGAAACAAAGGTTTGCTGTTCGGTTGGGTCGATGTTGCTGACACAAATGCAAATGTTGGTTTGCTGTGGACTCAACCTGTCTGGGACGACGCCGGGCTTACTTGGATTCATCCAAAAAGTTTAACCGGGTTATATCGCCACGGATTCACGAACTTTTATAGCGGCAGTCAATTGATGTTGTCACCGAACTCGGCTTATTTTTATAGTCCTCCCCCGGCCAATTTCGGCCAAATGACGAATTTGTTGATTTTCGGTGAGAATTCCCAAGCAACCGTTTCAATACCGGTGTCAACCTCGGTTCCTTTTGAGGTTGTTGGAGCATCAGTTAGCGGTAACGCAAATCCGCAAGGATTGTTGAAATTGACCATTGGGAAAGGGGCGGCAAAAGTGACTGCACACGGCGTACTCAACTACGGCACTGTCGTAACCAATGTTTTTCAATTATACGGCTACCCCGCCGTTGGATATTTTGGCTACTTCCTGACAAAAACCAATTCTCAAGCCTTCATATTAGGGCCTTAATTCAACTTCCAACACTCACCTGTTTAGATTCGAGTGACGCCTGAGTGACACTCATTGGGGAACAACACGCGAGTTTGCAATTCTTTGTCAGAAATAGTGGTTTACCTCGAAAAAACGTGCTTTTCGTTAATTCTCACTGGTTTAGAAGTGGTGGTAGGTGATGGATTCGAACCATCGAAGACGTAAGTCAGCAGATTTACAGTCTGCCCCCGTTGGCCACTTGGGTAACCTACCATGCCCAGCCTCTGAGCTGAGGAACGCCGATTTAGCCAAATTCGCTCTCCAGGCTCAAGTTTAAAGTTTGATGTTTGGTCGTCCCGTTTTAAATTGCCCGCATGTTCGATGCCCTGAGCCAGAAACTGCAGAACGCCTTCCGCAACCTTCGCGGGTTGGGGAAAATCTCGGAGTCCAATGTCACCGATGCCCTGCGCGATGTTCGCATGGCGCTCCTGGATGCCGATGTCAATTTCAAGGTCGCCCGCGATTTCATTGATCAAGTCAAGGCCAAGGCGCTCGGCGCGGAGGTCGTTCAGAGCATTCAACCGGGTCAGCAGATCATCAAAATCATCCACGACGAATTGGTCACGCTTCTCGGTTCCGCCAATGCCGGGTTGGCCCTGAGCGGCAATCCCAGTTGCATCATGATGGTCGGGTTGCATGGCTCTGGCAAAACCACTTCTAGCGGCAAGCTCGCCCGACTTCTCCATAAGCAGGCGCGCACGCCGTTGCTTGTGGCGGCGGATGTTTATCGCCCGGCGGCGATGGACCAATTGGAAACTCTCGGAAAACAGTTGGATCTGCCGGTTTTCGTCCGCAAAGGAGAAACGGATGTTTTAAAGATTGCCCGTGAAGCTCTCGAATTCGCGCGGCAGAACAATTGCAACACGCTGATCTTCGACACCGCCGGCCGCCTCCAAATCGACGAACCGCTGGTGCGAGAATTGGTGCAGTTGCGCGATCTGGTCAAGCCGCAGGAGATTCTCCTTGTTCTCGACGCCGCCACTGGCCAGGAGGCCGTCAACGTCGCCACACACTTTGACGGCGCGTTGAAAATCACCGGCGCGATTTTGACCAAGCTCGATGGCGATGCCCGAGGTGGTGCTGCGTTGAGTTTGAAATCTGTTACTGGCAAGCCGATCAAATTCGCGGGTGTTGGCGAAAAGCTGGAGGATTTCGAACCGTTTCATCCTGAGCGAATGGCGTCGCGGATTTTAGGGATGGGCGACGTTGTCAGTCTTGTCGAAAGGGCGGTCGAAGCGGTGGATGAAGACGATGCCCGGCGCATGGAAGAAAAAATGCGCAAGGGACAATTCACTCTTGCGGATTTTCTCGAACAATTGCGCCAGATGAAAAAGCTGGGTTCGCTTGAAAGTCTTGTGGGAATGCTCCCCGGCGGTTCGGAGATGCTTAAGGGCGCGGACCTCGGCAAGCAGGAGCGCGAATTCCGTCGCATGGAAGGAATCATTTGCGCGATGACTCCGCAAGAGCGCCAGTCCCCGCAAATTCTTAACGCAAAACGGCGCATCCGCATCGCGAAGGGGAGCGGCGTGCCGGTTTCCGAAGTCAACAATGTTTTGAACCGATTCAGCCAGATGCAGCAGATGATGAAGAAAATGGGCAAGTTCCAAAAGATGATGGCGCGAATGGGTGGAATGCCGCAAATGCCGCGCCGCTGAGCGTTCGATGAAGTTCGCGATCTGCAACGAGATTTTTAAGGGTTGGACAACGGACGCGGTTTTTCAATATTGCGCGAAGCTGGGCTATGACTCGGTCGAGATCGCGCCTTTCACATTGGCAAAATTGATCGGAGAGGTTTCGGCGGCTCAGCGGGTTCAAATTCGGGAAAGCGCCGCGCAACACGGGATCGAGATTTGCGGGTTGCACTGGCTCTTGGCCAAAACGGAAGGATTCCATCTCACGCATACCGATAAAGCAATTCGCGGACAAACTTCGGATTACTTGTGTGATTTGGTCGATTGTTGCGCGGACCTCGGCGGCAAAACGCTTGTGCTTGGTTCACCCCAACAACGGAGTCGCCTTCCGGGTGTGACTGCCGATCAAGCGTGGGAATTTGCCACCGAAACATTGGCCGCCCCTGTGGAACGCGCGGAAGATCGCGGCGCGATCATTTGTTTCGAGCCTCTTTCGCCTGCGGAAACCGATTTCATCAACACCGCCGCCGAAGCCATCCGTTTTGCCAGGCAATTCAATAGCGCCGCGATGAAAATTGTTCTTGATGTAAAAGCTATGTGCTCGGAGCCGGAGTCAATACCAACGATTATTCGCCAGTCCGCCCCGGACTTTGCTCATTTCCACGCCAATGATAAAAATCTCAAAGGGCCCGGTTTTGGTGAGGTTGATTTCGTCCCGATTGCCAGCGCGCTTCAAGAAGTGGGATACCACGGATGTGTTTCGGTGGAGGTCTTCAAATTTGACGAAGGCCCGGAAGTGATTGCCAGCCGTAGCCTCGAATACTTACGCGCGAGTTTTGGCGCACCCTAAACCATACGACTCTGTCTGCCGATAAGCTGTTGGCAATTGAAATCTTGCCAACGCGCGGATTTATGACAGGCTCTTGCCAACATCGCCAAATGAGCATTTTACGCCAAACGGCGCAAATAGGATGGACGACGGCGGTGCTTCTTTTCTTCATGGTTCCCGCAGTATTAGCGCAGGATGCCAGCAGCTTGAAAAAGGAAGTCGATGAATTGCGCTCCCAAAATATCCAATTGCAGAAGCAATTGCAGCAGCAGCAGGAGATGATCGACCAGCTTAGCCGGAAATTTTCAGACCTTCTAAAGACCAACGAAATTCAAGCAAACGACGTTCGCGACCTCAAGGCGGCTTCTGAAAATGCACCTGAGCTGAACGAGAAAGAAAAACCAAAAGGGCCGGCTTTTGGCAATGTGGTCATCAGCGGGGAAGGCGCAGCGGGTTTTTTTGAAACTGGAAAGAACGGGCAGTATCCTAATGCTGCTTTTCGCGTTGATGAAGCTCGACTTTTTGTCGATGCGCCGATCTGGGAAGATGTTTACTTTTATGGCGAAGTCGATTTGATGCAGCGCGAACAGGCGGAAGCGAACATTTATTTGGGCGAACTCTATCTTCAGTGGGAAAATCTCGCGAAGCATTGGGACTTGGATCAGTTGGCCAATCTTCGGGTGGGGCAATTTTATACGCCTTTTGGAGAGGAGTACCAGAACCGCTTTGCATTCGACAATCCTTTGATCTCCCATTCATTGAGCGATTTGTGGGGGCTTGGAGCGGGTGTGGAACTTTATGGAGGATACAAGCGTCTTAGCTATGTCGTTGCAGTCCAGGACGGTGGGATTTCAACCTTGAACGAGGCAACGGCGGACAAGTTGGTGGTGGCGCGAATCGGCTACGACCCATTGTCGTGGCTGCATTTAAGCGCAAGCGGCATGAGGACGGGAAAATTAAGCGTCAGCGGCGACGGGATATCAGCCGAATGGTTTGGCGATGGATTTTTTTCATCCATCGGTTCTCCGGCAACCTCGTTGTTTCAAGCCAATCTAGCTGAGTTCGATGCTCAAGGAAAATGGAAGGGTGGTTATGCGCGAGCCGCAGGCGGTTATGCCAGTTACGACGACAATGATCCGCTGGGAGATAATCATCGCAACATCTACTATTATTACGTCGAAGGGTTGCAGCATGTGACGAGCAAGCTATACGGCGCTGTGCGATGGAGTCAGATCCGGGCAAAGAACGGGTATCCCATCGTTGGAGATACGGACACATTCGGTTTGCCGACCAGCGATTTATGGCGTTTGAGTTTGGGAATGGGGTACCAATTCAGCGATCATCTTACTTTGAAAGCCGAGTACATGTTCGAGCAAGGTCAATTGTCCACAGGCGGCGTTCGGAACCACGAAAACATGGTGGCTTTGGAGGCCGCTTTTAGATTTTAGCCCATGAGATCGCTCCCAATTTTTGCAGCTTTTTTATTGACTCTTCAACCGTTATTCGCCGGAACCATTTCGGGAGTTGTCCACGCCAAGGGCAAGGAGGGAACAGAAGGCGGCGCGGGCGGCGGCAATTATTCGAGCAAAGCGCTGAAGTTCGCGGAGCGCATTGATTACGACGAGATTCGGCCGTTCGTAGTTTACATCGAGGGAAAAGTTCCTGGAGCCACGATGGCAAAGCCTTTGGAAACGATTCATCAAAAAGATGCGACATTCATTCCGCATGTTCTGCCGATCATGGTCGGGGCGACAGTGGAATTTCCAAATGATGACCCGATATTTCACAATGTTTATTCCAAGTCAGACGTCGCGCCGTTCGATCTCGGCCTTTATAAAAAGGGCGACGAGGCTCACCACTACACGTTTGATAAGCCCGGCGAAGTCGATATTTTTTGTTCCATTCACGCACGGATGAATTGCATTATTCTTGTGTTGGAGAATCCCTACTTTTCGGTCACGGATACGCATGGTCGTTACTCGATTCCCAATATCCCGCCAGGAAAATACAGACTTGTCGCCTGGCAGGAGCGGTTGCCGAAGGACTTCAAAGAAATTGAGGTTCCGGCCACAGGCGATCTCGCTGGGATGAATTTCACCCTCGGGCCAAAAAATCTTCCGCAGCATTGACTGCCCGTTCTGCCATGTCCGAGCGGAAAAAATTAAAGCTAAGGTTCCAGGCAAAGATACTGATTCCGGTCGCTATTGTCGTAGGAATTTTCCTCGGCGGAACGTTTTTGATGATCAGCAACATCATTCAACGGCAACTGGGCAGCGAAAGCAAACTCTCCCTGGCAGAAACAAAAACTCTGGTGACCAATGCTTTTGAGCGTTACTCCGATGACCTCGTTAAAGAATTAAAGCCAAAGGCTGAAGAATCGAGCTTTTACCAAATCGCCATGCCGCTGGATCGTAACCCGACCGACGTCGAAGCGCGCGGGACGATGCTGGATCGCCTTACGAATATTCTCAGTAGTGTGCCTCAAGGGACTTCCATCGTTCTTTTTACAGACTTATCCGGTCAAATGCTATTGCATTACAGTCGCTCTTCAGGTTTTACCCCGGAACAGTTCTATGCGAGCGCCACTCCTGTAATTATGGAGGCGATCAATGACAAGAAAAGTGTGGCGCGCATCCAAGTCATGCAGGATTCGCTCCTCGATGTTCTCGTCGTGCCGAGCTTCGACCCGCAAGGCAATATTTTAGGTTCACTTGTATTCGGAGTTGAGTTAAATGATGCGACAACCCGCCTGATGCAGTTTCCTGACAGCGAAATTGCGCTTATCGCGCACGACCGTGTTGTTGGATCGTCGTTTTCGCAACAGGATGTGAACGCGCAGATTCTTGCTGAATATCGGAAGCTGACTTCTCTGACTCCGGGCGTTGGTGCGGCGGAGGATCTGGCATTTATTTTGAATGGGCAGCATTACGGAGCGCTGCCTTGCCGGCTTCCGCGACTTTACGGGAATCCAGATGCGGGCTACCTTTTGCTTTCCTCTTACGAACAGCCTTGGCAGGCCTTCCACGACAGCCAGCGCGATCTCATTTTTTTCAGCGTCATCGGAATCATTCTAAGCACGGCGATAGTGTGGTTCGTCATACGGCGCGTGACGGAGCCGTTGCGGCAGCTTCGGGACAGCGCGGAGGCGATTGGCCGCGGCGACTTCTCGAAGCGAATCGACATCCAGTCGGGCGATGAACTCGGCGAATTGGCGACCGTTTTCAATCAAACGACCGAGAACCTCCAGAAATCCACCGAGCAACTTGGAAAAACTGTGGAAACATTGCGCACGACCCAGGCGCAACTCATCCACAGCGAAAAACTTTCCGCTGTTGGGGAATTCGTGGCGGGAGTTGCCCATGAATTGAACAATCCTTTGACGGCGTTGATCGGTTTTGCGGAATTGGTCCAAATGAGCGATGTGGATGATGACACCCGGTCGTCGCTCAAGCGAATCAGCAACAGCGCCGAGCGCTGCCATAAAATCGTGCAGAGCCTTTTGAGTTTTTCCCGCCAGCGTCCGCCGGAACGAAAGCTAACCAATGTCAATACGATTGTCGATTCTGTGGTGGAAATTCTTATTTACGAACTGCGCACCAGCAATATCAAGGTCATTAAGGAATTGGCGCCGCAGATGCCGCGCCTTCTCGTCGATCCGCATCAGCTTCAGCAGGTTTTTCTCAACATTCTCAACAATGCCCGCCAGGCCATCGAGGCTTACCGCGCCAATGGCTCTGTCCGCATCAGCACCCAGGTGGAGGGACACCGCGTCCTGGTTCGCTTCCAGGATGATGGGCCGGGGATCTCCGAAGAGAATTTGAAAAAGATTTTCAATCCTTTCTTCACCACGAAACCGGTCGGCAAAGGGACCGGGCTGGGCTTGAGCCTTTCCTACGGAATCATTCAGGAGCACGGCGGCAGCGTTAAAGTTGAGAGCACCTTGGGAAAGGGAACGGCATTCATCATTGACCTGCCAATAACCGAACAATCGGAACCGATCAAATCACAGGATGCTGCGCCCGCCGCGCCGAAACCCGCTCGCGTCAAAGGCAGGAAGGTTCTTGTTGTCGATGATGAAGAAGACATTTTGGTTTTCGTTTCAG
Source organism: Verrucomicrobiia bacterium (assembly GCA_036501665.1). Lineage (GTDB taxonomy): Bacteria > Verrucomicrobiota > Verrucomicrobiia > Limisphaerales > Palsa-1400 > DATAUD01. The sequence goes on from DASXZW010000044.1 coordinate 21,017, forward strand.
ATATTCTGGCGCAGGCAGGGTATGAAGTAAAAACCGCCACCGACGGCGAGAGAGCGCTGCGCCATCTTAGCGGCGAGCGGTTTGATCTGATTATTTCTGATTGGAAAATGCCGGGAATTGGAGGCCAGGAACTTTACCAACGCCTGTTGCAATCCGATCCGCAGAGCGCCGCCAAGATGATTTTCATGACGGGCGACGTTTTAAGTGACAAAATGGAGAAGTATCTCAACGATGAGGGGAAGCCTTGTCTGGCAAAACCATTCTCGATGGCGGAATTTCATCGCGCTATCGACGCGGCTTTTGAAATGCAAAAAGCCAAATGAGACTTAGGGCGTCTTGAGTATCCACGCGCGAATTGCGCTGGCTTGCGAATTGTCCGGGTCCAGTTCCAACACCTTTGCGTAATGTTGTTTGGCTTGCTTTGTTTTTCCCAATTTTTCGGCATCCAGATTTCCCAATAGCAAATGACCTCTCACTTCCTTGGGATGCGCCGAGAGGAGCTTGTCCAATTCGTTGGCGGCATCGATGTAATATCCGCGCTTCTCCAAGACCCATGCAAAGGCGTACCTCGCGTCCGCCGAATTTTCCCGAAGCGTCAGTGTCCGAAACAAAGACTTTAGCGCCGTATCGTAATCACCCGCATCCACCGCAGTCAGACTAAGCGAAAGGGACGCATCGAAATAGGACGAATCCACCTCAGTGGCCTGGCGGAAATCAGTAAGAGCCTCGGTCAAATTGCCCTGCTGACGCGCTGCTGCTCCGAGGCCGAAAAGCCGTTCCGCTTCCGGGCGATTTCCGGGAATGGACGTGATGCGCTGCGGGTATTTGTAACGCTCGATTTTGCCAACTGCCGGAGTTGGGGCGGATTTTTGCGATTTGCCGGAGAACCAATGCAACGGGTTGAGCTTTTGGCCGAATGATTTGTGCTCGGGCTGGGAAGATGCAGGCGCAACTGTCTGCGGTGCGCTAATTTGATTAGTTGGAGCAGCAGGATTGGAAACTACAGGTTGTGCGGGAGAAGTTATTTCAGCAGGAGAAAGTGATGCGGGCGGAGGAGCCGGTTCCTGGGCCGGGGTTGGCACAGGCTCCGGGGTGGGTTGAATTGTTTTGGGTGGCGGCGTTGGGGGTGGCGCAGGCGTCTGCGCAGGAACGGCGACGATCTGAGGCTCCGAACCTGGATCTGGCTCGGGAGCGGGCTTTACCACTTTGGCGCTGTGCGGTTCGGCAGGTGTGGCTTTTACCGGCGCCGGCGTGGAATTATTTGCGGGCGTCGTGACGCGGTGGGCCGGCTCAGGAGTTCCCCCCGCATCAGCTCCAATGGTAATGCGCGTGTCCAGGTTCAACTGCTGCGCCACTTTGGCTACTTCCTTTGCGTGTGGAGGAGGCGGCTGTAACGCGAGGTATTGAAGGTATAATTGCAGGGCTTTTTTGGGTTGTCCCAGATTCTGTTGATTGAGTATCGCCAGGTTCAGCAGCGCCGGGCCGTAATGCGCATCGCGCTCGATTGCAGTTTGAAAATCAGCCGCCGCAGTTCGCACCGCTTCCGCTCCACCGTTGCGGCGTTGCAATTCGAGCATCCCAATGGAGTTCGCCCCTTCCGCAGTGGGTGCAATTTTCTCGGCCGCCTCAAATTCGCGCCTTGCGCTTTCCAATTGGCGCGCCCGCTCCGCGCCGATTTTTTCCAGGGCGATGCGGTAACGCACAGTTCCCAGTTTTAAATAGCCGTTGACCCCGCGCGGGTTCAAAGATAAGCACGTGGTGAAATAATCAATCGCGCCGGGGTAATTGCTCTGAGCCAGTCGGAGGCAGCCAAGGTTGTAATCGACCGCCTCATTATTATGGTCCAGCTTGAGCGCCCTCAAATAAGCTTGCGAAGCCGGTTCGAGCTGGCCTGCCTGCTGATAAGCCAGCCCAAGAAAGCCCAATGCCTTGGATTGCACGGAAGGCGGCGCGGATGAAAGTGTGCGCACAGCGTCGGAGAACTTTGTAATGGCGCTGTCGTAATCGCCGGATTGGAGCGCCTTTTCGCCGCGATGCAAATCTCTCGAACCGGGAGGCCCGCAAGCCGTAAGAAAAGCCGCGGTAACGCCGACAACAAAAAGTGCGGCGACATTCTGCCCCCGTTTTTTTGTCGTCATCATCGTCGAGGGTGGTAACATTCGCAGCCGACTGTGTCAAGACGCGGTCATTTTTCCTGTGATTAAAAAAGCTCTCTGCTGCCTCGGTTTTCTGGGCGCGATTCATGCGACGCTTGCCGCGGATTTGCCGCCATTTTCCAGCGGTCCGCCTCCGGGCGCGCGGGTGGTTGTCGTGGAGGATTCCCGCGCGACGGTCGCTTTTGAACCGCAAATGCCGGTTGTCATGGAAATGGTCGATCACGGGATCGAAAGATTGTCGGGAAAGAGCGATGTCAAATCCGCTTGGCGAACTTTTGTTTCCTCGAACGACGTCATTGGGATTAAAGTCTATTCCGGCCCTGGCCCAAACAGCGGCACCCGACCGGCGGTCGTCGAAGCCGTGGTGCGCGGACTTTTGGAAGCTGAAATTCCTGCGAGCAATATCATTGTTTGGGACAGGAGATTGATTGATGTTCGCGCGGATTTTTCCAGGTTGGCCGACGTTTACAAAATCCGCCTGGCAGGCAGCGCGGACGCCGGTTATGATGAGAAAGTCTTTTATGATTTTGCGACGCCGGGAACGCTGATCGCGGGGGATTTGGAATTTGATGAAAATCGGACCACCGCCGGACGGAAATCATACGTCAGCAAGCTGCTGACCCAGTCAATCACAAGAATTATTAATATTTCGCCGCTGTTGAACCACAATATGGCCGGGGTTTGCGGGAATCTTTACAGCCTGGCGATGGGGAGTGTTGATAACACGATCCGTTTTAAATTCAGCCCGGACCGTCTTGCCACGGCGGTGCCCGAAATCTACGCCATGACCAATTTGAGCGACCACGTTGCGCTCAGCATCACCGACGCTTTGATCGGCCAGTATCAGGGCGAGGAAATGAGCCTGCTCCATTACTCCACGCAATTGAACCAAATCTGGTTCAGCAAAGACCCAGTGGCGCTGGACGTTTTGGCGATTCAGGAACTCGACCGCGAACGAATGGCGGCCCGGGTGGTGCCGACTTTTGACAACCCCCAACTCTACCAAAACGCCGCGTTTTATCTGCAATTGGGGGTTGCGGATGTCCAGCGCATTCGCCTGGACGTTGTGCGCTGATAAGAGCTGCTTTGACGCTCAGCCGTAGCGATGCGGTTGGCTTCAGGGGGAGTGCGGTCGTCTCAACTGCTGCCTTTCGGCGTCTCGCCGAAGGTATTTGAAAGTATTTGCTGACTCACCGAAAGGTGAATAGTTTTAAGACCGGAGCCAGTCGGCGGGACGCCGACTGGAGGCGGTCGAGACGACCGCGCTACCGTCAACCAACTGAATGGATACGGCTTAGTTTGTCTTCGATTCCACAAGGATATTAGTTTTGACAGAATTTGCGATGAAACATTGCTCGTGCGCCGAGTGGTGCAATGTCTCTTCGTCGGCAGCCGTCGGATGGGGTGAGCCGCTGTAAGTGATCTTCGGATGAAGCGTGACGGAACTGACCCACGGAACTCCCTTCTCGTTCTTCGTCATGCTACCGATCGCCTCATCGACGTAGCTGTCCACTTGAAATCCTTTCTGCGACGCCAAATAAAGAAACGTCAGCATGTGGCAGCTTGAGATTGATGCCACAAACGCTTCTTCGGGATCGACGTTGGTTGGATTCGACCATGGCGTTGGAACGACTGATGGTGACGGTGACGCGGGAACCGTCAATCCACCGTCAAATGTCCAGGTATGTTCTCGCGAATACTTGCCTTTCGGGAAATCACCCTGCGCGAATTTCCACGAGACAGTCGCTTTGTGTTCAGACATGACCGGAGGTTATTTCGTAGTTTTGTCGTCGGTCGCGCTTTTTTCCGGCTTAGCGGCGGACGTCTTGTCGCTGTCGCCTTTGGCTTCAGGAGCTTGCTTGGAACCTTTCAGGATGTCCTCCGCGGGAAGGATTATTGTTGTCATGCTTTCGCGGGGATTGCTTGAACCGCCGGAATTGACCGCGCGCATGACGAATAAACCAAGCATATTTCCGTTTAATAAAAATGCCGGGGAACCGAGCGAAGTTGTGCTCATTGTCCCGTCGGGAATATAAAAGGTCCGCGGTTTTTCGATGACGGCGTCGATTCGCTCGATGGATGCAGAATAACCGCGTCCTGCCGCGCGATTAAGCCGGTTGAGGGTGACAACTTGTTCGAGCACGTTGGCAGGGCCTGATTTGCTTAGGTCCACGGCGGTCATCGGGCTTGCCGGCTTGGTCTTTGGCCGAATGAATGCCAGGTCCAGGTCCTTGTCCCGCAGGACAATTTCCGCCGGCATTTCGGTCCCATCGTCAAGAAGTATTTTGATGTCGCTGACTTCTGACTCAATTTTGTAGTCCTCCGAGATTCGATGAAGGAGGTCCGCCTGATCACACGATGAAAGCGCCAGAACCGTAAGGCCGGAAGGATCGATCACCGTTCCTGTCAAATCGCCTTTGGATTCTTGCGGCTCCGAGGACCGGCCTCTGCCAGAATAGGTCGTCTTGACAACCGCCTGAACGGTGACGATGGCGTGTTGGTTTTTTTTGAAAATTTCACGGCCCTTGTCCGCAACTTCATCCGCTTGCGCTGTCGCCGCGACCGCAAGCATCGCAACCAAGATCATGTTTAATGTTCGATACATATAAGTGTAATTATCTGAATCAGGGTTTCCAGTTCGGCTCAAATTCAAGATACGCGGTGTGAATGCCCCTGACTACTTTCATCACCAGCACAGGTTTCCTTTCCTTGGCCACTTTTTCCATGATGCGCCGAAGCGATTCAACGTCGCTCACAGGCGTTCCGTCCACATCAACCAACAGATCGCCTGTAAACAAGTTAGCCAACTCCGCCCAACTGCCCGGTTTAACTTCCTCGATCAACGCGCCTCGTTGCTCCTTGTCCCATTGTTCTTCGGCTGTATCAAAAAATGAAACGTCGCGCGCGGTAAATTCGAAATCGTCGTTGTGATACTTCTTCATCTCCCGTTGCAGGCGCGGGGAACGCTCCAGTTCCACGGAAATTTTCATATCGTGGTTGTCACGCAACACGGACAAATCCACCGTCTTGCCGACATCGTACTGCCGAATCAAGGTCGAGAGCTCGTCCTCATATTCCGAACCGGACGCGGATAATTTCTCTCCGTCCACGGCGATAATAAAATCTCCCGGCTTCAGTCCCGCCTTGTCCGCCGCGCTGCCGGTGTAAACTCGCGTGAGGTAAAAGCCTTTCAGGTTTGGGCGCCCAAGCTGTTGCGCAATTTCGCGGCTGATCGCCCGGGTTTCAACAGGCAGCCACGCCTTTGTGACTTCGAGTCCCGGGTCTTTTGGTTCCTGGATGCCGACACGCACGACGGCGAGATACCGCGCTCCCTTCCGCTCGAACGTCGCGACGAGCGGAACCGGTTGCGTATGACGATCAGTCAGCGCCAATGTGCGCTCCAACATGTCGGAAACGGATTTGATGGGCACCCCATTGAGTTCCACCAGCACATCGCGCGGCTCGATTGACGGTTTCGATTCGCCAGCCGGACCCCCTTGTCGAACGCTGGTCACAAGAACGCCGTCCAGGTTGGGGCGTTTCATTTCCTTGGCCAGCAGGAAGGAAAAATCACGCCCCGTCAGCCCCCATTGCTTGAACTCGTGTTCCTGGGGATAAATTTCGCCGCGCTCGACCGGAACAAGCGTCACTTTAATTTCCTTCCCGCCGCGCAAAAGCACCGCAGGAATTTTCTCGCCAATCGGAAGCGTCGAAGCCAGTTCCATGAAATCCGGCATCTGCTCGCCAAAATGAACATTGACCGGTTTGTCGTTGAGTTTGAGCAGAAGATCGCCGGGTTCGATTCCGGCTTTTGACGCGGGAGAATTCTCCAACACTCCCGCGATGAGCAAACCCTTCTCGTCGTTCATGCGTTTGAACAACGGTTGCGGATCAATGCCCAGCCAACTGCGCTGAATTTTGCCGTGCTGCATGATTTGAGTTGCGATGCTCTTGGCCAAGTTCCCAGGAATCGCGCCGGAAAGCCCGTAGCTGATTTCGTTGATGCCGACAATTTGTCCGTGCAAATTTACCAGCGGGCCGCCGGAATTGCCGCCGTAGATCGCGGCGTCGTGGCCAATCCACCGAACGAGCGCGCCAACATCCTCGCCGTCCAGACGAAAAGCGCTTCCCCAGAATCGCGGCAGGATCATCTCCGTGTTGCTGATGATTCCGAGCGTGACCGATTGCGAAAGGGCCATCGGACTGCCCATCGCCAGGATCGAATCGCCGACTTGCAATCCAGCAGAATCGCCGAATGTGGCGAAAGCAAAATCGCGCGGCTTTTCCGGTTTAAGTTTCAACACGGCGATATCCGTGAGCGGATCGGTGCCGATCAATTCCGCCTCGATTTCCTCCCGGTTCCACAGCGTGCAAAAAATTCGGACTGCATGACCTGCGACGTGATGGTTGGTGATGAGATAACCGTCTTTGGTGATAATTGCGCCGCTGCCAACTGCCTGCATCTTCACCTCGCGCCCTTCGCGATACTCCGTCGATACCACGCGAATTCGCACCAGGGCCGGACGAACCTTGTCAATTGCCATGTCAATCTGCGCGCGCAACGGGACAGAACTGTTATCTTTATCTTTCGCGGCGTCAGTGATCGCGACAGGGAAAAGCAGCATTGCGGCAACCAGGGCGGCGCGTGGCAGGACGCAGAACAAATGACGGTGCAACATCGGTTGAGGATAGAGCAAGAACCGCGCCCGCACCATTTTAAAATTTCCGAGAAGAATTTCTATTAAGCGGGCCAACTGTCGCCATGTCGTAATTCACTCCAATTCGTGCGACGGAAGAGAAAGAGGAAATCTTCAACAAATGGGTCTTGAGGTTTTTGCGCCAGTTTAACAAGGATCAGTTTGAAATTTGTTTCCGTGGGATTTTGCCGGGCATTGTGGACAAATCCTGAATCACGAGTGAAGCAAAGGTCGTAATCCTGGCAGGCAAGCCGATAGAGCCGGCCGTTGTCCAATCCTTGCAGCCGAAGAGTCAGAACAGATTCGATATTGTGGCCTTCGTTTCGGAGAGCCTCGACGAGTTTGCGAGGCAGGTTCTCGTCGAGCAATATTCTCACGCCGCCTGGGAACTTTCTCCAGCAGCCAGCTCGCCCAAAGCATTGAGAATGGATTCTTTGCTCAAGCTTGGATACGCATCAACGATTTCGTCCGTGGACATCCCTGAAGCCAGCAATTCCAACAGAAGCGTCACGGAAATACGGGTGTCACGAATTCGCCGCGCGCCGCCAAGATGATCTGGGTCTGACACAATCCAACAATTCACATGAGACAAAATACTACGGTTGAAGGGTTACTCAAGGTCTGATATCTCAGCGGCAGGATTTGATTTCTTTGGTCAGCGACTTTCTGTTCTCCGTGAAATCCCTTTCATCCGCGCTGAAACTGCCTTCGTGTTGCCGGCCCGAAATTGGATAATTAATTTTTTCCGCTAAATCGTCTTGTAATGATGGACAGAGAATGTTTAAACGGGGCCACTCAATTTCCAAACACCGTTTCCATGCGTGGGATCATGACTATTTTTAAGGGTTTGCCGCTTTTTATCGCGCTAATCGGTATGATTTTGGGCATTCAAATTCCTGCGACGGCGCAAACCACGATCACAACCGAAGCCTTGAAAATTGCGCCGCTCAAATATCGGCAGCGCACTCTTGCGAACGGACTCATGGTTCTTTCAATCGAGAATCACCAAAGCCCGACGGTCGCAATTCAAGTTTGGTATCATGTCGGGGGAAAAGATGATCCGCCGGGGCGTTCCGGGTTCGCCCACTTGTTTGAACACATGATGTTCAAATCCACAAAGAACCAAAAAAACGAAAACTTTGATCGGTTGACTGAGGATGTAGGCGGCGCGAACAACGCATTTACCGAGGACGATCACACCGTTTATCATGAGACGGTTCCCTCCAACTACCTGGAGCCGTTGCTTTGGGCCGAAGCAGACCGCATGGCCAATCTTGACGTGAACGAGCCGAACTTCATCTCCGAGCGCGCCGTCGTTGAGGAGGAATATCGCCAGACCTATCTTGCCCGGCCATACGGAAGGTTGGAGCTGTATGTCGAACAGCATTCGTGGGCGGCGCATTCTTACAAGCGCGGCGTCATTGGTTCCATTGAAAACCTGGATTCCGCGACGCTTCCAGACGTGCGAAAGTTTCATGAAACCTATTACCGTCCCGATAACGCGACGCTTGTTGTTTCCGGCGACTTTGAACCGGCGCAGTTAGACGGTTGGGTGGACAAGTATTTTGGGCGTATTGCAAAGCCAACAGAACCAGTCCCGCGCGTATCTATTATCGAACCTGCCCGAACGGGAGAAGCGCGCTACAACACAACCGGTCCCAATGTGCCGTTGCCGGCCACCGCTATTACCTATTTGCTGCCTCCCCGAATGAGTGACGACTCGGACGCGTTGCGAGTTGCAGAGGTAATTTTGAGCAGCGGCGAATCATCGCGATTAAACCAATCTCTGGTTTATCGCCAACAGATTGCGTCGTCCGCAAGCGCGAATGCCGATTTGCGAGATGATGCGGGGCTATTCAGCCTGACTATTATTACTGCTGGAGGAAAATCAGCGGATGACTCCGAAAAAGCCGCCCTCGCTGAATTGGACAAACTCAAGGCCGAACCGATTTCGGAATCGGAGATGGCCAAGGCGCGAAACATTCTGCTCTTCGGCGCGCTTAACTCCCGCCAAACGGCGGAAGGCCAGGCGTTCGCCCTTGGCGAAGCGGCGGTTTCATACGGCGATCCAGAACGTGTCAATACTGATATAGCGCGGTTGCAGGCGGTGACTGCCGCCGATGTCCAGCGCGTCGCCAAAAAATATTTTACAGCGAAGAACCGCGTTGTCGTTCGCTATGTGAACGGCAATGAGGAACAGGGTGGAAAGAGCAACGCTCCGAAGGCTTCTCCAGAAACAACGGCTGCTACATTCAGTCCAGAGGAAACGCCTCCCGCGCCGGCTCAACCGCATTCCGTTGCTTTTCCCAAACCGAAGGAAATAAAACTGCCCAATGGCATTCGGGTCGTTGTCATTCCCCGACTTGGATCTGGTGTGGTGAGCGTCAGGGCAGAAATCAAGGCGGGGAGCGTACTGGAATTGAATTCAGCCGCGGGACTTGCGGATTTTACCGCAACTTTGCTTACAAAGGGCACCAAAAGGCACACAGCGCCTGAAATTGCCGAGGGCATCGAAGCTCTGGGCGGTTCGCTTGGTTCGGGAGTGGATTGGGACGCAGCAGAAGTTTCCTTGTCCGCGCTGTCGTCTCATCTGGATGCGGCGCTTCCGATGTTCGCACAGGTATTGCGCTCGCCCGCATTCGCGGAGGACGAAATCGAACGATTGCGGTCGGAAACGCTCGATGATTTGTCGGTTTCATTGCGTTCGCCTCGAACGCTGGCCTTCTTGACAGCCGCCCGCGTCGTTTTTGGAGAAAGTGGCTACGGCCATTCTCCGGGTGGCATCCCGGAAACGATCAAATCGCTGGATGCCAAAAAAATCAGAAGCTTCTACGATAGCCGTTATCAGCCACCAAACATCTCGCTGATCTTTGGGGGGGATATTGCTCCAGAAACTGCTTATGCGCTCGGCGCAAAATATTTTGGTGATTGGAAAACAGTCAGCGTTGCCCAGCCTCGTCCTCCTGCGACCGCCACGGCTCAATTGGGCGGGCGAGTCGTGGTTATTGACAAGCCGGATGCCGGGCAGGCGGCGGTGTTTGTCGCGCGTCCGACCATTCGACGCGCTGATAAGGATTACGCCATCGGGCGAGTCGCCAACGGTGTGTTGGGCGAGGGATTTTCTTCGCGGTTGAATCACGAAATCCGCATCAAGCGAGGCCTTTCCTACGGAGCGGGCAGCAGCCTCGGAGCGCGTAAAGACGGAGGATTATTCGCGGCGAGCGCGCAAACGCGAAATGACGCAGGGCCGGAAGTGGCTGCCTTGATGAAAAGCGAGTTGACGCGCCTGACTACCGAACCTGTCACAGATTCAGAACTTGTTCCGCGCAAAGCAGCGCTTTCGGGAAATTATGCGCGCGGTTTGGAGACCGCGGCAGGGCTGGTTTCGGCTGTGGCGGCTTTGACGGAATGCGATTTGCCGGTTTCTTTGATCAGCGACTATCTCCCGCGCGTGCAAAAGGTGACGCCTGCGGAAATTGAGCGTTTTGCCGGAAAAAATCTCCGCGCTGACGATGCCAGCATTGTTATAGTTGGCGACCTGCGCCAGTTCAAAACGGACCTGAATGCTCGATTTCCAAACGCCCAGATCATTTCAGTGGATAAACTCAACCTGGACAGCGGATCACTTGTAAAACCTTAGAGCGAGGGTCCGGGCAAACAACAAGGCAACCATGCTAAAATTCGGATTGTTACAACTCAGGAATCTTTCTACTCACTTCAAATACGCCATTCTGACAGCGGTATTCTTGACATTAGTCTGGCCTGCATCCGCTCAATTCGACCCTGTGACGGATACCCTGGTCGTATATCACAACGTTGGGTATTGTACGATGTCCGCTATGGGATTCACTCAATCAGGGAGTCCCATTGCCGAGCATACTGCCCTAGTCGGCGGCTATGTTGACCCGTGGACCACCACGATTCCGGAACCAGGCTACGTTACGTATAAAGGAACGCCCATTACCTGGTCCGCTGGAGTAGAAGCTGGCAGCGGCGCAGCCTGGAGTCCGGCTGGATCAATGTGTTATCCGAATACCACGTATGACGTCTATATTTGGGGCGTTTCCTGCGGCGGCGTGAATGGTCCTGGCTTCGGGCCTGTGGACGATAACTCGGATGGAGGAGGCAATGGATTGGGCCTGGGACAGTTGGGTTGCGGCGGGGGATGTTGCATTCTTGGATTGGATCCCCTCAGTCCAGCCGGACCGAGCGGCCCCGGTGATGGCGACGGCCCGCCTCCAGAATTCTTTAGTTTTGGCGACGAGCCAACCGATGACGGAGTCGGCATGCCCGTCTGGCGTGTTTCAGAACCTTATTTGTCCGTTTGGTTGCACGACGAACCTTTGGGGTATCAGCCGAGCCTTGGGTCTCGTGTTGCTTTAAATCTTGCCTACAAACAACGCGAGTCCACATCGGGAATGATCCCGGATTTGTTCGGCGTTGGAATGAAATGGAACTGTTCTTGGCTATGTTACGTAACGATGGATGCGCTTGGCGTCAACACTATCATACACTATCCCAACGGTATGACGACCACAGTGCCAGGATCAATTGACTATGCGACCAACGTCCGGCTCGCAGGGAATATGACCAATGGCTATACCATTATCTATCCAGACGGTTCAAGCGACGTTTTTAAGTGCATTGTCCGGGGCCTTAACTTATTTTACCAACCGATAGCGTTTCGCACCCAGCATCTCAGTCCGCAATCGCAGCCGACGACTTTCAATTATCTTACAAACAGTAGTCCGTTCGGTTCCGTGGTCAGATTAACCACTGTTGTGGATGCGAGCGGTGGCACCAATGTTATCACCTATGCTTCAACCAATGCATTCAGCACAAACCTGATATCACAAGTGACAGATCCCTATGGGCGCACCGTCCAGTTTTCATACAACACCAATGGCTGCCTTACAAACATAGTCGATGTCGCTGGCATAAGCACCTCTCTCCTGTATGACGCAAATGTTTATGTCACAAATCTAACCACGCCGTATGGAACCACGAGCTTTAGCGTAACCGATGGTCCATCGACGAACGCTGCGCCTATCGGGCGGTCCGTCTGTGTAACTGATCCTGACGGTTCTTCAGAACTTTTCTTGAGTCGCGATTTGGCCCCTGGAGTGCCCTCGTCCTATGGCAGTTCCGGCATCCCCAATACCGGCGCGATGGCCAATCTCTTTGACACTACGAATTTGAACGTTCGGAACACGTTTCATTGGAATAAAAAGCAGTATTCCAATCTTTCGACAACAAACATTTCCAGCCTTACGTCCAATGATTTCAGGCTGGCGGGAATGAAACACTGGCTTTTGACTGCAAACAGCCAGATCGGGCAGACCCTTTCCATGCAGAGGGATCCAAGCCCCGACAATCTGGGGTTAATCGAAGGCCAAAAAACCTGGTACGATTACGCCGGAAAAACGAACTTTCAATACGAAGGGACACAGTTTCTTCCGCTCATTACCGCGCGTATTGTGCCCGACGGCACAACGTCGTTGACCTATCAAGCCCGAAACGCCGCTGGTTCTGTGACCACAAATATCAGCACGTTTGGAATCGGCGCATCGACCGGGCTTCGCACGAATGTGCTGAGCTATGGAACAAACCTTGTTGATTTATATACCGTCACAAATGCGCTCAATGTCCGGGAGGTCAGCAATACATTCAATGCTTACCATCAAATTATCACTACCTACGACGCGCTGAACCAGCCAACATCATTTGCCTACGACACCAATCAACGCATGGCAAGCGTGACCCTGGCGACCGGACTGGTTATCACGAATTTGTATGGCAGCGACGGTTTTCTGGCTCAGCAAATCAAGGTTGGAATCTCAACCAACCTCTATACCTACACGAACGGCCTTGTTTCGACTCATACGACTACGTTGGGTTTAACAACTTCAAATACCTGGGACAATCTTCAACGCCTCACCAGCCAAAAATTCCCTGATGGAACTTTTGTATCAAATCAGTACACGCGTTTGGACCGAACAGCCACAAAAGATAGACTCGGCAACTGGAGTCACTTTGGATACGACCAGCTTCGACACCGCGTTGCCGCCACTAATGCCTTGGGCGCATATGCGATATACACGTATTGCTCGTGTGGGGCGATAGAAGAAACCCGCGATACCCTCGGCAACTTAACTTACTTCAACTACGATAATCAGATTCGAAGGATCAGCACTTTATGCGCAGACGGGTATAACTTCACGAACAATTATGATCTTGCCGGGCGAATCACAAATACGATCGACAGCAGCGGGTTGAGTGTCACCAATTGGTTCAACAACCAGGGACTTCCCGTCGCTTCAAGCAACGCGTTCGGACAAGTTCTGAGCCGGGGAATCGACATTTTGGATCGAGTGACCAATGCGGTTGATCAGAACGGGGTGGTAGTGGCTTCGACGTATGACGCTTTAAATCGACTTCTGACCCGCTCTTATCCGGACGGTGGAATTGAACGGTATGGCTATTCGGCTGGCGGATTGGTGGCCTGCACAAATCAGCTAACGAACGTAACATACTATGGCCTTGACACGGCCAGCAGAAAAGTTGCGGAAACGAACGCGTTGGGCTACACTACGAAGTTCGCCTATGATGGAGCGGGCGATTTGCTCAGTTTGACGGATCCAAACAACAGCCGGACGACTTGGGGTTACGATTCTTATGGGCGCGTCACGAACGAAGTTGACGCGACTGGCGCTGCCATTTTTACCTACGCCTACGACGCCGCTGGGCGGTTGACCAACCGTTGGAGCGTCGGCAAGGGAAACACCGGTTATACCTACGATTCCGTTGGAAATCTTACCGGCGCCATGCATCCAAACAGCCCCTCTGTGTCGTATTTGTATAATGCGATGAACTGGTTGACGCAGATGAGCGACGGAATTGGGACGACTACCTTCGCTTACGACCCATCGGGCCACCTTGCCTCAGAAGGCGGCCTATGGGCAAACGACACAGTGTCATATACTTACGCAAATCGTCGCCGGGCAAGCCTCGCCCTTCAACAGCCCACCTCTTCTCCGTGGGCACAGAATTATTCCTACGACAGATCCCAGCGTTTGAATTCTACGAGTTCGCAAGCGGGGACATTTAATTTTTCTTATAGCACAAGCCCGGGGGGAAAGATTTCTTCTTCCTCCCTCCTAACTCAAACCACGCTGCCTAATGGCGCTTATATATCAAATACTTACGACACTTTCGGGCGCGTGACGACCAATTGCCTTTTCAACAGCGGCGGAACCGCGTTGGATTGCTATAATTATACTTATGACGTTGGCAATCAGCGAACTACGTTGCGGCGAAACAACGAGAATTCGGTGGGCTACACCTATGACGCGATTGGGCAAGTCGTTGGAGATCAAGCTTCTGAGGTAAGCGGCGGCTCCGCGAGGCTCAACGAGCAGCTTCATTATGCGTTTGATCCGGTCGGGAATCTGGCTTACCGAACAAATAATGCGCTGATCGAAAATTTCCGGTTCAATTCGGTCAATGAAATCACAAACAACACGAACGGCGGCACACTGACAGTTCTCGGAACTACCACCTCTCCGGCGACGAGTGTTGCGGTCAATGGCATTACGGCTTCGATGTATGGCGATTCTACTTTTGCGGCGGCGGGATTGCCTTTGACGTCGAGCTACACCGCGACGGCCTCCGACAGTCTTGGGCGGCACAGCACGAACACGGTCAATGTGACTGTCGCGACGAATGTTTTATTTCATTACGACGCCAACGGGAATTTGACGAACGACGGCCTGAGAAACTTTGTTTACGATGACGAAAATGAATTGGTCCAGGCTTCCGTGTCCAACGCGTGGATGTCGCAATTTCAATACGACGGAAAAATGCGACGCCGAATCCGAAAAGAATTTACTTGGCAAGGCGGGGCGTGGCTTCAGACGAATGCTGTTTACTACATTTACGATGGCGACCTGGTCGTGCAGGAGCGCGATGCCAATAACATGCCGATGGTGACCTACACTCGGGGCAACGATCTTAGTGGAACGCGCCAGGGCGACGGCGGTGTGGGCGGCCTGCTTGCCAGGACTTCGGCGGCGTATTCCGGCGCCGCGTTATCAGGGCAGGCTTACTATCACAGTGACGCCAACGGCAATGTCACGATGCTTCTTGATGATTATCAGGGCGTCGTCGCTAAGTACCTTTATGATGCTTTTGGAAATGTGTTGGCCAAGTCCGGCATGCTTGCTGACGCCAATGTGTATCGTTTTTCAAGCAAGGAATGGCATCAGAATTCCGGATTAGTCTATTATCTTTATCGCTACTACGATCCGCACTTGCAACGGTGGCTAAATAGAGACCCGTTCATGGAAAATGGCGGAATCGATCTTTACACATTTGTTGCGAACGATCCAGCGATCCTTATCGATTCATGGGGGTTGGATCAGTCGCTGTACTTCTTCGGTCACATGTGGATTCAGGTTGATACGCCTAACGGCCCGGTCGCGCTGAATTTCGCACCTCAACCAAGCGGTTCGGATTATACAATAATGAACCCAAAGGACATTCCGTACCCGCACTGCAAAATTTCGACCAAGCATACATCTCCGACCGAAGACCAAAAATTGCTAAACTATTGGCAGCACCTAGCTAATGACCCCAATTCGAGGCAATGGTCCTTAACGTACAACTGCATCTCTTGCTCACTTAACACGATGAGCCAAACCTTCTCTCCTACTGCTCCTCCTTATAGCGGTGGGCCCGTTAATGCTCCAGTGAGTCTTAAATAACTGTGAATGTTGCTCCACGAGTTTATTTTTTTGGGCTTTTAATGTTTGTCGCGTGTTTAACAATACATGCGTGGCAAAAGTATCGGTCTAATGGCTCGTCGTTTGAGGCAATCAAACTTACCTTTTGTACAGTATTTCCACCGTTGGCTTGGTTCACTGTGCTTAAGTCAATCTTTTGCCGGGATTTGCACTGGGAAAAGGCAGTTGGAATTCTGTCTGGTTTGATAATAACGGTCGTAGCATCGATTCTGTTTTTTGGCTGGATCGGTGTTGGGATGAACCGAACAGCACACTCAGAGACCTTTTACGTCGTTCAATACGTTACGTTGTTCGCGGTTCCCTTAGCTCTATGGGCTTCATGGATTCGCTCCCTGCGATCGACGAGGAAAGAATCGGCAAATAACTGATGGACTGAATGTGGGCGGCGGCAGGCTACTCAATAACCACTTTCCGTGTCTGGCCGAATGTCCTCTAATTTTCCATTTTCGTATCGGGTCACATTCCTTCTTGGATTGATGCTGATTGTATCATTGGTTGACCTCTATCGGAATGGTTCCCGTGCGGCAAAGTTTCGTGAATATAGTTTTGTTGTCATCACTGGCGCAATTGGAGCGGCAGTCGGCCTCGTCAACGATTTGATTACCTCGTCGCTGTCGCCGGACTATTTCATTTTGGGCAAAGGCTTGGAAGACGGCCCGAATTTGCGAGTTCAGGCCGGAGTGTTCGGCCTGAAAGTTGGGTTCTCCGCGGGAGTCATTGGAGGTGCCATTTGTTTGTACGCCAGCCGAAGAAAATCAGTGTATCCACCGATCAAGTGTTCTCGCCTGTTGCGAATGCTATGGATGCCTGTCATAGGGGCGATTCTCTGCGGCATTGCGTTGCCGTTGGGGTTTTCCAAATTTGATCCGGCTCGGTTCTCTGCACAGTTGGAAACGCTGCTTGACTCCGGGAAGATTACTCGGTTTCGACAAGTCTGGTGGACTCATATAGGCTTGTATGCCGGGATGGTCATCGGTCTCACAGCAATGCTTTTTCGTGCAGTCAAAGAGAGGCAAAATCCAACAGCCAGAAGTTGAAAGCATTCGGTCGTTCCTTTGCCATCCCTTGATTTTCGACTTGTTCCGGGCTTTTTCAGTGTTTTCCAATCAGCCCCTCCTTCGTCCGAGACTGAGGCGTTTGATTCCCCTTTTCAAGAGCTACGCCTCAAACGTCTCAGACTCGGACTTCGCCCCGGAGTCAGTCTGGCCGTGATCGCCGTTGTCAACAGGATTGCGCCCCGTTTCCCTCGCAACGCTGTTGCCATCGCCGCCACCGCCAGAGAGTTGTTCTTCTTTTAGCCGAGGCGCTTTGCGCCAGGGATTGAATCGCTCATTGGCGCTGGCCTAGTTGTTTGGGAACGGGGGATTAAGAGCCGCGTTTGACCGGCCTCTGGTCTTGCTGCGCCGCTGTCATTGACCGGGCATGTACGCAATTGTTCTTCAAGCAACCTTGGGGGAGGGCGGGCGGCGCTGCGCGCCGCTCCGCCCCTCCCCAAGGAACCGCTCGAAGTGTCACAACTGAGCGCTTGCCCAAGGTTGTGCTTGACGGGCCTCTCTGTTACCGAATGGCCTGTGGCGCCGCCGTGCGGTGGCGTCCCAGGTTTGCTCGATGCAGCGCGCGCCACACCGAGTTCGACAGAATGAGGTGGCAATGCTCGCTCCCAAACTTGCGCAACTCGTAGTTTTGCTCGTTTTGGGAGGCGTAACCCAGGCCTTTGAGCACATACCCAACGCCGTCAAGGTCGTTGCGGTAGCGCACCACTCTGGCCCAGCCGCCGCCGAGCTTTTGCCACAGGGCCATCAGCTCGAAGTTCAGCGCCGGGCAGAGGCGCTCCTGGGGCAGCTCTGCCATCAAACAATGGAAATGCCTGCGCCCGCCGATCTCGCCCGCTTCCTGCCGCAGACACCACAGGAGCCGGGGAAACTTCACCGAAAGCCGCTTGCCCACCTGGCGGACGAAGGCAAACCACATTGCCAGCCGAACCCTTTCAGGCAACCGCTCAGACTTGAACGTCAGCGTGCCAAAGAGTTGCCATTGAATGCGTAACATCTGATAAGCTTCGGGCGTTTCCATATACGAGATCACAGCGGTCCCGGCCCAAAGCGCACACGCGCCCCAGGCCGGGAACCAACGGTTAAAAAACCCACTCAAGGGGGGTGGTCGAACTACCACCGGAGACGTGCTGACTCGCAACGTGAAGTGCCGCTCAGGGCTGAATTTTAGGGAGGACTGGAAGGTCTGCCGAGAATTACCCGACGCTCGCGGGCGTCGCTGGATTTACTCCAAAGCCGTTCTACTGCTCCAATGTCAAAACAGTCCGGTAGAGATGGACGTTCGTCAAGGGGCTTTATTCATTCCAGCCAACAATCTTTCACTACCCGCCCAGAATCCGCCCACTGCTCCGCCATTACTCGGGACCGGGCCGGGGCGACTCAGGCGGCTTTGTTGCCGTGCTCGCGAACGAACGGTTCCAATATTGCGGTGATCTTTTCCTGTTGACTGCGAGGCAGCTTCGATGCCGCTTCAAAAAGATGCCGCATTTTGCCCGCTGGCGTGGTCACACGCCGAGGTTTGGGCTCTCCTAGCAACTCCTCAACGGTGACGCCGAGCGCCTTTGCCATTGGCAGAAGCACGTCGGAACGCGGCACATTCCCGCTTTGCTCCCAATAACGGACATTGGAATGGTCCTGCCCGATTTGCCGGGCCAACTCTCGAATCGAAATGCCAGCCGCTTCGCGCAGAGCTTTGAGCCGCTGGCCTTGGAGTTTGTTTGCCATGTCGCCAGCATAAGGCAGGTGGGTAAATAACGCTTGCATTATGGGTAGTATATTACCCATACTCCGGCAATGCAAAGCGAACTTGACGCCCACTGTAAAACGCGGCCCGCCATGAAAAAGTTCCGCCGTCCAATGGACATCTTTGAAAACCTCGACTGTGTTTACGGCCAATATCCCTGGGACGATTGGGAACGGGACGCGCTGGCGGCGGGCGTGCCGAAGGACTTGGCGGGCTTGGGCCGGTTGACCGTGCGAGAGGCGTATCAGCACGGATGGGACGACCGCTTGAAATCCCTCTGCGGCTGGTATGACCGGGGCAGGCGCATGATACGGCTCGCGCTCCGCTCACCGGCGACCGCTGAAAAACGCTGGCAGCGGCTGCTTGATACGGACGGCTATCGCGGGGAATACAACTCCAAAACCGGGGAATGGGTTTCGTATTGACGCTATGCCTTGGCGCATCCCCGAAGCCGATATTGAGCGCGTCAAACGCGACACCGACCTTGCGGCGCTGGCGCAGAGCCGGGGCATCGAATTGAAAAAGCATGGCCGTGACCTCATTGGCCGCTGCCCCTTCCACAACGACCAGGGAACGCCCAACTTCATCGTCTCGCCCGGCAAAGGGTTGTGGCATTGCATGGCTTGCGGCAAGGCGGGCAACGCCATCCAGTTCGTCCAGCAACACGACGGCCTGAGCTTCCGGCACGCCTTTGAAGTTTTGGCGCACGGCCAGGCCGCCGCGTTTGTGGCGCGTCCGCTGACAAAGCTTGGCACCGTGCCGCTTCTGCCTTGTCCGCTGGACGCCGACGCGGATGACGCCACCCTGTTTGCCCAGGTCGTCGCCTATTACCATGAACGATTGAAGTCTTTGCAGACGGCCACCACGGCCACGGCTCGCGCCTATCTGGCCAGCCGGGGATTGGACGACGACGAATTGATTGACCGTTTCCAGATCGGGTTTGCCGACCGGACGCTTGGCTTGCGGCTGCCCAACAAACAACGGGCCGAAGGGGAACGGTTGCGCTCGCGGCTGATACAGCTTGGCTTGTGGCGGGAAAGCGGGCACGAGCATTTTAACGGCTGCATTGTCATTCCCTTCCAGGACGAAGCGGGAACTGTTGTCAGTCTCTACGGACGGCGGGCGCAACGGGGCGACCTCAAACACCTCTATTTGTCCGGCCCGCATCGCGGGTTATTCAACAGGGAGTGTTTCAGTCAAACCGAAATCATCCTGTGCGAAGCGGTCTTGGACGCGCTCACCTTTTGGGCCAACGGCTTTCGCAACGTGACGTGCCTTTATGGAACGGAAGGCTTTACCGACGAGCTTTGGGAAGCTGTCAAGAAAGTGCAGCGTGTCCGCATTGCCTATGACGCGGACGACGCCGGCGAACGGGCGGCGCAACGGGACGCGGAGCGGTTCAAGGCGCATGGCGTGGAAGTCTTCCGGGTGAAGTTCCCGCACGGCATGGACGCCAACGAGTACGGCAACGTGACGTTGCATCCCAATGCCGCTGCGCGGCTGGCGCAAGCAGTCAACAACGCCGAATGGCTTGGTGGCAGGACACGGCCGTCAGCGCAAAGCCAAATGCCTGTCAATAATGCGCCCGCGCCTTCTATCTCTTTAGTAGCTGCTTCTGTTAGCGGCTTATCGGAAGGCGCGGCTAAAGAGGAAAAGCCCGTCATACCCACGACTTCCGCACTCACGTCAAGTATAGCTGCCTGCTTGGAGCAACGCGGCGACGCTTGGTTTTTGGAAATCGAAGGCCGCGAATACCGCGTGGCCGGTCTGGAAAAAACCATCGGCGCCGACGCCCTAAAAATCACGCTGCGCTTGCGTGTCGGCGAACGCTTCCACCTTGACCAGGTGGACTTGTGCCGGGACAGCGAACGCCGCCGTTTCGTGGAACGCGCCGCAGAGGAAACCGGACTCACCGCCGATTTATTAAAGCGTGACGTGGGCCGGTTGCTTCTGGCCGTGGAGCAAGCCCAGGTTGAACTGTCAAAGCCACAGGAACAGACCGGCCAGGTTGTCACCCTGTCGCCGGAGGAACGCGAGGAAGCCTTGCGCTGGCTCACCGAGCCGAACCTGATTGAACGGTTGCGCCAGGCTTTTCATCAGGCGGGCATCATCGGCGAGGAAACCGGCACCCTGGTTGCGTATCTGGCCTGTGTCTCGCGCAAACTGGAAAGGCCGCTGGCCGTCATTATCCAGAGCGCGAGCGCCGCCGGAAAAACAACGCTCATGGACGCGGTCTTGAACTTCTTCCCGGAGGAAGAAAGAGTCAAGTATAGCGCGATGACCGGCCAGAGCCTTTATTATCTCGGTGAAACCAATTTGAAGCACAAAATCCTTGCCGTCGTGGAGGAAGCCGGGGCCGAGAAAGCCAGTTACGCGCTCAAGCTGTTGCAGAGCGAAGGCGAGTTGACCATTGCCAGCACCGGCAAAGACCCGGCCACCGGCAAAATGGTCACGCAGGAATATCACGTCGAGGGGCCGGTGATGATCTTTTTGACGACCACGGCCATTGACCTGGACGAGGAGTTGCAAAACCGATGTTTGACGTTGACGGTCGATGAGAGCGCGGAGCAAACCGGGCGCATTCACCAGATGCAGCGGGAACGCCGCACGCTGGCCGGACTCATCGCCAGGGAGGAGCGCAAGGCCCTCTTGAAAACCCTTCGCAACGCGCAACGGCTCTTGTCCCCGATGGAAGTCCTCAATCCCTACGCGCCCGCCCTGACGTTCACCACGGGGCGCACCCGCAACCGGCGCGACCACGAGAAATACTTGACTCTGATTGACTCGATTGCGCTCTTGCACCAACACCAGAGGACAACGAAAACTCTGCCAAGCGGACAGCCGTATATCGAAGTGACCCTCGATGACATTGCGCTGGCGAACCAGCTTGCGCCGGAAGTCTTGGGCCGCTCCCTGGACGAGTTGCCGCCGCAGACCCGCCGCTTGCTCGGTTATATCCGTGAGCTTGTAAAGACGAAATCCAACGGGGCGAAGGGGGCAAAGATGGGTGCAGGCACCGCAATAGGAAGTGGCACTGCCACCTTTAGCCGCCGCGAGTTGCGCCAGGCTTGCGGGTGGAGTCTGACGCAAGTCAGCGTCCACCTCGAAAGGCTCGTGGCCCTCGAATACCTCGCCATCCGGCACGGGCGATTGGGCAGCGCGTTCGTTTACGAAATCCTCTCCGATCTGGACGCGCCGGAAGCCGTCGCCCACGTCGGCCTCATTGATATAAAGACGCTTTTCCATGCCTACAAAACCAACCTCACGGCTTTTGAGCCGGGGGTAACGGGGCAAAACGGCCAGGTAACGGGGGGTGTCCAAACCGGGCCGACACCCCTTGCGCCATTGCCCGGCAGCACTTTGAGGCCAACCTCACGGGGTGACGGAAACGCGCATCTGGAACCGGCAAGAAACACCGCATTGTAACGTAGCCATGTCCCTGCCCAAAGGAATCGCCGCCGTTGAATATCTGGCTCGCCGCACGAAGGAACAGCGGGGCGGGCGGACAGTGTCCGCTGCCCAATTTGACCGGAGCGGGCCGGACTCTTTGGCCCTGTGGCAGGATGCCTACCTTGAATCGCTGGCCTCGCGCAACTACTCACCTGGCACACTACAAGGCCGACGCAACGCGCTGAAAATGTTCTTGTCATGGGCTGCCGAGCGCGACCTAAAACAGGCGGGTCAAATCACCCGGCCCATCCTCGAAAACTTCCAGCGCTGGCTCTGGCGTTACACCAAACCCAACGGGCAACGGCTCGGATGGAGCACCCAACGCAATTTGCTCGGCATCCTCAAGGATTACTTCCGCTGGCTCACACGGCAGAACGTCATCCTTCACAATCCGGCCAGCGAGTTGGAACTGCCGCGCATGGAAAAACGCCTGCCCCAGGAAGCGCTCACGCCCGGCGAACTGGACCGGCTGCTTTCCATTCCGAACGTGGCCGACCCGCTCGGAGTGCGCGACCGGGCCATGTTGGAACTTTTTTACTCGTGCGGCCTGCGCCGGGCAGAACTCTGTCAACTGCAACTGGCCGACCTTCACGCCGAGCGCCGGACATTGCGCGTCTTTGGCAAAGGCAAAAAAGACCGCATTGTGCCAGTGGGCGGGCGGGCGCTGCAATGGGTCGAGCGTTACTTGCGGGACGTTCGCCCCCGGCTCTGCCTGGACACGCGCACCCCGGCGCTTTTCCTCACCGGCTACGGCGACGCCTTCAATCCCGACGTTCTCAGCCGCATGGTGTCGGCCTGGCTGTTGCAGGCTGGGCTGAAGAAGAAAGGGTGCTGCCACGTCTTGCGGCACACGTGCGCCACGCACATGCTGGAAAACGGGGCCGACATCCGTTTCATCCAGCAGTTGCTTGGACACGAAAAACTCGACACCACCGCCATTTACACCGAAGTCTCGATCAAACAGCTTCAAGAAGTCCACGCCCGTTGTCATCCCTCCGCGCAGGCGGCAAAGGCCGACGCTTCTTCTTCAAACGTTGCTTGCGGTTCCGGCGAGACCGGAGCTTAAACTCCCAGGCGATATTATCATTTTCGTTCTTCACCACCTAAATACAGGATTACAGGAATCAAATCGAGAACCGGTGAACGGGGAGGATTTTAGGCTTTCTTTCCCTTCGGAAAAACGGGTAAAGTGATCGCCGTGCAAACCGGAAGCCCAGGCAGCTTCACCTTTTTAGCCGCTGATCGTCAGCAGCCGCCGTTTGCAATGCCGACCTCCCCCCGAAAAACTCGCGTCAGGGGTTTTTGCGCCGGGGCATCGGGTCGTTATTCACCGAAGGGCCGGAGAAGTCGCGGAATCGCAACGGGTTATGGGGCGTGCGGCTACAAAACCGCGTCGGGTCGGGGGAAGTGGCCAACGCGCGACCCTTTGGCGGACAAGGGATTTTCAACCGTTCGTGACATGGTGGATACTCGTCTGCACATTCCATTTTTCAGAGTTGATACGGATTCGGATTTATATTCATTCCTCAATAATCGCGCGCCAAATACAGAGGACATTTTTGGTTTGATTGATTGCGCCGCCCTCGAAAAAACGATTGATAACATGTACGAAGTGAGGAATCTCTTAGAAGGGAGAGGAGGAGACTGGAGGCGCGCCGAAAGAGAAATTGAAAGACTCACCTCGATTTGGCAGCGGTTTTGCGGCCCCCCTCCGGGAGGGGGGACTCCAGCTCCAGCTCCTAAACCGGACCCTTGTCCGATTAAAGTCCATGTCCCGCCTGTTCAGCCCCCAGACACGTATAACCACGACGCGCCGACTATTAATTGGTGGCCATGGTTGAAATGGGTCACTCCATTTCTTATCCCATGGCCTGGAAATCCAGTTTATGGCTTTGTTTGAGCAGAATTCAGAGATTCTGACCAGAGAGTATAATCATGTATACAGCCAAGAAATTTCTGCACAAAACGGATTACGACAAGATAGCCGCAATAATCAGGACGGATCCAATAAGGCTTAGGAAGGAGTTTCTAGGCGTGGCTGTTGATCCGGCAGAAGATTATTGTCATAGATTAATCACGTTTCGTATCTTGAATGGCTACGCCCAAATGTTTGGGGTTTTTACTCCGTTGGAAAAGCGGTCCCTGACAATGGGATTTCAGACTGAGTTTCCTGCCAAGAGACTGCAACAGGTTACTGAATCGATCCACGCTGGCGAGCATATCTGCGAACGATGGCTTGTGTTTTGGTATTGCATAGCTGTTGCACGAATCACAATGGATAACTCCAGCGAGATTGTTCAAGCAACGCGCGAGGTTTATAAGGGCAATTCCCTCGGATCCACTTTAGAGATTCATATGAGCAAGATCGACCGTCTAAAGTATAATGCAACACATGCCGCCCAAATGGAAGCAGGCTAACCGAATATTGTAGTGCTAATCATCGTATTCAGGGTATTGGGTAGTTTCAAATATCGCAGTGATGGCTTTTCGGACCGTTTCCACCTTTAAATGAGACAGCCCGCCAGGTTCTTTCAGAAGGGTTATCTTTTTACTCTTCGGCCGCCACACGGTATCGGCTGAAGGTCCCCAGAGCGTCAATCCCGGCAGCCCGACCGCCGCCGCGAGATGGGTAATCCCGGAATCATGCCCAATGAACGCAATGCAATAGTCCAGATCTCGCGCCAATTCCAAGAGAGGCAAATTTACCGCAAGTTCAACGCGTTCTGTGGGTAAGAGGCTTGCAAGGCGTTCACAGCGAGAACCTTCAGCTTCTCCACCGACCAGTAGAAAACTCCAGGATGTTTCCCGAGAGAGAATCCGTAGAAGCTCCCTCCACTTTGGTTCCGGCCAGTTTTTAAGTTCGCTGCCGCTTCCTGGATGCAGCACAAGCTGTCGAGATTTCTTGCTCGGCAACATCGACGGATCCCGCAATTTGAGTCGCGGCGTCGAATCAGCTCCGGTAATTCCAAGTTCCTCCAACGGGCGAAGAAGAATTTCGGTTGCATGAATATCCGCGGAGTCATCGGGCCGGTGAGGGCCGGCGATAAATTTCGCCGAACTGCACGCGGCGATGTTCGATTCAAAAGTACGGTCCGGGTCAAAAAGATATGAGACAATCAGGTCAAACTTCGCAAAGTAATCCGCCATGACCCGATCTTTTGAACCGTTTGGCGCAAAAAAATCTACAAGCTTCGGCGAGTTCAACGCAAACGCATCCTGCGCAAATCCGCTTTCTATCGCCAGCGAAGCATAGCGCTTGTCTGCGAGAAGTTCCAACGAAGCGTCTGGAAACTTGCGCTGCAACGCGGCGAGCACTGGCAAAGTCAGGATGAAATCGCCGATCGCGCCGCCGCGAATGACCAGAATTTTGCGCATATCTTATTCTTGCCTGACGAATGCGCAGATGTTAATGTTTTTTCACCGATGAATACCACTCGATTCACTCGCAGGGGCTTCCTGAAATCTTCCGCTGCAGGTTCGCTGTTGCTCTCGCAGGGAGTGTCGCTTTGCGAAGCCGCGCCTGTTCAACGGACCGCCACTGATCAAGTCATTTTGGGCAATACTGGAATCAAGTTGAGCCGGGTGGGAATGGGCACTGGCAGCGACAGCGGACATATTCAGCGCGCCCTCGGCAAGGACGGATTCACCGACCTTGTTCATTACGCCTACGATCAAGGCATCACGTATTTTGACTGCGCGCAGCAATACGCGACCTTCGACTGGATTGGTGACGCGATCAAGGGCCTGCATCGCGAGAAGCTTTTCATTCAATCCAAGATCAATCATCAGCCCGAGGACATCATGAAGGAGATTGACCTTCACCGCAAAACGTTTGATACCGATTATGTCGATAGCCTGTTGGTCCACTGCATGATTCACAAAGACTGGCCGGAAACGTGGAAGCGCGTCTGCGACGGTTACGATCAGGCGCAGGAAAAGAAATGGATTCGCACCAAGGGAGTTTCGTGCCACAGCCTGCCGGCGTTGCGCGATGGAGCCGCTTCCGATTGGCCGGAAGTGCATCTCGTGCGGGTCAATCCACAAGGCGCGTTCATGGATGGCCCGGAAGAGAATTACAACATGGTGAAAAACGAAACTGGCCCAGTCATGGAGCAATTGAAAATCATGCGCGCAAAGGGGCGCGGTGTCATCGGCATGAAGATGATCGGCAATGGAACCTTCCTCAACCCTGAGGACCGTCACAAGGCGTTGCGACTCGCGATGTCGATGCCGGAGGTCAATGCGGTGGTGATTGGTTTCAAGAGCCGGGCGGAGGTCGATGAGAGCTTGAAACGAACTAACACAGTGCTGGCCGAATTGGCTGCTTGACGCAAGTTTGGATTCCGTTTCGCAGGGAGATATGCCATCGACTCTCAGCGTGGCTGTCCACCCCAGCCAATTCCCTGAAATCGTTCAACGCGAGTTGATCGACGGTTTGCGCCAGCGGCGTGTCTCGCCCAAGTTTCACTACCAATCGTATAAGCAATCGCAGAAATGGCTTGCTGTTCACGAGGCTTGGTCGCCGGCACGAAACGACGCGGATTGTGCGGCTATTTACAAACATGGCTTCTCAGCGGCATGCAAATTGATCTCAGGCCGACGCGTTGTTGTCATTGGCCTGGGCTGCGGGGGCGGACAGAAAGAGGCGCAGCTGCTGACTCTCTTGTCGGAACAAGGCAAGGAGCCTTCGTTTATCCCTTGTGATGTGAGCTTGCCGCTTGTGCTAACGGCAAGCGAGGCAGGTCAACGCGCGGTCAAAGGACTTCACTTAAACCCATTGCTGTGCGATTTGACGGCTGCGGACGATTTGCGCTTTGTATTCGACGATTTCGGCAACGCAAGTGTTCCACGGATCATCACCTTTTTCGGGATGATTCCGAATATGGAACCGGACGACGCGCTCTCCCGTTTGGCAACGCTGGTTCGACCAGGGGACGTTCTTCTTGTCAGTGCAAACCTCGCGCCAGGGCCGAATTATGCCGCAGGCGTTAATAAGATTTTGCCCGGTTACGACAATGCGGAGACGCGCGAATGGCTTTTGACATTTCTAATTGATATTGGAATAGGCCGCGAAGACGGAACGTTGCAGATCAAAATCGAAGACGCCGAAGAATTAAAGCGGATCGTGGCGGATTTTCAATTCAGTGGTTCCGTCGTGGCGACGGTTCAAGGCGAGCGCGTTGAGTTTCCAGCGGGCGAACAGTTGCGGCTGTTTTTCTCCTATCGTTACACACCCGAAATCGTCGAACGATTGCTGAAATTACATAAGCTGAAGCTGGCCGAAAAATGGATCACAAAGTCCGAAGAGGAAGGCGTCTTTCTAGTTATAGTTGACTAAGTTGCCTGCCGTTTGGCCCACTAAAAAAAGCGAAAAAACCGCCACGCTCCTTGGCGCATCAAACGCCGGGAACGTTAGCGGTTTATGACAACCAAATGTCAGCCCGATCGGCTAAAAAGCCGGGGCGACCTCGATTTGCTGGCCGGGGGTGACTGTTACATCCTGCCCGCTGGACCAGACTTGATCGTTGAGCAGCACCTTGCACTTGATGGGCGACGTGACGGGCGCAGACCAACGCCACGTTTTTCCATCAACACAGGACAGCGGCACTCCACGCTCCCAATTCAGACCGGAACCTTCGCCCCGCAAGTATAATGCATTGCCAAATCCCACATCGAGTTTGACGTCGATTGTGGTAATGGGGACGGATGCCGGGGTTGCTTTCTTAACGGACGGTTTCGCGGTGGCTTTCGCCACGGTTTTGTTCAATTTCATATTCAATATCAACAGGTTACAAACGGAATGGACGCTCATGCCTCCAAGCCGGGAACGCACGTCAAGCCGCGTTCCTTCCATCACTTTGACGTTTCTCCCGGCGCATTGTGTCAGAAATCTGCATGACTGTCAGCAACAATCTGGTTAAATGTTATCACCACTTTTTTCTAATGGCGCCCGGTTGGACAATGCTTCCTTGGAGCCTTACTTTACGGCATGATGTCCGGCGTGCTCGAACCAGTCATGTCTGCGGAAACACCTCGCCGCGTAAAATGCTATGCGGGCAAGGTTTTCTACATCTACGCGTTCGATGTGGCTTACGAGACGCTTCGCAAGCCGGTTCAAACTTTGCTCGGCCAACCCGTCGCGCAATTCAATGTCGATACCAGCCGGCGCAATCCGCGGCATCTCTTTTTCCATCGGCCGCAAATGGTGCGATTGCCGCCGATGGAGCGCATTGGCCCGAACGGCCCGGTTCGAATCGAGCGGACGGTGAAATTTCTTCCGGTGGGAGCGTTGAGCATAACGATTTCGGTGCCGTTTCGCGTTAATTCCATCGAGGACCTTGTGGCTTTTCACGATTTGGAATTTTCCAACGGCGCGCTGACGGATGAGGTGCGGCAATTGGCGGAGGAGGCTCGGCGCGAAATGGCTCCCTACTTCGTCAAACCGGTTCCGCAGTTGGCGGAGGAGGAGGCGTACACCGTATTTTGTATTGACGCTCCACTGGTAGCTGCGGATGGAAAACCGCTGAGCGCGGAGGATTGGCTGCACCAACACCGGCGCGAGGTCGCGGCGCTGCTCACACAGGAAACCGACGTCTCTCTGCTCTCGCGACAGGAGGCCGACGAATCGACCGGGCGCTACCTGAGCTATTACGACAACGATCTCGCGGTGCTCGACTGGGACGCCGCACTGATTGTCCAGGAACCGCAGGGCGTCGAGGAGATTCTCTACGTTCTGGAGTCGGCGAATTTGCAATTGGCGGAATTGGAAGCCTATGACCGTATTCTTGACGCCGCGTTGGAACGGTCCTATCGCGATTTGTCCCAGCGCCGGCGCGGCAGCGTCGGAGTGATGCGGGAGTTGCGCGAAATTCGCATTGACCTGGCGCGGTTCAGCGACGAGTTGTCAAACATTACGAAATTCTTTGGCGACTGGCACCTGGCGCGAATCTACCAAAATATTTCCGCCCGCTTCCATCTGTCAGACTGGCATCGCACCATCGACGAAAAGCTAAAAACACTCGACAACCTTTATCAATTGCTCAACGAAGACCGCAACAGTCGCTGGATGCTGACGCTGGAAGTGACGATCGTCCTGCTGTTCATCGTGGATGTCGTGTTGTTGCTGCTGGGCTTCAAGAGAGGCTGAGGCGGAATCCAGAATTCAGAATTCAGGAGACAGAATCCAAATTAATTTGCCTTCGCCCCATTGCCGGACTTTAAAAGGTGATGTGAGCAAACCGGCTTGGCACTGGCGTGTGATCGTGTAAACTAAGGTTATGAGTGCGTTGACGGCGACCTTAATCGACGAAATCAAATCAGCCCCGGAACCGGTGCAGCGCGAGGTTTTGGAATTCATAACCCTGCTGAAGTCGCGCCGCGCTGAAGCAAGTGAAGACCTCTTGCCTCTTGCCCAAATGGCGTGGGCAGCCGATTGGGACATGCCCGAGGAGGACGATGCATGGCGCGATTTGTAAGCGGCGAAGTCGTTGGTGTACTTTGATTGTTGATATTTTAATCTGCTTTCTGAGGCCTGGTATTTCTGGCCAACTCTAAAAGATAAATATCGAGGAGTTTTACACAGCCCGTTTTTCTCGGCCTTGGCGTTTGCTGATAAAGCCACCAAAAGCGCTCAAGAAAACCCACGTACTCCTGGTCAGTATTCTTTTCACTTATAATAATTCTTTTGCAGCCTTTCGCCAGGACAAACCTGCGAAGTCTTGAATTGGCGACACTGTCATATATTGGAACGGCTGAGTTATGAAAGTGGAGATACTTAGAAACGAAAGAGCGCGGGGATTTTCGGGTCGCTTTCTTAATTACCCGAAGTAATCGACAATGCGCCTTGGCAATAACCTTCAGCTTGTCTTTGCTGAGCGGCTCGCGGACTCGCTTCAAGGATTTGAATATTTGATCCACTGCCGAACGATTTTTCCAAAAATGCTTTGTTAATTGCTCCATTGCACTGCTTTGCGTTCCGTCGCTCCTAATTTGACGTTCAATGCCGGTCGCATAGGCACGTCCAATTACCCAAATTTTGGCGTTGGTTCCGGCGCGATCGTCGTGACCGGGAAACTTCCTGCATAGATTATAAAGAACTTTGTCGGATTTTTCCCATAGCTCGTGATATCTTCGACAAGCATTTGCATAGTACGATTTGTTGAAGATTTCTCGACGGTTAGTGGTCATAGTCGAAGCTTGAACCAAATGGCAAAACTGTCCAGCAGAACAGATCGGCTTCGGCGATCCCTTCGGTCAGCCATGCATCGAGATATGGCGCATCATCAACTGCTGATGCCGTTCCTTGATACTTGAAAATCTCAGCAGGCCAATCATGAGCGTTGTCGAACTTAAGCGCGCTGTGGACGGACTCTCGATGGATGAGCGTTTGGAATTGGCGGAACACCTTCGCCAAAGTTTCCGTGTTGACGAGCCGGCTTGGCAGGCCGAAATCGAGCGACGCCTCGATGCGTGTCTCCAAGGCAAAGGCCACAGCCCTGAAGAACTTATGGAATTGCATGACCGCATGGCTTCCAGCGGCCACTGAATTACACTTCTCTTTTCTCTGCACACTCTGCGCGAATGAGTGTTTCATCTTTGTAAACGGGAAGACCATCTCGCGCGGAGTAGTTCTCTGTGTTGTAAATGACTTTTTCATTGGAGTTGTTCACAAGTATCAAGCAGATGTTTTGGGCGCGAGTTTGAGCACCCAGGAGCCGTGGGCCTGCTGGTTTTTGGCGTGGAGATCCGCGTCGTACGG
>DASXZW010000045.1:0-71223 GCA_036501665.1 Verrucomicrobiia bacterium
TGAAAAAGAGCGGTCTTTTTGAGTTCTGGCGGCGTTTCGGCTCCATCGCAGATCACTTTGGATATGCTCTGTCGCCAAAGCCTTGCCAGAACTCAAAAATCCTCGCTTCAAACGGCCACAGAATTTCTTTAATTGCTCTAAACGCGCGCAGATGGTGTCAATTTTTCCAGTAACGGAAATTCCCCAACGGTCATCATCAATAATTGACAGTAGGGATGAGGTTGCGCTTCTCAGGCTGGACTGGCACAATTGATCCGTGAAAATGCCCATCATCACCTTATTTTTGGCGGCGGCTTCGGTCGCGGTCGCAGTTGATCTGCCCACCATTCCTGAACGACCCATCGCAAAGAAGAAAGAGCTGCTATTCTCGGATGATTTTAAATCTTCCCAGCCCGCCAAAGTCTGGCAGGAAGTTGTTCCCACTTTCACCTTTGAAAATGGCGCCCTGAAAGGATCGCAGACTCGCGACAAGAACATACCGGCGGCGGATGGAAAACCCGCCGTCCAAGCGCATCAGGCGGTGGAGGGCCTCGAAATTCCGACCAAGGACAGTATTGTGGAAGTCAGAATTCGTTTCGATGGCGCTACAATGATGGATGTCGAATTCGACGACCGGAAATACACGGGATCGCATTACGGGCATCTGTGCCGCGCCCAAGTGCGCCTGAACGCCATCACTATTATTGACGAACGGGACGGCACCATGCGCAATGATATCTATGCCATGAGCGGAGATCCTTCTAAAAAGGCTGAGCGCATGGAAAAATTGAAAGGACGCATCGTGACTTTTCCGGCAAAAGTCGAAACCGGGACGTGGCATGATCTCGTGGTTGAAACCGTTGGCGAAGAAATGAGGGTGACTCTTGATGGCAAACCCGCAGCCTATTTGAAGTCCTCCGGGATAGGTCATGCCACCAAGTCAAAGATTGAGCTTGGCGTTGGCGGGAAGGACGGCTGGTTTGACGACATCAAAGTTTGGAATGCCGAACCGGTAAAGTGAGACGGGTTGCGAAGCGGCTTGATCGAGTCAGCAAACGAACATGCGCAAGTCACCAATGACCTCCCTGCCAAAGAGCGCGCGCGTTCATTTCCACAACTGGCAAAGAATTAAAGCGCTGACTTTCATTGCGTTGATTGCAACTGCATTCGCAGTTCGCGGAGATCAGGCCGAGAATTACGTAAAGGAAATTCGGCCATTGATGACAACAAAGTGTTACGGATGCCACAACGCCACGAAAATGAAGGGCGACTTGAATCTGGAGCGCTTTGACGATTTTGACTCGATTACGGGAGAACCAGAAATCTGGCAGACAGTGTTGGAGAAAGTTCAGGGCAATGAGATGCCCCCAAAGAAGGGAGATCCGCTTGATTCGACGCAGCGCGCCATGCTGACCGATTTCCTCCGAAAACTTCCGAAACCAGAAAAAGCAAACTGCGACGAAATTGCATCGGACAAGACGGTGCGCTTCTATCGCGGGTATGTGATGAGCCGACGCCTTAACCGCGCGGAATATCTCAATACACTCCGCGATCTTTTCGGCTTGAAGCGCGACCTTCAGCTTGACTCACTGCTGCCGGAGGATGGAAGCGGGGGCGAAGGTTTCGACACGACGGGTGAGGCGCTTTTTACATCATCGAGTCATATCGAAGATTATCTCGCGGCTGCGGAAAAAGTGACTGAGTTGGTTCTGCCCGATCATCCAGACGCGTCAGATTTAGAGTTGCGTTCGGCCCGCAAACAAATCCTATTTCACCGCCCTAGTTGGATCGCAAAGCCAGAGGCGGCAGCTCGCGAGGTGATTTCCGCATTCGCCCGTCGCGCGTGGCGAAGACCCGTGGAACCCGACGAGGTGGACGAGCTGATGAGTCTGTTCGAGCGCGCGCACAAACGCGGCGGCACTTTCGATCAGTCGATCCGGCTCGCTTTGCAAGGTGTATTGATCTCACCCTATTTTTTGTTTCTCTCAGAACCGGAGCCAGCCAAAGGCGGAATCCAGCGACTTGCCAGCATCCCCCTGGCAAGCAAGCTTTCCTACTTTTTGTGGTCTTCCATGCCGGATGACGAATTGCTCAAGCTCGCAGAGGAGGACAAGCTTTCTGATACCAACGTGTATCGCGCCCAGGTGCGCCGAATGTTGAAAGATCCGAAAATTGCGGCGCTTGGCGAGCGATTCGCGCTCCAGTGGCTTAACCTGGACCGCCTTGGCACCGAAGTCCGGCCCGACTCAACAAAATATCCTGAATTTGACGCGGCACTTGCCGCCGCGATGAAAGGCGAAGCGATCGCCTTCTTTAATCATTTGGTTCAAGACGACAGATCGTTGCTGGACTTGATTGATTGCCGTTACACGTTCGTGAATCAACGATTGGCGGAGCTTTACGGCTTTACAAATGTCACAGGCAGCAAGCTGAGGCTGGTTTCGACCACGGATGATACGCGCGGCGGGATTATCGGGATGGCGGGCATCCATACGCTGACTTCCTTTCCGACGCGGACAAGTCCTGTCTTGCGAGGTCGTTGGATACTCGACGCATTGCTGGGTGATAAAATTCCTCCGCCGCCTCCCGATGTGCCGGCATTGAATGAAGAAGCCGCCGCGAAACCGGGCGGCCTTTCCCTCCGAAAACAACTCGAAGTCCATCGTTCCAGGGCGGAATGCGCGAGTTGTCACGACAAAATGGACCCGCTTGGTTTTGGCATGGAGAATTTCGACGCGCTCGGCCGATGGCGCACTCAATTGAATGGCGAACCTGTCGATGCCAAAGGCACTTTGCCTTCCGGTGAATTTTATGAAGGCCCGGCGGGTCTAAAGCATGTATTGATGGCGCGCAAAGATCAGATTATTCGGCATTTGGCCCGGAAGATGGCGGGATATGCGTACGGACGTGAGTTGAACAAATTCGACGACTGCGTGATCGACCAGGCAATGAAATCGCTGGAACAAAACGATTGGCGCGCTCCAGTGCTGATCGAAACGATCGCGATGAGTTATCCATTTCAACACCGTTTTTATCCAAAGCAAAATTGACCTGAAATCTTATGGACTCTCCACAACATCCCCGGGTCAATCCAGTTCGCAAGTCTCCCGCGATACTGAAACGCAATTGGCGCATTCCACGGCGGTCCTTTCTCAAAGGCGCGGGAGCCATGCTGGGGCTTCCAATATTGGATGCGATGGGAACGCTCCAGGCATTCGCCGCGCCGGATGCCCCGGCTTCAACAAAAGCCACAAGCCACGTGCAGGCGCCCGCGCGAATGGCCTGCATTTACTTTCCAAACGGTGTGTATGAGAAGAATTGGTTTCCCGAAAAAGCCGGGACCGACTTTGAACTGCCTTTCTCCCTCGAACCACTCGCGAAACATCGCGACGACGTGCTGATTTTCTCCGGCCTCGACAAACAAAACAGCCACCAGGGCGACGGGCATTACGCGAAAACGGCGAATTTTCTGACTGGCTTGCCGGTGCGCAAGACTGTCGGCAAAGACATCAGTGTGGGAGGAATTTCCATCGACCAGCTTTGCGCGGCACGAATCGGGAATTTGACTCCCCTCCCCTCCCTGGAACTGGGCGTTGACCAGGTGGTGTCCGGCATCGACTCGAACGTCGGGTACACGCGGCTTTACGCTTGTTACATTTCGTGGCTCTCGCCGAATTTGCCGCTCGCGAAAGAGACCGGTCCCCGGCTCGCGTATGAACGACTCTTCACCGTGATCAAGGCCAATCATCTTTCGACCGTGAATCAACAAAAAAGAGATGATCGCAAGGCCTTGCTCGACCTCGTGCTGAACGACGCAACCCGGTTGCGGAATCGCCTCGGGCGGGATGACCAATTCAAATTGGATGAATATCTCGACGCCGTTCGACAGGTGGAAAAGCGGATTGAGTTTTTCTCGAAACCTGATCCGCGCCAATGGAAACCGGAAACGCGGCCGGGTGAAAATATTGCCGCGCCTCAAGGCGAACCGGGCGACCATCAGGAACACGTCCGTTTGATGTTGG
The DNA here is from genome assembly GCA_036501665.1 of Verrucomicrobiia bacterium. Taxonomy (GTDB): domain Bacteria; phylum Verrucomicrobiota; class Verrucomicrobiia; order Limisphaerales; family Palsa-1400; genus DATAUD01. The sequence goes on from DASXZW010000045.1 coordinate 4,002, forward strand.
ATTTGATCGTGCTGGCATTCTGGACGGACAGCACCCGCATCGGCTCATTCATGTTTGCCAATGACGTTTCCGGGATGAATTTTGGCAAGCTGATTCCTGGCACCAGCGGCTCCCATCACGAATTCAGCCATCATCAGGACAAGGCTGAGAAAATCGAGCCTTACAAGAAAATCAACCGCTGGCACAATGAACAGCTCGCCTACATGCTCGACAAAATGGCGGCCATCAAGGAAGGCGAACGCACTCTGCTTGACAACAGCATGGTGCTGTTTGGATCGAGCATGTCCGACGGCAACCGCCACGATCCCGCAAATCTTCCGATTATTTTGGCCGGACGAGGCGGAGGAAGAATTCAGACCGGCCGGCACATTGCCAGCCCAAAAGGCACGCCGCTCTGCAACCTTTACGTTTCGATGCTCGATCAGATGGGTACTCCGGTTGAGAAGTTCGGCGACAGCACGGGCGCCATCCCGCTGACTTAAATTACAAGCCATCTCATAAATAGCCGTGGCTGCGCGGAATCGGGGATGTTTGGGCAGGTTGACTTCAGGCGAAAACAATTTTCGGTTTTCCTTCCCACCGTTATATTGATAGAAAGAAAGAACAGCCGGTTCGTTTTATGAGAAAATTGCTCACTTTATACATGGCGACCGCCCTGATTTTGGCGCGAGGTCTGATCGCCGCGCCAGACAGCAGCACGACGGCCACAGGAGGCGGAAAACTCAACAATCTCGTTGAGGTGTTGGTCGATGCTGTTCCGGCCTCCGATACGGAATCATTTTCCTTTGTTCGTCCAAGCGAAGGCTGGATTTTTATTTCGTTTACCACGCGCGGCGAAGGCGCTTTCCACATCACCTTGGACAAGAATGAACCGGGTGAGGCTCCAATCGAACCGGCTGCTGGCACCGGCCCGACTCACGAAGCCGTTCATCACGTCGCCAAGGGCCGCCACACGCTCCATTTCGAACGCACCGGGACACTTTCGCTCGAACACTTGACCGTCAAAGCAATCCCCGAACTGATTTTTTCCGGGCTTGGCTTTAATCCGGCGATGAAATCCTACGGGCTTTACGACCTGAATTTCCTCAAGCGCGAAATTTTGCCCAACGTCACCACGATGATTATTCCCAATGGCCTTGCTATCTCCAACCCCGACATTGAGGCTTGGCATCGCCAGGGAAAACGATTTATCACCGAAGTCGGAGTCAATTCCCAGGCCAAGTCGGCTGAAGAACACGCGGCGTATTGGACGGGTTTCTTTACCAACATCCCTTTCACCGATGGGATCATCATCGACGAATTCATCGTCAACCGCCCTCAGTCGGAATGGGTGTCGCACATGACGCCGGAGCGCCAGGCCCGCAACGACGCGGAACGGGCCTCTTATCAAATGTACGCCGAGGCGTTCCAAAAAATTCGCGCGGACGCCCGCTTCACCAACAAATTGATCTACGTGTATGTGGGTGGCAGCGGCAAGAAGCTCAACCAGGAAATCATTGGCACCAACGTCATTCGCTCTCTTCTTGACTGCGGCTACTTTGTGTCCCCCGAACGTTACCTCCACGAGATGTCCAGCGAACAAGGCTCCAAGCAGGCTCTCCAGGAATTCCTGGAAGGCCTGACTGATTGGCAGGCAAAGGAACCCGGTGTCAAGCAACATATGGTCATCACCTTTGGTCTGTTCTCCATGCCGTTTCTTAGCCTCAACAAACAGCCCAACGTGGATTACCACGTCTGGATGGACCAGCAAATGAATCTCGTGGCTAATGACCCCTCCCTCGCTGGCATTGCGGGTCTCAATTGGTGGACCACGCTTCTTGCAGACGAAGAAACCGTCCGCTTCGTCGGCAAACTTTATCGCCATTACGCGATCGAAGGAAAAACCAACCTATTGACCAGCGATCCCCTTTTTCCTGGCCACATCCAGAATGCCGACTTTGAAGATGGCGACAACGGTTGGACACTGCATTCCGCCGAAGAGGGCAGCATCGCCGCAAGACGCTTCCCTCGCTACGGACGGATTGAAGGCCGATACATGGGACTTATCAGTCCCCCCGACCCCGAACACATTGGCGACACCTTTCTTTGCATGAAACGGAGCGAGAAGGGGCCGAACACTTTCTCTCAAACCATCAAGAACCTGCAACCGGGCCGGCTCTACTCCTGCAAAATGTACGTCTGCGATTACAACGATCTCATTCATCCAAAACCCAGGAAAATTGAAGACGGCACGGCCATCGCCAGCATCGAGATCGATGGCGCTGAGGCCGATGCCGCGCGCTCATTCAGCGAAGTGTACGCCTCTGCGGATGAGCCGAAAATCCGCGTCTGCATCAACTATTACTGGAAAGTCTTCCGCGCGAAAGGCACCAGCGCCACATTGACCGTGAGCGATTGGCCAGACGCCGACCACCCCGGCACCCCCTTCGGCCAGGAACAAGCCTTCAACTTTCTGGAAATCCAGCCTTATCACGAATAACCGGCGTGGCTGGCCCGGCTCTACTAGCCGCAGTCAAGACTTTGAGGATTCTTTTCTTTGGCCGAAAAAACTTACACAACGAGTGGTTATTCTTTATGCCATTGATTCAGAGTAGCTTACGTTTTTAGCTTTTGCTTCAGCCCTTTAGTTCTGTCGAACTGAATTACACTTTTCTCGATTTGGGATGTTTTGATGTTGAGAAAAATCTGTCGGGCGATTTTCTTGCATAGTTTTAATATTCAACGGTTTGCACCTTGGGCCGAGGTGTCAATCGCACAGGGAGACCAACTTGGCTCTTAAGTTGCTGATAGTCTGAAAAAAATCCCCCAATCATTAAGAAAGTGAACTCGATATGATTAAAACAAAAACAACTGGTTTGATAACTGCGCTTGTCGGAGCTATTTGCGCCAGCTCTGCAAGCGCACAATTCACCGAGAGCATCGGTGGACAGGCAGAACCCGGCGCAAACTACGTCAACTTCGATACTCTTACATCGGGGCAGAATACCACGTTTACTTCGGGCGCGCTGACGCTCAATTTTACGGGGGATGCCGCCGAAGATGGTCCCGGAGGAACTGCGCCTTATTTGTCGGGCAATAACAATGTGAATTTCGGCCCGGCTGCGACTGGCCCTGATGCCACGCCGTGGGTGGCCACTGGAACACCGGGTCAAGGCACTTTGGTGTTTGATTTCTCCAGCGCTCAAAACTACCTCGGCCTACTTTGGGGTTCCGTTGACTCCGGCACGCCCGGAACTCCTAACACAGGCAACGTTTTGACGTTTTACAGCGGGCTCGATGGCTCTGGCACCGTCGTGCAGACGATTACAGGCGCAGACCTGCGCGCAGGCGATGCGACGTTGAACAACGGGGACGTGGGAATTGACGGCACGACCTATGTCAATGTTAACACAGCCAGCGGGTTTCAATCTGTTGTGGCGACAACTGGCACAACCACCTTTGAAATCGACAACGTCGCCTACGGCAATCTTACCGGCACCGTTCCAGATGGCACGTTGACGCTCAGTCTTTTGGGCGGCTCGATGATCGGTTTGCAGGCGCTTCGCCGGAAGCTGACCCGCTAAGAAAGTTTAGTTCTGTATTTCGAACGGCCAGAGCTTGAATGCTCTGGCCTTTTTCGTTTCTACAAATTAAGCTAATAAAAAAATTTGACTCAGAGTCTGAAAACTTGATAATAACGACTAGATTGATCGTTATTTAACCAACAAATGAAAATTGATCAAGGCGGAGAGGCGAAGACAACCAAGTCTGGAGTTTGGCAGGAATTCTGGTCGAAGGAAGATTGGTGGGCGGTTTGGTTGGGCTTGGGAATTGTGCTTTTAGCTTACGCCCTGTTTATGGGCGGCAAGAGTATTTCGTGGATCGCGGTTGCGCCTGCGAAGTGGTCTAACTTTTCTCAATTGGGCGCTCAACTTTCCGCGAATGGCATTCGCTATGTGGCGCTTCTTGGCATTCTTTTGGTTTTGTTTACGATTGTCACGTCGTTTATCGGGCAGCGACCAAAGGAATTCATTCCATCCTTTATTTGCTTGTTTGTGGTCTCACTCGTGATCTTCACGGCGGGAAATTGGGACCAGGCCAACCACTATAACCTGGAACCGCCGCTAGTGGCTCTTTTGCTCGGTCTGGCGATTTCCAATTTGATCGGTTTGCCGCGCTGGCTGGATGCCGGGTTCCGGGTCGAATTTTACATCAAGCTGGGCATTGTTCTTCTTGGCGCGACGCTGCCGTTTACGTTGATCATTTGGGCGGGGCCAGTGGCGATTCTTCAAGCTTCCGTGGTTTCGATCATCACTTTCTCGACCATCTTTTTTGCGGCGCGGAAACTGGGATTGGACCATCGGCTTGCGGCAACGATGGGCGCGGGTGGAGCCGTGTGCGGAGTTTCGGCGGCAATCGCCGTCGCCGGAGCTGTGAGAGCCAAGAAGGAACATCCGCCGATTGCTATCAGCCTGGTGGTTTTCTGGGCGATCATCCTTATTTTTACTTTACCCCTGGTTTCGCGCGCTTTACATCTGCCGGCGGGTGTTGGCGGGGCGTGGATTGGCACTTCGGAATTTGCCGATGCCGCCGGTTTGGCCGCCGCGCAATCATACGGCGGCTTGGCCGGGCCTGACACGGGAATTTCGGGAACCTCTGAACAAGCGCTGGCTTCTTATACGTTGATCAAAGTGATTGGACGCGATGTCTGGATCGGCATTTGGGCGTTCGCGCTGGCGGTCATCGCTGTGACAAAATGGGAACGTTCAGAGGCTGATCCGAAGGCGCAAATCGGCCAAATCTGGTGGCGCTTTCCGAAATTTGTCATCGGATTTCTTATCGCGTCGCTGCTGACGACTTTGATTGTGCGCGGCTACACTTTGGGTGATTACAACAAAGTCGTGAAACCGTCGCTTATCGCACCGATAACCGCGTTGCGCACCTGGGCATTTACGTTCAGCTTTTTAAGCATTGGTTTGACAACGCGGTTCCGGGAATTCACAGCGGCAGGGGCGCGGCCATTTCTCGCGTTCACGATTGGAGTGATAGTGAATGTTATTCTTGGATACATCCTGTCGGCGCATGTTTTCGGCCATTACTGGTCGGTGGTTCCAACGCATTGATCCTATGGGCGCCGTTAAATCTGCTGCGTCAAATAAAACGAAGGCAGAGTGCCGAAATTGCGCTTGCTTCGAAAATGATCCGGCCTTGATCGAAGAAACCTACAAGGGACTTTCGGCCATGAGTTCGGGATTTGGTTCCGCGCGCGACGAGGATGGACTTTGCAATCGACACAGCCTCTATCTTTCCGCGCGAGACAGTTGTCCGCAGTTTACGAAGCGCAGTTAGGTCAATTATAACGCGGACAAAGCCAGTCGATTTCCCGATCATCGGCCATGTTCTCCACCCTGCGTCAATGCGCTGTTAAATCGACTTTGGCGGCGTCGGAATTTATTTCTTCCATGATTTCGCGGAGGTCCGTGTCCCAGGCAGTGATGAGCGCGGCGGGGGTCTTCGCGGTCAAAGGAGTCTGGCGCACGCAAGTTTTGTCAAGCAATACATTGCGAGGTCCGTCTGAATCGACGGCATACAAGACAAAGTGAATGGTCATCGCTGCCGTGGGCTGGGCCGATGTGCGAAAGTCGCCGTAGAGGTCGGTGGCAGTCGCTTCGACAATTAGCGACGGTTCCAGGCCGCTTCCCGGCTCAATGACATTACCAAAAGAACCGCTTTTGCGCATCCAGGCTCGGATTGCCTCGCCAAGACTGCGTTCTGGTGGGGCAAGAAAACCGGCGTAAGGATCCTGCTCATAAGCATCGTCGGCTGTGCGATAGGTGAAGGAACTGCTCTCAAACTGCGGTGAAATCGTGACTCGATTCAGCGCGACAAGATTTGTCCGCATTGCGGAGGCAGGCGGATCGGACGGCGCGTTGAAATTGAACGTCTGGCGCTTCCACACCGGATTCTCTCCACATCCCGCCAGCGTTATCAGAATGACCACAGCGGCAAGAAAATATAATTGTCTGAAGGTATTCATTTCTTTGGCGGTTGTTCCATTTCCTTCACTGGCTTCGGCGGTTTGCTGAACAAGACCGAGGATGGCTGCTGCTCCAGGTTGTGGAGGAGGACAATCAGTTCGTCGGTCGCGCTTCGGATATTGGCGAGAGCGCCGTTCAATTCGCCCATATCCACGCTGGACAGAACGCGCCGCAATTCCGTCGCGTCGGTGGTCAATTTCGCTTCCAACGTCGCTGTGTCCTTGCTGATCCCGGCGAGATCAGCCGAATTGATTACGCCTCGCGCATCTTTGATCGCGCCTTGGGCGTCGTTCAAGGTTTTCTGAATTCCGCGGTTGGTTTCGCGAAATTCCACGACGAGCGAGTTGGCGTTGGTTCCGAGTTGATCAAAATCGACATGGTTGACATTTCCGACAAGGCTATTCGCAGCGTCAATCAATTTTTGAGCTCGATCGAGAAGTTCCGACAAATCAAGGTCTTGAACATGGTGAAGCGTTTTTTCGAGCGACGCGAGGACGCGATTAAATTGGCTCGGCGCAGAGGGAATATAATAATGCTTCGGAGTCCAGGGTATCGGATCGACCGGGTAAAGTTTGGGATCAACATATTCGAGGGCGATGATGTTCGCGCCGAGAAAGCCCTGGCCTTGAATGCGCGCGCGAAGGCCGTGGGCGGCTTCCGTGTCAAGCATCTTTTGAGTGTCGCCCGCGCCCGAACTCCACACTGTTCCCTTGGGAACCTCGAATTGAACGATCACATATTGGTCCTTATATTCAGAATACTCGGACCCAACGAATTCAATGGAACTGACTTTGCCGATGGTCACTCCGCGCAGCTTGACCAACGCGCCAACGGAAAGATTCTCAACCTTTCCCGTGACCGCGGTCTCGAAGATTTCTTTTTGACCGAAGTAGGATTTCAGGCCCATCGCGAACAGCGCCCCAATAAATAGCAAAGCGCCGAATAAAACAAACAGGCCGATTCTAAAATGATGGGATTTCGTGCTCATGCGACTTTCCGGTTCAAAAACTGCCTGACCCATAGCTGTTCGGCATTTTCCCGCAACCACGCGGGCGCTCCTTCCGCGACGATGCCCCGGGCTTTCGGGTCAAGCACAACCACGCGATCGGCCACGGAGAAAATACTGGCCAATTCGTGGGTTACCATGACAAATGTAATGCCGAGCCCTTTCGCCAGTTCGCCGATCAACGCATCCAACCCGGCGGATGTGATCGGGTCAAGGCCGGCGCTCGGTTCGTCAAGAAAAAGAACGCAAGGGTCCATGACAATCGCGCGCGCGATTCCGGCGCGTTTTTGCATGCCTCCGCTAAGGTCGGCGGGCAGCTTTGTCGCGGCAGATTCCAGCCCGACCAGGCGCAATTTTGACAGGGCGATCAAGTCCTTCGCATTCTCCGGCAATTCAGTGAATTCATCCAGCGGCAGTCGGACATTTTCGACGGTGCTCAGAGAACCAAACAACGCCCCGCCTTGATAAAGGACGCCGAATTTTCGGAGAATGGCCAGACGCTCATCGCCTTCGGCATTGACCAGGCTAGCGCCGGAAATGAGCACATCACCTGACACCGGCTGATGCAGGCCGATCAAGTGTTTCAACAGGGTGCTTTTGCCGGAGCCCGACGCGCCGAGGATTGCAAAAACTTCGCCGCGATAAACTTTGAAGTTGACGCGTTCGAGAACGACCCGGTCGCCGTAGCCGACGGTCAAGTCGCGCGCTTCGATGAGGCATTTGCGGTCTTCGCTCATTTTCTCAGGACGTAAGTAATTGCGGCAAATACTGCGTCGGAGAGGATAATCAACAAAATGCTGCTGACTACCGAGCGCGTGGTTGATTCACCGACGGCGCGAGGGCCTTCACCGGTTTGGAGACCGCGCAGACAACTCACTGAAGCCACAACGCCGCCGAAAACAATGCTCTTCGCAAGCCCTTCCGCAAGGTCGCTGAAATGCAAGCCCGATTGCACCTGATACAATACCATCCGCAGCGGAAATCCGAGACCGAGCAACACTGGAATTCCGCCGAGCAAACCCGCGTACATCGCAAAGACTGTCAATACGGGCGCGAGCAAGACTCCCGCGACGACGCGTTGCACAACGAGGAATTGAATCGGCGAGAGTCCCATTGTTTGCAAGGCGTTCAACTCTTCGTTGACTTTCATCGTTCCCAATTCGGCGGCGAATGCGGAACCCGACCGGCCGGCAAGCATGATCGCCGCCATTACGGGGCCGAGTTCGCGGGTCATGGTCAGGCCGAGCAGGTTGGCAACGAACACTTGCGCTCCGAGTTGCGCCAGCGGTTGGGCCGCCTCAAACGCGATGACCATGCCAACGAGAAATGTCAAGAGCGAGACGATTGGAAGCGCGTTGACGCCGGCAATTTCGAACACGCGGATGACTTCCTTCCAACGCATTCGACGCGGAATAAAAATGCTTGTCACGATTCCCATGGAAACTTCCCCAATGAACTCAATCTGTTCCCGCAAATCCTGAAGCCAATTCCATGTCGCCGTGCCGACGTCATCGACGATGGATGAACACGCAGGCTCGTGGTCCTGCAAAGCCAGAAAATCCTCGTTGGAAAAACTGCGAAATAGGTGTTCCAACTCAGGGCCCAATCCAGTCATTCGGGCTGTTGCTCCCGGCGTCATTCCGCCAGTGCTTAGAAAATATAAAAGCGACAATCCCGCGCTGTCGCACGCGGTCAAGCCGCTGGCGTCGATTTCCAGGCTGGTCACTTTTGTTCCAGCAAAAGCTTTCTCCAATTCCCTCCAGGCCGTCGGCGTCGATGCCGAGTCAAGCTCACCTCGCAACGATAGCTTCGTGACTCCACCAGAACCGGGCGTCAATTCCCACTGGAGGGCGAGAGGGATTGAATCGTTGGCGGGCATTCAGGTGCGCAGGTTAGTTTTTTTCGCCGAATTTGCGAGTCCATTCGTCTTCGAGCCGCCGCCAAGTGATTTGTAAAGAGCAACCACGGCGAGGAGTTGATCGCGTTCGGTGCGAGCCAGATTTAATTCAGCCGGGAAAAGTTGCTGCTGCGCCTCAAGAACCTCGTAATAACTCGCTTTGCCGGCGCTGTAACGTTCGGAGGAAAGTTTGACCGCTGTTTCCAAAGCAGACACTTCAAGCGCCTGTTGCCCGCGGATTTCACCGAGGCGTTGTCGCGAAATCAGGGCGTCGGAAACATCGCGCAAGGCATACAGCGCAGTTTGCTGATATTGAAGCAATGCCTCGTCCCGCGCGGCGCGAGCCTGACGATACTGGCCGACGAGCTTGCCGCCTTCAAAGATCGGCCCGCTCGCCTCGGCGGCAACGCCCCACGCATTCGCGCCGCCGAGCGTAAATGCGGACAATTGAGGGCTGACTTTTCCAAGCAGCGCTGTCAAACCGATTTGTGGAAAAAAATCCGCGACGGACACGCCAATTTGCGCGTTGGCGGAATGAAGAAGCTGCTCCGTCTCGCGAACATCCGGTCGGCGTTCAAGCAACGAAGACAGTAAACCAACCGGCACCTCTGGAGGCAAAAGGCCGCCAAAATCCGGGTTATCGTGGTTGATCAAGCCGGGATTGCGGAGAACGAGCTTTCCATTTTAATGGGCCGCTTGGTTTCAATCTGCTGGGATAAGCAGCGAACAAACCTGCGCGACTATGCGGAGAATCCACTGCTGGGGTCAGGCTTGCGCCGATGACTAAACCAGCCTCAGATCCAGCGAGACAGGCGATCATCGCAGCAACTTAGTCTGCGCTATCGGCCTTGATGGCAATTGTTTTGACGCCACAGGGTTGCGCCTGTTTGACAATAGCCGCGCCAATTCCGCGACTGCCTTTCAGGACATGCTTCATGATGTATTGGGTTTCATCGCTTTTATCTCAGTTTAGGCATTATTGCCCACCAACATATAAAGCGAGATTTCAATTCAAAACGGCTAATTCACCGGCGTACAATTTTAATTGCGCCGCCGCGTTGGTTGGGAATTGCCAAACAATATATACTAAACTCGCATTGCGCCAATGGCTGGGTCGGTTTTGCTGGGCTGTCCAGTTTCCATGTGTCCGGCAAATCGTCGCAAGAAAGAATCGTTGTCCTTCAATGTAACCGTTAGATCGTGCCAATGATCTGCAAGGGCGAGATTCCACGAATCAGTTTGGGAGGCACCGGGAGCCACAGTGATTGTTCGGCTTTGAGTTTCGCCAGTGGCAGTTGGATACGCCGAGTCCTGCGTGACTATAAATTCGCGAGCCTCTTTGCCGTTGTTTGAAAGCGTCAAAACGACGTTCCCGGCGGATGCCGCGTAGTTGAGGATGGCTTCCGAATTGTGAGGGTTACTAATTGTTCCGCGAAATTGCCGGAAGAAACCGTTTGGACCGTGGAGACTTAGATCGTAATTGTCGGCATTCGCTTCGTCGTGCCATTGGGAAGTCGAGTGGCTTTTGCCGCTCTCAACCGTGTAATGCCACGGTCCGACGCGGTCGGTGTTGTCAAAAACTTGAAAAGCCGCGCCAGTGGTCCCGGCATTTGTGATGTCGATGTAGAATTTCCCATCCGCGACGCGACCGTGGGCATGAAGTTCGTACCCCAGTGCGCGGGCAAGCCGTTGCGCGTTGTCCTGTTCGGTGGGCGATTGTTTTGTTGGAACTTTGAGCATTGGTGAATGCCGGGACTTGTTGGTGCGTTCCAGAAAATCCGCGGTGCTCGGCAATGTCAGATTCTTCCAATCGCGGTTAGGCGTTTGAAAATCGAAGGTGGAGGTCAGATCGCCGCAAACCGTTCGACGCCAGTCGCTGATATTTTCCTCTTGAATACCAAATCGCTTTTCGAGGAAACGCAGAACAGACGTATGATCGAAAACCTCCGAGCATACCCAGCCGCCTCGCGACCAGGGTGAAACAATGATTCCAGGCACGCGCATGCCAAGTCCAATCGGATGGATGCCTTTGTTGACGTCTTTCGGATTGACACAATTTTTCCCTTCCCCCGTCGTAGAAACCGTGCTGTAACCCCGCTTTGAATCGAGCGGCGGAAGTGGCGGCGGCATATGGTCGAAAAACCCGCCCGTTTCGTCGTAGTTAATGATGAAGACAGTTTTTGCAAAGACTTCAGGGTTATCGACCAACGCTTCAATCAACCGGGCGCAAATATTTTCGCCTTTTGACGGTTCGTGTTGGGGATGTTCCGAAAGTTCCGCGGCTGTAACGATCCATGAAACTTGCGGCAGAGCGGCAGAAGCCAGGTCTTTGCGAAAAGCGGCGACGAGAGGGTCGCCATCGGATCGCTTTCTTTTGGATGGATCGGTCTCGTTTTCTGTAACCCACGAACGACCTTTGATATAAAGCGGCGACTCCTTTGCGACTGTGCGAAAAGGTTTAAAAACAGTGAGAAGGTTGTCCTGAAAATTATCGTATTCCTGGTAAACCTTCCAACTGATCCCCTTTGCCTCAAGGCGTTCGGCATAAGTTGTCCATTCGAGCGGGCCACGCGGGAGCGGCATGTCGGTGGCCATGTCGGAAGTGGGCGTTTCGTGTTCGCCGTAATTGTCCATCTCGGGATCGCCGCCGACTTTTCCACCGCCGTTGCAACCAGTCCAAAGGTGCATGCGATTGGGGTAAGTCTGGGTCAAGGTCGAGCAATGATAGGCGTCGCAAATGGTGAACGAACTCGCGAGCGCGTAGTAAAACGGCAAATCCTTCGCGGTGTAATGCGCCATGCGTTGGTGAAGTTCCTTGCTGTGGCCCCATTGATTGAACTTGCCGCCGTTGAGAATCGTCAAACTTGCCTGGTGGCCTTGCGCGGAACCGTCAACTCGAAAAGCGTTGGTAACAGTCGAGTCGCCGTGAAACGGCATGACGTAGCCATCGGGATGTTGAGCGCCCGGTTGCCGCCAAACAGAAGCGCCGCCCGGCAGTCGAATCGCGCGCGGGTCGCCGAAACCTCGCACGCCGTTCAACGCGCCGAAGTAGTGGTCGAAGGAGCGGTTTTCCTGCATGAAAATGACGACGTGCTCGACGTCCATGATTGTGCCGGTGGCGTTGTTGGCGGGAATGCTCAACGCTTTGCAAATCGTCGTCGGGACAATTGAAAAAGCGGAGGCTGCGCCGATCGCGCCCGCGGAGAGTTTCAGAAATTTGCGTCTGTGCATCGTTCGTTTCATAGGAGGGCGGGACGTGGTTGCCGTGAATTATAAACGGCAAATCGTCACGCCGGGATTGAAGATATGCGGATGAGAAAAAGTCCGCAAGCAGAGAGCTGTTACGGTTGAGTGAAAATGACCTATCCCGGACAATGACGTGGTTTGCAAGTTTTATAATCTAATTGACATTGAGCCAGCCGCCTGTGGCTTGCAAAAGATCATCGGATTTTCCCACAGGGGTAATCCACACCGCCATGGCCTGCTTTCCAGTCGGCTTCGGTTCCGGCGGATTCAAAACAAATGTCGCCTGGAAAATGTTGCTTCGGCTTATGGCGGGGACTTCGATGAAGGCGATGGCGACAAAATCATGGTTAAGGTGGCGGCTGGCGTTTTCCCCGCCAGTGACGTCGGAACTGACGCCGCTGACCAGCAACGCAGCATGCGCTTCGAATGCCCGTTCTGCGCCTGTTGGCGGGGTAAAAGTCAGATGCCAGTGAGTGGCGTCGTCGGAGGTCACTTTGAGCAGACCGGCGTTGGTTTCCGATGAGGCGGGGACGCTTCTATTCCAGAAGCCACGACGCCATTCCTTCCCGTTGAGAACGAATTCGGGAGTGTAAATATCTTCGCTCTTCCAGGCTTGCGCGTAATCACGCTGACGGTCGGAGAAACGCTCGTCCGACCACCGATCCCGCCAACCGAGGGAGTTCCAGTAATCGACGTGAAAGGCAATCGGCACAAAATCGGTCCACAACCCCGAAGAATCCTTTAAGCGGCTCAACCACTGCTCGGCGGGAGGACAACTGCTGCATCCTTCCGACGTGTAAAGTTCCACCAGAGAGGTTTGACGTTGGGCGCTCTGAAAGACGATTGGCTCGGCGCCCAGTGCGGTTGTCGCAAACGTCGCAAAAGCCAGAATTGAGATTCCAATCGTCAGGACTTCATGTCGCACAGCGTTCATAGTTACATAGTTATTATGCACTTTCATAAACTGAACTCAGGGTTACGCCTGGGTTTCGCCTCCTGATTAGTCTGATCTCCAGTGACAAACCTTACAACGCAAGGCGCAAAATTCTCCTAAACTTCCATGGCTGCCGACAATTTACAATGCCCCCTGCCGAAACTTGCGCCCGCCGGGATGTTATTGCATACTAATATCAAGAGCCAAAAATGAGAACACGAACTGTCCCACGGCCCACAAAGAAAGGCTTCACGCTCATCGAGTTGTTGGTGGTCATCGCAATCATCGCCATTCTTGCGGCGATGTTGCTGCCGGCGCTGTCGCGGGCCAAGCAGCAGGCCAAACAAACTTCGTGCATCAACAATTTCAAGCAAATGGCGCTTGCGCTGAATTTATATACTACTGACAACGCGTGTTATCCCGGAAGTTATTCACCCGCCGACGACGCGTATGTCTGGATGTTGCGGCTCCTTCCGAATGTGGCTAACAACAGGCTGATTTTCTGCTGTCCAGCGGCGCCAGTCCAGGCAACCTGGGACACAAATGCCAACAAAACACTTGGGGGCACAACGGCGAATCCAAGCGGTGATCCTAGCTGGCCAGCGGGCAAGTTTGATCCGTATCTGGTCACTCCCAACGCGCGATTTTCGGTGGGTTATAATGATTGGGGTTTGGGACAAGGCACACCGGGAGGCATCGGTTCTCCTCAGGGCGATTTAGGCCTTGGGGGAGACGTTAATGGAATGTATGGCCAGCACAAAATGAAGGATTCGGCTGTGGTCGCGCCCGCGCAGATGATCGCGATGGCCGACAGCCGCGCGATTCAAGGAGGCACATGGGAAGGCAATCTTGACCCGACCGACACGCCCAATAGTGGACAAGGCGGCGACGGCGGCCAGGAACCATCAAATCGGCATAGTTACAAGACTGATGTGGCGTTTTGCGACGGGCATGTCGAGATTGCGCAACGGAATGACAAGGCTCCGGGCAACCCTTCCCCAATGAATCTGATTGATCCTACGCCGAACAATCCCTGGCGAAGCCGTTGGAACAACGACAATAAGCCGCACAATGAGGCGACATGGCCTGCGATTTCCAGTTCGGCTGGAGGCGCCCAGTCTTTGTATCTTTTGGATCCTTCTTTTTGACGTAACGGGCGGCGTTTAAACTTTGTGTTAGGGACACCTCGCCGAGGCGTCCTCGGACAATCCGGGGCGATCACGCCGATCAGTTACAAATTTCCTTCCTGAATCTTTTTTTCCAACGGCTGCCTATTTTGGTTCAATGATGTTGGCCAGGCCGACGTCAATGTTCTGGCCGCCAGTGGTTTGGTGGCAATGGACAGCCAATGTGACGGTCGCATTGGGCTTCAGCAATTCGCGCGCATTAGGCCGGATGAATAACGGAACGTAGCCCGAAGTAAACCCGCCCTCTCTCGATGCCATGACGCCATTGACGTAAATTTCCACGTCCTCATCGTGGTCAACATAAAATTGGAGGTCGGAATATTTTTGGTCCGGCAAAGTAACTTCGCGGCGGAGCCAGATATCGTCGGTGTCCCACTTGGTGCCGATGGCTGCGCCGGGAGTTCCTTCGGTGCCGAAACTGCCAGGACCTTGCTTCCATGAAGAAGCGTCGAAATCCGCTTTCATCCAGTCTTTGGAAGGTTTTTGCGTCGTATAGTGCCATATTGCCGGAGTCGTTTTCGAGGTGGGAATGACCTCAATGATTTTCGGCGCGGGCGGCAATGGAGCCCAATTCCCGACTTTAGTTTTGTCAGCATGTGCCCACTTGGTCCAAATATCGCGGTCTGCGAGCATCTTAATGAAGACGCCGCCAATCACCGGGCGCGCGTGCATTCCGTCGCTGTGAATGTCATCGGTGATGTATGAATCGGCGAACGGTGAGCGGGATGTTGTGTGGTTCAGATACTCGTACATGGGCGAAATCAGCGTTTCAAAATCGTCCTGATTGTCGGCCAGGGTCGCGCTCCACATTGTCCAATCGGATTTGGTCAGCTTCGTGCGGGAATCGAGCGGGAGGCCGTAGGGCTGCAATTTCGTTTTGTAGAAAGCGACTTCTTTTTGCGCGACTTCAGGGGAGAAAACGTGGAGGCCAAGAATTTTGTCCCAGACAAGATTGTATTCCTGGCTCCAAGTATGGGGTTTGTCGAAGGCGAGGCGGAAATGGCCGTCGTCCGCTGCGACCTGCTGCCAGTGGGCGGCATCGGTTCTTGCGATTTGCTGGTAATCCTTCGCCGCTGCTTCGTCGCCGCGCATACGGCACAAATCTCCGTAACAGGCCAGGCCGAGGATCGCTTTGATTGACAGGTTGGCGTTGTGGGCGAGGTGTCCCATGAAATCGTCGGTGCAGAGCTGGTCTTCAGGATCAAGGCCGTAATTCTTGAGGTATTCGGCCCATTGGGTCAGCTTCGGCCACCAGGGTTCGACGAAGCGGGCGTTGCCTTCCATCTGCGCGATAGCGTCGCAAAGGATAAGCATGTTGCCGCTTTCTTCAACGGGCATGCCTTCGCCGCCGTCGTCGGTGCCGGAGGCAATCGGATAAGTGCCGAGGTCATGCGGAGCGTTCGGAAAACGCCAATGCGAACTGGCCGCGTAACTCAAAATGGGAACGAGCGTGGCCTTGGCGAGAGTCGGGCTGAGTAGAACCCATTGCGGGTCCATCGGGAAGAAAACATCGACGGTGGCGATGTCGCCGTTGCTGGTGTTTTCCTTTGTGAAAAAGAGCGGTTGCTTGTTCGCGTCGGCGGCCAAGCCGCAGGCGCACGCGCATTGCCGGTATGCCAGGGCGCACATCTGGGCGTATTTTGTGCCGCCGACTTTGGTGAGGTCCGCGACAAGGCGCTCGTCGAAGTCGGCGCATTTTCTGGCGAAGCTCGCGTAATCACGCGACGCTTTTTGAAGCATTTGCGCAGCGGTCGCGCCGTTGCGCTTCCAGTAAGGCAAAAGGCGTTTGCCAAAATATTTGATCGCATAAAGTTCGTCATACGCGACGATG
The DNA here is from genome assembly GCA_036501665.1 of Verrucomicrobiia bacterium. Classification (GTDB taxonomy): domain Bacteria; phylum Verrucomicrobiota; class Verrucomicrobiia; order Limisphaerales; family Palsa-1400; genus DATAUD01. The sequence goes on from DASXZW010000045.1 coordinate 20,120, forward strand.
ACCTGGCGTTCGACCGGCTTGGCGGCAACTTCGCCGAGGTCAAAAACAAAGGCCATCACCGGCTGTTCATCGTTGACAGCGCGGGGCATGCGGGGATCATCGCCGCCCGGAAGAGTTCCATTTGAGACGAAAGAATTCAGAAGGGTTTGATCCGCGCCGATTGCGGATTTGGATTGCGAAGAGTTGGCGGCTGCGTAGGCGTAACCCCAGTCAATACGATGATCGTCGCCGCGTGAACCGAGGATGTCCTGCGCTGCGGTTCCGCATCGGAGCAAGGTCAGCTTGCCGGCCTTTTCGCGGGACCAATCGACTTTTTCATCAGTCTTATTGACAACAAGTTGCGAGCTGGTGCTGTCGTAAAGGCTGACCTGGTGTTTTTGGCCATCAACGGAACGGATTTCCCAGGTGATGTAACTGAGCGGCAACGCCATCGCGTCCAAATCTTCCGGCAGGGCCGGACGCAAAAACCTCAGCGTGACATGGACTTTTTCATTTTCAAAATCGTAGATGGAGGACGTTGGCGTGACCTGCAAACTGGTTTGCGGCAGCGCGGGAGTCGATTCCGGTTCGTTGCCCATGAGGCGATAAGAAGCGCCGTCCACTCGAATCAGGCTGTCAAGCGAATGATGGCGTGTTGTCCAATGCTGCGTCGGGCGATCTGTCAAATGATCGGCGGCGGACCAGATGCTCAGGTAAGGATCGAACGTCACGAGCGGCACGGAGGGCGGCCGAAATTGTTCCGCCGAAACCTGCAAAATCCCAGAGACAGCAATGGCCAACGTTAAAATAAACCGGTTCATCATGCGCTCAGACTAGCGACTCGGCACGGGAATGTCACGCGGCAGGAAATGAAGTATTGTTTTAATTCCGCCCAAAATTCTGGCACGGTTTATAAGCGTCGCCGTCACGGCGCAGGCTCATCCATGCTTTTTCCAAGTTTCTTAATTATAACGCCGGCTTCATCGGCGAAATGTGCAAAACCAATGATTATCCAGTCCGAGTCATGGGGATTCTCGTGGTAGAAGACTTTTACGTTGTGGTTGATTGTTTCATAGAAAGTTTCGATGTGAAAAGCGTTTTGCTTTCGACTCCAAACTACAACATGTAGTTCTTTAGGATCAAAGTTCTCATTCATGCAATCCATCTTATTTTTATAATTCCCCAATCTCCTTCGCCAATGCGCGAGGCGCTCTCCAACCCAAACCGTATTTCTTGGCCGGGAACCAAAACCGATTTTCGTTAGTATTCAGACCTCTCGCGTCAATCATTTTGCTCTGCAAAAGCAATTCCGTATATCTCGGGGGAATAGTAACATTTGGGTCTCAAGCCTTCGAGGGGCGTCAAGATTTCTAATTCGACAAGCCTATCAATATCAGCCTGAGCAGTCGGGTATGTCACACCCAATTTCTTGTGCAGGAGCGAAACCCGAATAATTGGATTACTAAAAAGCCCCCTGATTATTTTTTCCATCCTGATGCTTCCAGACGGACACCTGTCCAACATTTTCTGTTTCAGGTCATTTAATTTCTTGCATCGCAGAATTGCGTCATTGGCCTGATGAATGGTCCCGGTCAGGCAAAAGTCTATCCAATTCTCCCACGCGCCGTCGGTGCTGACTTTAAACATATTGCTGACATACTCGTCTTTGTATCTCTCGAAAAAAGAGCTCATGTAAAGCCACGGTTCGGTTAAACCGCACCACTGCGCAATCATCAAAGACAATATGACGCGCCCGATTCGGCCGTTGCCGTCTGGAAACGGATGAATCGCCTCAAATTGATAATGAGCCAGATACGCTTTGATTAATGGGTCGTACTTTGAAGATTTATCGTCGTTAAGATACTTCTCCAATGCCGTTATGCAGTTCTGCACCTCGGTTACAGGAGGCGGCACAAACCTCCAGTCGGAGCCAATCGCGTTCTGTTTTGTTCGCCATTCATCAGGAGTTAGATGTTCGCCGCGCACTCCATTCATTAGAATCTCATGAAGTTCCCTGATAAGCCTCCCGCAGAATGGCAGGGATTTTAATTTTTCAGTGCCGCTCGATAAAGCTCTTTTATAATTTGACACTTCCCTCCAGGCATTAACCTGGTCTTGACTGGACTTGGCTTCTCGGGGGTCCATCTCAAAGAGCATTAATTCCTGGGCTGTAGCGTACGTGCCTTCCAGACGGGATGACGTAATAGCCTCTCGCATCTTCAACGGGGAAAGCAATAATTCAGAATCCGACAAATTTGAGCCAAAACCCTCTAGCTTTCCGAGCGCAACACGCGCTTCTACCAATTTTGGCCAGAGACGCTCCGGAAATTGCCAGTTAGGCGGCAAATTGTTCGGCAAGAAAGCAAAGTCAGTGCCTTTCGGCGTTGTTATGGGAACAAGTACGCCGGTCCTATTTTCTGTGAATTTTCTTATGTCCATAAAGGTTTTAAAGTCTTCACGAATAATAAAATTATAACATATTTAATTTAAATAAACATAATATCTTAAAAAATTTACTGCGTTATTTTAATATGATAATTTATAATAAAATTATTATCTCTATTTTTTAAAACTGTTGCGATTTGTGTAGTGAACCGCATATCATTGAAAGAGTATTATATTTCTTCCCGCTAGGTTTGCTTTGCTACTCTGCCTGTCTCAACGTCGATGGCTGGTGGCGGAAACTGGTGAAAACCAAGGAATTGTAACAATTTCGCGCGAGGCGTGTTTGTTCTGGCAAAACTTTGGGAACAACCTTCTCATTTGCGGAGAGGCGCATTCGCGCGTCGGGTCTCCAATGTGTCTGACGCGGAACGCCATAAAATTTTCGTATGCTGAAATGGAATATTATTGTCGCCGTCGCTATAATTGCCGGCAGTTCACTGATCGCGGAACCGGCGACGCGGGTTTTTCTTCACGCGCCGGCTGTGACGAACTTCGCGACGCATGATCCGAGCGGCACGACAATTCTTCCCGATGGACGGTTTCTTACGCCCGCCGGAATTCATGTGCCGGTCGCATATCAACCTTACGGGATGGCAATGACCCGTGACGGCAAGATATTGTTCATCGCGAGCGATGGCACAGGGCAATTTGTCTCCGACTGGCAAAGCGAATATCCAAAAGTCACGAGCGTCACAGCGGCAAAGCGCACTGGCCGCAGAAAGAAGAGCAGCAGCGCAGGCGGCGCGGATTTTTCGCGTGACGGGGCAACCCTTTATTGGAGCGGCGGCGAAAGCGGCGCGATCATGTTGTATGACGTCGCAACGGCGGCAGAACAAGGCGAGATCGCATTGAACACGCCGGTTGGAGGACAGTCCTTTGAAGATAGCTATATTGTTGACGTAAAGACATCCGAAGATGGGAAGCTGCTCTATTGCGCTGATGTGGCGAATTTCCGCGTGGTGTCGATTGACCTGGTTTCAAAGAAAGTTGTCGGGTCGGTTCCAGTGGGGCGATACCCTTATGCATTGACGTTGGTCAAGAATCAGTTGTACGCGGCGAATATTGGGATGTTCGAATACAGCGCGATCCCTGCCCCTGTGGGAACTAACTTTGATCCGCGCGGCATCACTCGTCCGGCCTTTGGGTACCCCAGCGCTGAGGCGGAAGACGGCGTGGAATTTGAAGGGCGTAAAATCCCCGGCCTCGGCAAACCGAATGTGCCGGATTCATTTTCGGTCTGGAGTGTTGACGTGACTGAGCCATCGCGAATGATCGTCCGCAACCGTATAAAGACCGGCCTTCTTGTCGGCGCAGCCTCAGACAACGGCAAGACAATCGGCGGAAGCGCGCCAAACTTTCTTTGTTCACATGGCGATTCCCTATTCGTCTCGGATGGAAACAACGACATGATCGAACGAATTGACACGAAGGCGAACCAGATAGTCGCCAAGGTTCGGTTGACTCCGTCGCCGTTGGTCGCAGGGCTTCGCGGTGTCGGGCCTGCGGGCATGGTTGTGTCGCCGGACGGATCGCGCTTATATGCCGTTGAATTAAGTCTCAACGCAATCGCGGTGATTGACACCGCGACGATGCAGGTTCTCGGTCATATCCCCACCGCATGGTATCCCTATCGCGTGACAATGTCGCCGGACGGAAAAAAGCTGGCCTGCATCTGTTTCCGCGGTTTCGGGAACGGACCCAACGCCGGCCCAAACATTCCCGAGAGCAAATTCCTTCACATGAGAGGCGTCCTCAGCATTCTTGACACACCTTCGGATGACGCGCTGCCAAAGTTTACGGAGCAAGTGTTGCACAATAATGGAATCGAAGACGCCGAAAAGGACCGCGCGTCGATGTCTTCGCCTATAATTCCAACAACGGTGGGAACGCGGTCGCAGGAAATCAAATATGTCGTCTTTATCACGAAGGAAAACCACACGTTCGACACAATATTTGATCGGATACCAGGATCGGAGAACGACCCCGCGTTGCTTCGCTGGGGTTTGAACCAGACAATTCAACACGAAGGCCAGCCCACACTTACGAATGTCGGCGTCATGATGAACCACAACTCTCTGGCGCGTCATTTCACGGTAAGTGACAATTTTTATATGGAGCCGGAAGCTTCCGGCGTGGGGCATCGCTGGCTGGTCGGCGTGCAACCGGACAACTTGATGCAGATGACTTATTCGGTGGGCTGGTCGTTCAAGAAAGATACCCATGCGCCCGGACGCCGCTACTCGATGGGCTCGAACGGTTCGCTGCTGCCCGAGGATTACCCCGAGGCCGGTTCAATGTGGCAACACCTCGCGCGGAACCATGTTCGATTCCGCAATTACGGCGAAGGCTTCGAGTTTCCCGGCGTCGAGGAAGACGAGGACGAGCATCCGACTGGGGCGCGCGAAGTTGTCAATACTCCGATGCCGAAGGCGCTCTTTGACAACACGTGTTTTGGGTACCCAATTTTTAACATGAACATCCCGGACCAATACAGGGCGTATTGGTTTGAAAAGGATGTCGAAAGCCGGTTCGTTCACGGTTGGCGTCGGTTCCCGTCGTTCGTGAACATCGCCATTTGCAACGACCACGGCACAAGTCCCAAGCCGGAAAAAGGTTATCCCTACGTCGCGTCCTGGATGGCGGACAACGACCTGGCTTTGGGGCGGATCGTGGAATATTTGTCGCATTCGCCGTGGTGGAAGAACATGGCGATTTTTGTCACTCAGGACGATTCCGGCGGCGAACCGGACCACATTGACGCGCAACGAAGCGTTTTGCTGGTCATCAGCCCGTGGGCGCGGCACGGCTACGTTTCGCACAGGCATACGACCATCGTCAGCATGCACCGCACGATGTATGAAATCCTCGGCCTCCCGCCGCTGAATCTATTCGATGCGCTCGCCAACGATTTCTCCGATTGTTTCACCACGACGCCAGATTTTCGCCCTTACAAGTGTGTGCCAGTGGACCCGCGCATCTTTGACCCGGAGAAAGCTAAGGACCCGAAAGACCCGGATTACGGGCAGGCGAGCAGAACAAAGTCGATCATCATGGATGACGACGATGAAATTGAAAACGTCCTGCGGCGCGGCGAGAAAGAGGACAAACCGTCGCGATGAGGAATCTCGCGCAGAGGCGCGGAGGCCGCAGAGTAATCACCCGCAGACAATTTAATGCAAGCTGATCGTCGTGAAAGAATGGCCAGGAAAGGAATGCGTCATTTGTCCGTCGCGGAGGACAATTTTCTGCTGCGTGACTGAGGGTTTTATTTGATCGGGATCATCGGCAGTGTTTCGCGCGTCCAAAGGACCGGCGAGGGTTTCGATTTTTTCCACTGGTTCGCTCGCCTTGAAACCGGATATTGACAGCGCGGTGGCTATAGGCTGATCGCTAAAGTTGACGACTTGAAGAACTAGATGTTTGCCGTCTTCACTGCGCTTGGCGGTGACATCGAGATCATTCTGTGCCCCGGCGACTTCGCTCTTCACAAGGAGCGATTCGTAATTGCGGGAGATCATTTGCGTGACGTAGCCGGGAGGCTGCAACCAGACGCGGGAATTGTTCAGAAACAAAAGACCTTGATCCCAATCGTTGTCGTTCTGGCCGTCAGGTTGGAGGCAATTCGCGGAAGTGGCGATGGGAAGTCTTCCGTCGCGTTCGACAGCGTTGATCGCGGCGGCGTTGGCCAGGGCGCGGCGTTGCGAATGGTTGCCGGCGTTAAACTCAAAAATGACGACGCGGTGTTTCGCGCCATCGGCAATTTTATCAAGGGCGTCGATGTAGCTGAAAGTGCCGCCGAAATTGGGGCGTGGACCTTCAGTGTTGACGTGAACGTCAAACCAAACTTCGCGGTCGTGCTGTTTGGCGAGTTGGAGAATTTTCTGCTGCGCGGCGAGCGTGGTGATGTGGCTGTCCGCGCCAGAAAAATTGAAGGGATCAATAATGGGCTGGTTGTAGGCAAAGTCGCCGACAACAAGAATGATTGAAGGGTCGTGCGCCCAAATAGCTTCGGCCATCGGCTTGAATTTGCGGAAATAATCGTCGTTGACTCTTTCTTCGTTGCCGATTTCAAGATACTTCAAGCGGTAAGGTTTGGGATGGCCGTCTTCGACGCGCTTCAGGCCCCATCCGATAGCGGTGGAACCATTCGCGTAGTCGATGAATTCGGCCATGTCCTGCGGAGATTCGTCGGCATTGATGGCAGGGACGGCGGCGAACCCGGCTTCTTCGCAGAAGCTGAGAAATTCAAAAATGCCCCAGCCGTCGGAGGATTGCGGATGCCAGGTTCCTTTGTAAGGAGGACGGCGATCGCGCGGGCCGACCATTTTTTTCCAACGATACTCGGGCGCGTTGACCATGCTGCCGCCAAGCCGGAGCACGGTGATCCCCTGCCCGATTAAACCTTCGGCAACATCTTTGCGCACGGGAAGATTTTTGAATCTTCCCCACGGACCAGGTTGAAGCAGTGCATAGCCCAGAGTGATACCGCCCGGCTGCTTGAGTTTAATGACGAAACCACCGTTGGTGGTCGTGGCGTTCGGCGTGAGCGCGAAGTTCAGCCGTTTCCAACTGCTGGCGTTCAGGTGAAGTCGCTCTTCGCATAAAGTTGTGCCGATGGAGGAAGCTTGGAGCGCAACAAAAATATCAACGGCCGACAGTGATCTTGCCCAAATATAGCCTTCGTATTTTTTGCCCTTCTCAAAATACATTCCCCAGCGGTTGAGGCTTTCGTTTTCGACCCCAATCTCTCCAGTTCCGCTGACAAATTCGATCACCTGGCTTTGTTCTCCAGAGAACGGCGTCATTGTTTCGATTGAAAAACGGGGCACGGCCGAACCTTGCTGAATCGTGCGCCACATTCCACTCACTAATTCTGTCGGGCCGGCGTTTTTAGGGGCGGGTTCGGCGAAGCTCTCACCGTAGATCATCTGGCTGTCAATGCCGCCGTAGAGTTCGTGATTTACATCCTCAATGCACGCACCCGTCAACATGCGGGAAACCGGATGCTGCACGTCATCCGCATGAATCCTAATTGTGGCCTCCTGGGCGCGCCCGGAAATGACGAACAAAGCCAATGCGGCAAAATAGCGAGTCACAAAACTCGCGCTGGCGAGCGGCCATCGAACAAAACTCTGCGGCGTTTTCATTCGCACGGCATATCAGCATCCTGAAGGCACGGCAATCATAACTACGTCCTCGTTCAAAAGTGATTTTTCATTTTCGGACATCAAAAAAGGGCGTTTCCGAGGGAAAGGGTTGACGAGGCAAAAGCTTTCCTTATGATCGAAGGGCAGACATCAGAATCAGTAAAGGTTGGTTGTCAAGTCTTGAGATTTTCCTGGCATCAATTGATTTTGAGTTTTTTATTGCCTGGCGGAGGCGCGATTTTATGAACGACAAAACGACACTGCAATTGGGCGGCAAGACATGCGAGCTGCCAATCGTCTCCGGGACGGAAGGCGAAAAGGCCATTGAGATTTCGACCCTGCGCGACACCACCGGTTACATCACGCTCGACGACGGATACGCCAATACCGGCGCCTGCAAGAGCGCCATCACTTTCATCGACGGGGAAAAAGGCATTTTGCGCTACCGCGGCATTCCGATTGAGGAACTGGCTGTCAAATCGACTTTTGTTGAGACGGCGTATCTCCTCATCAATGGCAACCTTCCGAATCGCGCGCAGTTGCGGCAATTTTCCGATGCGCTCACGCAGAACGAAAATCTGCACGAGAACATGAAGCACCATTTCGAGGGCTTTCCTCCGGGAGCGCACCCGATGGCCATTCTGTCGTCGATGATCAACGCCACGAGTTGTTATCATCCCGGCTGGGAAGGCTTGCCGAACGCGGAACAATTTAATGAGCAGGCGGCGCGGCTGATTTCGCAGGTTCGCACGATTGCTGCGTTTTCATATCGGAAATCGCGCGGTTTGGCGTTTATGTATGCGAAGCCGGAATACAGGTACACGCCGAATTTCCTGCACATGATGTTTTCCAACCCGTATCAGGATTACGAACTGAAGCCGGAAGTGGTCAAGGCGCTGGACCTGATTTTTCTTCTTCACGCCGATCACGAGCAGAATTGCTCGACCTCAACGGTGCGGATGGTGGCCTCCAGCGAAGCAAATATGTTCGCCAGCGCGGCGGCGGGGGTTTGCGCGCTTTGGGGTCCGTTGCACGGCGGCGCAAATCAGGCCGTCATCTCGATGTTGCAGAAAATCCACGATTCAGGCGACGACGGCCAGCAGTTCATCACCGCCGCGAAAGACAAACATAGCGGCAAGCGGCTGATGGGTTTCGGCCATCGCGTCTATAAGAATTACGATCCGCGCGCCAAAATCATCAAGGAATGCTGCGACCAGATTCTGCGCGCGTTGAACCGCGAAGACCCGTTGCTGGAGATCGCAAAGAAGCTGGAGACGGCGGCGCTGCACGATTCATATTTCATCGAACGGAAACTTTACCCGAACGTCGATTTTTACAGCGGCATCATCATGCGCGCCATCGGGATTCCGACGGAAATGTTCACTGTGATGTTTGCCATCGGGCGAATGCCGGGATGGATCGCCAACTTCAAGGAAATCCTGGACGAACCGCACAAGCGCATCTGCCGTCCGCGGCAAATCTATGTCGGCCCGACTTCGCGCCAATACGTGCCTATGGAACAACGTAAATAAGAAATTCACGCCTATGGGAAATTTAAGCGGAAAACGAGTTTTGGTGACTGGCGCGGGCCAGGGACTGGGATATTCCATTGCGGAACATTTTCTTGAAGCGGGAGCGAATGTCGCGGCGCATTATTTTTCGAGCGAAGAAGGAGCAAAGGAACTCAAGTCCCTTGGCGAAAAAAAGGGCCGCCCCGTCGCTCTTTTCCAGGGCGATTTAACTAAGGAAGCCGAGGCGACCGCCCTGCCCCCTCGCGCTTCAGAAGCTTTGGGCGGTCTGGACATTCTCATCAACAACGCGGGCGACATGGTTCAGCGACGCGCGTTGGAAGCAATGGACACGGCGTATTGGGAAAAAGTTTTCGCGGTCAATTTGACTTCGCTGATGTGGGTGACGCAGGCGGCCGTTCCTTTGCTGGCAAAATCCGGCCAGTCAAGCATCGTGAATTTATCATCACTTGCCGCGCGCAACGGCGGCGGAACCGGCTCCATTGCGTACGCCTCTACGAAGGGCGCGATTCTCACGTTTACACGCGGCCTCGCAAAAGAAATCGCGCCAAAAGGAATTCGCGTCAACGCCGTGACTCCCGGTCTCATCGTCGGCACGCGCTTCCATGCGACCCACACCGGCGACGCGGCCATTCGCGAATTGACCCGCACGATTCCGCTGGGCCGCCCCGGCGAGCCTGCGGATGTCGCCCGCGCGGTTCTCTTTCTGGCGTCGGAATACGACGGGTTCATCACCGGCGCGGCATTGGACATTAACGGCGGCGTTTTCGTTTCTTGACAAACAAAGAACTGCAGAAACCAAGTCGGAGCTTGCGGTGAATTTGTTCTGCGTTAAGATTTCGCCTCGCTTGTAAAATACATTATGAAATCCAAAATCGCCTCCAAACCTCCGCTGACTCCCGACCGTCTTATGCAAATGGGCTGGGGATATGCCGCGCCGCTCATTATCGAAGCCGCTGTAGGGCATAAACTTTTTGATTTGCTGGACGCCTCGCCAAAAACCGCGAAAGACCTCGCCGCGAAATCGAAAGCTTCATTGCGAGGTGTCACCGCCATTTGCAACGCGCTGGTCGGCCTGCGATTGCTGGAACGAACCGGAAGCCAATACAAACTCGCGCCGGAAAGCGCCGCGTTCCTGGTGTCAAGCAAACCGGGTTACCGCGGCGCATTTTTCCACCACATGTCCTCGCAACTGATTCCGAATTGGCTGGGTCTGACCAAAATTGTCCGAACGGGGAAACCCGCGATGTCCGTTAATTCCCAGGATGGCGGCGCGGATTTTTTCGCCGAGTTCGTGGAGTCCATCTTTCCGCTAAGCTACGGAGCAGCGCAGGCCTTGGGCAGCCACCTCGGGCTGTCAAAGTCCAAAGAAAAAGTGAGCGTGCTGGACCTGGGCGCCGGCTCCGGTGTTTGGGGGATCGCGCTCGCGCAAACGTCGCCGCATGTGCAGATCAACGCGTTGGACTGGCCGAAAGTCCTTGAGGTCACTAAAAATGTCGCGCAAAAGCACGGGGTCTCGCGGCAATTGAACACGATTCCCGGCGACTTGCTAAAAACGCCCTTTGGCAAGAACCACAACATCGTGACAATAGGCCACATTTTGCACAGCGAAGGAATTGCGCGAAGCCGGAAATTACTGAAAAAAGCGTTCGACGCGCTCGCGCCCGGCGGGACGATTGCGATCATGGAATTTCTTGTGAACAACGACCGCACGGATCCGGCCATCGGCCTTTTATTCGCGGTGAACATGCTTGTCAACACTGAGGAAGGCGACACGTTCAGCTTCGAGGAAATCAGCGGCTGGCTGCGGGAGGCTGGATTTGTCAAACCGCGGCTGCTCGATGTGCCTTCGGTTTCCCCTTTAATATTGGCGACAAAGCCTTAGAGCGCTCTATTATGAGCGCAATTTCAAAAACATCGATTCCAGTCCAGCCTCCCGGACCAAATTCCAAACGGATTTTGACGAACTTCAACGAATATCTTTCAACGCCGAGGCGAACCAAAGCCCTTGCCGTTATTGTGTTGTTGCTTTCTTTTGTAACCGAGCTAATGCCGCCAATCCTGCATGGCAGACTGTCGGCGCCTCCAGAAATAGGAGATCCATTCGATTATGACGCGATTGCCTTTTCGTTGTGGAACGGCAACGGATTTAGTATCGACTGGGATAATCCAAAAGTGAAGACGCCATATCGGGAAAACAATGCTTCTGGCGAATACGATGGAGTTCTGGGCGCCACTGGCGCTGCAATCACCTCTTTCCGGCCCCCGCTTTTCCCGATCATTCTGGCGGGCACTTACAAAATATTTGGACGCCAGTTTTGGCCAATACGGGTGATTAATTGCACATGCATCGCGCTTTCAGTTGTACTGGGGTTTCTTCTGGTGGCCCGCTACTTCGGATCCATCCCTGCGCTCGGCTGTGCAGCATTGCTCCTGACCAGTCCCGAATTTCGATTATATGGAAGACAAATGCTCACTGAAAGCAGCGCCTGCTTCTTGATCATGTTGTTCGCTTGGTCCCTGATACTCGCAACCGACGATCGAGATCCACTATGGTTCCTCGCCGCAGGTGGTTTTTTCGCCTTGGCAATTCTAGACCGGACAATGTTTGCGTTATGGACGCCGGTTCTTTTAGTGTTTCTCTTCGTTTTATTGAGAATAACCTTAGGTGCGTGGTTTTCCCGGGAAAATTTGAAAGCCATTCTATTGATCTTCCTTCCCGTAGCGTGTCTGGCCGGCCCCTGGATGATTCGGAATTGTCTGCTTTTTAAAAAATTTCAACCTTTGGGAACCCAGGGCGCGATTGAACTTCCATCGGGTTACAGCGACAAGGCCTATCAGGATCAAGGCCGTTGGTATGAGTGTGCGCCGGGCGGCTGGTACGGTGAAGGGAATGAGCAGAAATGGGCTGCTTTAGGGTCTGCGGCGGGTTTAAAATGGATAAAATCGAATTTGTCGAAGCTTCCCATCTTGGCATTCTTTAAAGTTCGGAGCGAGTTTTGGAATTGGGACATAATAGATCAGATGATCAGGGCCTTCGGTCTTTTAGGATTGATGATCTGGCTCAATTCAAATAGCAAATGCGCGCTTGTCATCATCGGAATGGTTATTGCAAGTGTAATGGCTGTTGCCCTTACTTGGTCCATTGGTGGGCGATTCTTGATTCCCATCTATCCATTACTCATGGCATCGTCCGCAGTGGGCCTATGGACGTTTTTGGTTGTCTACATTGAAGTTGGAACTGAGCGAGTCGCCCTGCTGCGCCAATTCCAACGATACACTTCTGACAAGTAACAGATTTCCCACGGCAAATCCCTTGGAACCGGCTACTGGGCTTTTGCGTTTGGGTCGGACAATGATGTGCAACCTAAACTTAAATCAAATAAAGGGATTCACGATGCTTAATTCATTCGCCTTTCCCGTTGAAAATGGCCAAAACTGTAGAAGCGAATTTACTCACATGAAATGGCTCCTCTTAATCGCGCTGTTTGTATCCAGCGTTTCGTTCGCGCAGGAAAAAACGCCCTTCGGCGATAATCCCGCGGCCGGAAAATTTTATGACATCAACGGGTTCAAGATGTATTGCGAGATTTACGGCTCCGGCAAACCGGTCCTGATGATTCACGGAAACGGCGGCAGCATCGCGGCTTTCTCGCATACCATCCCTTATTTTGACAGCAAATACCAAGTGATCGCCACCGACAGCCGCGCCCACGGGAAATCCAGGGACACCGGGCCAACCCTGACTTTTGAAATGATGGCCGACGACGAAGCCGCTTTGCTCGACGCGCTTCACATCAAATCGGCCTACGTCATCGGTTGGAGCGATGGAGGAATTGTCGCGCTGCTGCTCGCCATGCGGCACCCGGACAAAGTGATCAAACTGGCGGCGACCGGAGCCAATGTTCAACCGGACGCCTCGGCATTTACGGGAACGTTTTGGAATGACGAAAAAAAGAATTACGAAGCGAACAAGGATAAAGTCCTGAAGACTGACAAGGAACGAAATGACTGGAAGCTGTTTATGCTTGACTGGGATCAGCCCAATATCCCGTTCTCGGCGTTGGGATCAATACGATGCCCTTCGCTCATCATTTGCGGCGATCACGACATGATTACCATCGAGCACACAGTCAAAATTTTCCAAGCCATCCCGAAGGCCGCCCTGTGGGTCGTCCCTTTCTCCGGGCATGGGACACTTGTTGAACACGCGGACGACTTTAACCACAAAGTCGATCAATTCTTCTCGCATACCAATAAACACTGAGAAGTTTCCGGCGATTGTTGAATTACTGTGTGACATCCTAATCGAACGGGTCATCGCCCTTCGACGGATCGCCTAGTCCCCGGCCTTTTTGACTCCCCATTCTTAATTTTTCATTCTACATTCTTCTTTTGGTTGCGCCCGTAGCTCAGTTGGATAGAGCAACCGCCTTCTAAGCGGTTTGTCGTGGGTTCGATTCCCGCCGGGCGCACCACCTTGTCAAGACTCGCGCTGTGTAAAATATATTGTTCGACCGCCTATTTCGCCGATCCGACCGCGTAACACCAAAGAACATTGTTGTCGCGGACATAAAGCCGTTCGTCGGAAATGACGGGATAAGCCCACGCTTTCTCCATCGGATCTATTCTTTGCGGCTGATCCGGCGGGCTGAAACGGCCCTTTTCGCGATAAGACTCCGGCGAAGGTTCCACCAATCCAATTTCGCCATTTTCGCCATGAAGATAGAGATGGCCGTCGGCGAAACAAAGCGATGCCGCGCCCAACGCGCGCTCCTTCCACTTGATCTGGCCGGTCGCGAAATCCGTGCAAAGCAGCGCTTCGCCGGTCGCCCCGTAAAGTTGGTCGCCGACCTTCACCACGCCGCCGATCGCGGTCTGGTATTCCGGCGAGAAATAGACCTGTTCGGCTGTCACATTTTTGCCGTCTGCCTTGAGGCGGATAACGCCACCGCCCGTTCCCGTCGAGGAGCAAAAGATCAAATCACCGCTGGCAATGGGCGTTTGAATGTTTGCGCCGTACTTGCTGACGGCCTTGCTGTAACGCCAAAGCAAACGACCCGAGGAAGCTTCGATCCCTACAAGTCCTTTTGTCAACAATCGCACATATTGGCGTATGCCTCCGACCTCAACAACAATTGCCGAGGAAAACCCCGCGTCGTCGGCTTCGGGCAACGCGCATTTCCACAGAACTTTGCCCGTGGTTTTGCGCAAGGCGACCACCGTGGCTTCGCTGCCTCCCGGCGCGCAAACAAGCGTATCGCCATCGATCAACGGCGACTCCGCATAGGCCCATTCTGCCGTTTTGCCGCCAAAATCCGTGCGAAGATTCCTTTTCCACCGGACAGCGCCGGTCTTGATATCGAGGCACGCCAGGTCACCGTCCGAACTGAGCGCGTAAATGAAATCGCCGTCAATTGTCGGAGTTGAGCGCGCCGTGGGAAAGTTGGGCTGCTGCTTCGGATTGCCGACGTTTCCCAGTCGCGACGTCCAGATTCGTTTCCCATTCTTGACATCCAGCGCTTCGACAAACTCATTTTCCAACCCCTCGCTGGCCATCAAATATACGCGGCCATCGACTATGGAAGGCGTTGAATAACCCCTGCCGAGATCTGTGACCTTCCAAAGCAATTGCGGCCCATCCTTCGGCCACTGGCCGAGAAGGCCGGTTTCGTGTGAAATTCCATCTCGCTGCTGTCCGCGCCACTGCGGCCAGTTATCCGCGAACGCGGAAAGCGTCATTGATAAAATTGAAATTAAGGCAAGCCCGCATGTGAGTGAGAGTTTCATAAAATTCCGCGTCAATCACATATTCTTGTTTAACAACTGGCGCGGAGTCAAACCAAATTCCGTGGTAGGGACGCCTCGCCGAGGCTTCCGTGAACAAGAATGGACTTAAAAAATCATTGCAACAGAATTGCCAGTCCTCCTGCCGCCGCCGAAATCATCCAAATCACAAGAACCGCGCGAGCCGGCGTCAACCCTCGCCGCACAAGCCGATGCGAAAGATGATTCGTGTCGCCAATATAAAACGGTTTGCCCGCGCGCCACCGCAGAATCACCACCCAAACTAAGTCGCCCAATGGCACACTCAGCACAAGCAGCGGCGTTAAGACAGCCAGAGGCTGCCGGTGTTTCGTCGAGTAAAAGTGAGGCAATATCGCCATGACACTGAGCAGAAAACCGGCCAGATGACTCCCGGCATCACCGAGAAACGCCGTAGCCCGAGGGTAATTGAAAGGGAGAAATCCCAGGAAGGCTCCCGAGACAAGAAACGCCATTGCCCCGACCAAATACTGTCCCTGACTTGCGGCAATCCAACCAAACGCGGCGGCCCCAATCGCTCCAAGTCCAGCGCAAAGCCCGTTCATGTTATCCATGAAATTAAATGCGTTGACGACAGTGAGAATCCACAAGGCAGTAACGGCGTAGCTAAACGCAAGGCTAGGCACAAACAAAGTAATCCGTGTGCCCGTTGCGGCCACAACCAGCGCGACGGCGAGTTGCGCTCCGAATTTCACAGCCGGTTTTAATTCAACCCGGTCATCGCGCAACCCGACCAACAACATTCCCAGCGCGCCCGCCATGATCCCGAAAATTTGCGTCGCGCGTTTGCTCAATCCATATTCAAAGAGGCGCGGCACTGAGAATTGAGAATACGCTACTGCCACCGCCGCTCCGCAAAGCAGCGGAATGACCAACCCCGTCATCACCGCCAGGCCGCCCGCCAGCGGGATTGGAGTAGCGTGAATTTTCCGCTCTCCAGGATCATCCACAGTTCCGCTTTGGCGACACCACCGACGCCACAACGGCAACGAAACCGCCGACGTCACCACAGCCGAAACCAGCGCCACAGGATAAACGATGCGCAAGTTCAAGTTCATTGCGCTGTCGCTCCAGACAGTTTGCGGTAAAGGTTGTGAATTTCATCGACCATTGTTTCAACGGAGAATCGACTGCGGACGAATTCCTGACCGCGACGGCCCAAACGCTCGCGCAAAGCTGCGTCCTCCGCCAATTGCACAAGCCGCGCCGCAAGAGTTTTGGTGTCCCCCGGATTCACCAGATAACCCGTCTCGTCTGTCATACATACTTCCTCCGCCCCGTCGCAATCGTAGGCGATAATCGGCCGTCCCGCCGCCAGCGCCTGCGGCAACGCTCGCGGCAAGCCTTCACGAAGCGAAAGATGCGCGACAATGTCCATGATTCCAACAAGCGGCGCAATTTCACGCGGCGTAACCAGGCCCGCGAAAATGAAACGGCCTTCCAACCCGGCAGCGCGAACGCGGCTTTCCAGCATCGACCGCAACGAGCCGTCGCCGACAAGAAGAAATTTCGCCTTCGGGACGCGCTTCAACACGTCTGGAGCAGTCGCGATTAAATCTTCGTGCCCCTTAAGTTTGAAGAGACGCGCAATTTTTCCGATGACAATGTCATCAGGTTGAATCCCAAGTTTCGCCCGCAATTGAAGGTCATTTCGGGCATTCAGAAACGGCGCGAGTTCAAACCCGCTGAAAATCCGCGTGTAATCCTCCGTCCGCCCAATTCCGGCAGCGACATACTGCCGCGTCATGGCGTCAGCCACGCTGATAAAATGAGTTGTCACCGCCCCTGCGCGGCGTTCCGCCGCAAGAAAAACCGCGTTCGCCAACGGCCCTTGAAACGGCCCAAAGGAAGGCCCATGAATCGTGTGAATAATAATTGGCACAGCAGCCCGCCGCGCGGCAAGACGGCCAAGAGTGCCCGCTTTCCCGCTGTGCGTATGCACGATGTCCGGTCTGGTGCTGCGAAAAATATCGGCCAACCGCGCCAAGGCAATCAAATCGTTGACAGGATGAACGGGGCGAACCAATGGTTTGAGAATGGTCAGCAAACCCGGATCGTTTTGCAGCGTCGATTCCAGCGAGCCCTCGGACCCAACGGTTGGCCCCGCGATGAGGTTAATCTCCATGCCGGGACGTTTTCGCAGACCCAGAACCGTTGCCGCTGTATTCTCTTGCGCGCCACCAATGATCAACCGGGTAATAACGTGGGTGACCCGCATCCGGTGATTCAGGTCAGTGGCCTTCCAGCTTTTCGATTCTCTTGGCCACGTTGGCGAATTCGGTCGTCTCCTCCGGCGTCATTCGGAGATAGTTTTTCAAGTGGCGGATTTCCTCCGCCGGATCGTGCTCCAGGGCCGCAATGTCCGCCATGTGATATTCCACGAGATATTGCTGCTTCGGCATTAGCTTGCTCATCGCCTTGAGGTCGGCCTTGGCTCCATCAATATTTTTGAGCTTCGCCTCCACGCTGGCCCGATTCAGCAAAGCCGTGGTATTCTCCGGCTGCATCCTGATGATTTCGCTCAATGTTTCGACAGCCGGATTTAAAGCCTCTATCACCACTTCCATTTCCGCCTTTTTTAGAAGCACCGGCACAAAGCTGGTGTCGCGAATGGCGTTATGACGCTCGGCGGTCATGAGCTTGATCTGTTGGTCGTAATTCGTCAGGGCTTCAGCAAAATAGCCCTTTGCGACTTTCAGCTTGTTCTGTCGCACAGCCCTTCGGCCAAATCGCGTGTCAATGTCCGCCAAAGTTCCCACGCGAACACTGTCTGTTGGATCTTCTTTGATGGCCTGTTTCAACATGGTTTCCGCCACGTTATTGCTGCCAACCCTCATATATGCCATCGCCTGGACGCGAGTCAACTCCCACTCTTTGATCTTCGAGCTGGAGCGCAGCTTGCCAACCAAATCCAGCACTTTTTCAACTTTGCCGCGGTCCGCGTAAGTCTTCGCCATATCCAATAACGCATCCGGATCATTGGGAAGCAATTCAAGCCGGCGCTCAAAAAGTGTCGCGGCCTGGCGCAAATTGCCAGTTTCCGCCATCAACTCTCCGAATTGAAGGCTCGCATCCGGTTCGTCCACAGGCCCGTTAAATTTGAGCACTCCGATAAGGCCGCCATATTTCAAATATGACTTCTCAAATAACTCCAGCGAGTCAATAGGCTGGTGGTTCCCCTTCTGCAACGCTTCGTTGTAACGCAAATTAATCTTGGCGATGTTGTTGTCCGGATTGAGCCGGACCGCTTCGGCAAAAGCCCCATGCGCTTCGGGCAAGTGATTGGCGCGCTGCAATTCAACGCCCCAAAAATCCAGATCCACCGAGTAATCCGTATCGACCACCTGTGGGTCGAGGTCCAGTTTCGACAGCTTCGGCAGGTCTTTCAGAGGACCGCTTTCGAGTTGAGTCCAAAACGCTTGCTGCGTTTTGACCTCTTCGTCAGTCGGCGCCGGCGGTTGTGGACGATTGTCGGGATAGCCTTTAAGCTCATAAACCATCCCGCGCGGGACAAGGTAATATTCCTCGAAGTAATACCCGAAACTGGTGTGCAAATAATAAATTGGAAACTTCGTCCCAATGTAACCCATGAAACGTTCCAATGCTTTGTCTTGAATGACAACCGGAAGCTTTTCAGGCGAGTCCATCTCCGCCTTTAGCTTGGGATAGCGGTCCGCCAAATATCGCAGGTATTCACGATGGCCCAGCGAGCCGGTCTCAATCAAAATGTTGTTGTTCGCAAGATGCCGCCGCTCATACGCCCCTTGAAGCAAATCCAGTCGCGCCGGATCATCACTGAGAACAATCGCATCCTTTGTCGGAAGACCATCCAGAATGGAATCGAAAAACTGCGGCAATGCCGAACTGCTGGAAGCGCGCACGTTCGGGACATTTTGCCAGAGAACAACAATTGGCCCGGCAACAACCACAACCCAAAGCAACCCCAGCGCCGCTTTGCCAAGGATTGTTTCCGCCTTGCTCTCTCGTCCCCAGGACGCCGGTCCCTTTTTTCCAAAGATCAACAGAAAATAACCTGTAAAATAACCGATGGCGAGCGCCCCCACATAAAAAAACGTAAGAAAACTTGCGGGCATGTCTTTCATCCGCGCGCTCGGGCTGAAGGGAAATTCCGTCAGCGTCACCAAGGGCAGAATCAGAAACACAATGTGCAGGCATTTGATCATGAGTTGCGTCAGCACGTTCCCCACCGGGCTGACTTCGCCAAGAAACGACGGCCATCGCACACCAGCAAAAAGCAGCGGAAGAATTGTCGCCAGCGCCGCAACGAGCACGACGTAGCGCGGCACGACTTGCAGTGCAAACGATTGGCCGCGCCATTCCTGCTGCAGGAGGTACCAGAAGTTCTGGTGCTGGCGATGACTGGCCATCGCCGGCTCCATCAAGTAGAGACTCAACCCAATCGCTCCGCAGAAAATCATCAGAAAGATAAATCGGATATTGAAAAAACTCAGCCCGCGGATCCAGATAAGCGAAAAGATAAATAACGGAAAGTATCCAATCAAAGCCCAGTTGTTTGAAACCCCCATCCCGTAAATAAGTGCCATCAGGAAGAGCCAATTGTCATTTTGAGAAATCCTGAACCTGAGCACACAAAAAACGATCAACGCGAAAACCAACAAATCCAGCATTTCGCCGCTGGCGGAAACGGCATGTTGCCAGAACGTTAGTTGAAATCCCAACATCAGCACCGCGAAAAGTTGGGGTAAAAACGCGAGACGCCCCGAAATCTGCCCATATTCCCCACCCTCGCGCTGCCGCTGGTCACGCGTTCTATCTTGTGGAAGCATTCGGACCGAAGCTGTCAAAAGCCCCAGAGTCAAAGCGGCGCAAATCGCCGTAAAAATATTCAGCGCCAACGGCTGCATCGAGATGGGCAGGACGTGAATCGGATACGTGACGACCCAGAACAAAGGCGCGATGGGCTCTGACCGCCAGGAGTTGGGGAGTGGATGCCAGTCCCAACCCGTGAACTGCGCCACTAGGGAGAGGCTCCGCAGAGTCACCCAATGGTTCAGAGTCACTCCGTACAGAACCAAAGCGCACAGCACAACCAGCCACGGGCGCAACACATAAGTCGTTTTACGCGGCGAGCTAGACTTTATTTCCGATGTCATGGTCTGTCAGAGTTTGGCTGACTTTACTGGTCACACGCAAGGAATTATCCGGCACACGCCTCCAAACTTCGTGGTAGGGATCGCCTCGCCGAGGCGTCCGCAGAGAAAAATGGACGTTAATTTTCAATAGGTTGCATTAACTTAGATGTGTCTGCCCTGCGCCCGAACATCGGCAACGCACTCCACATGCTGCGTTTGCGGAAACATGTCCAAAGGCACAATCTTCTTCACCTGAAAGACATTGTCGGCGCACAAAACGTTCAAGTCCCTCGTCAAAGTCGCCGGGTGGCACGACACATACAGAACCTGCTTCGGCGGATGCGCCCGCAACGCTGACAGCATCTCCGGCGGGCAACCCGTCCGCGGCGGATCAAGGATCAAAGTCGTCGCCGCAGCCTCGAACCGTCCCAGCATGTGCGGCAATAACTGCTCTGTTCGGCCCGCCAGAAAATGGCCGTTCCGACGTCCGCGTTCTTCCGCGTTTCGGCGCGCGGCGTGAATGGCAGCGGTATCGACTTCCACTCCCACAAATTCTTGCACTAGGTCAGCCACTTCGATGCTGAAAAACCCAACCCCGCAGTAAGCATCAATCAAAAACCTTGCTCCCGCGTCCCGAAGTCTTTCGCGCACCGCCTCTACCAGCTTCGGCAGCAGGAAGAAATTATTCTGGAAAAAGGAATCGCGCGGCACATGCCATCCTTCCGGCGCGACTCGCAGCACGACCTTCAAACCGCCCTTGGGCGGCGGATTCTTGCGGACTTCCTGAATTTGCGTGTTGAGCGCTGGCTCGGCAATTTTGCATTCCTCGATATCAACAACCAGCCGATTGTCCGCGCGGATAAAGCCAATGTTCAGCCCTTGTTTAAACTTGTCCCACTGGCTGCGAATCATGATGCGATTGCGATACCCGTAAGGTTCGGGACAAGGAATAACAGGATCAATCAACGCCGGGTCAAACCCGCCGATCCGCTGGAACAAATCGCGCACCTGCTTGTGTTTCACCCGCAGTTGCGCCGCGTAACTAAGATGCTGGTATTGACACCCGCCGCAATCGGCAAAATACCGGCAAAGAGGTTCGGCCCGATCCGCTGAAGGTTTAACGACGTTGATAAGCCGCGCCCGCCCGAATCGTTTCTTGATCTCGGTCAATTCCACTTCCACCGTCTCGCCTGGAGCGACAAACGGCACAAACACGACGAATTCCCCGACGCGCCCAACCCCCTCGCCGCCGAACGCGATGTCGTCGATTTGAAGCGTAATCCGCTCACCCGTAGTAGGGGGAGCCGTCACGCGCGCGCCACGGACAACGGCGCTGCTGCCTCGATTTTCCCCAACAACGCTTTGACTTGAGTCACCGTGTTCGCCGCCGTCAGCCCATATTTTTCCCGAAGATAATCAACACTCGAAGCGTGCTCGATAAATTGATCGGGCCAGCCAATCCGCAAAACGCGAGTCTCGACATGTTTGCTGCTCAACAATTCCATCACCGACGACCCATATCCGCCCGGCAAAACGTGATCCTCCAGCGTCACGACCAATTCCGCGCTGCGCGCAAAAAATTCCGTCGTCCCTTCATCCAGCGGCTTGGTGAAGCGCGGGTTGATCACCGCGCAATCAAAACCTTCCGCAGTCAATTGCACCGCAGCCTGCTCGGCAATCCGGTGCATGTTCCCGAGGCCGAACAGCGCAACCTTCGTCTTTCCGTTGGCCGAAAAATTCCGGGTCACTTCGGCTTTTCCAATCTCCATCAGCGCGGGTTGCTCCTTCACTGAAACGCCTTCCCCTGCCCCGCGCGGGTAGCGGATGAATGTCGCATGGCTTTGGTGCGTCGCCGTGAACATCATGTCCGCCAGCTCATCCTCGTTCCGCGGCGCCATCGAAATAATATTCGGCACACACCGCAAATACGCGATGTCGAACAACCCGTGATGCGTCGGTCCGTCATTCGCGGAAAGTCCCGCGCGATCCATGCAGAAAATCACCGGCAAATCCTGGAGCGCAACGTCGTGAACAATGCAATCATAAGCGCGTTGCAAAAACGTCGAGTAAATCGCAACGACCGGATGAAATCCCATCGTCGCCATGCCCGCCGCAAAAATCACCGCGTGTTCCTCCGCAATTCCGACGTCGTAATACCGCTTCGGCATCGCCTTTTCCAGGTATTTAAGCCCGGTGCCCGTTGGCATTGCGGCGGTGATGCCGACAATCGAATTATCCTTCTGGCAAAGCTTCACCATCGTCTGCCCAAAAACATCCTGGTAGGCGGGCGGTGTTCCCGGTTTCGCTGCCGGGGTGTCGCCGGTAACTGGATCGTAAGGTCCAAGCCCGTGAAACTTCTCCGGCTGATTCAACGCGGCTTCGTAACCTTTGCCCTTCGTCGTCAAAACATGCAGCACAACCGGCGCATCGCTGGTCTTTGCAAATTCCAGCGAACTGATCAGCAGCGGCAAATCATGCCCGTCAATCGGCCCGATGTATCGCAGTCCCATTTCCTCAAAAATCAAGCTGCTGCCGTAACCGCCGCGGCCATCGACTTCCACCTGCCCGCTCTTCTGTTCCAGCGCCACTTCGTTGAACACGCCCTTGAGCGCTTCCTCCGCCTTGTGCCCCAGCTTGAGGGCGAGGTTCCCCTTCGGCATCCGCTTGACGATCCGCTCCATGTCCTTCTGCAACTGATTGTAGCGCGGACTCTGGATGAGCTTGTTCAAATAAGCGGAAATCGCGCCTACGTTCTTCGCGATGCTCCACTCGTTGTCATTAAGAATTCCAATGAACCGCTTCGTCGTGTGCGCCAGGTTGTTGAGACCTTCAAAAGAAATTCCATTGGTCAACGCCGCGTCGCCGAAAATGCAGACGACGTTTTCGTCCGAACCGCGCAAGTCCCGCGCCGCGCACATCCCCAACGCCGCCGAAAGCGCCGTCCCCGCATGGCCCGCGCCGTAACAATCATGCGGACTTTCGGTTCGCAGCGAAAACCCGTTCAACCCGCCGGTTGTGCGAATGGTGTGAAAACGGTTCTTCCGCCCAGTCAGCAGCTTGTGAACGTAGCTCTGATGGCTCACGTCCCAGACGAACTTGTCGTTCGGCGTCGAAAAAACGCGGTGCAGCGCAATCGTCAATTCCACAACGCCAAGGTTCGGCCCCAGGTGCCCGCCATTTTTGGCGAGCTTGGTAATCAGGTCCTGGCGAATCTCGGAAGCGAGTTGCACCAATTGTTCCAGCGTCAATTTCTTGACGTGCGACGGATCATCAACCATATCGATATATCGGCTCATTGCGATTGTTCAGGGACATTTACCGGCTTCAAACTTAGTTCGCCTTTGCTGGTCTTGTCGAGCTGCTGGATTTTCACTTCCGCCTCCGCCAGCTTTGCCTGGCAGATTTGGGAAAGCGCCGAACCCTCCTCATAACGGGCCAGGAGCGTTTCCAGCGGCAACTCCTGCGACTCCATCGATTCCACGATGGCTTCAAGCCGCTTGATCGCCTCCTCAAACGGGAGGTTCTGCAACTCGGCCGACACCGCACCAGCGTTCTTCGCTTTAGACACTTGCCGTACACTAACAAACCCTTCAAAAAATCTCAAACTCCAAAAAGCCCCAAAAAAAGCAGACGACACCGTTTCACTGATGGCCCAAGCGGAAGAACTGTTGTGCACCGGAGATCGTATTAGTCACAGTGTATTGTCCGTTGACGATCACTGGAGAGATAGAAACGGCGGTCCAGTCAGGTCGTGCGCCGAGGTTGGTTGTGGATTGCAAGGTTGCCTCTGTCACATTCGTTGGCCACGTCAAAACAATATTTGTTCCAGGAAGAGTTATGTTCAATGGTGTGGGCCCGAATGTCGAAAGTGAAAGGCTGAAAATGGTGCCGCCTGGAGCCCCATTACCACCGCTACTCGTCCCGTAGAGCGTGTTATTTAACAAAAACAATCCGGCCAGTGGAACCGAACCGTCGCTACCATCCGTGAAACTATACAGACTTGCAAAACCAGTGCCATCAGTACTCACCTCAAACACCGTTCCCCAGCCGTTGGTGCCGCCCCATTCAGTCGTCCCATACAGTGTATTGCCAGATAAAACCATTTGGCCGCACGGATCGGCTCCATCGCTGCCGCTGAAATAATGCAATACCTGAAATTCCGAGCCGTCCGTGTTGATTGAAAAAACGGTGCCGTTTGTCGAACCATCCTTGGTACCATACGTCGTTCCATATAGCGTGTTGCCCGATATAATCAAGCCAGCCCTGGGTCCGCCGTCGTCATTGGTAAATCTGTAAATTTCTCTTAAATCCGTCCCGTCGCTGTTGACACCATACACCGTCCCAATATCGGAGGCGCCACCATCAACCGACATCCCGTACAAGACATTTGTGGCAAAACTCAAGTTTTCAAAATTATAGCCCCCGGCGACATGAAAGAAATTCGTTAGAACAGTATACCCCGTACCATCGGTGTTGATGGCGAATATCGTCCCTGCAAAGTTTGCGCCGTTTTGAAACGTCGTCCCGTATAAAGTATTTCCTGATAGTGTTAAACAAGTCATCGGAAACGATCCATCGTCGCCTCCCGAGAAGGAATGCATGTTTGTAAAACCGGTTCCATTAGTATTGACTGAGAACAAGGTGCCATAATCAGAGGCACCCCAGACACTTGCCGTTCCATACAAGGTATTGCTCGCCAGAACTAAACCACCTTGAGGAAAACCGCCATCGAAGTTTGTGCCGTTCGTCACCCTCGTGAAATCGTGCAAGTTGGTAAATCCCGTCCCATCAATAGTGACCGCAAAAACGGTCCCTTCACCCCACTTGCCCCCAAGTGTCGTACCGTAGAGTGTGTTGCCGGATGCCGCCAAGCTCCCTGTCGGTGGCCCATAGATATCGTCGAATCTATAAACGATATTAATTATCTGTGCTGACGCCGGACCAGCCGAGATCAGGACCAGGATAGCCACTAAGACACCAAGCAAACAGCCAAGCAGAGTTTTCTCGCTATTCATTACGCATTAGGAAATTTGGGATTTACACTTACACTTTACAATACCCGTCTTGAAGAAGGCAACACCGTAACAAATCCCCTAAAAAATCTCAAACTCCAAAAAATAGCGATCCGAAAACGCCAACCTTTTTTCGCGTTGATTTTGTTCCTGTATTCGCGCATTTTTTAATGCGGCAGGCTTGCCTTTGAAACATGAATCGTAATTTTACGGCAGTCATAAAACAGAACGGTGATTGGTGGATTGGCTGGGTGGAGGAAATCCCCGGTGTCAATTGCCAGGGGAAGACTCGTTCCGAACTCCAGAAAAACTTGCGCTCCGCATTGAAAGAAGCGTTGGAATTTAATCGTGAAGAGGCCCTCGCCGCCGCGCAGGAAGGCTACCAGGAGGAATCCATCGTTCTGTGAAACGGCGGGAACTCATCCGCCATCTTACCGCCCACGGCTGCGTCTTAATCCGCGAAGGCAGCGACCACTCATGGTGGGGCAATCCAGTTTTAAATCGGCGCTCGGCAGTGCCCAGACACACTGAAATTAACAAATTTCTCGCCCGGAAAATCTGTCGCGATTTGGGCATCCCCGCGGAATAATAGCGAGGCTCGCTACACGAAGTCCCAAGAGTTCTGAAGGGACGGCTGAATTCCCAATCCGACATCCTAAGCCATTTTCCGTCCGGTTGTAAGGGCATCAGAGCGAACCCCTTCAACTGAGAATGGCAGCAATCCTGCTTCCTCTCTAGTTTGCGGAAAATGACAGCGATTTCTCCGGGCGCTTTGCTGCCAAAGCGCCCGGTACAACGCGATGAAATGACGATATGGTAGCATCGCAGAGCAATGTTGGCGGGGCGCTTTGGACGAAGCGTATTCGGCAATGGGATGGTCTTGCCCTCATCCTGGGCGGCGCGGTCGTGCTGTTTGGCTGGATTTTGGACATTGACCTGCTCAAACGCATCATCCCCGGCCTCGTTGCAATGAACCCCGTTACCGCCCTGGGCTTCATCATGGCCGGCGCTTCCCTGCTCTGCTTTTGGCACGCCCGCGAAAATGGAAAAGAATCGAATGCCGGTCGCATCCTGGCAGGCGTCCTGGTCGGCATGGGAATCCTCAAACTCGGCCAATACGTGTTTGGCTGGCCAATCGCCTTCGACGAAATCCTCTTCCGCTCCCAACTTGAAGGCGACCCCAGCGGCATCCCGAACCAAATCGCGCCCAACACCGCGTTCAATTTCGCGCTCGGCGGCTGGGCTTTGTGGTTCTTGAACGGATCGCCAAAACGCTTTTCCGCCCCCGCGCAAAACTTAGGTTTGACTCTGGCGCTCGTCTCGCTGGTTCCGTTGATCGGCTATTTGTATCAAGCCAGTTACCTCTACAGCGTCGCCTCCTACATCCCGATGGCGCTGCACACCGCCCTGTTTTTCCTGCTGTTCGCCATCGGCGTTCTCCTGGCGCAATCCGACGACGGCGTTGTCGCGCTCTTCATGAGCGATTCCTCCGGCGGCGCGGTCGCGCGAAGGCTCTTGCCCGTCGCCTTTACGATTCCCGTGGGCCTCGGCGCGCTGCAAATGTGGGGAGAAAAAAGCGGCGTTTATCCCAGCGAATTGGGCGTCACGCTGATGGTCGTCGCTTCAGTGGCGACATTTGGCACGCTGACATGGCGAACGGCGTCGTTGCTGAACCGATCCGATTCCCGTCGTCGCGAGGCTGAAGAATCCCTTCGCCGCGCGCATGACGAACTCGAAGCCCGCGTCAACGAACGGACGGCGGAACTGCATCAATCCAACGCCGCCCTCCTCAATCAAATCTCAGAACTTCAAAAAGCCGAAGAATTGATCCGCGAGCAGGCCGAACTTCTTGACAAGGCAAACGACGCCATCATGGTGCTCGACGTGAACGGCCGGATTTCGTTTTGGAACAAAGGCGCGGAGCTTCTCTACGGCTGGACGCAGCGCGAGCTTTTTGGCCGCAACGTCCGCGACCTGCTTTCCAAAAACAACAACGGTTTTTCGACAATCTTCAGCAAGGTGTTCACGGACGGCTCATGGACAGGAGAAATCGCCCACGTCACAAAGAGCGGCAGAAACGTGAGTGTTGACAGTCGCTGGACGCTAGTCCGCGATGTCAATGGCGACCCCAA
Source organism: Verrucomicrobiia bacterium (assembly GCA_036501665.1). Lineage (GTDB taxonomy): Bacteria > Verrucomicrobiota > Verrucomicrobiia > Limisphaerales > Palsa-1400 > DATAUD01. The sequence continues at coordinate 47,304 of DASXZW010000045.1, forward strand.
ATCCGTGCTCCTCATCGACACCGACATCACCGAAAAGAAGCAGTACCAGGCGCAAATGTTGCGGTCACAACGAATGGACAGCATCGGAACGCTGGCCGGAGGAATCGCGCACGATTTGAACAACGCCCTTGCCCCCGTCCTGATGAGCGCCGAGATGTTACACTACACCGAAAACGAGGGCGACCGTGAAAAATACCTGAACATCATCAGCACCAGCGCCCAGCGCGGCGTTCAAATGGTCAAGCAGATTTTAAGCTTCGCCCGCGGATCGCGCGGCCCCGGCGCGCCCGTCCCTGTCGGCAATCTCGTGAACGAAATGGCGAAGATCGTCAAGAATACGTTTCCCAAGTCGATCTCCATCAACGTCAATTGTCCGACCAGAAAATTGTGGAATGTCACCGGCGATGTCACTGAGTTGCACCAGGTCCTTTTGAACCTTTGCGTCAACGCCCGCGACGCCATGCCCGACGGCGGCCGCCTCACGCTTTCAGTCGAAAATGTCCACCTCGACGGTCGTTCCATCCCAAGCACGACCTCTCCCGGCCCTTATGTTCTGATTTCAGTCGCTGACACAGGGACGGGAATTCCACTGGAAATTTTGCCACGAATTTTCGAGCCATTTTTCACAACGAAAGCGGCGGACAAGGGAACCGGACTCGGCCTTTCAACCGTGGCGAGCATTGTCAAACATCGGCGCGGAATGGTCGATGTCAAGACGGATTCCGGAAAAGGCACCGAATTCAGAATTTTTCTCCCAGCCATCGAAACGCCCGAATTTGACAAGACCGAACTGGATGACATTCCTGTGCCCGAAGGCAACGGCGAATTGATTCTGGTGATGGACGACGAGGAATCGGTGCGCGAAATGACAAAGTCTGCCCTGGAAAGCTACGGTTACAAGGTCGTCACGGCCTTGAACGGCCTGCACGGCATCGCGCGTTTTGAAGAGCACAAGGACGACATTCGCCTGGTCATTACCGACAGCGACATGCCTTACCTCGACGGCTTGTCCGCCTTGTGTTCGATTCAGCAGCTGAAGCCCGGCATTCCGGCGATCATCGCAAGCGGCACCAGTCACGATCCGGATATGTTCCAGCAACTCGACCTCAGCGCCATTCACAACCTCGGCAAGCCTTTCGGGATGAAAGACCTGCTCGCGTCGGTCGCCCGGATGCTCGATCAGCCCGACAGCGCTACTTCTTCCGCGCGAAAGTCGCTGGCTGAGCCCACTTTCCAGTAAAGACGAATTCGCTCAACGGCTTGCGTTGGCGAGGCGCCATTTCCCGGGCCTTCAGTTCGTCGGGAAGCTTGGATTGATCGCCGTAATAACCAATCGCAAGAGCGGTGTAAGCCTCGTGATGTTCTGGAATCTGGAAAACTTCACGCGCTTTCTCGGGCAAAATACCTGCCATCTGATGCACATCAATTCCTCGCGCCGTTGCTTCCACAAGCAAATTGCCGGCGGCAAGACCGAGGTCGTGCAGCGCAACGCGATTGTCCTGTTTGTTGTGGGGAAACTTCTTCGATATGATTCCCAGCGCAAGAACGGGAGCATCTTTCGCCCACACCTGATTCGGCTCAACCAGGCACGAAAGCACCCGCGCAAATTCGGCGGGATTCTCCTGGGTCGCAATAATGTAAGACCACGGCTGCGCATTATATGAAGAAGCCGCCCATCGCGCCGCCTCAAACAGGGAGCAAAGATCGCTCTCGGAGACGGGCTTTTTATCAAAAGCATAAGGACTCCAGCGCTCCGCAAGAACTCCCTGAATCGGATGATCTGTGACTGCTTTTCTAGTATTCATGGGGCGAATCTAACTCAGCGATCTGCCGGTTTCCATTTGAGATTTTGGAATTCGGTCGGAAAAATTTAACATGAAGAAATCAGACATGAAGAGAAAGCAAAAAACGCCAAGGCAAAACCAGAGTTAGTGCAGAATTCTTCGTTTGCTTTGTTTCCTTCTGTAAAATCCTCGCTGGGGCGGTCTTTCCCACCCAACTGATGACCCGGGAATGAGCGGAAAATTATACAGAAGAAAACTAAGTCAACAAAGCCTTAGCCTCGTTGAGCGTTTACAAGATACGAATCCATCGAAATGCCTGTAAATTTGCCTTTCGAAAGGAATTTGTCTCGCAGGTTTATTCGTGTTCGGCGTCCGTTGTCACGTGGAGGCCAAACTGCACCAACTTCGCTTTCATCGTCACACGCGTAACCCCAAGCCATCGCGCCGCCTTCGTCTGATTCCCCTGCGCCTCTCGAATCGCGCGCGCGAACACTTCCCGCTCCGCCGTTTCAATCACCCGCGAATGCACGTCCGCCAATTCACCCCGCCGCGCCGCAGCAAGCAAATCATCGACATACTCTGCCAAAGGCCGCGCGCCGGACTCTGGAGCATCATTATTCTTAGTGAGCGCCTTTTGAAAATGCTCCTGGCTCAGCGTGTAATTCTGCGCGAGCAAAAGCGCTTTGCGAACCGCGTTCTCCAACTCCCGGACGTTTCCCGGCCACGGCTGCGCCCGCAAAAATTCGATGGCGTCGGGATGGATCGAAGGTTCGGCGTTGCCAAGGAGCGGACCATGTTTGCGCAAAAAATAACGCACCAAATCCGGGATGTCCTCGCGGCGCTGGCGCAACGGCGGCAGATGAATCGCAACGACGTTGAGCCGATAGTAAAGGTCTTCGCGAAATTCCTTCTTGCGAATCGCAGACTCCAGGTCGCTGTGCGTCGCGGCAATCACGCGAACGTCAAGAGGAATATCCTCCTTGCCGCCAAGCCGCTGTAAACACTTCTGCTCCAAAACGCGAAGCAGCTTCACCTGCGTGCCCGGCGTCATATCGCCGATTTCATCCAGAAAAATCGTCCCAAGGTGCGCCTGCTCAAACCGCCCGATCCGCCGCGCCTGCGCTCCAGTGAACGCCCCTTTCTCGTGTCCGAAAAGTTCGCTTTCCAGCAGCGTCTCAGGAATCGCCGCGCAATTGACCGCAATAAACGGCGCGGCGGCGCGGTCGCTATGTTGATAAATGGCGCGCGCGATCAGTTCCTTGCCCGACCCAGTTTCGCCGCGCACCAGCACATTGATCGCTCTTGGCGCGGCGCGTCCAATCTCCTTGTAAATCGCCCGCATCACCGCGCTTTGGCCGACCAAAGCATCGTTCGGCGCGCCCGGTTCGCCAAGGCTGACCGGCTCGGACATCAGGCGGTTGCTGTCAGCCGCTTTTTGAACGAGGTCAAGCAGCTCCGGAATGTCGAACGGCTTGAGCAAATAGTCGTAAGCGCCGTTTTTCGTCGCCTCAATGGCAACCTCCGTCGTCCCAAAAGCTGTTGTCAAGATGATCGGCAATCGCGGCTGCGCGGAGTGAAGTTTCTGCACCAGCTCCAGTCCCGATAGTCCTGGAAGCCGCAGATCGGTGATGACCAAATTAAAGGTGTCCAAGCTCGCGCGCGCCAGACCCTCGTCGCCACGGCGTTCGACAACGACTTCGTGGCCTTCGCCCACCAGAACGCGTTTCAGCGTGTCCGTGATTCCCGCGTCGTCGTCAATCAAAAGAATTTTCGCCCCGGCGCTCATGTGATGGCGCGCGGCAAAATGATTCCAAAGGTCGTGCCGCGATTGATCTGCGTCTGGTATTGCAGAGCGCCGCCATGTTTTTCCACGATGCATGACGCAATCGAAAGCCCAAGCCCGGTCCCGTCGGATTTCGTCGTGAAAAACGGATCGAACAATCTTTTTTCCACTTCCGGCGCAATCCCCCGCCCCGTGTCAACAACTTCGAGGATGACGACATCCGTCTCGCCATTGGTCAGCGGGCGGCGGTCAGAGCGGCAACGCAACGTGATCGAACCGTCATGCCCAATGCTGTCGGCGGCGTTCTGGACGAGATTGATCAGCACTTGTTTAATTTGTTCACCATCGACTTTGACGGGCAGCGGATTCGATTCTTCAAACAAAAGACGAATGTTTTTCCTCAACAGTTCAGGCGCGAGAAAAGTCTGCACCTCGCGCAACGGCTGTTGCGCCAAAACATTTCCAAGCACCGGCTCAGCCGGACGCGCGAATTGAAGAAACTCCGTCACGATGCGCTCCAAACGTCGGATTTCGCGCCCGACCAATTCCGCATCCGCCGCATCGACGGAACCTGGCGCGAATTTCTTTTGTTGCAGGAAAACCGCAGCCTTGATCGCCGTCAACGGATTGCGAATCTCATGCGCAACGCCCGCGGCGAGCAACCCCAGCGACGCAAGTTTTTCCTGGCGTTCAGCTAGCGTTTGGCTTTCCACCAATTTGACACGAAGCGGAACCACCATGTCGCGGTACGCCAACAACGCCAAAGCAACGCCGAGCACAAACAATGCTCCGAGCATGGAGACGATCAGAACACGCAGTTGGGCCAAGGTTGTATTGGCGCTGGCAACCAATTCATTTCGCGATTCGTAATGCTCGTGCGCAAGGTCCTCGCCAAGATCGAACAAATGCTGCGATTGGCCGCGCGAACCGCTTAATTCGGACAACACCGCCGCCGGAGATCGCTCGGTTTTGAGACGCAAGTACATTTGCCGAGTCTCTGTCAAATATTCTTCATAGGCGGCCTTGACCTTGGTCAAAGCGATTTTCTCGCGGTCAGTGCTGGTGAGCGCCGCCTGCTGGTCCAGCCACTCATCCAATTTGCGGCTGACAGTCAGAAATTGCCCCCAGTTCGTTTCCTCATGGTCGATGGTGTAACGAAAACGGATATTATTGACTTCGCGCAACGAATCCTTGAAATGTTCCGCAATCGTAAAACTTTCGGAATCGACGTTGTTCAGCTCCGTGCGAAGAGTGTCCGCTTTCTTTTGCGAAAGCACGACCGCAACCACGATCAGCACCCCCATCACAGCCGTCGCCGCGCCCAAAGCGGCCAGCCGGAAATTGACACTCGGATTCATTCCCGCGAAGTTTAATCGAAACCAGCCGACCGAACAAGCTCCCCTTCCCCTTCTTCCTCCTAATCGTGATCGTAATCCTAATCTTCCGCGTTAATGAATTTCGATTAAGATTAGGATTAGGATTACGATTGGGAGTTTATAAACCCCGGCCAACTTTATAGTTCATTCACGAATGCCAGAATGCTACCGTCCGCCGTGGACATTGCGCCGCCGCCCATCGGAATCGCCAACGCAACAGCCGCTCCGCCTCAAATCGAGGTGTCGGGCCTGACAAAACTTTACGGCGAATTCACCGCGGTGAACAATCTCTCCTTCGCAGTCCGCTCCGGCGAAGTCATCGGACTCGTCGGCCCAAACGGAGCCGGTAAAACCACCACGCTGCGATGCCTGGCAGGGATCATTCCCGCAACTCGCGGCACCGTGCGGATTGCAGGATGCGACATCGCCCAAAACTCCATCGAAGCCAAACGCCGCCTCGCGTTTTTTTCCGACGAACCGCGTCTATTCGAGTATTTGACAGTGGACCAGCACCTCGCCTTCACCGCGCGCATTTACGGCGTCGCGGATTTCAAGGAAATCGGCGCGCACTTGCTCGAGGAACTCGAAATCGCCGACAAGCGCGACAAACTTCCCGGCGAATTGTCGCGCGGCATGAAGCAAAAACTCGTCATCGCCTGCGGACTCCTCCATTCCCCGCAGGTCATTTTCTTCGACGAACCCCTGACCGGCCTCGACCCGCTGGGCATTCGACGGATGAAAGACTCCATCTTGAAACGCGCTCGCGAAGGTGCAGCGGTCCTCATCAGTTCCCATTTGCTGCATCTGCTGGAAGAAATCTGCTCGCACGTTCTGATTCTAAAGAACGGGCAAAAAGTAATTGACGGCCCCCTCGACGAAGTGCGCCGCCAATATTCCGAACAATCCGGCGGCGGCAACCTCGAGGACGTTTTTTTCCGCGCCACGGGCGAAACGAAGGAAACGCCATGATCGCCGGGGCGCTGTTCTACTCCCAGTTTCACTCGATAAAAAACCGGCTCGCCATGCGCGTCAAACGCCTGCGCAAGCCGAAATATTTGTTCGGCGCGATTGTCGGCGGCCTTTATTTTTACTTTTACTTCTTCCAGATGCTTGGTCGAAGAGGCCGCCCGCCGATTCCAATGGCGCATCACGAAATCGTCGAATCAATCGCTTCGCTGGCGCTGATGGTTATTCTTCTCCTGGCCTGGGTGATTCCAAATTCGCGAGCCGCGTTGGCCTTCACCGAATCCGAAGTCGCATTCCTTTTCCCCGCCCCGATCACGCGACGCGCGTTGATCCACTTCAAACTCCTCAAATCGCAATTTGCAATCCTCTTCAGTTCGCTCTTCATGGCGATCATCGCGCACGATTACCGCAATAATTATCTCATCAGCGCAATCGGCTGGTGGGCCTTGCTCTCCATGTTCAACTTGCATCTGCTCGGCAGCTCTTTCACTTTGACAATGCTGATGGACAAGGGAATTTCCACAAGAACCCGACGCGCCTGTTTTCTCGGCGCAGCGGCTGCGGTAATTGCGATCATTTACTTCTGGATGCGCGCCACGCTGCCACCGCTCCCACAGGAATCCGCCCGCTCCGACTCCACATGGTTTTTTGATTATGCCGGTCAGGTTTTGCAATCAGGCCCCCTACCGTATTTGCTGTATCCATTTCGGCTGATGGTCGCGCCGTATTTCGCGCCCGACCTCGGAAAATTCCTTCTCGCGATTGCTCCAGCTCTGGCAATCATCGCATTACACTATTGGTGGGTGACAACGTCGAACGTCGCGTTCGAGGAAGCTTCGATTGAACGCTCGCGAAAAGACGCCGACCGCATCGCCGCCGTCCGTTCAGGAAATTGGCGCGCAATGCAAAAACCAAAAAAAGCCGCGCGCGCCCCGTTTGTGCTCAAACCCATCGGCAATCCCGCCATAGCCGTGTTCTGGAAAAATCTCATCAGCGCGGGACACGGCGTAACCGCGCGAGCTTTCCTCATCATATTGTGGGCCGCCATCGCTTCAGCGGGCATATTGAGTTCGCAAGGCGGCTCGGGCGTCCAAATCGTCATCTTCACTTTGGCCGCGATGCTGAGTGGAATGTCCCTCATCTCCGGCCCGCAAATGCTGCGGAACGATCTGCGCCAAGACCTGCCAGCCGCCGACCTGCTGAAAACCTACCCGATGGCTGGATGGCGAATCGTCCTCGGCGAACTCCTCGCGCCCGCGGCAATTCTCGCAGCCGCCCAATGGATATTGTTGACAATCGCGTTCGTCACATTCCCGCCGCAACTTGCGGGAAAATCGCACATCGTTACCTTCCAACTGCGCTTTGGCATCGCGCTGGCCGCGGCGATCGTGCTGCCATTCGTCGATTTGATTGCAATGCTCATACCAAACGCGTCGGCGCTGCTTTTCCCTGCATGGTTCCAACTGGGAAAAGACGGGCCGCGCGGCTTCGAGACCACCGGCCAGCAAATGATTCTAATGGTTGGCCAGATGCTCGTGCTCTTGATTTCACTGCTTCCTGCAAGCGCGGCTTTTGCCGCCGTGTACTTCGTGGTTTCATTTGCCATGACCAACGCGGCGGGAATTTTTTTTGGTGGAATCGCAGCGGCGGCAGTCCTCGCAGGCGAAGCCGCGCTCGGAATCAAAATGCTCGGTAGCTTCTTCGAACGCCTCGACCTCTCCGAAGAAAATCTTTAACAAAATTAGGTAGGAACGCCTCGCCGAGGCGTCCGCGTGCGGTAAGACGGATTTGCCGCTCCACCACTAAATATCTTTTCCAATTGACCGGACACCGCCTCTCTCTCCTCCACAAAGTTTTGTGGAGGAGAGAGAGGCGGAGAGAGATGGTTCCTTCTCTCCTGGAACAAATTGCAGCAATGTCAAAATGCGTCCGACAAAAACGGCTAAAGCATTTCTTCTTCCCGGTTTTCCCCCTTCCAGTTATGTTTCCGCTTTATGGCTCATATTGAACCGTTTCCCGCGCTTCGCCCGCGACCACAAATCGCCGGGCAACTTTGCGAATTGCCTTACGACGTCATGTCCTCCGCCGAAGCCCGCCAGATCGCGCGCGGCAAACCTTTCAGTTTTCTTCACGTCAGCAAACCGGAAATCGACTTGCCCGATGTGACCGATCCCTACTCGCCGCAAGTTTACGAAAAAGGCCGCGAGAACTTTTCGCGCCTCATCGCCGATGGCGCATTGAAACAGGACGAACAGCCATTTTTTTATTTCTACCGGCAAATCATGGGCAACCACAGCCAGGTCGGTTTGGTTGCGGCGGCCAGTTGCCAGGATTATTTGGACGGCATCATTAAAAAGCACGAATTCACCCGGCCCGATAAAGAGAACGACCGCGTTCGACATATCGAAATTTTGAATTCCCAGACCGGCCCCGTTTTCCTCGCCTTCCGCGCCAGTCAACAATTCGATTCCATCGCCAAAACTCAAACGGCTGCGGCCCCCGACACCGATTTCCTCGGCTCCGACGGCGTTCGTCACACTTCGTGGACTGTGCGTGATCCCGCGACCATCAAAACCCTGCACGACGCTTTTGCGGCAATTCCATATTTATACATCGCCGACGGCCACCATCGAAGCGCCGCCGCCGCGCGCGTTTTCCAATCTCGCAAAGGTGCGGGTCAAAGCGGGTTTTTTCTGACCGTGATTTTTCCGCATAACCAACTGCAAATACTTTCTTACAACCGGGTATTAAGAGACCTCAATGGCCTGACTCCCCAGGAACTGCTGAAGAAACTGGAATCCGTTTTTGAATTCACAGGCGGAGCCTCACAGCCTGCGGCGAAAAACCAACTGTCCCTCTACATGGAAGGCCAATGGCGGCCCATCCGTTTTCGGCCAGACTGCGTGGCAGGCCGCGCGCTTCTTGACAGCCTGGACGTCAGCCTTCTTCAAGATCACGTGCTCGGCCCGATTTTCGGCATCGACGACCAACGCACCAGCAAACGCATCAATTTCGTAGGAGGCATTCGCGGCCCATCCGAATTGGAAAAGCTTGTCAATTCAAAGGAATATGCCTGCGCGTTTTCCATGTTTCCCACCAGCATGGAAGACTTGATGGCCATTGCCGACGCCGGCGGAATCATGCCGCCCAAGAGCACTTGGTTCGAGCCAAAGCTCCGCGACGGAATGTTCTGCCACATGATTTGACGGCCTTTGCCAGTTTTCAGCGGCGCGGATTACTTGACTGACAATTTCATCAATGGTCGAGGCTCCGCCAAAATCGGCGGCGGCAAACCGCCCCCGTCCCAAATAAACGGGGTTCCCGATTTGTTGAGCGCCGCTTGCATCAATTGGATTCGCGTAGTCGCAGTGACAACCGCCTCGCGTCCCAGGTCATACCCCCAAACCCAGAACGTCCCATCCCTTGTCAAACCAAATGCCGTGCCGCTGACTCCCCAAAGCGCCGTCCAGTCCGAGCGCTTTCCAAACTGTTTTGTCGCCGCACCTGATAATGGAGAAGCAGTCCAATATGGCGAATCCGCTTCAGGCGGCGCGTACCAGATCGTTCCATCAGCCCGCAATTCGCAGTTCATTTTATACGGCGCCTTCTCAATGCGGTAGCTGACCGTTCCCATGGGTAATCTGTCGCAAACAACGGCGACGGGAGCGTTTGGTTTAGGCAGGCTGTACGTGACGTCCCATGTTTCACCCGCCCGATTTCGTGCATGACACTGGGCGTCAAGACTAATCCAATTGGTGTCTGCGCAAACCAGCGTAGGTTCATGGATATTTGTGACCATCCAGGAGGCGCTGTATGTTCTCGAAATCAACGTGCCCCACGTCCATAAAGTTCCATCGGCTCGCAATCCCGTATACTTCCTGTTATGAGCGCACAACGCGGTCCAATTAGTCGCGGTCCCGATTTGCTCCGCCGTGCGGGAGGCAATAGTCGCAGATGGGGACCAACCCCATATCGTTCCGTCTTTTTTCAACGCGAAAGAATAATATTGATCGGACGATCCGATGTCCGCCCAATTCGTTCCGTCTATCGCAAGTTGCGTTTCACCAGCCTTGCTTTCATCCACCAACCCGATGTTCCAAATTCTGCCGTCCGTTCTCACACCATAGGAATTTTGGCCGTCAGCCTCGACCTTCAACCAGTCACGATTAGTTCCCACTTGCGCAGGCATTGCCGCGAGCGAATTTTGCCGCTGCCACGTCTTCCCCCACCGCAACAATGAGCCGTCAGGCAGCAGAAAAAAAACTCCGCGCGCGCCCGCGCGAAAAATCTGCAACGGCGCATTGCTCTGCGTTATTGAGACCGCGGCAGGCGCCGGAAAGCTGGCGGGCCGTTGCTTTGCCAGCAACACCGCCGCCAACGCCACTAAAAATGCCAACCCAATCGGAATTTTCACTTTGGCTGGGACACGGCTCACGAATGCGCCGAACCATGTCCCGGCCTGATTTACAAGAATTCGCCAGCTCTGTGATTTCCACTTCTGCGTCGCCATCTGGCGGAATTCCCGACGCACAGCGCGCCAGGCCCACACGCCATAAATCGCGTCGATCAACAGCGAAAAGCCCATCCACACCGAGGTCTCCCCAAGCTCGCTGGGATCCCACGACCTAAACGACAGCCAATTGTAAACCGCGATGCACATGTGGAGCAGTCCGAATAAAATCCACGGCAGGATCAATACTCGCAACACTGCCTGCATCGTCGCCCTCACCTGACTTTTTGAAGTCAATGCGAACAACATCGAAACCCAGACCAGCGCAAGCAAATCGAACGGCAGCACGCCCAACATCGCCAAAATCAACAACCCGCTTGCGCGATGCGCCTGTCGAATTATGGCAAAGAAAACAATCTCCGTGACAACGACGACAACCAACGGTTTCAGAAATTGACGCCGAAGCGCCTGCCATTGTCCGCGCAGGATATCCGAAACCGTCAACGGAGTTGGCAGCAACAACTCAAACGCGCCGGACCGCCGGTCTTCTCCCAAACGCTGACCCGCTTCGAGGGCAATCCACAGTTTAAACGCCACATTCAATACAATTGCGGTGAAGATGTAAGTGGCCTCGTCCAGCCACATGTTCCCTCCCTTGACCCAGCAATAAAGCCACCACACTGCTCCGATTATTATGAACAACCAAACGTGAATCGGTTTGAACCGCGCCCTCGCCGCGTGCCAGAAATAGGCGTTCGCATTGAGCGCATATCGACGAAAATCAATTTGCCCTTCCGCAGCGCCATAATTGACTAAAGAATTCAGATCGCTCCGCCACAACGCCCGTCGTGAAACTTTTCGAGGAGGCTTATCTCCCCACGTTCGCGGCACAACCAGGCAGGCCAGCGCCGTGAACATCAACGTCAACAAGGCCGTCGAAACAATCGAACACCAAAAATCCCCCGGCCTGCTGGCGTTGGCCGTGTCCGCGCTTTGGATGAACGAATAAATCGGGCACGAGTAAAGAAGCGGGTATATCCATCGCGACTTTGCGATGCTGATTCCGCAGGCAATCCCAGCAGGGAGTCCGACAAAGGCCAGCCAAAGAAGAAAGTTCGCCGCCATCGCCGTCCGGTATTCCTTGCTGATCGCCGAGGCAAAAATGCCAACCGAAATGGAAAAGAAAAACGTATTGACGAGCACCAGAACCATGCGCCCGACTTCTCCCTGGCTCATCCCTCCCGTCATCAACGGCACTGCCAGCACTGGAAACACCGCCAGCAACGCATACAAACCCGTCACAGAAGTCGCCGCAAGCTTGCCCAGCACCACGTCATAGCCCTTCAAGTCCGTCAAGAAGAGAAGCCCAAGCGTCCCCTCCCGTTTCTCCTGGCTCAGGCAATCCGCCGTCGAACGCCGCCCCGCGAACAGGCAAAACAACATCGAGACTCCCGCCAATCCCCAAAACAGCAACGTCCCCAATTTCGCGCCCGGATTTAAAACGGTTATCGCATAACTGACTATTCCGATTCCCAGCGCGAGTCCCGCCACCCCCGTCCTTGTCCAATATGTTCCTCCGCGCCGCGAGCCCTCTCTCAGTTCCCGTCCAACAATCGGCAGAACTTTCATGCGCGGCGCGAAGTTTTGTCAGGTCACGAATTCCAGTTCCTGCCTGTGAGGAATCAATCCGTGCTTGAACGCCTGCTCGAGAAACCGCCGAATCGCCTCCCGTCCGCGTTCGCCGTAATCCAAAGTCCAATGATTGACATACATTCCCACGAATTCGTCCGCAAGATCAGCCCCCATGTCGCGGGCATATTGCAAAGCGTGCTGCACCGCCTCCGCGCGATGGTCCAGGCTGTATTGAATGCTCGCTGTCAAGATGCGGGAAATCTCCGAGCGCGTTTCCGCCGCAAATCGTTTATGAATCACGTTCCCGCCCAGGGGCAAAGGCAACCCGTCATTCTCGCGCTTCCACCACGCCCCCAAATCTTCGCAAACGAACAACCCCTCTTTTTGATAAGTCAACTGCCCTTCGTGAATGATCAACCCCACATCCGCCTTGCCGACGTGGACGGCTTGAAAAATCTGATCGAACGGAACCACGACAAAATTAAGTTGGTCCCCCGACCGTTGCAGCCAGAGTTGCAGCCCCAAAAACGCGCTGGTCATCGTGCCCGGAACGCCGATCCGGCTGTTCGCCACCTCCTCGCGCGACAGCTTCTTTTTCGCGACAAGCATCGGCCCGTAACCATCCCCCATGCTCGCCCCGCTCGGCAACAACGCATACTGCGCACTCACGTAAGCATAGGCGTGAATGCTGATCGCGGTAATGTCCAACTCCCCCCGCGTCGCCCGCTCATTTAAAGTCTGAATATCCTGCAGCACATGCGTGAATTTAAAGCCATTGGTTGGAATCAATTCCTTGGCCAGCCCATAAAACATGAAGGCGTCATCAGGGTCCGGAGAATGTCCCAGCGTAAGCGTTTGCGACATGCGCCAAAGATATGCCGCCGCAACGCGAAGTCGAGGCGAACTAACGCCTCCGCCGGCAAATGACGACCACGATTCGCTAGTCGCCGGGATCGACAGCTAAATCCTGGTAAAGCTGCGGAAAATAGCTGTCCAAAGTTTTCGCCGAAAAAACCAAAGACAGCGAGCCTTTGACGCTTGGGGAATCGACCAGCCCTTCCCTCAACGCCAGCCGTATTACGTGTCGGGCAGATGTGCCGCTCAACCCGACAATGTCCGGGACTCGGCCCCTCTGAATTTCCCCTTCGATCAAGGCAGCCTTTAGCAAGCGGCTTATCCGCTCACGCTCTCTTGATGTTAAATTCAACAATTCAAAACCCAGGTGCCGCTCAATTCGGGCGCTCAAGTTCGGCAGTTGAAGCAACCCGCTCATGAATTCAATTTGATCCAGCGCAGTCCGTAGGAAAAAAACGCAGAAGTCTCCCAAAGCGCGATCAGAAAGGTTGCCGCGACCGTCCAAATCGTTCCTCCGCTCGCTGTCAGCATCACTCAAACTTCTGTAATACTGTTGCCGATGACGCGCCAGACCACGAGAAAGCGTCCATAATCCCAGAGCATCCACTTTGCACTGGATAAGTCCCGCGTGGGAATAAAGACGCGCGACACGCCCATTGCCATCGCCAAACGGATGAATCCACGTCAAGCGATGATGGGCCGCCGCCAATGCAACAAGCCGGTTCGTCGCGGACACTTCGTTGCCCTGGTAAAAATTGGCGAAACGCTCCATCATTTTTTCCAAAGCCTCGAACGCCGGCGGCTGATGCCTGCCAACTTCAACTTCAAAATTCCGTGGAATCCCTGGTTCAATCCGATATTTCTTTCCCTTACGGTCTTTGCTGAAACGCATTTCTTCGGGCAGACGCGCATAAAACTCTTTGTGAATCCAGCAAAGGAACTCCTTCGCGTGTATGGAAAACTTCGGCTCCTTTTGAAGGCGATCAACCATCAATCTTTCCACTTCAATATGCGCCCGGCTTAATTGTTGGTTGACGAATTTTTCCGGATCAGACGAATAGTCTTCTTGTAGCGCGCGTTCTATGTCCCTCGGCAAAGTTTTGTGGCCTTCAATCAGGTTTGAATAATAACTGTTCATCTCGCGCACAAGATCTGCAACGCGACCGCGCACAATAGGCGACGGAAGGTAAGATGAAAGCTGGCCAGCCTTGCGAATTATCTCGAACGTCAACTCTTCCAAAGCTCCACGCGACCACTCAGGAATTAACGGTTCAATTGCTGAGACGTGAGTATGAAGTTTGGCTGTTGGCTTCATTTATCGTCGATGTTTTCGTCGATCAATAAAATTTATAAATTATTATCGTATAATAACTTAAACATTACTTAGCGTCAACATATCAAATAAAACAGTCGATGTTGCGTCCCCCCTTAATCGTAATCCTACTCCTACTCCTAATCCGCCTTTTAAATCTCCCCTTTCTACCCAACCTTGCCCGCTTTCCGGATCGCCACCTCCAACGCCTCCGCAACCCCATGCCCGCAATGCAGCTCACTCACATGCCCCTCCTGCGTGCTTACCAACGATTTGATCAGCACAATCGCATTGGACGGCGCGCCCAACCATCGTGCATATTTCCGCGACAACATCGGCACGTCATTCAAATGATCGCCCACTGCAAACGTCTGATCGGCGCTGATTCCCAATTGCCGCCCAATCTCCGCGAGTGCCGTCCCTTTGTTAAACGCCTCGTGGCTCAAGCGCGCGTAAACGTCGTTGCGCACCACAGCGAGATTCGGAACCCCTTTGCAATACTCGCCGAGATACTCGGAAATCACCTCCGCCTCGGCAAAAGATTCCGCGATGAAACAAAACGGCGAAAAAATGTCCTCGTAAATCGTCGCCTTGAACCGCGACTCCACCCACGCCCGCAATCGCGGCAAATCGCCATGCACCCGGTGGAATAATTCCGCGTGCGCGTGGCGGCTCGCCTTGTTCCACGGCTTGTCCTCCACGAATTCCGTCTGGTTCCGGCGATAAATTTCCCGCTCCACGATCACCACGAAATCCGGCTTGATCGTCAGATGCGAGCGCCCCAATGTTTCGAGAAGACTCGATAAATCCCGGCCCGTGTTGATCACCCACGTCGCCCCGCCGGCCTGCAATCCGCAGATGAGCTTCTGCAACTTCTCCGGCACGGGCGGATTTTCAAATTCCGCGAACAACGTCCCGTCAAAATCCGTCGATATAAGTTTGAGCGCCATGTCAGTTAATTTATTGGTCTTCCACGTTCGCCGATAATCGTATATGTTGCCCCAGCGAGATGCCAAGCCTTCAAGACCAGTTCGACGACGCCATGTTTGAGTTCAGCACCGGCAACACCGAAGGCGCCATTCAACAATTGAAGGCGATCCTCGCCGAAGACCCGCAGTTTTTCGACGCGCAACTCTCGCTCGGCGGCGCTTATTTCGCGCAGGGCGATTACGCCGCCGCCATCGCCGAAGGCCACAAAGCCGAAAAACTCAAGCCGCACGACCAACTCGTCCACACGAATTTGTCGCGGGCTTACATGAAAATTGGCGATAAAACGACCGCCGAACATCACGGCCTTCAAGCGCGAATCGCCTCATGGCGCGGCAACATGGGCCCTCCGACAGCAGCCCCAACTGATTCCGCTCTCGAAATGGCCAAGCCCAAACCGCCGCCCCAAACGTTTCCCGAAATGCCCTGGAAAAAGAACAAAACATGAAATCCGCCTACGAACTCGCAATGGACCGATTGAGCAAAAGCGCTCCCACCGTCAAAATATCGGACGAACAGAAAAAGCAGCTTGCCGAATTGGATGCAAAGTACGCCGCAAAAATCGCCGAGCGCGAAATTTTTCTAAAAAAAGAAACCGCCGCCGCCGCCGAAAAAGGAGATTTTGAAGCCGTCGCTCAAATGGAAAAACAACTCATCAGCACCCGCAGGTCACTCCAGTCCGAACTGGAAGAAAAAAAAGAAAAAATCCGCAACGGCAAATAGTTTTTTTGGTAGGGCGGTGCTGCTGCGCCGCCTCATTTTCGATTCAGAAACCCGAATTCTGTTTTGTGACTTTATAATTCTTAATTCCTAATTCTTAATTTGTCAGAATCAGCTCCATATAAACCACATCCAACCATCGGTCGTGCTTAAACCCCACCTGTTTAAACCGGCCGACGTGTTCAAAGCCAAACTTCGCATGAAGCGAAACGCTCCCGGTTTGATCGCCGTCAATCGCCCCGATCATCGCTCGATGTCCTAAATTTTTTGCCCGCGCAATCAAATCCGCGAGCAACAAAGCGCCAAACCCGCGCCGTTGATGTTGATGATGCACATAAATGGAATCCTCCACCGTATGTCTGTAAGCAGACCGCGCGTGAAACGCCGAAAGCGATCCCCACGCGACGACTTGTCCATCCGCCTCCGCCACAATCACCGGATGCTCCGCGCCGTGATGACCAAACCACTCCCGCCTCCGCTCAATTGGCTCCGGCTCCTCCTGATAAGTGCAAGTCGAATGCAGCACGTAATGGTTGTAAATGTCGTTAATCGCCACCAAATCCCGTTCCTCCGCAAGTCTAATACTGTAAGTCGATTTCATCTCAGTGCAATTGTGTACGCCGTCCCATACCAAGCGAGTCAAGCCCATTTGCATACAACGGAATTGGCCTTCCCCTCCTAATCCTAATCATAATCCTTCCAACAAACACAACGGACCTCCGACCAACCGCAACCTTCGGCCTTGAAGCAGTTCCGGCCCAAGGATTTTCCTATTGCGTCCAAGGTGCTTTTAGTGTTCTTTTTCGGCGCGTTAATGGGTATTCAACTTTCAACTCTCTCGGTCTGCCTGGGATCGCTCGTCGCCATCATCAACCTGATCGGGGTTATAAACCCCTCAGCCTTTGGCGATGCCGCCCGCAAATTCCCTCGTTCCCTCCCGATGGGCTACGCCCTCACGCTCGCGGGCACGGCATGGTTTATGTGGAACGTCAGCCACGAATCGCTGTCAGATTTTGAAAAGCTCAAACCCATTTTGTTCACGCTCTTCATCGGCGTCGGGCTGGGAACATGCTTTTTTGTGCAAGACTTCCTCGCGGTGCGCGGAACGGCCGTGATCTTGCTGCTCCTGGCCAAGCTCATGGTCGATACCGAACGTTGGGCGCAAAGCGAATGGCGCCTGGTCATCGCCGTTTGGGCCTACGTCCTCGTCATCGCAGGAATGTGGTTCACGGTTTCCCCCTGGCGCTTGCGCGATATTTTGAATTGGGCCACCGCCAGCGAAAGCCGAACCCGCATCGGCAGCGCGCTACGTGCCGCCTTCGGTGTTTTCGTGGCAGCCTTGGGTTTTACCGTTTTTAAAGGTAGTTAGAGCGGTTTAAGAAATCCTTTGCGTCGTTGCCGTTCAAAGAAAATTGACCGCGAGACGCAGATATGTAGAGACGCTAAGGTGTTGGACTTTTCTTATCCGAGCCATCCGTGAAATCCGTGGTTAAATTCCCCCTTACCACATTTTTCTGTCGTTTTTGTATTCCTCTTTTCTCTGCTGCCTCAGCTTGCTCCTGTTAAACGCCTTCTCTGATTGCGGCCCTCCCACATTGCGTCTCATCCTGTCAATCCTGTTAATCCTATCTCAAACAGTTTTCGCCTTCATGTCCTTCGCTAAACCAACCCCGCCCACTTCCTCCCAACCCAATAAATCGCCAGCAGCCCCAGGATAATCCCGCCCCAGGCTGGATGACACCAAACCCGGATCGTTTCAACAATCGGCTTGGCGTCGGGAAGCAGCAGAATTTGCCGCACCAACTTATCCAAATCCTCTGCGGATGCCGTCTCGCCGCGCGTCAACGAAGCCAGCTCCGCCAGCGTTTGTTCGTTGACCGGCTGCCCCAGCTTTTCGATCACCGGCTTGGAAACGAGCAGTTCGGAAGTCAGATGCCGTCCGTAAGCATCGGAAGCGACTTCGACTTTATATTTCCCAGTCTCCTGCGCGGCAAAACTTGATTTGAACACGCCCCACCCTCCCTCAAGCTGCGTAAATTCCAACTGTTCCGTCCTGCCGCTCGGCGACGTGATTTTTCCCGTGACCGGCCCCTTGTCAATAGGAAACCCAGATTCATCCATCACGGTGCTTTGGAGAAACACAGTATCGCCCGCCTCAGGCGTCTCCGGCGAATAACTCAAACGAATGCCGTCCTTGCCGGAAAGATGCCGTTGATGCGCCATCCAACGCACCACTTGCCCCCAAAACCGGTAATGAAACTTGTCCTCCACGCCACGCCGCCAACGCCACGCGCTGTCAGTGCCAAGGAAGAGAACTTTGCCGTTGCCCGCCGTTCGCGTCGCAAGAAGCGGCATGCGCCCCCACTGATTGCGAAGCGCGGAATGCACAGCCAGCACCTGCGAACCCGGCCTGCTCTTTTCAACCGCTGCCGACCAAAAAAATCCCGGCAGTTGCTTCCAAAGTTCATCGTTGCGGTCCTCATCCGAATCAAAGCGAGTAAGCCAGTGGCGCTTCCCTCCGCTCGTGAGCATAAGCTGCGCTTCGTTTTCCAAACCGATTCCGCCCGGCTTTGAAGTGTCCAAATCGACCGGATACAAATCCTGCAGCGCACTGTTTAGGAACGTCGCCTCGCGCCCGCGCCTGCCGGGAACAAACACCAGACCGCTCCCCTGTTGCTCCACCAACCCTTTGAGCAGTTCCGCGTCCTTCGCAGTCAATTCATTTTCTCCAATCCCGACATCGCCCAAAAAAACAACGTCGTAAGGCGACAGCGCTTCCTTCGTATTCGGAAACGTCGAGATGTAATTCAACCCATCGCCAGGTCCAAGGTCCGGGTGCAGGAGCAGGCAACGCATATCAACTCCCGGATCGCGCGCCAAAGCATTGCGCAAATAACGATACTCCCAGCGCGGCAACGAATCGACCACCAGCACCTTGAGCTTTTCAATTCGCACCGCCACGTGAATCGTTTTCTCATTATTTTCAGCGATGGCCTCGTCCGGTTCGACAGGCACTTTGACCGTGGCGGAAATGTCCCCCGTCTCTCGCGGCGCCCAAAGAATCGAATCCTCCACCTCGCCGTTGGCCGGAATGGTGATCTCCTTTTTCGAGGACTCCCCAAAATTATCCGTGACCGAGACAGTAATCTTGACTTCTCGCGCCAGATGACTGGTCACCTTAAACGCAACAGCGATGTCCTCGCCAAAAAGCCCATACGCGGGCGCTGAAACATTTTCGAGAACTAAATCCGGCACCGGCGTCCCGCGCCCGGCGGTAACCGTGAAAATCGGTATGTTCTGCTCGCGATATTGCGTCGCCGTGCCCAATGGCGATTTGCCAACATTCCAGTCCCCGTCGCTCAAGAGCAGCACCGCCTTAAGATTTTTGTAGCGGTGCAAAGCGCCTTCCAACGCAAGATTGATATCCGTGCCGTTAATTGTGGCGTCGTTTGTCGAAGGCGCGGAAAACGGTTCAACGCTGACCTTTGCCTTCCCTTCCAACGGTTGCCAAAATTTCTTGGCCAACTCGCCTTTCATCCATTCTTCGCGGCTGATGACATTTTTTCCAGCGCCGATATCGCGGGTTTGCATGCTGCCGGAAGCGTCGGCCAGCACCGCGATTTCTGGCAAAGAAGTCTGTTCCAGATGCTTCGAGAATTCCGGCCGCAACAACGTCACCGCCAAAATCGTGATGAGCAAAAACCGCACAGCCTCCAGGCTTCCAGCCGCCCGCCGATTCGCCGAACGCTGCCAATTCGCCCAGCACAGCCAGCCCGCGCCCAACCACAGCAAAACCATTCCGACAACAACCGACGGCGACGCTGCCAGCGAAAGGTGGCTCATACCAATTGAGCCTCTCGCGGCTTCGGTTTTGCCGTTGCGCCAACGCTCGAAACCGGCTGCCGCCGCCCCGGCAATATCAAAATTCCTTCCGCAAGCAGGAACAACAACACCGCGAACACAAACACCCGCCAAACTTCTCCCTGCAACGACTCCGTCTCCAAATGCCGCTCCTGCAAAGTTTGCACCGGAAGCGCGCCAAATAATTTTCGCGCCGCATCGGAATCAATAATTTCCGGTTCGTCTTCCGCCGCCGGTCGGTTCACCGCCAGCAGGCGATTTCCTGAACGATAAACGCCCGCCTGCGAGTGGATGTCGCGCACTTCATTAGTATCGACAGGCGTCCAGGTCTGCGCTTGATCGACCGCGCTCAATTCCCCGCACGGCACCGTCGCCACCGGCTGCAAACGCCGTCCTCCCTCCACGAGCATCCTCTGCAACATCGGCACCAGCACCGGCCCCTCGCCAAGGCTCGACCACGCCGGATCGGGCAACGACGCGCAAAAGTAAATCTCCCCTTTGCCAACATTTTGCCGTGTCAAGAAAGCCGCGCCGTCCTCGAACGAAGCGAGCGGATTTTTCTGGCCGTTAATGGTCTGTCGCCGCGCAAAAGTCGTTTGCGGCAACGGCAAACTCACATGTTCGTCGCTCTTCGCAAGCGGGCCCTCCGCCTCTTCCCACTTCGCAATCCGATAACCCTCCGTCGCCTCGGCGTTCTGAACCTGCCCCCAACTTGCGCCATCAAATTGTTGCGCGCTCTCCTGGTCCGGCGGAAAGAAAATAGCAACCCCACCCTCCTGCGCGAACGATCTCACTTTGTCCGCTTCCGCGCCCGACGGAAGAGTCCCCTGCCAGATCAGCAAGGCGTCCTTGTCAATACTTGTGCCCCCAAAGTCCGCCGGCGAAATCAGCGCAGCCGGCTCGCCCGAATGCGACGATGCCGCAAACTGAAAATCCCGCGCCCGATCCTTGTCGGCGCTGACGACTGCCGCCAAAAGCGGCGTGTCCGGCCCATAAACAAAATAAACCTGGTTGTCCCGCAAATTGCCATCAACCGGCAGCGTAAAACTTCCCCAACCGCCATTGCTTCGTGAACCCAGATCAATTTTTCGCCGCCACCCCATCGACTGGCTCTCCACTTTTAATTCCGTCGAAGACCGTTCCCCGTTCAACGAAAGCACGACCGGAATCGTCGCCGCCGATGCGCTGTTTCGCGCGATTTCCAGCGTCGCAGCCAGCTCCGATTCACTCCCGCGCGGACGCCGCAGCAGTTCCTTCATGGAGATCGAAGCATTATCCTCCGGCATCTGGTTCAATTCCAACAAACGCACACGCACCCTTTGCGAAAGCCCGCTCAGTTGCGCAATCACGCTTTGCCACCGCGCGTCCTCCGGCATCCAATTGCTGCGTTGATTGTCCGAGGCAATCCAGATTTCCGCCGTGCCTGCGCGATTGTCGATCAACCAGTCAAACGCCGCCCGCAACATCGCTGGAATGTCCGCCGCCGTATCGCTCGGCCCGGTGACCGAGAGATTCGTGAGAGAATCGCCCCGCGCCACCTCCTGCGCCGAGCGCGTGACACTGTCAATCAATACAAGATGCGTGGTTTGTTCAAACGGCTTCACCGCTTGGGCTAAAAGTTTTATCGCCTGTTCCCGCCTCGGAATCCCCCCCGACCTCGCCTCCATGCTGGCCGATCTATCAAGTAGAATAATAATCGCGTCCGGCGCGGGAGAAAGCGCCCAACCCAGCCATCCCCCCGCCAGTGGTCGCGCAAGAAATAAAATAAGCATCGCCACTGCCAGCACCCGGAACAGCAGAATCAAAAACTGCCGCAACCGATTCTGGCTGACCGAACTTCGCGTCGCCGAAATGAGAAAACGCATCGCAGCCCACGGCTTCGGTCGGTGTCGCAGGCGATTCAGGAAATGGATGATGATCGGTAGAAAAATCAGCGGCAAACCCAGCAGCACCCATGGTTGAAGGAAAGTCATTCTTCACACCCAACTTACTGCTACGGCGAGATCGCCGCCACCTGCGCGCGGGCGACCAAAAAATCCGCAAGCACCCGTTCAAAAAGTTGATCAGTCACCACACGGCGATAGTCCGCGCCGAATTCATGGCAGCCATCGCGCAACGCCTCGAGAAACAAGTTTAACTGCCGCAAATATTCATCCCGAATCGTGGAAGGCTCAGTGACAATGCCGAGCGAACTTTCCAAATCGACGAAGCGCACAGGCCGGTCGAATTGAAAATCCAACTCAGCCCGGTCCAACAATTGAAACACCGCCATATCATGCTTTTGGAAACGCAAATGCTGGAATGCGTTCAAGAGCGGTTCCAAATCGCAGAAAAAATCTGAAATCACCACCACCATCGCCCGGCGACGCACCTTTTCGGCAAGATCATGAAGCGCCCCGGCAAGATTCGTCTCTCCGCGAGGTTCGGCTTTTTCAATCGTGTCAAGAATCAGTTTAAGGTGCGCCGGATTTCGCCGAGGGGGGATTTCCAGAAACGTTTTCCCCGCCACGCAAACCGAGCCGACCGCATCGCCTTGATGCGAGGCGAGATAAGCCATTGTCGCCAACAGCGATTTGGCATAGTGCAGCTTGTTTCCGAACTTCATCGACCCGCTGCAATCCAGGACAAAATAACAACGCAGATTGGTTTCAGCTTCGTATTCCTTGAGAAAAAACTTGTCCGTGCGCGCAAAAACGCGCCAATCCAGGCGGCGGATGTCGTCGCCCGGCACGTAATTTCGATATTCCGCAAACTCGACGCTGGAGCCGCGATGAGGACTCCGATGCAGCCCGGAAACGCTCCCTTCCATCGGAGTGCGCGACATCAAAGTCAGGTGCGTCAAACGGTTGAGCACCGCTGAATCGAGAAACTTATGCTCCTCAGCCACGGCGCTGCTCTCCCCGATTCTCCTGCAACAGCCGCCGAATAATCTCAGGACTGTCGATCCCTTCCGATTGCGCCTGGAAATTCGTCAAAATTCGATGGGTCAACACTGGCGCAGCCACGGCCTCCAAATCCTCCAATCGCACGAGGTAACTTCCATGCAAAACCGCCCTGGCCTTTGCGCCTCGAATCAAATATTGCACCGCGCGAGGCCCCGCTCCCCACGTCACCCAACGCTTGATCCAATCCGGGGCCTGCTCAGAACGCGGGCGGGTGCGCCGGACAAGATCAACCGCCAATTCATATATATGGTCGGGCACCGGAACCCGCTGCACGACTTCCTGAAACTTCGTAATTTGCTCGCCATCGATCACTTTGGAAAGAGCGGCAGGCGTCGCTCCAGTAGTCTCGCGGGCGATTCTCCCCTCTTCTTCACGAGTCGGATAATCCACATGAATGAAAAACATGAACCGATCCAACTGCGCTTCTGGCAGCGGGTAAGTTCCTTCTTGTTCAATTGGATTCTGCGTGGCCAGCACAAAAAACGGCGCGGGCAACGGAAAAAATCGCCCCGCAACCGTGACCCGATGTTCCTGCATCGCTTCCAACAGAGCAGATTGGGTTTTCGGCGGCGTGCGATTAATTTCGTCGGCCAGAATAATGTTCGCAAACAGCGGCCCCTTGACGAACACGAACGCGCGCCGCCCCGGCTGATCAGTGTCCTGCAAAATGTCCGTCCCGGTAATGTCCGAAGGCATCAGGTCGGGGGTGAATTGGATGCGATTGAATTGCAACGACATCGCCTGGGCCAGCGAATTAACGATCATCGTCTTCGCCAACCCCGGAACCCCCATTAACAACCCATGTCCCCGCGCCAAAATGCAGACCAACAATCGTTCAACTACCGTGTCCTGACCAATAATGACCTTTGCCAGTTCAGTGCGCAGGTTTTTGTGCGTTAGCCGCAACTGATCAATCGCCGCCACGTCATTATCGGAAAGTGAAGAACTGGTTGGAGCGGAAGTCGAGGAGCGTGGTGCATTGGCCCGCGTTTGTTCGGTCATAAACAAGTCATTATGATCGTTTGCCACCCCGGCAGGTCAATTCCCGATTTGAAAAAACGCCGAGGACGAGCGCATCTCAGTTTCTTGCAGGGTAGTGTAAGCTTTTGGCATGAATTCGACTTGCATTGATGCTGTCCCTTCTCGATCCGATCATGTTCCGGCGTCCGAACCGCTGGTGGTATTAGCGGCGCGGGCTGGTTGTGCCTTGGAACATTCCATTGCGCGTTGCACCAACGCCCCTGATCAA